>NZ_MUXE01000029.1 GCF_003063245.1 Arcobacter caeni | reverse complement strand
GATTGAAATCCATCTCTAAAAGTTGTATCCATAATATCTATATATTTTTTAGACATATATTTTAACCCTTTAGATTTTTATGATGTTGTACGGCTGCTATTACTGCAGCTATTTTTGCAGCGTCTGTGGTTGCAATATTACTTATTGGTGTAATATTTGGCATAATATTTAACTCTTTTTCTTTTTGAGGAAAAAATTTAGTTAATATTACACTTTGACCTTTTAGTACCAATATCATTACTATTAGGAATGAAAATACTACTCCCATACCTAAGAACATAAATTTTATTGATTCTGCTACTAAGCTTATTTCCATAATACTCTCCATAGTTACTATCTGTAATTGTCATCGTAATAATATATAAAAGTTGCTTTAGTAATATTTATATTTCTATTTAATCTTTATTAAATTTCTAAATTTATCATTTATAATATTTTATCTCCGAATTTATAAATCAAATTATCAAGTTTATTTAATATTTTAATGATATCTGCTTTTGTTTTCATCAATTTAATTGTCATTTTGATTCCTTTTTAGTAAAGTATTTCAAATAGTATAATATTTAATAAAAATACTTGAAAAATATTTCATTTTGTAATATAATTAGTTAATTTAGATAAAAAGGGTGGATTATGTTAATAGTTGATGAAATTATTGAGAAATTAAAAGATATTTTAAGTGCTGATGGGAAAAATGGTAAAGTATTTGATAAAGATGTTGCAAATTCACTGGATTTGAGTCAAGCAAATTTTGCAACAATGAAAAACAGAGGTAAAATTCCTTTTTCAAATATCTTAAATTTTTGTGCAAAAAAGAAGATTTCAATTAACTGGCTTTTATATGATCAAAATCCAGGTTCTTTAGTTGATACAACTGATAAATATTGGATTAAATATTATCCTACCGTAGCAGTTAGTGCAGGTGGTGGAGCTTATGAGGCAGAAGATAACTATGAATCATTACAATTACCAACATATTTTGTAACTATGTTAGGAGGAAAAGAAAACCTAAAAAATATTGATGCTATCAATGTAGTAGGGGATTCAATGGAACCCACATTAAATAGTGAGAATATTATATTCATAGATAAAACAAAAAATGATATGAGTAGAGATGGGATTTATGCATTTACTACAACACACGGTTTATTTGTAAAAAGAATACAAAGAAGGGTTGATGGGAAGTTAGATATTATTTCTGACAATAAAGATTATCCTTCTCAAATTTTGAATAAAAATGAATTAGAAATATTAGGAAAAGTTATAAGTTCTTTTGGAATGGTTTATTAATTCAAAAAAGAGTTAATCTTTTTTCACTTTTAAGAATATATGTTTGAACTTGATTATAATTAAAACCCATTAAATATATAGCATTAAATTTTAATTTTCTTAAAATTGGTTTTAATTCATCAAGATTTCTAATATTAATTTGCTCATCTTTTTTTAAATATTCTGTATATTCAGATGTAATAAAAATAGTTTTTGCATATTTATATTTTATTTTCATATATAAAATCTCATTTGCATATAAGTTTTTTATATCTTGACAAATAATAAATCTATCACTTTTTCCAAATTCAATAAAATTTAAATTTCTATCTATAAATAGGGGTTTTAGATTATTAAATAATTTTAATTTTCCAAAATCTATGTTTCCACCTAAAAAGTTATAAACTCTTAAAAACTGTGCTAAATATAAACTAGGAATTTTTAGTTTAGAAAAATATATATTATTATGTGAAAAGGAAGTTTCAAATAATGAATGTTCTATTAAATTCTCTATTTCTAATTTAGTAGTAATTTTGCTAAAATCCTTATTTTCTGGATAAATTTTATTTAATATTTCAGTATTAAAAGAAAAGATTACATCATTTTCTTCTATTTCATCTATATTTTTAAATAAATTTTCTAATTTATTTGGTATTAATTTAATAGATTTAGGGAAATTTGAAGAATAAATTTTTAATAATTGATAAGTTACTTTATCACAAAAATAAGCTTCTAAATTTAAAATTGATAATTTATATCTTATTAACTTAATAATAGAATCATCTATATTTTTTACTTTTATCCAAGCAATCTCATTATCAAGAATTGGAGAGTTATTATCAAGAATTATTGCAAAAGCTCCATTTTTTATCGCCATTTCAATATCATTTAAATCTTTAACGATAAATAAATCGCCTTCTTTTACTTTTTTTGGATTTGTTTTAATAGAGTAGATGAAAGAGATTGATGGAGAGTTTAATAAACTTCCATCAACAATATCTAAAATAGATGAGATTTGCACTAGCTTATTTTTGTTCCAGATTTTTTAGAAGTTTCTGGTCTTAATAATGATAAACCGTTTTCATCCCTTGCAGCCATTAACATTCCTTCGCTTATCATTCCCATTAGTTTTGCAGGTTTTAAGTTTGCAACTACACAAGCTTGAGTTCCTATAAGTTCTTCAGCAGAATAATATTCTTTTATTCCTGCAAGAATTTGTCTATTTCTTCCTTCACCTAAATCAACTTGAAGTTTTAAAAGTTTTGCAGATTTTGGAACTTCCTCTGCTTCTACAATCGTTCCAATTTTAAGTGTTGTTTGAAAAAATTGATCAATTGTAATTAAATTATCATCTTCAACTTCTTCTACTTTTTTTTCATTTTTTACTTCACATTCAGATTTTGAAATATCAGATGATGCTGGTTGTTCTAATAAAACTTCTTCAATTCGTGGGAATAATTGTTCAACTTTTGTAATTATTGTATCTTCAAGTAAAGATTTATTTTTGATTAAAGAGTTATAAGTTGCTGTATTGATTTTCATTCCTAATGACTCTGCAATTTTAGCAATTTTCTCTGGCATAACAGAATCTAAAAGTAGGGCAACTTTTGCCATTATATTTGTGATAAGTGCAACTAAAGCCATAGCTTCATCAGATTTTCCATCTTTCATTAAATTCCATGGTTCATAATCATTTATTGCTTTATTTGCAATCGTTAATACTTTCCAAATATCTTCTAAATATCTGTTTATTTGCATATTAAAAATATAAACTTCAACTTTTTCTAAAATAGCATTAACTTCTGCTAACTCTTTTGCATGGAATTTTTCTACATCTTTTGAACTTACTTTATAATCAAAATATTTTCCACTCATTCCTGAAATTCTATTTAATAAATTTCCTAAGTCATTTCCTAAATCTGAATTAATTCTATCAATTAAGGCTTTTTGTGAAAAATCTCCATCTTGTCCAAATGGAACTTCTCTCAACATAAAATATCTAAATGCATCAAGACCATAAGCATCTGCTACAAGTTTTGGATCTACAACATTTCCTTTAGATTTAGACATTTTTTCACCATCTCTTGTCCACCATCCATGAGCAGCAATATGTTTTGGAAGAGGTAAATCTAAAGACATTAAAAATGCTGGCCAATAAATAGCATGGAATCTTAGAATATCTTTTCCAACTAAATGAATACTAGCTGGCCAGAAATTCATATTAGCCTCATCTGTTCCATATCCAAGTGCCGTAATATAGTTCATTAAAGCATCAAGCCAAACATACATAACATGTTTTGGTTCATTCATAGATTCAGGTAATTTTACACCCCAATCAAATGAAGTTCTTGAGATTGATAAATCTCTTAATCCACCTTTTACAAAGTTTGTAATTTCATTCTTTTTTGCACGAGGTAAAATACAGTCTTCATTTTCTTCATACCATTTTATTAATTTATCTTCATATTTTGATAATTTAAAAAAGTAACTTTCTTCTTTTACTATTGAAGTAGGTCTTCCACAATCAGGGCAGAATTGTTCATCAACTAATTGTTTTTCTGTAAAAAATGTCTCACATGATACACAATAAAAACCTTCGTATTCACCTTTATAAATATCACCTTTATCAAACATAGTTTGGAAAGCTTTTTGAACACCAAGTTTATGTTCATCATCAGTTGTTCTAATAAATTTATCATAAGAAATATCAAAATCATCCCATAAATTCTTAAATTTACCAGATATTTCATCAGCATATTCTTTTGGAGTTTTTCCTCTTAATTCAGCACTTTGAGCAATTTTTTGCCCATGTTCATCAGTACCTGTTAAAAGAAATGTATTTGAACCAATTAATCTTGAATATCTAGCTAACATATCAGCTATTATTGTTGTATATGCATGACCGATGTGAGCTACATCATTTACATAATAAATTGGTGTTGTTATATAAACATTTTTACAAGATTCTTCCATTGTTTACCTTTTTTTCTTTTTTTATAATTATATTAAAATTCAAATCCACCGCCAGCACCTTTGTTCATAGATTCATAAACGGCTTTCACATATCTTTTTCTTAATTCACATTCAAAAAACTTACTACAATCTGAACATGTTTTTAAACTATTTTGTTCTTGACAAGTTTTTAATTCAACTAGCATTTTGTCTAGTTTAATATCCCACTCATCAATAACTAAATTTTTATGATTAGGCATTTTTTTTATAAACTTCTAAAACTCTATTTATCTCCGTATTTGAACCAAAAAAACATGGAGTTGTATCATGAATATGAGTAGTTTGTACTTCTAAAACTCTGTTAAATCCATCAACTGCTCCACCACCTGCTTTTTCATAAGTTAGAGCAAATGGAAATACTTCAAATAGTTGTCTTAGTTTTCCTTTTGGTCTATCAGTTGTTCCAGGATATGAGAATAATCCACCACCTTTTAGTAAAATCTGGTGTAAATCAGGAACCATTCCGCCTGAATATCTTAATCTATAACCATCATTAAAAATATCATCAATTAATTGTTTATGAAAAGGAGCCCAACAGTTTTGAGTTGAACCTGGTGCATTTAATTTACCTTTTTCATTTAGTTTAATATTTTGTATAAATTTAAATTCATTATTTAACAATCTATACATTTTAACATCAGAAGTTGTTACAACCATTTCAACTCTTGGACCAAAAACTACATAAACAGAAGCAACAATATTAGCAGCATTAAATTCATTTTCATAAATCCCAAAAATAGAACCAACTGATAAATTTACATCAACTAAAGAAGAACCATCAAGTGGGTCATAAGCTATTAAATATTTACCATTTTCATGTAAGTTTACGATAGCTTCTTGTTCTTCACTAACTATTGCTTTGATTGATGGAATTTTTTTGAAAATTTTTTCAATAATTTCATCACTTGCAATATCAAGTTTTAATTGAGTATCACCAGTTGAATTTTCATGTTCACTTTTACCTGTGTCACCAGTTTGTATTAAATCTCTTATTTTAATCGCTGATTCTTCGATTGCTTTAATAATTTCTTGCATTTTATACTCTCTTTGCATTTTTGTTAATCCATAAAATTATCTCTTCTGGATTATTTAAATTTAATATATCAATACTATCAGGAATTTCATTTTTATTTATTGTTTCATCACATGCAATTGCATTTGAAACACTAAAATAACTCTCATCTAATCTTTCTCTAAAAATAGAGATTCTTGGCAATTCAAGAGTTTTTAAACCCTCAACCAACAAATAATCAAAATCTTGAAATAGTTCAACCATTTCATCGATACTTGAAGTACTTTTTTTAAATAAAGTTGTTTTATTTGGACTTACTACTGCAACATCAGCACCTGTTTGAGAAAATTTAAAAGAATCTTTTCCTTCTCTATCAAAAACGGCTTTATCTTTTGGATCATGTTTAATAATACAAACTTTAAAACCACCATCATTAAGAATACTCGAAACTTTTACAATAGCAGTAGTTTTACCACTATTTGAAGGACCTGAAAAGGCTACAATTAATCTTTTTTTATTCATGGTTTGGATTTTATCTAAATGATTGTTAAAGTTATTTTATACAGGCGATATATTTTATTAAATGAGAGCTTGTTTATGAAGCTTATTATTAATAATAATGAAAGTGTTGTAAAAGTTGCAGAAGATTTAGATTTAAATCCAAAGACATTATATCATTGGGTTACAATGTATAAAAAAGCTCATAAAATTCCAACAAAAAGTATAAATTTATCATCTTCTAAAGAAAGTGAATCAGAGGAACTTAAACGCCTAAGACATGAAAATAAAATACTAAAACAAGAGCGAGATATTTTAAAAAAGGCAGCAGCATACTTTGCAAAAAGAAATCCATGGTAATAAATCTTAGTCTCAATACATTTTATTTAAACAAACATTCGTATAATATACTTGACAAAATAAGAGTATTAAACTAAAATGACAATTATATTATACACAAAGAGAAAAATATGGACTTTAAAGAGTTTGGAAAAGATATAGCGTTGCTACGAAAACAAAAAAAGATATCTCAACAAAGTCTATGTGATGACATCGCTATATCAAGAGCTACTTTAAGCAATCTTGAAAATGGTGGGAATGTAGATATTGGGTTGAAAAAAGTTCTACAAATTGTTGACTATTTGGGATATGAAATCTGCATAAAAGAAAGATCGCCTTTTCCTGTATTTGAGGATATCATAAATGGATAAATTGGCTGTAAAAGTAGATGGTAAATATGTAGGAAATATCATCAAAGAAAATGATGAATACATTTTTGACTATGTAAGTGAAAAAAATGATGATTTTATCTCTTTAATTATGCCTGTGCGTGCAAAAAACTATATACACAATAAACTACATCCTATATTTGAGATGCATCTTCCTGAGGGGTATTTGCTCTCTATAATCAAAAAGCACTTTTCAAAAATACTCAAAACAGATGATTTTGGTCTTTTAAAAGTGATGTCACCATCTATAAAAGGTCGGCTAAGTTATGAGATGGATGCAAACACAAAAGACGATGCTTTGTATTTAGAAGATTTATTGCATCCAAAAAGTGAAAAGCTTTTTGATGAACTAGTCTCACGCTTTGCACTAAGTTCAGCTCTTAGTGGTGTACAACCTAAAGTATTAGCAACTATAAGAAATAAAGCGACACTCAAACTAGATGACTATATCGTTAAATCATGGGGCGAAGAGTATAAAGAACTAGCTTTAAATGAATACTATTGTATGCAAGTAGTTCGAGGTGCAGATATTGCAGTCCCTGAGTTTTTTATCTCTGATGATGAGAAGCTTTTTATTATGAAACGATTTGATATAGTTGAAGAAAACAGATATTTAGGTTTTGAAGATATGTGTGTGTTGCTAGGAAAACAAAGAGATGATAAATATGATGGAACTTATGAACAAATAGCAAAAACTATCAAAATATTTGTATCAAATAAGCACAAAAAAAATTCACTCAAAAACTTTTTTAAAATGACAGTCATAAACTTTTTGGTACAAAATGGAGATGCACATCTCAAAAACTTTGGACTTGTGTATGATGGGATAGAAGATATCAGACTAGCTCCTGCTTATGATGTGGTTTGTACAACTTTATATATTAAAGATGATATACCAGCACTTCATCTACTAGGAAGTAAAAAATGGTGGGATAAAAAGTATCTTTTAAGATTTGGTGTACAAAGTTGTGATCTTACTCAAAGTGAGGTAGAGAGTTGTTTTGAAATGTGTGTAAATTCACTAAAAACCGTTCTAAAAGAGATAAAACAAAGAGAGCTAAAAGAGCAAGACAAAGATAAAAAAGAGATTTTAAATATATTAATAGAAAGGTTTCAACAATATAAAAACTAAAATAACCCATCTAACATCAGCACAACAAAGATAAGATACATCACAAATTGTGTCATTTGCTTTATTTGAGATAGTTTTACGATTCTCATCTTTTTTTCTTTTTGGTTCATCTGAGTGGATTAATGTAGCATAAAAATGAAGCACTATGGAGAGGTAACATAAATTCATACTCAGAATTAAAAGATTCTGAGATAAAATAAATGAATAAAGGTTGCAAATGAGACAAAGTAAATATAGTCAAGAGTTTAAGGATTCAACAGTACAGTTGATTAT
>NZ_MUXE01000028.1 GCF_003063245.1 Arcobacter caeni | reverse complement strand
ATTTTATTATAATAGAGTTAGAAGTCATAGTTATTTAGGAAATTTATCACCTGTTAAATTTGAAGAAAAACAAGAAAAAGAAAAAGTGTTACAATCTGAAATGGTGGCTTAGGGATTAGCAAAAAAGGGTATGTTTTTTAGTTACCTCTCCAGTGATATAAACAAAGCAGCTATTGAAACTTATGCTGAAAATCTAAGTGATGGGGTTATTGCGCCACTTTTTTATCTTTTATGTTTTGGGATTGTTGGGGCTTTTGTTTATAAAGCTATTAATACTCTTGATTCTATGATTGGATATAGAAATGACAAATATGAAAAGTTTGGTAAATTCTCAGCAAGGCTTGATGATGTGGCAAATTATATTCCCTCACGAATAACAGCTTTGATAATAGCACTTTTATTTTTTAGTAAAAAAGCTTTTTTACAGTTTTACAAATATGGAAAAAAACATGAAAGTTTTAATGCAGGACTTCCAATATCAGCTTTTGCATTGGCTTTAAATGTTAAACTTGGCGGTCCTACTTCGTATTTTGGAAAAATAAAAAATAAACCTTTTTTTGGAGATGGAAAAGAAAATATCGAAAATAGTGATGTTTTAAAAGCTGTAAGTTTTAAAAACAGACTAGATATTTTTATAATAATTGTATTAATTTTAGGAGTTTTATGATGACTTATGAAGAGTGGTTTGTCCAACAGGGCAATCTTCATGCAAATGTAATGAAAAAATTAACTGATAAATCAGTTGATGAAGTAATAGAATATTTCAAATTTGAAAATATGGTAAAAAATGAACCAGATTTTTGTCCACTTTATAAAGACAATAAAAAATGTCATGACATGGAAGATTTAAATTGTTATTTATGTGCTTGTCCAAATTTCAGATTTAAAATGGAAGGATTTGAAAAAACGCCCGATGGTAAAACGCTTTTTTCTGTTTGTAATATCAAATCTCGTGATGGAAGTCAATATATTGGTGCGGATTATATTCATCAAAATTGTTCAGGCTGTATTGTGCCTCATAGGGCCAAATATATTAAGAAAAATTTTAATAGAAATTGGTTTGAAATTATGAAAGATGTACGACCAAAAGAATCTTAAGATTTTTAAATAAAGAAGCACTCAATTATTTGAGTGCTTTTAGAAACATTTTATTTCATATTTATAATAAAATAATTTCTTCCACCCTCATATTTATATTCAAGTTTGTATTCATGTAAATTTATTATTGTTTTAACAATATAAAGTCCCAATCCAAAACCATCACTTCTTTTTTCTTCTTGTGAAAATGCTTCTGTATAATATGAAAGTTCATTTTTTAGTTGTTCTCCTAAAGAGATTATTTCAATTTTTTCTTTTGAAGCTTCAACTATTGCTTTTTTATTTGGAGAAAATTTTATTGCATTATCTATTAGATTTTTAAGAGCAATTGGCATCATAGAATTATCAACTTTGAAATCAAAATCTTGTATATTCGCTGTGATATTATTAGGATTTATCATCATAATTTCTAAAGTTCTATTATAAATATTTAAAAAACTGTTTTTTTCTTTGTAAATCATTGTATTTTTTGAGGTTAGTTTTTCAACTGTTGCTAACTCTTTTATAATATCATCCATTCTTTTGAATGCTCTTTGTAAAGTGTCCCTTTTATTTTCATCATTTAATGATTCTGCAATAAACATAGCTTTGGTTATGGGAGTTTTAAGTTCATGCATCATATTTCGCATAAATAAATCTTTTGATTTTGATTGATTATTTATGATATTTATAGCTTCATTAAAACTTCTTGCGATTGTTCCTACTTCATCTTGACTTGTGTAGTTTAACTTTATATCTTTATTTCCATTTGAAAACTCAATTAGTTGTTTGTTTAAAAGTTTCAAAGGTTTTAGTTTTCTTTTTAAAATCTCATATAAAATTAGAAAAGTCAAAATAGAAACTATGAATCCTGCAATTATAAAAGCAATACTATAATTGTGTCCATCTGAATCTTTTAACATGATGTTATAGCCATATTGTTGTACATAAATATAATAATTGCCATCATATTTATAAACACGATATGTTCCTAAATAGTTTTGAGTTATTGTTAATTCTTGAGCGTTTTTTATAATCTCTAATCTTTTTTCTCGCTCTTCAATAGGTTTAACTTTAAATTTTCTAAAAATAGTCAATAACGATTCTGCTGTTGGTTGATTTTGAAAAGAGCTTAAAAAGTTTTCTGCTATTAATTCATACCTATTTTGCAAAGATATTTCATGTCTTTGTTGGTCGTAGTTTATAAACATTGCAAATGTTATAAAAATAGATATAAAAGCTAATGAAAATATAATATTTACAAAAGTAGAAATAGAGATATTTTTTATCATATTAACTGATACCCAATACCTCTTACTGATTTTATAGGCATAATAGATTCATCTATTTTTGCTAATTTTGTTCTAATTCTTGAAATTATTACATCAATATTTTTTAAAGATGAATCATCTTCAATATTATCACTTGCATAAATAAAATCTTCTCTTGCAACAACTCCATGATTTCTTTGAACTAATAGTTTTAAAATATCATATTCAGCAAGTGTTAAAGTCAAAGCCGTATTTTGAAATAATATTTGCATATCATCTTCTCTTACTTCAAAAAGCGAGTTTTGCTCAGGTTTTTTAGGCTCATTATTTGTGTCAACTCTTTTTAGAATAGTTTTAATTCTAGCTTGAAGTTCTCTTGGATTGTAAGGTTTTGGAAGATAATCATCAGCACCTCTTTCAAGTCCCATAACTTTGTCTAAAATGTCATCACGCGCTGAGCTTATAATAATTGGAATATCAGATTTTTCTCTTATTTTTGGAATTAATTCTAATCCATCAATTTCAGGAAGAGTTAAATCTAAAATAATAAGTTGGTAATCTTTATGTACACTAAGCATCGATAGTCCATTGTATGGACTATCAGTGTTTGTAACTTCAATGTCAAATGATTTTAAATAATCGGTGATGATTTGAGCTAATTCAATATCATCTTCTATCATAAGTACTTTAATAATGGGTTATCCTTTTTATTGAATGATGAATAATATAGTTTGACCGTATCTATTTACATATACTCTTTTAAATTTAGTAGCATATTTTTTTAATACTGTTTCGACATTTGCAAAGTTTTTTATCTCTAAATCTTCAATTTGAACAATAATATCACCAGCTTGAAAACCAGCTTTTTCAGCCTTTGATTTTAGTTCAACATCTGAAATTAATATTCCAGTAACATCAGTTGGTAATCTAAATTGTTTTTGAGTTTCACTGTCTATAACACTTAATTTTAATCCACCAAGAAAAATATTGTTATTTACTTGAGAAGCAGTAGCTGGTGTATCTAATACCGTAGTTCTATCTGCTAAAACAATAGTTAATTCAATATCTTTTCCATCTCTTTCAACTTGAATCTTTACTTTTTCATCAGGTTTGAAAGATGCAATTGTATTTTGTAAAGAAGTTTTATCTTTAGCTAATTTACCATTTATTGCATAAATTAAGTCACCTCTTTTTAGACCACCTTTAGCAGCTGGAGTTTCTGCTGAAATATCTAAAACTAAAGCACCTTCTTTTCTTTTATAAACTTTTGAAGATTCATTATCTAAATCAGCAATTGCAACACCTAAATATCCTCTTGTTACTTTTCCATCAGCAACTAATTTTCCAACTACATCTTTAACCATGGCAACGGGAATTGCAAAACCAATTCCATTATTTCCTCCACCTTTTGAAATAATTGCAGTATTTATACCAATTAATGCACCACGACTATCAACCAATGCACCACCTGAATTTCCAGGATTTATAGAAGCATCAGTTTGAATATAGTTTTCATATCTATTTATTCCAACTTTATTTTTATTTAAAGCTGAGATAATTCCCTGCGTTACTGTACTTCCTATACCAAAAGGATTTCCAATAGCAAAAATTAAATCTCCAACTAATAATGAGTTAGAATCTGCAAGTTTTATAGGTCTTAATGAAATATTTGCCTCAATTTTAATAACAGCAATATCACTATCAGCATCACGACCTACAAGTTTTGCATTATATTCTGTTGTTTCATCACCAATTGTTACAGTTATTTCTTCTGCATTTTCAATAACATGATTATTTGTAACTATATATCCATCTTTTGAAATGATTACACCAGAACCCAACGATCTTTGAATTCTATTTTGTTTAAATTGATTTCCAAATTGGTCTCCAAAAAATCTTTTGAAAAAAGGATCATTAAACATTTGCAAAGGAAGATTTTCAATTCCCTCATTTACATGTTTTTTTGCAGAAATATTTACAATAGATTGAACAGAATCTTTAACGCTGTTATTAAAAGATAAGATTTCATTTGCAGAGTTTGGAGAAATTCTAGTAGGATTTGAATCCACTACTTCGAAATCAATTGTTTTTGAAAATAATTGTGTAGCTATTAATGTAGAAATTAGTAGAAGTTTTTTCTTCACTTTGTTATCCTCTTTTTAATTTTATAGTGACATTATGAAGTATAAGTGTAAACTATTTTCCAATCAAAGGTTAATGTTTAGTTAATATCTAACTAAGGGAAAACCTTAGTTAGATGTATTATAAATCAGTTTTTAATACAGCTCCGCTACTTGCATTTGTAACTAAAGCTCTGTATTGTCCCAACCATGAAGAGTTAAGAGGTTTTTTAAGAGGAACAAAATTTGCTTTTCTGTTTGCAATTTCTTCATCACTTAATTTTACACTTAAAATATATTGGTCAACATCAATATGAATTTCATCACCATCTTTTAATAATCCAATCATTCCGCCCTCAGCGGCTTCTGGACTAACATGACCAATAGAAGCTCCTCTTGTAGCTCCTGAAAATCTTCCATCAGTAATAAGTGCAACATCATCACCAAGACCCATTCCCATGATAAGTGAAGTAGGTGCTAACATTTCTTGCATTCCAGGACCACCTTTTGGACCTTCGTATCTAATAACTACAACATCGCCAGCTTTTACTTTACCACTTACGATTCCTTTGATACATTCAGCTTGACCATCAAAACAAACAGCTTTTCCTGTCATTACTCTTGAACCTGTAATTCCAGCAGTTTTAATAACAGCACCTTGTTCTGCAAGGTTTCCATAAAGAATCGCTAATCCACCAACTTGTGAATATGGATTATCAATAGTATGAATAATATTTGTATCTTTGATATGTGCATCTTTAATTTTTTCTAATAAAGTCTCACCAGAAATAGTAAGGTTATCTAATAAAATATCATCGCCTCTTTTACTCATTTCTTTCATTACAGCATTAACTCCACCAGCTTTATTGATATCTTCCATATGAACAGTTGATAAAGATGGAGAAATTTTTGCAATATGTGAAACTCTTTTAGAAATTTTATTAATATCTTCAAGATTAAAATTAACTTTTGCTTCTTTTGCGATTGCTAACATATGAAGAACTGTATTTGAGCTTCCACCCATTGCCATATCAACAGCAAAAGCATTTCTAACTGCATTTTCATTTAAAATATTTGTTAATTTATATTTTTCTCTTGATTTTGCATCTAAAGCAATTTCACAAATTCTTCTTGCAGCTTGTCTATATAATACTTCTCTCTCAGGCGTTAGGGCTAAGATAGTTCCATTTCCAGGAAGTGCAATTCCCATAGCTTCCATAAGTGTATTCATAGAGTTAGCTGTAAACATTCCAGAACATGAACCACCACTTGGACATGCGTTACATTCAATATCTTTTAACTCTTCATCACTCATTTCTCCAGCTTCGTGTTTTCCAACAGCTTCAAATGCAGTTGCCAAGTCAATAGGAGTTCCATCTTGTGTGTAACCTTTTTCCATTGGTCCACCTGAAACAAAAATAGTTGGAACATTTACTCTTAAAGCTCCCATAATCATACCTGGAACAATTTTATCACAGTTAGGAATAGCAATCATTGCATCAAGTTTATGTGCATTCATTACAGTTTCAATAGAGTTTGCAATTAATTCTCTTGAAGGTAATGAAAATAACATTCCATCGTGACCCATAGCAATCCCATCATCAACACCAATTGTATTAAACTCAAATGGAACACAACCATTTGCTCTGATTTCTTCTTTTATAATGGCACTTACTTTATCTAAGAAAAAGTGTCCAGGAATTAACTCAATAAAAGAGTTCGCAACACCAATAAATGGTTTATCAAAATCTTCATCTTTAAGTCCAGTAGCTCTTAATAACGATCTATGTGGTGTTCTATCAAACCCTTTTTTTACTTCATCACTTCTCAATTTTTATCCTTTAATCTGCATAAATTATATGGCTAGATTATACATTTTTTGCAGTTCAACTTTAATTAAACATATAAATTTATTAGAATTTAGAAATTTTCTAATAAATATCTTGACAAATCAAAAAAAAGCTATTATAATTCCCGTCCAATTTAAGTAGTTAATATTTAGATTGACTTACCAAGTGTGCGAGTGTGGCGGAATAGGTAGACGCGTTGGACTTAAAATCCAATTCCGGTTTCGGAGTATCGGTTCAATTCCGATCATTCGCACCATATAATAGTAGAGGATTGCCAGAGTTGGTCTAATGGACCGGTTTTGAAAACCGGCGAGGTGAAAGCCTCCGAGGGTTCGAATCCCTTGTCCTCTGCCACTATTATAATAAATCATCTAACTTTTTTCAATTTTAAATGATTTAAAACATACTATACATTTCTGTTGGAGGTATAGCAAAGCTGGTAATGCCTCGGATTGCAAATCCGACATGCGTTGGTTCGAGTCCGACTACCTCCTCCACTTTTCCCATTTTATTACTACAATATATGTTTAAATATCCTATAAAATCAATCTTTCTTTAATGTTATACATTTATGTTAGTTAATGTAAATTTCTACAAGTTATAAAAAAATGGCCTATTTAATGGCCTATCAATTTTTAAAAATAATGAATTAATTATTCGAGTAATTTGAATAGGCCATTTAATAGGCCAATATATATTTTCTGTATTAAATTTTTTTAATAAATTTCAAAATTTCTTTTTTAACACTATATAGATTTATATAGTGTTATATGTGTTAAAAGCTCGATTTTATGGTATTTTTAGTAAGTTTTCTTTAATGATAATGCTATTAAAATTCCTGAAAAATAAGAATGGGAATATATCATGATAAAAGAAATTGACAAAAAAAATGAATTAACAGATTTAAAAATTAAGCATTTAAAACCAACTATTAGGATTGAAAAAGATGGAAGTGAGAAATTAGTTGTAAATCAGATTTCTGACACTAAAATAAAAGGTTTATATCTTACTGTTAAACCAAATAATAATAAGTTATGGGAATTTAGATATACATCACCAACTAAAAAGAATAGAAGAAGAACATCTTTTGGGAATTATCCTGATGTTTCTCTATTGAAAGCTAGAGAAATAGGTCAAAAATATAGAGAATTACTTGCTAATAATATTGACCCTATTGATAATAAAAAAGAAGAATTAAAATTAATAGATTTAAATACAAAAGGCAAAATAGAAAATGCAATAAATGAATGGCTTAAAAAAGAATCTTTATCAACTACTGAAACAACTCATAAAAGTAAAAAAATGATATTTAATTATGTGATGGAATTCTTTAGAAAAGAAAATATTATTTATGTAAATGAAATTAAACTTTTTGATATTACAAAACTTTTACAAGAAAAAGAAAAAACAGCTCCAGAAACAGCTTCTAAATTATTTAATTATATAGGGAATTTTTTTAAATTTTGTGTATTGAAAGGTTATTGTGAATCAAATTTAATTTTAAATATTAGAAAAAAAGATGTTCTTATAAAAAAAGAAGTTATGCATATGCCAAAAATTACAGATATTCAAATATTAAAGAAATTAATTGTTTCTATCTATTCTAATAAAGAGGGTAGTATATCTATTCAAAATGCATTAAAATTAGTATTACATCTTCCCTTGAGACCAGAAAATTTAGCTAATTTAAAATGGGAATATATTAATTTTGAAAATAGAACTTTAATAATACCTAGAGCTATGATGAAAGTAAAAAATAAGAATTTAGCAGATTTCTTCTTACCTCTTACAGATAATGTAATAGAAATATGGAGAGGTAACATAAATTCATACTCAGAATTAAAAGATTCTGAGATAAAATAAATGAATAAAGGTTGCAAATGAGACAAAGTAAATATAGTCAAGAGTTTAAGGATTCAACAGTACAGTTGATTAT
>NZ_MUXE01000027.1 GCF_003063245.1 Arcobacter caeni | reverse complement strand
GCTCCACCGATACTTTTACCAGCTTTTATATCACGAGCAAATTGCTCTACATCTATTTCTATCTTCATCTTTGTGTCCTTTGGTATTGTTTATTTTACCTGTTTGACACAAAATTTTGAACGATCCCTTTTACAAGGTCGAAAATTCTAAAAATTTTCCCACTCTGCATCTTCTGATTTAGTTGATTTATTTGAAACAACTTTTTTATCTTGAGATGCCACTTTTTTATGAATAACTGGAGTTATTGTTTTAGTTGCTGATTCACTTTTGTGGCTCATTTTTTTTGCTTGAACTTCATTTTTACCAATAAACTCTTTTGCATTTGCATCACTTACAATTAATTTTGATATTTCATCTGTAATTTCAGCGACATCTTGAGTTTGAGAAGCAACAGCAGCATTTTGTTGTGTTTGTTGGTCTAATTGATTTACTGCATCATTTATCTGCTCAATTCCACTTAATTGCTCTTTACTTGACATTTCTATATCTTGAATTAAATTTATTGTATTTGTAATATTTTGATTTAATTCTTTATATCCATTAATCATGTTTCCAGCAATTACTTTTCCTTGATTCGCTTTTTTTGTTGCATTTTCTACGATACTTTTTATCTCTTTAGCAGCTTCTGCACTTCTTGAAGCAAGATTTCTTACTTCTGCTGCTACAACTGCAAATCCTCTTCCTGCTTCTCCAGCAGTTGCTGCTTCTACTGCTGCATTTAATGAAAGAATATTTGTTTGGAATGCTATTTGGTCAATTACACTTATCGCTTCATTTATTGAATTAACTTGCTCATTAATTTCATCCATCGCTACTGTTGTTTGATTTGCTAATTTTTCACCATCCAAAGCAGATGCTGTTACACTATTTGAATAAGTAGACATTTTTGCAATATTTTCTGTATTATTTCTAATATTAGAAGTTATCTCTTCAATTGCAGCTGCTGTTTCTTCAAGACTTGCTGCTGCTTCGTTTGAACTTATATTTAATTTATCAACATTTGCCAAAAGAATATGTGAACTCTCTTCTAATGTTAATCCATTTGATTTACTTTCAACCAACATATGATTTATAGTATCAGCTAAAGAGTTAAGTGCTTTTGCAACAACTCCATGTGGATTATTTATTCTAACTTTAAAATTAACATTTTTATATTCATTTAAAACTTCATCAATAACAATTAAATCATCATTTATTTTTTCTGAAACTACAGTTAACATTTCATTTAAAATATTTTTTAATTCTTCTAAACTTTCATTTTCAGTTTTAGCTTCTATTCTATTTCTTAAGTTACCTTTGTTTATTTCAGAAACTACTTCTTTTACATCATGAATTAATTTTTCATCTTCTTGAATTAATTTGTTTGTTTTTTCAATATTAACATTTACAATTTTTGTCATTAATCCTATTTCATCATCAGATTTAATTAAGATTTTTTCAACATTTTTTGTCTCTTTATTAAGATATTTAAAGAAATCCAAAAGTCCCACTTGAAAGTTATTTAAAGGACCAATTATCTCTTTTCTAATAAAAAATGTTACAAAGAACATAATAATAATTGAAACAATTGCAGCAATAAGTAATATTCCAAATATTGTAGAAGTTATTTTTTCTTTTGAATTATTTTTCATTATTTCAATATTTTTTTCAATATCTTCAGTATATACACCAGTTCCAATCATCCATTTCCACTCATCAAAACCTGCGGCATAACCTATTTTTTCATATAATTTAGTGTCATTTGGTTTTTCAAAATCGAAAGTTACAATTCCCCCACCTTTTTTAGCAACTTCAATTAAATCTTTTATATAATAAACACCCAATTTACTTTTTAGATCTATTAAATTTTTACCAACAAGGTCAGGTTTTACTGGATGCATTATATTTACTCCTGAATAATCATAAATATAAAAATATCCATCTTTTCCAAATCTAAGTTGAGAAACTTGCTCTAAAGCTTTTTTTTGTAAAGCTTCTGTCGCATTATCAACATAAGCTCCTGTTCCAATTACCCAATTAAAAGGTTTAAATAGTTTTACATAAGATACTTTTTGTCGTGATGGTTTATCTTTTACCACTTGCTCATAAGGAACTAATCCCTCTCCATTTGTAATAGCTTTATTGATAAATTCTTTAACATAAGGTTGAGTATTTTTTGTACCTTCTCTTTCTGGACTAATAGGTAGTTTTAATATCGTAGAGTTTTCATCATAAACAAAGAAATAATCTTTATTTTCTCCATATCTAACAGAATCAATAGTATCCAAAATAATTTTTTTCAACTCTGCTTCTGAAACCTTTCCTTTTTGTTCGTCATATAATCTTGTTAACATTGTGAATAAAAAATCTGTTTGATTTTTTAAATTTTCTTTTGCATTTTCTTTAACATTTTCAGGTAAAGATTGATTATAAAGATTTACAATTATATTTTTTGCAAAATTTGTAAATGATTTTAATTCTTCATTTGCAGTACTGTAAGCATTTTGTTTATATTCTTCAATATTTTGCTGCGTCAAATTATTAATCTCATATATTGATTTTAAGGCTATCATTGTAGCAACAAGAAGTATTGTAACTATTACTATAAGTAATAATTTAGTTTTTATAGAAAGGTTTTTCATAGGGTTCCTTTTTTAATCATATATATATGGTAATCAATTATTAATTAATGTTTAGTTAATGAACAAGCTTTCAATTAAATAAAAAAGTTTTATATTATAATAGAAGAAAAAAAGAAGATAAATGAAAGCTCTATTTAAATTAACAATTTTATTAACTCTATTTCTAAATAACTTTTTATTTGCGAATCAAACAAATGAATTAGAAAAAGTGACCTTACAACTTGAGTGGAAACATCAATTTGAGTTTGCTGGTTTTTATGCTGCTGTTGAAAAAGGTTACTATAAAGATGTTGGACTTGAAGTTGAGATAAAAGAGTTCAAGCAAGGTATAAATATAATTCAAGAAGTCTTAAGTGGAAATGCAACTTTTGGAATATCTTCATCTGCTTTAATTTTGGAAAAACTCAATAAAAAACCTATTGTTTTAATTGCTTCATATTTTAAGCAAAATGCCCTTGCACTTGTTACGAAACCAGAAATAAAAACTCCTGCTGATTTAAAAAATAAAAGAATTATGGCTGTTGATTGGGAAATGGGTCATACAAGTTTAGGAGTAATACTAAAAGACGCTGGAATAAATCAGAATGATTATACTTTAGTAAATCATAATTTTAAAGTTGATAAGTTTGTAAAGGGGGAGGTTGATGCAATGAGCGTATTTACAACTTCACAGCCTTATGAACTTGATAAATTAGGAATAAAATATAATATTTTAAATCCAGCTAATTTTGGAATTTATTCTTATGATGTTGAACTTTTTACAAGTGAAGATGTAATAAATTCTGATATACAAAAAGTTAAGAACTTTGTAGAAGCTACAAATAAAGGGTGGGAATATGCTTTTAAAAACAAAGAAGAAATAGTTGAACTAATTTATAATAAATATACAAAAATAAAAACTAAAGAGTCTTTATTATTTGAAGCAATTCAAACAGAAAAAATATTTAAAACAAATGTATTTAAAATAGGTGCAATCACACCTGAATTAATCAAATTAAATGCTGATATGTATACAAATTTAGGTTTAGTTAACAAAGATTATAACATCAGTGAGATATTAAATAATTACTATTTTGATATAAATAATAAGATAGAAAATATATTAACACTGGAAGAAAAAAACTACATAAAAAATTCTATTATAAAAGTACACAATGAATTAAACTGGCCACCAATTAATTATAATAAAGACGCAAAACCAATGGGTTATTCAATAGATTATATGAACTTATTAGCTTCAAAAGTTGGATTAACGATTGAGTATATATCAGGACCTAATTGGAATGATTTTTTAGAGCTGATCAAAGAGAATAAAATTGATGTAATGTTAAATATTGGGAAAACAGAAGATAGAGAAAAATATTTAAATTTCACAACACCTTACGCTAAAACATTTGATACTGTATTTACAAAAAAAGATATAAATAACTTAAAAAATTTAGATGATTTTAAGGGGAAAAATCTAGCTGTTATAAAAGGTTTTTATGAAGAAGAACTTTTAAAAAAACATTATCCAAATATAAATTTAATTTTAGTTGAAGACACAATCGCAGGATTAAAAAAATTAGCTTATGGAGAAGTTGATGGTTTTATTGATAACTTTGCAGTTGCCAATTATTTTATGGAAAATGGTTTAATTACAAATTTAAAAGCTGCTTTTGAAATAAAAGATACTAAATTTAATCTTAATATGCATTTAGCAACAAACAAAAATAATAAAATATTACAAGAAATTTTAGAAAAAGCAAAAAAGGAAATAACTCTAGCTGAAGAGTTTGAATTAAAAAGAAAATGGATAAATACAAATAACATAGAATTAAAATCAACAATACCTCTTAATATTGAAGAAGAAAATTATTTATCTACAAAAAAAACAATAACGATGTGTGTTGATCCAGAGTGGGAGCCATTTGAAGTACTAGATAAAAATGGTAAACATATTGGAATTGCAGCTGATATTATAAGGTTGATTTCTTCAAAATTAGGAATTGAAATAAAAATAATTCCCACAAAAACATGGGAAGAAAGTATTGAATTTTCAAAAGAAAAAAGATGCGATTTAATGAGTTTTTTAAATGAAACTCCCCAAAGAAAAGAGTGGCTTACTTTTACTGAACCTATTTTTAAAGACCCAAATGTGATTATTGGTAGACTTGATAGTGATATTATAAAAGATTTATCAAAAATCAAAGCTTCTATTGCTATACCAAAAGGAACAGCAATGTATGAAAGATTTCAAAAGGATTTTCCAAAACTTATTATAATTCCAGTAGATTCAGAAGATGAAGCATTCAAACTTGTAGAAGAAAAAAAAGCAGATTTAACAGTTCGATCTATGATAATTTCAGCATTTAATATAAAAGAAAAAGGGTTTTTTAATCTTAAAATTCTAAATCAACCAGAAGATTATGAAAATCAGTTAAGAATTGGTGTCATAAAAAATGAACCTATTTTAAAAGATATTTTAAACAAAGCCATTGAAACATTAACGAAAGATGACATTCAAAATATTGTTAATAAATGGGTATCAATTAAATATGAAAAGATTGAAGATTATACTTATTTATGGCTACTAATAGCTTTTATTATTATATTATTGGTATTCTTTTTATATAGACAATACTTATTAAAACACAATAATAATTTTCTTCAAAATGAAGTTTTAAAAAGAACTCAAGAATTAGAAAAATCAAATCAAATTTTAAAAGAAAAGAAAAATGAACTAAATAAGCTAAATTCATCTCTTGAAGAAAAAATAAATGAAGAAGTTGAAAAAAATAAACTCTTCCAAGAAAAACTCTTCAAAGCTGATAAATTAGCTTCAATGGGAGAAATGATAAGTAATATTGCACATCAATGGAGACAACCTTTATCTATAATTTCTACCATTGCTACAGGAATAAAAATACAAAAAGAATTTGGAACTTTAAAAGAAGAAGAGTTAGTTCAAAATATGGACTTAATTAATAAAAATGCCCAATATTTATCAGAAACAATAAATGATTTTAGAAACTTCATAAAAGGCGATCGAAAAATAAAGACTTATGACTTATCTACTACAATAAATAACTTTTTACATATTATTGAATCTACAATAAAAACAGATAATATAAATATAATTCTTGATTTAGAAAAAGATATAAAACTAGAGGGTTATCCAAATGAATTAATTCAATGTCTAATAAATATTTTCAATAATTCAAAAGATGCTTTTAAAGAAATAAACCAAGAAAATCCTCTATTATTTATCTCGACAAGCTTACAAAATAATATTATTAATATAAGTATTAAAGATAATGCAGGAGGAATTTCTCCAAATATAATTTCAAAAATATATGACCCATATTTCACAACAAAACATAAATCACAAGGTACAGGACTAGGACTTCACATGACTTACAAACTAATTGATGAGGGAATGAATGGAAAAATAGAAGCACAAAATATAGAATTTGAATATGAGAATAAGATTTATAAAGGTGTAGAGTTTATACTTATACTAAACTGTTAATATAAAATTGAGTAAAAAAAAGCTTTTAGTAAAAAGAACTATAAAAGTTCAAATAGCTAAAAGCTTGTATTGGTTGCGGAATCAGGATTTGAACCTGAGACCTTCGGGTTATGAGCCCGACGAGCTACCTAGCTGCTCTATTCCGCGATTTATATGTAATTTGTTAAATAATCAACAGTATCAAATATTAATTAGATTTTTTTATTAAATATGTGGTGGATGGGGTACTAGGATTCGAACCTAGGAATGACTGCACCAAAAGCAGTTGCCTTACCACTTGGCGATACCCCAAGAATAAAGTTTGAAAATGGAGCTGGTGAAGAGAGTCGAACTCCCGACCTGCTGATTACAAATCAGCTGCTCTACCAACTGAGCTACACCAGCGCCGTATTTCATTTAAGAAATGGTGTCAAGAGAGGGACTCGAACCCTCGACCTCCGGCTTATGAGCAAGTCGAAAGCCCTTTAAACGGCACTTATAGTGACTTTCACGGGTCTTTTATGAGTAATAATAGAATGGAATTAGTTGGTTTATTATAATATTTATACTTAATCATTTCATTATTTTTAACAGGGATCCATAACTCTTGAGTTCATTTCTCGATTTCAAAAATTAATGTTCCACTTTTAGTATAGTTTTCTGGAAATTTTAATCCTAATTTATTCATCAAGTTTAAATCCAAACTTATCGATCAATCTTTTGCTAGCAAGATCCACTCTTCTTCTAAAATATCTTTATTTGTATCTTTTAGTATCCTATAACATACTCATTGCTTTCTTTGTACCCACCTATTAGCAAGGTATTTTGCATTCATAACTATTGCCACTGGTGACTGACCTGTTGTATCTAAAAGAATTATTTGTTTGTTTGGAGTGCTTTATTAAATGGTATCATTTTTCTTGCCCCTCTTTACAATCTAATCTAATTTGAGTAATAGAAAAATTACTTGATTCTTTTAATATATAAACTTTATGCTTGCAAGTACTATCTTTAGGTAAATAATGTTGATCATATCCTTTTAAAACTCTATTATTTAGCGATTGATTAATTTTTTTACCTCCTATAAAAGCTGTCTTATTATCCATTAGAAACTCATAATAGTTTTGATATTTTCTAATATCTTTATTATGGCTTATATTATGTGTTTTATAAAATAAATCTGTTCGAGATGTCCATCCTGCTGGTAATATGTTGTTTTTAGAATTAATCCAATTTATTTCATCAAACATAATGTTATTAGACAATATTTCGTTAAATTTAAAATCTGTAGGAAAATAGATTGATAGCTCAACCTTTACATCTGAAGATTGAATTAAACTCAATGCTTCTTTTTGCAAAACTAATTTTTCTTTATAATCAAAGTTAATGATAAAAGCGTTATTATAGTAAATTAAAATACATAAAAAAGCTAATAAAAAGTATTTAGAATAACTTTTTAAACTTTCCTTGCTATCTTCATATACAATAAAAGACCACAATAAAAATAATGGAATTGTTGTTCTTTCCACATCTCTTATCAAAATCAACAATATAATACCACCAATAAGAGAACTGTATAAAAAAAGTCTTGAATTTTTATATCTTAAAAGTATTAATATCATTGATATGACTACTAAAAATAAAATGATATAATTAAATTTATGATTTATAATTAGGTTGTAATTTTTTTCTTTGATTATTTGATCTATTTTTGAGAATAGACTTAATGGAGTATTCGTTAAGTTTTCACTATTAACCAATTTATTATCTTGAATTTGCCAATTTTTAATATAATAAAGTTCATCTTCTGTAATTGTTAGTTCGGTATCTTTGATAGAAAGATCGTTGTACATAGTTCTTGATTTATTAAAATTAAGCCATTCCATATAGTTTTTATCTATATTTTTACTATTAATACTTAACACTAAAAAAGCACTAAATATAATTAAAGAATATAAATCTTTTTTAGAATATGATATTTTAGGTTTTAATATTAATGTCCCTACAACTATATATGGTAAAGAATGAATGGCAATATCTTCCCTTAATAAAAAGGAAAAAAAGAGTAATAGTAAAAAGTATTTGAAATTTTTATTTACAAAACCTAAGGAAATTGTCATAATTAATAATGTTAAAAGTGTAATGGATAATGTAGTTAAAAAGTAATACAGTAATAGGGATAGAATCATAAATAAAACTATTTTTTCTACTATTGAATTTACGGGATCGTTCAAAATTTTGTGTCAAACAGGTAAAATAAACAATACCAAAGGACACAAAGATGAAGATAGAAATAGATGTAGAGCAATTTGCTCGTGATATAAAAGCTGGTAAAAGTATCGGTGGAGC
>NZ_MUXE01000026.1 GCF_003063245.1 Arcobacter caeni | reverse complement strand
ATTTTATTATAATAGAGTTAGAAGTCATAGTTATTTAGGAAATTTATCACCTGTTAAATTTGAAGAAAAACAAGAAAAAGAAAAAGTGTTACAATCTGAAATGGTGGCTTAGGGATTAGCAAAAAAGTGTATGTTTTTTAGTTACCTCTCCAGTCCGAAGTGGCTATTGGTATCTATTAGCTTTATAAATTAAAGAACTTGTATAAGAAAAAATTAATTGCTTATACTTTTATGACTTGAATATAGAAGAAATTCTAATTATTTTAATCCTCTTTGTCAAGATATATAAATCTGTCAAAAAAATAATTTAAGTAAAAAATTATTAAGCTAATCTTTATATTCTAAATTTTATTAAAATTGCCATTCGATTTTGTAAATATTGAATTTTTTGATGTAGTTTTTTAGAATTTTTATAAATTTAGGTTTTTTTGTTCATTTCTTATAAATATTTTATAAAGTTAGTATTTTTATATAAGGTTGGAAATAAGTTGGAAAGTAGCTAAAAAAAGAAAACTTAAAAAGTTTTAGAAAGCCCTTTAAATCGATGGCGACCCCAGCATGATTCGAACATGCGTGTTCTGGAGGAAATCCAGACGTCCTTGGCCACTAGACGACAGGGTCATTTTTTTGAAGATTAGGATTATATTTTAGTTTGAGTTTGTTTTTGCTTAAAACTCATTATTATCGGATTATCTTTAATGATTTTTTCGATAATTTTATTATTCTTGAAGCTTTTGTTTCATAAAAACCTCTTTTATCTTCTACAATTATATCAGCACCAATAGTTGCGAAATCTTTATCAAACTTTTCAGCTGTTTTATTTGCTGATGTTGAATACAAAATTCCAAATTTATTTATAAAATCATAAAAATTAGAATCTTTATTTACAACTCTAAATGATTTTGTATTTGGATAAATAAATGTTGTTTTTTTACTATTTCTTACTTTTTTTCTAAAGTTTTTTGGAACTCTTGTATATTGAGTCAAAGTCTTGAAAGAATCAACTGTATGAAGTATTTTTTTTGATGTTGGTCTTTGTTTGATAGTTGAGAGTTTCTCATCATTTAAAGATGAGAAACCAACTGTTGTATCTGTTTGAACCAGATAAACTAAAGAAGAATCCATGAGCTCTTAATCGTTTAAGAATTCTTGGATTGATTTAGGAGTTGAAACATCATTTATTTTTAAAACTTTGATTGCTTCAACAGCTGCATTTGCAGCTGCAACTGTTGTAAAATATGGAACATTCATTCTTAAAACTGATCTTCTAATATCTTTACCATCGTCTTTTGATGACTCTTTTGCTTCACTTGTATTAATAGCCATTGAAATATCACCATTTGTTAATAAATCAATAATATTAGGTCTTCCCTCACTAACTTTTAATACTTTTTCACACTCAACTCCAGCTTCATTTATAATATTATAAGTTCCACCTGTTGCTACAATTGTAAAGCCATTTTCAGTTAAACCTTTTGCAATTGACGGAGCGAATTCTTTATCTAAATCACATAATGAAATAAATACTTTTCCAGCTTTTGGAAGGTCATTTTTAGCAGCAGTTTGTGATTTAGCAAATGCCATACCAAAGTTATCAGAAATTCCCATAACTTCACCCGTTGATTTCATTTCAGGACTTAAAAGTAAATCTGCACCAGTTAATTTATTAAATGGGAAAACAGCTTCTTTAACTGCAACATGTCCTTTTAATTTTGGTTTTAAAACACCATTACCCTCAGTTACAATATCTTTATCATAAACAGCAAGTGCATCTCTTAAAGTTTCACCCCACATAACTCTAGTTGCAACCTTTGCAAGTGGCATTCCTGTAGCTTTTGATACAAATGGAACTGTTCTTGAAGCTCTTGGATTTACTTCAATTAAATAAATCTCACCTTTGTGAATTGCATATTGAGTATTCATAAGTCCCACAACACCTAAACCTAAAGCCATCTCTTTTGTTTTTGTTTCTAATTGTCTAATTAAATCATCTGAAATTGAGATTGGAGGTAATGAACAAGCTGAATCTCCTGAGTGAATCCCTGCTTCTTCGATATGTTGCATAATTCCACCGATATAAACTTCTTTTCCATCACAAATACAATCAACATCAAGTTCTATTGCTCTATCAAGGAATTTGTCTATTAAAACTGGTGCATCATTTGAAACTGAAACTGCTTCATCCATATATTGTTTTAATTCATCAGTTGAATAAACAATTTTCATCCCTCTTCCTCCAAGTACAAAAGAAGGTCTTACAAGTACTGGATAACCGATTTTTTTAGCTATTGTGATAGCTTCAGTTACTTCAACTGCCGTTCCATTTTCAGGTTGTAATAATCCAATATTTTCAACAAATGCAGAGAATTTTTTTCTATCTTCTGCTAAATCAATAACTTCAGCAGTTGTTCCTATGATTTTTGCGCCCGCTTTTGTTAAAGCATTTGCAAGTTTTAGTGGAGTTTGCCCACCAAAATGTACGATAACACCATCTGGATTTTCTTTTTCAACTACACTTCTTACATGTTCAAAATCAATTGGTTCAAAGTATAAAACATCTGAAGTATCGTAATCTGTTGATACAGTTTCAGGGTTGCAGTTATACATTATTGTTTTTATACCCATTTCATTTAAAGCAAATGATGCGTGTACACAACAATAATCAAACTCAATTCCTTGACCAATTCTATTTGGTCCACCACCAATAATCATTACTTTTTTCTCGTTTGATTCTACTTTTGCAACTTTTGGCAATTTTGTAATGTTAGTAGTTGAATATAAATATGGTGTTAAAGCTTTAAACTCAGCAGAACAAGTATCAACTTCGTTGTATTCAAAATCAACATCTAAAGCTTTTCTAGCCTGATACACATCTTCTTCTGTTTTACCAATCAAAGTTGCAATCATTTTATCGCTAAATCCATTAGTTTTGATTTTTCTCATAAATATTTCATCTGTTAAAATAGATTCATTTATTGATGTTTCTAAATTAAATATTTCTCTAAATTTAGATAAAAACCATGGGTCAATTTTTGATAATTCAAAAATATCTTCATTTGTAAGTCCTTTTCTCATTCCCTCAAGAACATATAAAAGTCTTTTATCATTTGGTCTTCTAATCTCTTTTTTGATTAAATCTAAATCGCCAGCAATTCTATCAAATCCTACAAGTCCAGTTTCAAGCGAACAAAGAGCTTTTTGAATAGATTCATTAAAAGTTCTTCCAATTGCCATAACTTCACCAACAGACTTCATAGAAGTTGTTAAAGTTGAATCAGCTTTTGGGAATTTTTCAAAAGTAAATCTTGGAATTTTTGTAACGATATAGTCAATAACAGGTTCAAATGAAGCTGTTGTTCCTGTAATATCATTTTGAATTTCATCTAATGTAAATCCAACAGCCAATAATGTTGCTACTTTTGCGATTGGGTAACCAGTTGCTTTTGACGCAAGGGCAGATGATCTTGAAACTCTAGGATTCATTTCTATTACAATCATTCTTCCTGTATCTGGGCAAATTGAGAATTGTACATTTGAACCACCTGTATCAACACCAATTTCTCTCAAAATTGCAAAAGATGCATTTCTCATATCTTGATATTCTTTATCTGTAAGAGTAAGTGCGGGTGCAATAGTTACAGAATCTCCTGTATGAACTCCCATTGGGTCTAAGTTTTCGATTGAACACACGATAATACAGTTATCTTTATTATCTCTGATAACTTCCATTTCGTATTCTTTCCAACCAAGCATAGATTCCATAATTTCGATTTCATTAATTGGAGATGCT
The DNA here is from genome assembly GCF_003063245.1 of Arcobacter caeni. Lineage (GTDB taxonomy): Bacteria > Campylobacterota > Campylobacteria > Campylobacterales > Arcobacteraceae > Aliarcobacter > Aliarcobacter caeni. Next base: position 6,320 of record NZ_MUXE01000026.1, on the reverse strand, counting down.
TCAATTCCTGATTCTGCAAGTTTTTTGAACTCTTCCATATTATAAGCAACACCACTTCCACCACCTGCTAGGGTAAATGAAGCTCTTGAGATTACTGGAAAACCGATTTCTTTTGCCACTTTCATAGCTTCTTCAACAGTATAAGCATTTGCACTTCTTGGTAAATCCATACCAATTTTTATCATTGCTTCATTAAAAAGATGTCTATCTTCACCTTTTTTAATAGCATCAGGATGAGCTCCAAGGAAAGCAACACCATCTAGCATACCTTTGTCATACATTGATGTAGCAACATTTAGTGCTGTTTGTCCACCCATTGTAGGTAATATAGCATCAATTTTTTCTTTTTCAATAATCTTAGCAACTACAGCTTCTGTAATTGGCTCAATGTAAGTTTTATCAGCAAATTCAGGATCAGTCATGATTGTCGCTGGATTAGAATTTATTAAAACAACTCTATACCCTAATTCTTTGAGCGTTTTTGTAGCTTGTGTACCTGAGTAATCAAACTCACATGCTTGACCAATAACGATTGGTCCAGAACCGATAAGTAAAATAGACTTTATATCTTCTCTTTTTGGCATAAAAATTCCCCATATATATTTTATAAAATTTGCTGAGTATATCTAAAAAGTGCTTAAAATTCGGTTATACACCTACTGTTTAGTAATAGCTAATTTCATTGCAAGCACTACAAAAATAAATGAAGCTAATTTATTTAAAATCATTTGAGAATTCTTAGATTTATTAAAAATATTTGATAAAGTACCTGAAAGAAGTGCTATTGAGCTAAATACTAAAATAGTAGCAACTATAAAAAGTCCTCCTAAAAGTATCATTTGAAAAGATACAAAACCTAAATTTGCATTTGTAAATTGAGGCAAAAAAGCCAAGAAAAAAATTGATACTTTTGGATTTGTAATATTCATAATAATTCCACGATAATAAAGTTTCTTATAATCAATCGTTATATTATTTTTTATATCAATTTTTTCACTAGAAGCATGAAAAATTTGCCATGCAAGATAAAGAAGATAAAACGCACCAACAATTTTTAAAATTGTAAATGCGATTATAGAAGTTTGAAAAATAACAGCAACACCTAAACTTACAGCTAAAGTGTGAAAGATAAGTCCCGTACATAAACCTAGAACTATAATTAATCCAGATTTTTTTCCCTGAAATATTGATTGTGTTAAAACAAATATATTATCAGGGCCTGGAATCAAAGCTAATAAAAATGAAGCTGAAAAAAAAGTTATTATAGTTTCCAATGAAAGCATATATTATTTCTAATTTTAGGCTGTTGGAAGATTGAATTTTTTTGTATTTAAAGCACCTTCACTATCAAAAGACAGATAATATAAAACATCTTTTTTCACACTAAGACCAGCTAAATATCTCAAAGCTAAATTTGCTTGAAGTGAACCTATGTGCATTACAATTGGACAAGCAATTCCATTTGGTTTTCTATCATTTATTTGGAAGATAGCTTCATAAGAGGCTTTTTCAAAAAAACAAACTTGTCCATGAAACTCTTCAACTGAGCCATAAATCCAAGGTTGATTGTGTTTCATACAATATTCATTAATTGCAGCCCTGGTTGGAAGATTGTCTGTTGCATCAATAATTAAATCAAAAGTTTGATTTTCTTTTGCAAATTCATCAAAACTTTTAGTATAAGCATTTACTTTTACATAAGGACATCTTGATTCCATAAGTTCTTTTAAAACTTCAGCTTTATATTTTCCATCGTCACCCACTTTAAAAGCTATTTGTCTATGAATATTATGAACTCCAACTGTATCAAAATCCACAAAAGTAAACTCCCCTATTCCAGAAGCTCCAAGTGCGATTCCTAAAGTACAACCTAAACCACCACTTCCAATAATTGCTATTTTTTTATTTTGAAGTGAATCTTGTATTTCTTGACCCCAAAGTTTTATTTGTCTATTAAAATATTCATTCATTTCATTTTGCATCATTTATTCCTTACTATATTACATAAGATTATTATTTTTATACTATTTTGTAATAATATCAAATTAAAATTAAAATACTATGACCAAACTCAAGTATTAATAATTTATGTATTGTATAATACGCAAAAAGAAAATAACATAAGGCAACAAATGAAAAAAATCTCTATTTTTCTATCACTTTCTCTTTTAGCTTTAACTGCTAATTCGGCTTCAACTAATCCTCAAGATAATTATGAAAAATTGAAACTATCTATTGAGAAAAAATATGAAAAACAAATTCCTAAACAATGGGGAGAAAAAGTAACAGGTGTTAAATCAAAATTAAATACAAATAAAAAAGTAATTGCACTTACAATGAATGCTTGTGGGATAGATGGTGGAATGGGTTATGATAATCATCTAATCTCATATTTAGAAAAAGAAAAAATTCCAGCAACTTTATTTGTAAATGGAACATGGATTGATAGAAATCCTGAAAATATGAAACATTTAGCTTCTAATCCACTTTTTGAAATAGGAAATCATGGATATTTACATAAACCAGCTTCTGTTGATGGTAAATCTGCTCAAGGAATAACAGGAACTGCAAATGTTTCTGAACTTTTTGATGAAATTGAATTAAATGCTAAAAAAATTGAGTTAATTACAAATAAGAAAACAAAATATTTCCGTTCAGCAACTGGATATTATGATGAAGTTGCTGTAAAAATTGCAAATAATTTAAAACATGAGGTTGTAGGTTTTTCTATTTTAGGAGATGAGGGAGCTACTTTAAGTGCTAAAAAAATCGAAGAAGCATTTATAAATGTAAAAGGTGGAGAAATTGCAGTAATTCAATTTAATCATCCAGAATCACAAACAAGAGATGGAATTATAAGAGTTATTAAAAAACTAAAAGAAGAAGGTTTTACTTTTGTTAAATTATCTGATTATCCTTTAAAATAATCAGATAACATAGGTTATTTTTTATATTCTACTCTTTATTTACAGTTGAAAAAATTAGTTTTGCTTCATCAAGAAGTTTTTGAGCATCTTCTAATTCTTTCACACCTGTTTTATAAACTTTTATAGAATCACTTAGTGTGATTTGTGGATTTGATAATTTCTCTAAAAGCTCTTTTGCTTTTATTATTTTCTCTTCAAAATTTATTTGTTCTATTACATCTGCCATTTATTTATCCTTTAAAATTTCTCGTATATGTTCTTCAAACTTTTCAACTTCAACCAAAAAAGAATCATGTCCTGATTGACTTTGTACTAATTTGTAAGTTACCTTATCTTTTTTACCTATTTTTATCATAATATCTCGTATCTCTTCCATTTCTTCTGGGAAAAAAAGCATATCATCACTAAATGCAATTAGATGTAAATTTGCTTGTACTTTATCAAATGAGTCTTCTAATTTATCTTTATTTCTTCCTGCATCAAAAATATTCATTGTTTTACAGGTATATAAATATGAAAGTGGATCAAAAACTTTTGGAAAACTGTATGCATTATATTTTAGATATTTCTCAACTTCAAATTCACCAAAAAGTTCATATAAACCATCAGTTTGAGAGTAATCTCTTCCGAATTTACTATTAAATAAATTTGGACTTAAATAGCAAATTAATCCAGCCATTCTTCCAAGTGAAAGTCCCACAAGACCTAATGCTTTTGGATCATCTTTTTTATAATTTCCATTATTAAAAATCGGATCATGTCTTATTGCTTCTATTCCTATTTTATTAAAAGCGATTGCCCAAGGTCTTGTATATGCAGTTGTTGCAAGTGCAATAACATTATCGGTAAATGTTGGCTGTTCTATTGCATAACAAAGAGCCTGCATTCCACCCATACTTCCACCAATTACAGCTTTTGCTTTTGTAATTTTTAACCTTTTATATAATTTCATCTGTGCTTTTACAATATCTGAAATAGTTAATACAGGAAATTTTAATCTGTATTCTTTTTTAGTTGAAGAATCAATACTCATAGGATTTGTTGAACCATAAGAACTTCCTATGTTATTTGAACAAATCACAAAATATTTTGTTGTATCAATAGCTTTTCCATCACCTATAAATTTATCCCACCAACCAGCTTTTGCTTCATTTGCATATCTTCCAGCTGCATGATGGCTACCAGAAAGTGCATGGCAAATTACAATAACATTTGATTTATCTTCATTTAGTTCGCCATAAGTTTCATAAATAATTTCAAAAGACTCTAAAAGTCGTCCACTTTCTAAGTATAAGTGTTCATTGAATTTTTCTACTTTTGTCTCTATTCTCAAACTATTTCCAATCTTTTTTTATTAAATTTAAGGTTTATATAATATCCAAACTATCATAAGAATAGGATTTATTAGATTATCTTATGCCTTAGATAAATCCTCAATAGATACTTTCATAAGCTCTTGCCAAATCAAGCTTGGTTTCCAAATATCAAATATAGTTAAATCTATTTCTTCAAAAGGTGTATTCAAAATATATTTATGATAAACATACATAAAAGCACTAACTCTATAATTTTTCGCGCAGTGAATCCAAACTTTATTTGCACCAAGAGATTGTAAAATATTTAAAAATAATTTTAAATCTGAGATTTTTGGATTTTCAAAATTTACAGGAATATGAATATAACTCATATTTAAACTAGCAACTATTTTATCTTCATTTTCTAAAGAATTTGAAGTTGTAGGAACAGCTAAATTTATAACAACTTCAAAACCTTCATTTGCAATAAGTTCAAATTCTTCAATTTTTAATTGTCCAGAAGTTGAAATTAACTCATTTATTTTTATATGATTTAAAATTTTATTCATTTTTAGCTCCCATTTTTTCTTATTCTATGATTATCTTTCTTATTCGTAAGTTAATTTAATTATAATTTCAAAATCGAAAATCAAAAAGGTTTTATAAATGACTATGTCAAAATCAAAAAAAGCCATAAACGCTTATAAAATAGTAAAAAATTTACAAAAAAGATTTGTTGATAAACTAAATAATCTAAGTTTACATTTTGGTGACAATAAAAAATTTGAAGAAGTTATGTGGTTGAGAAATAATGGACTTTTTGGTGGAGGAAGTAGATTTGAGTCAAAAGATGAATTTTTATTTAATACAGCAAGTGTAAATATCTCACAAGTTCATTATGATGAAGATTTAACAAAAAACTTGCAAAGTGCAACGGCAATTTCTACTATAATTCACCCAAAAAATCCAAATGTTCCATCAATTCATATACATATTAGTCTTACAAGTTTTAAAGACGGAAATTTTTATTGGCGAATTATGGCTGATTTAAATCCAAGTATAGAAAATATTGAAGATAAAAATATTTTTGAAAAAAGTATAAAAAAAGTTTCAAAAGAAAATTTTGAAGAGGGAATAAATCAAGGAAATAAATATTTTTTTATACCAGCTTTAAATAAACATCGAGGAACTTTTCATTTTTATTTAGAAAATTACAAAAGTGAAAATAAAAATCAAGATTTTATATTTGCTCAAGATTTTGGAGAAACAGTTATAGATACTTATATAGATATTATTTCAAATGCTTTTAAAACTAGACAAACATTTAGTATTTCAGATATAAAAAAACAGCTAGATTATCATACTTTATATCTTTTTCAAGTTTTAACGCTAGATAGAGGAACAACATCTGGGCTTTTAATTCATAATGAAAATGATGTAGGAATAATGGGTTCACTTCCAAAATTTGTAAATAAAAAACTACTAATTTCTTGGATTAAAAATATGGAAGAAGTTCAAAAAATATTATTAGAAAATATTATTTCTAATATAGACGATGATGGAGTAATAAATACTCAAACAAAAAAAAGATTAGCTCAAGTTGTAAGAAATCATTATAAAAGTAATCCTGATGCACTAAAATATCAAGCAAGTGGAACACTGATTCCAAACACAGTAAATAATCATATAAAATAAAAGGAAATAATTATGAATAGTATAGAAGAGTTAGAAAAATTATTAAAAACAGAAGTTTTAGTTCAAGTAAATGAGGAAATAAAAACAATTGAAAAATTGATTAAAAAACAAAAAAACAATGAAGATTTAAAAATCGAATTAAATTATATGCTTGATGTAAAAAAATATTATGATGAAGTAATAACGCATATTGAAGGAAAAATATTAAAAGAAGAAGATGCGGTCAAAATACTTCAAGATTTAGAAGATATGACAGATGATGAAGACGATATATAAGAGACTGTAAAATAAACTGTGTAAACCCACCAGTTACCCTTTAATTACTTAGTATATTTTGACACAATTTCACTGAAAAATATACTAAGTTGAGGGTAAATTTCAAACCAATTTCTAACACTAGACA
>NZ_MUXE01000025.1 GCF_003063245.1 Arcobacter caeni | reverse complement strand
AGTTTGTATAACTTCTTTGAGTATATTTTTAAACTCATTTGTTATCTCATCTAGAGAAGTTAATTCTCCAGATTTTAATTGTCTTATTAGCTCTTCGTGGTTTATTAAACTCATGTAAATCCTTTACAATTATTTACTTGATTATATATCAAATAAATCTATTTTTTTAGGTTTACACAGTTATTTTTACACTCTCTCTAAATTAAAGTTTAGCTTTTTTATTTATACTCTCAAACCCATATTTTCAGGAAGTCCTAACATAATATTCATATTTTGAACAGCAGCTCCTGAAGCTCCTTTTCCTAGATTATCAAGTCTTGAAATTACTAAAAGATAATCATCACTTTCATAAACTGAAATTTCAATTGTATTTGTATTATTGCATTTCATAGCATCCAAAAAACCTGCATCAAGATATGTACTGTCATCTTCAACTATTTTTACAAACTCTTCATTTTTGTAATATTCTTTGTATAAAGAAACTACCTCAGCTCTTGATATTTGTTTTTCTAATTCCTCTTTTATTAAATATGACATTACTAACATACCTTGAGCGAAATTCCCAACACTTGGTGTAAAAAATGGAGCTGATTGCAAACCTAAAACATGTTTCATTTCAGGTAAATGTTTATGACTTAAACCTAAAGCATAAGGTCTTTGGCTTTGAAATTTATCTTTATTTTCAGGTGCTTCATAAATATCTATTAAACCTTTTCCTCCACCACTATATCCAGTAATTGAGTGGCAAACGATTTTTTGTTTTTTTGAAACTATGTTATTTACAATTAATGGTTTCATTGCCATAATAAATCCACTTGCATGACAACCAGGAACACAAACTCTATTAGAGTTTTTTATTTTTTCTCTTTGTGTTTTGTTTAATTCTGCTATTCCATAAGTCCAATCAGAATTTGTTCTATGAGCTGTACTTGCATCTATTACTTTTGTTGTATTGTTAGTAATTAATTTTACAGATTCTTTTGAAGCCTCATCAGGTAAACATAAAAAAACTAAATCAGCTTCATTTAAAAACTTCTTTTTGATTTCTAAATCTTTTTTATCTTCTTCATTGATTGTTAAGATTTCAAGTTCATTTCTATCTTTTAGCATTTCATGGATTTTTAATCCTGTTGTTCCAAACTGACCATCTACAAAGATTTTATATTTCATTTTTGTTTTTCCTTTTATTTACTTTTTTTAAATATGCTTTTTGAAGTATCATATACTAACTCATAATAGTTATTGTTGTTATACGAAAATTCTTTTATAACTTCAAGTTTTAATTTTTTTGTATGGGCTTCATAAGACCTTGTATTTATTTTATTTATAAATGTTATCAAAATAGGAAATTTTTTTGTCATATTTTCCCTAGCAAAATCAAATATTTGCTCAAAAACTCCACTTCCTCTATACTCTTTATCCACACAAACAGGTCCATATTGATATGAGTTTTGAACAGTTAGTTTTTGACCTAAATATTCCAAGTTATGTAAATCTTCCACCATAAAAGCAAACATAGGCCATCTTGACCAAAACTTCCATGAAGCACTCATCACATAAGCTACAACTTTTTCATCATTAACTGCTATAAATAAACCCTGCTCTATTGTAATCAAATCAATCATTTGCTCTTTTGTAAAAGCAGTTGTTATAAATCCATCTTTTTTATCTTCTTGTCTTATACTATCTATTTGATATTTAGAATGTAACTCTAATACTTTTTCTATATCTTCTATTTGTGCTATTTTGTATTTCATTTATTTTCCCATATATTGTTTTAAAATTTCACTTAACTCTTCATCACTTAGATTTTCTTTTTCAGTTTTTGAGTAAATTGATATTAAAACTATTTTATTTTTTATTTGTTGATATATGATTACTCTAAATCCACCACTTTTTCCAGTAGGAATTGATGAATTTTTAACTCTTTTTTTAAATATATTAAAACCCAGATAAACACCTAAATCATTATTACTCTGTATTTCTTCAACTGCTTGTTTTAAATCAGATTTTAAAAGTTTATATTTTTTTGATAATTTTTTAGCTTCTTTTAAAAAACTATCACTATATTCAATCATCAAGTTCATCCCATAGTTTATCTATAGAGTGAGTATTTCCTTTTTTTGTATCTTCTAATCCACTTTGAATAACTTGTAATATTTTTTTTGCTTCTATTTCTTTTAAAGCTTCTTTCATGCTTTCATATTCATCTTTTGAGATAATAACAGCTTCAACTTTATTGTTTTTTAAAATTGCTAGTTTATCTACTGTATTATCTTTTATTAAAGTTAAATAAGAACCAAATTTTTTTGCAAATTCAGATGATGAAATAAGTTCATTTGTTGAATAAGTTACCATAAATAACTCCTTTTATATTCCGTATAATTATGCGGATAATATTATCGTAAAATATTTATATTTTCAAGTATTTTTAAATTCTTTATACTTTCCCTGATTGTATTCAATTTAAAATATCTTACTTTTATTATTCTATCTCCACCTTTTATAATATATCCACTAATTAAAACCTAATAATTAAACTTACAATCATCCATTCAATAAGCTATTAACAAATCTATCCTATAATATGAGCTTCAAAAATTTAAAGGCAAAACATGACAGATTCAATCAAAATATTTAACGCTTGTGAAAATAACTTAAAAAATATAAACTTAGAAATACCAAAAAATAAACTTATAGTATTCACAGGACTTTCAGGTTCTGGAAAATCAACTTTAGCATTTGACACTCTTTATGCTGAGGGTCAAAGAAGATATATTGAATCTTTATCTTCTTACGCTAGACAATTCTTAGACAAAGTTGGAAAACCAAATGTTGAAAGAATTGAAGGATTAACTCCTGCAATTGCCATTGATCAAAAAACAACTTCAAAAAATCCTCGTTCAACAGTTGGAACTATTACAGAAGTATATGACTACTTTAGACTTTTATATGCTCGAATTGGGAAACAACACTGTCACCAATGTGGAGAACCAATCTCTCAAATGAGTGCAAGTGATGTAATTACTCAAGTTTTAACTTTACCAAATGATTCAAAAGTTATTATCCTAGCTCCTTTAATAAACAGAAAAAAAGGAAGTTTTGCTGATTTATTAGAAAGTCTAAGAGGCAAAGGTTATGTAAGAGCCATGATTGATGGTGTTATGGTAAGACTTGATGAAGAAATAGAGTTAGCAAAAACTCAAATGCACACAATCAAAGTTGTAATTGATAGGGTTACAATAAAAGAAGAAAATAGAGACCGAATCGCTCAAGATATAGAAAAAGGTTTAAAAGAGAGTTACGGAGAACTTGAAATTGAAGTAATAAACCATGAAGAAGTGGGAACTGAAAAACATATTCACTACTCTGAACACATGGCTTGTTTCTCTTGTAAAATCTCTTTTGAACCACTTGAACCTTTATCATTTTCTTTTAACTCACCAAAAGGTGCATGTTCATCTTGTGATGGTTTAGGAATTAGATACGCTCTTGATATGAAAAAAGTTATTAATGAAGATTTAGCTATTGAAGATGGAGCTATTAAAGTTATCTATGGTTTTAATAAAGGTTTTTATTTCAAAATGCTTTTAGCTTTTTGTGAGGGAACTGATATAGCTGTAAATGTTCCTTTTAGGGATTTACCAGAACATCAGAAAAAAGCTATTTTACATGGAAGTGTTGATGATGCAACATTTTTTTGGAAAAAACATAAACTTACACGAAAATGGGAAGGTATTGTAAAACTAGCTTACGACATGATAAAAGAAGAAAAAGAGATGAGTGAATACATGACTGAAAAGAAATGTGACTCTTGTAATGGAAATAGACTAAAACCCTCTTCTCAAAGTGTTTTTGTAGCTGGTAAAACAATAAGTGATATTTTAAATATTCCAATTGAAGATGCACACGCTTTTTTCCAAGATGATTCAAACTTTGATTATTTAAATGAACAATTTAAAATGATTTCAAAACCTATTTTAAAAGAGATAAAAGAAAGAATCTTCTTTTTATTTGATGTTGGTTTAGGCTATATAACTTTAGGAAGAGATGCAAGAACTATAAGTGGTGGAGAAGCTCAAAGAATTAGAGTTGCATCTCAAATTGGTTCTGGACTTACAGGAGTTATGTATGTACTTGATGAGCCATCTATTGGACTTCATGAAAGAGATACAAATAAACTTATCAAAACTCTTCGTGCTTTACAAGAAAAAGGAAATACAGTAATTGTTGTTGAACATGATAAAGAGACTATTCAAGCAGCTGATTATATTGTTGATATTGGACCAAATGCTGGAAAATATGGTGGAGAAATTGTATTTGCTGGAACTTTAAAAGAGATGAACAAAGCAAAAACTCTGACTGCAAAATATGTAACTGGGGCTAAAAAAATAGATTATGTTCATAATAGACCTCAAGAAGAGTTTATCCAAATCAAAAATGTAACAATAAATAATATCAAAGATTTAGATGTAAAAATTCCTCTTAAAAATCTATGTGCAATTACAGGAGTTTCAGGAAGTGGAAAATCATCACTTATTTTACAAACCCTACTTCCAGTTGCAAAAGAGCTTTTAAATAGAGCTAGAAAAGTAAAAAAAGTTGATGGTGTAGAAATTGAGGGACTTGAAAAACTGGATAAAGTTATCTATCTTGACCAAAGTCCAATTGGAAGAACGCCAAGGTCAAATCCTGCAACTTATACGGGACTTATGGATGAATTAAGAGAATTGTTTGCAAAAACAAAAGAAGCTAGTCTAAGAGGTTATAAAATAGGAAGATTTTCATTTAATGTAAAAGGTGGAAGATGTGAAAAATGCCAAGGTGAGGGAGAAATAAAAATCGAAATGCATTTCTTACCAGATATTATGGTGAAATGTGATGATTGCCATGGAAGAAGATACAATTCTCAAACTTTAGAAATTTTCTACAAAGGTAAAAATATTTCTGATGTTTTAAATATGAGTGTTGATGAAGCTTTAGAGTTTTTTGCAAAAGTTCCAAAATTAAATGCAAAACTTCAAACACTTAGTGATGTTGGTTTGGGATATATTACTTTAGGGCAAAATGCAGTTACACTTTCAGGTGGTGAAGCTCAAAGAATTAAACTAAGTAAAGAGTTAAGTAAAAAAGATACAGGAAATACTCTTTATGTTTTAGATGAACCAACAACTGGTTTACACTTTGCCGATGTTGATAGGCTTACAAAAGTATTACATCACTTAGTTGATTTAGGAAACTCTGTTTTAGTAATCGAACATAATCTTGATGTTATCAAAAACTCTGATTGGGTTATTGATATGGGTCCTGAGGGTGGAAATAAAGGTGGAATGATAGTTGATGAGGGAACACCTGAGTTTTTAGCTTCAAATCACAAAATTTCAGGTTCATATACTGGATATTATTTAGATAAAGAGATAAATGGCTAATGAAAATAGATTATTCTATTTTTAATCAAAAAACTGCAATAGATAGATTTTTATTTGCAGTTGAAAATGGCTATTTTGTGGAAGCTCACGAATTACTCGAAGATGATTGGAATTTTTATAAAAAACAAGAAGAAAAAGAAAAAGCTCTTGTTTTAAAAGGTTTGATAAATGGTGCAACTGCACTTGCACTTTTTCATATAAAAAAAAGACCTTTAGGTTACGAAAAAGTTTGGTTAGCTTTTATTAAATATATTCCATTATTAGATATTGTAGAGTTTGAAGATAAAGACAAATATTATAAAGCAAAAAATTTATTAATAAAATTAAGTAAAGAAGTAGAAGCCAAGTTATAAAAAATATAACTTGACTTTGAAAATTTCAAATATTAAGCCTCAGGATTAAGGCTCATCAAATAAGCTTTTGTTCTCATCATTTCTTGAGTAGGATATTGATTTTCAATATTTCCTCTTTCAACTTTTACAAAAAAATCTTTAGACGAAGTATTGTAACCAAAGTTTGTATTTGATAATACAACTTCAAATTTATTTGAAGTTGGCGCTTTATCTTCAACTTTTTTGGTTTGTGAAACTTCATCTTTCTTTTTTGAAATCGCTTCTTGTTCTAGTTGTTTAATAGCATCTTCAGTTGTAATTTCTGGTGACTTATTCGATGGTTGAATTTTTTTGACTTCTAAAGCACTATTATCACTAAATTGGTCAATCTTTGGCAACATTCCATATTGCATGATAAGCTCCTTTTAAAAAGTTTTTATTTCCATATTATACTACTATTTTTGGTTTTTGAATAAAAGTTACTTTATAAGTTTATTTTGATATTATTTGCCTCAAATTCTTTACAATTTACAAGGAGAAAAACTTGGAATATCATTCCCGTCAGATTCATTTTTATACAGGAAAAAATAAATGGATATTTTAATATTACTATTTATTACTGTTATTGCTACAGCTTTTGTGTGTTCTTTATTAGAATCTATTTTACTATCAACAAATATCACTTACATCTCTGTATTAGAAAAAGAAAATCCAAACTCTGGACGACTTCTTAAAAAACTAAAATTAGACATAGATAAATCTATTGCATCAATTCTTATATTAAGTACAACTGCAAATACTTTAGGTGCTGTTGCTATTGGAATTCAAGCTAAAAATGTGTTTGCTGGAAATAGTACTTTAATTATGGCTATTTCAATAATTTTTACTTTAATAGTTCTATTCTTTTGTGAAATAATTCCAAAAACAATTGGTGCAATTTATTGGAAACAATTAGCTATTTATACTCCAAGAATTATAAATTTATTTATATTTATAACTTATCCTTTAATTCTTCTTACTTTAATTATTACAAAAAAAGTTGGTACAGAAACACATGATAAGATTTCAAGAGAAGAGTTACTTCAATCTACTTTATTAAGTGAAGAAGAAGGAATGATTAGTGATTTAGAATCAAAAATTATTGAAAATACTCTTGATTTAAATAACAAAAAATTAAAAGATATTTTAACTCCTCGTTCTGTTATGTATGCAATAGAAAAAAACTCTTTAATCAAAGATATAATAGAAGATAAAAGAACTTTCAAATTTTCAAGAGTTCCTGTATATGAGGGAACAATTGATAATATTGTAGGAATAATCCTAACAAAAAAATTATTTAAACAATCAATAAAAGAAAAAAATATACTCATAGAAGATGTTATGAAACCTGTTTTTACTTTACATGAAAGTATTAATGTTGCAAAAGCTTTGAAATTATTTATTCAAAAAAAAGAGCATATGTTTATAGTTCATGATTCATATAATCAAACTGAGGGAATTGTAACTTTAGAAGATTGTTTAGAGACTCTTTTAGGGCTTGAAATAATGGATGAATTAGACACAACAGCTGATATGAGAGAACTAGCATTAAATAAAATGAAAGCTAAAAGAAAAGAATCAAAAGAGATAATATGAGTACAACATTTGATTATGAAAAATTAAAACTTTTCTATATAGGAAAAGAAAAAATCAATGAATCAGATTTTACTCCTTTAGTTTATAAAAACAAAGATTTAACAACTCACGCTGCAATCATAGGAATGACAGGAAGTGGAAAAACTGGACTTGGTATTTCACTTTTAGAAGAAGCAGCTATTGATAATATTCCCTCAATTATAATAGACCCAAAAGGTGATATGGGAAATTTACTTCTTACTTTTCCAAATTTAAATGGAAGTGATTTTGAACCTTGGATAGAAGAGCAAGATGCAATTAATAATGGTTTAAGTGTTTCTGAACTTGCTTTAAAAACTGCACAATCTTGGGAAAATGGACTTGAAGCAGATTTTCAAAGTCAAGAAAGAATCCAAAAACTAAAAGATTCTGCTGATTTTACTATTTATACTCCAGGAAGTAATGCTGGAGTTCAAATATCGATTTTATCATCTTTTAAAGCTCCAAGTATTGAAGTTTTGGAAGATAATGAGTTATTAGTTTCATTGATTAATTCAACTGTTAGTTCAATATTATCGCTAATTGATGAAAAAGATGATAGTTCTTCAAAAGAGTTTATTTTAATCTCAACTGTTTTTATGAACTCTTACTCAAACCAAAAAGATTTAAGCCTTGAAGAGTTAATCTCATTTATCGTAACTCCCGCTTTTTCAAAAGTTGGAATTTTTGATTTAGAAACATTTTTTCCTCAAAATGAAAGATTAAAATTAGCACTTAAACTAAATACAATTATTGCAAATCCGTCATTTAAATCTTGGATTGAAGGTCAGCCTTTAGATATTTCAAATCTAATGTATGATGAAAATGGGAAAGCAAAAGTTTCTATATTTTCAATCGCCCACCTAAATGATTCTCAAAGAATGTTTTTTGTTTCACTTTTATTAAATCAAATGGTTTCGTGGATGAGAAGACAAGAGGGAACAACTTCACTTAAAGCCCTACTTTATATGGATGAAATTTTTGGATATTTCCCACCAAATGCAAATCCACCATCAAAACAACCAATGCTTACACTTTTAAAACAAGCAAGGTCTTTTGGTGTGGGAATCATACTTTCAACTCAAAATCCAGTTGACATTGACTATAAAGGTTTAGCAAATATTGGAACTTGGTTTATTGGACGATTACAAACAAAACAAGATAAAGAAAAAGTAATTGATGGTTTAAGTTCTGCCGTTGAGGGAAAAATAGATAAAAATGAAATAGAAAATCTTTTATCAAATCTTGAAAAAAGAACTTTTATTATGAAAAATATAAATGAAGATGGAATAAAAGTTTTTCAAACAAGATGGGCTTTATCATATTTAAAAGGTCCAATTACAAAAGAGCAAATCAAATTTTTGATGGCAAATAAAAAGCTAAGCTCGTCAGCTATTAAAGAAGAAAATCCAACTTCTAAACAAAAAGTTGAAATAGCTAATAAACAAAATAGTTTAAAACCTTTGATTCCCAATATTTTAGAGCAAAAATATTTATATTCATCACAAAAAGATAGTTATTATTTACAAGCATATTTACTTTGTAAATGTTCACTTCATTTTGCTGATTCTGTTAAAAATATTGATTTAACATCTGAGCTAAATTATGGATATTATTTACAAAAAGATGCTTTAAATATTAATTATGAAGAATTTGAAGAAATACCTAATCTAAACTCTTTTGAGACAAAAGAGAGATTAAACTCAAACTATTATGAAACTCCGATTTTTATCCAAAATGAAAAAGAGTTAAAACAGATTCAAAAAGATTTTACTGATTATGTTTATAGAAACTCTAAATTAAGCTTATTTAAAAACGAAGCTTTAAAAATTGTTTCAAAACAAAATGAGAATTTAATGGATTTTAAAATAAGAATCCAAGATAGATTAAATGAAAGAGTTGATGAAGAAATTGAAAACTTACAAATAAAATTCAAAAAAACAAATGATTCAATAGAAGATAAATTAAATAAACTTTTTGATAAAAAAGAAAAAGAGCAACTTCAAGCAACTTCAACAACAACTGATACGATTATAGCAATAGGAACATCACTTTTAGGAGCTTTTTTTGGAAAGTCAACAACTGCTTCAACTTTAGGGAAAATGGCTTCAAGCGCCAAAGGAGCTACTCGGATTTTAAAAGAGAGAAGTGATGTAAAATATGTTGAAAATGATATTGAACAACTTCTAATACAAAAAGATGAACTTCAAAAAACTTTAGAATATGAAATATCAAAAATAAATGAAGAAAATAAAATCTCAAATTTCCAAATTGAAGAGATTTTTATAAAACCCAAAAGAACTGATATTTATAATATCAAACTAGAGTTATTATGGAAAGAAGAATAAGAAAAAAGCCTAAGAAAGTACAATATTGCAAATAAAAAATCAAAGAGAAATCTGTTATAAGTGCTATAGACCAAAAACTTCATGTATTTGTGAACATTTAATAAATCCGATAAATACAAATACAAAGTTTGTTATTTTGATGCATCCAAAAGAGTTTAGAAAAACAAAAAATGGAACAGGTCATATGACAAATAATTCTTTAGAAAATTGTGAGTTGTATGTAGGAATTGATTTTACAAATCACAAAAGAGTAAATGAACTTTTAAATGATGAAAACTATGAAGCTTTTATTTTATATCCTGATATAAATAGTATAAAATTAAATACTCAAAAACTTCCAAATGAGAAAAAAGCATTAATTTTTATTATAGATTCAACTTGGCCTTGTTCGAAAAAAATATTAAGACTAAGTACTAATTTACACAATTTAAATAAAGTTAGTTTTGAACATAATAAATCATCACAATTCAAAATAAAAACTCAACCAAATCAATATTGTTTATCTACAATTGAATCAACTTTATGTTTACTTGAACAATTAAACTTTCAAAATGTAGAAAATATATCATTATCAGCTTTGGAAAACTTCTTAACTCCTTTTGAAAAAATGGTAAATTACCAAGTAAAATGTGCCTTTGATGAAAATGATGTTAGATACAAAATTCCTTATAAAAAAGCTATTTAGTGTATAAAGTAAACCTTTTGTTAAACTTGAGTTTAACTAATAATAATTTATTAATGTTTTTAATGAAAATTTGGATATTTTAAAATCTTTATTTATATAAAACTATTTTGGAGACTCCTCAAATGCCTAAACTAAAACTTATCGTTTTTGCTTTATTAATTAACTACTCTTTATTTGCAAATACACAAAATTCTTTTGAAACAGATTCAAAGAAAAATATAAAATCACTTTTAACTAAAAACTATGAAAATTTATTAATTAGTAAAGTAAATCTGGAAAATTATTACTACACAAATGATTTCAAACCATATTGGATTAATGAAAAAGGAGTAAAAGATATAGGTTTATCACTTTTAGATAAAATCAAAAATGATCCTGTATTAAAACCTCATGTTAGTCAACTATTTAGATTAGATGAAGTGATGAATACTCTAAACTCTTTGGATAAATCAAATCCTAAATATCTTGAAAATCTTGTAAGAATTGATTTTATGTTAACTGAATTATTTGATAGATATGTTACATATTTAACAAAAGGTTCTATAAAATGGTCTACTTTTGAAGAAAAATTAACTGAACTTGAGAAAGAAACAGAAATAAAAGCATCTTGGAATAAATACTCTTTAAATAAAGATTCAAAGCTTTTATTAAAAAAAGTTATTGAAAAAAATGATTTATCAAGTGTTTTGGATGAAATAGATTTTAATTATCCCCAAGTAAAAGAATTGATTTCAGCTATTGGTGAACTTGAAAAAGTATCAGCAAAAGGTGGATATACAAAAATCCCTGAATCTAAATCTTTAAGAATTGGTGATGTATCTGAAACTCTTCCTTATTTGAGAAAAAGATTATTTGAAAGTAATGATTTATCATTAAAATGTGAAAATAATATTGAAGCTCAGAATTTAATTACTCATAGTATAAATACAAATGAAAATGCTTTAAATGAAGTAAATCCAGAACTTGAAAGATTAAGTAAAAATTGTGAAAATATTTTTGATGAAGATTTAAAAAATGCAGTTATATCTTTTCAAAAAAAACATGGTTTATCTTCAGATGGTGTAGTTGGTGGACAAACACAAAGATTTCTTAATATTTCAGCAGATAAAAAAATCTCAATAATTAGACTAAACTTAGAAAGAATGAGATGGTTACCTAGAGATTTAGGTGAAAAATATTTAGTTATAAATGTTCCTGAGTATAAATTAAGATTATATGAAAATAATCAGATTGTATTAAATATGGCTGTAATTGTTGGAGATAAGAAGTTTCCTACTCCAATTTTCTCAGATAAAATATCTTATGTAGTTTTAAATCCTAGCTGGAATATTCCTGATAGTATTGCAAAAAATGAAATTATTCCAAAACTTTTAAAAGACCCTAATTATTTAGCAGATAAAGGAATAGATATTTATGCTGGATGGAATGGCAATCCTGAAAAAGTTGATTCAAAAAATATAATAGATGGTGCAATTTTAGAAGATGAAGAGTATCTTAGAAATTTTAGATTCTCTCAAACTTCAAATCATGATAATCCACTTGGAAAAATGAAATTTATGTTCCCTAATAAATACTCTGTATACATCCATGACACTCCTGCAAAGAGTTTATTTGCAAATGCTAGAAGAGCTTATTCTCATGGCTGTATTAGGCTTTCTAAACCAGAAGAATTACTTTCTATAATTGCAAATGAAGATAAAAATTTAGATATTCTAAAAGCGAATGAAATATTATCAAGTAAAGTTAGCGAAAAATCTATTAGCCTAGATAAAAAGATTCCTATTCATATAATTTATTTAACTTCATGGGTTGATGAAAATGGTGTTTTACAATTTAGGGATGATATTTATAATTTTGATAAGATTCAAAAAGAGTTATTGTTTTAACTCTTTTTGATATTAATCTATTTAAATAGATTGTTCTAGTTTTTTTAGTCTTTTCTTTTCAACTAACATTTTGTCTTGAAATTGTTTACTTTTATCTCTTGCAAATGCTTGCATATCTTCAACTTCATCCATTTCATCCATAATTTCAACACCCAATAAAGTCTCAATTGCATCTTCTAAAGTTACAACTCCACTTGTTTGACCATAGTTATCATGAACAATAAATAAATGTGTTTTTCTCTTAACAAATAAGTCTATTAAAACTGAAACGGGTACATTCTCAGAGATTTTATGAACAGGAACTGTGATATTTTTTAATAAAGTATCATCTCGTTCTTCAACACTTTCTTCTAAAATAGTTTGATTAAATACAACTCCAATAATATCATCTATTGATTCATTAAAAATTGGTATTCTAGAGTGAATATACATTTTATCATCTTCAATAGCTTCTTCAACTGTTATATCAGCTTGTAGCGCAAATACAACACTTCGTGGAGTCATAATCTCTTTTGTTTTAATATTTTTTAGTTTAAAAAGATTTTCAATTAAAACACTCTCTTTAGAATGAATTGAACCTTCTTTCTCTCCCATTGTTACAACAGCCATAACTTCTTCTCTTGAAAAATTAATTTCTTCTTTTTTACCTTTTGAAATATAGTTTGTAATAAAACTTGAAAACCATACTAAAGGAAAAGTTATTTTTATCATAATTGAAATTAAATAAGCAGATGGAATCAATAAACTTTTCCAGTAAATAGCTCCAATTGTTTTTGGAATAATTTCAGATGCATAAAGAATCAATAAAGTTAATAAAAATGCAATTAGCGCTTGCCATTCAGCACCAAATAATATCTGAGCTTGTGCACCAACACCGGCTGCTCCCATTGTATGTGCAAAAGTATTAAGTGTCAAAATTGATGATATTGGTTTATCAATATTTGCTTTTAACTCTTTTAATAATTTAATGCCATCTTCATTACTTTCATTATCTTTTTTAGATAAAGTCTCTATATATGAAGGTGTACTTGAAAGTAAAACTGCTTCTAAAACAGAGCATAAAAAAGATACAGATAACGCGATAAGAAGATATGTGATTAGAAGGGTCATTTGATACACCCCATGTAAGAGAAGTTTAAAGTACGCCTATAATAGGAGTCGGTTTGGTTCATTTTTTCTGTCCTTTTTAAATTTTGAGCAATATTATAACATAAGTCTATATAAAAATTTCACTTAATTAAAGAAATATTATTTAAAATATGATATATATTTTCTACAGTTAAATGATGTTTATCTTCAAGTATTTTCATAAAAAATCTAACTTCTGCATTTGTAAAACCATCAAGTTCTTTATCTTTTATAGAGATATTATTCTCTTCAAGTCTAACTCTTTTTAGTTTACCATTTGTCTCTTTTGCATAATAAACAATATCAAGTTGTGTTTGATTTACTTTTTCTATGGTTACTATTATTCTGTCTGATTTAATTTTTAACTCAAACTCTGGATATAAAACTAAAAACTCAGATGTATTTATATATCCAATATAAAGTTTTGTATAAATATCAAAAAATAGTCCTAGTTTTGGTGATGAAAAAAACTTTAAATCAACTGTGAATTTAGGGTTTTCTCTTGATTTATTTAAAATCCATTCTAAGGTAGGGAAATATTGAAATTTTGTATATTTTACTTTTAGAGCTTCTATATATTTAGAGTGTTTTGGAGCTTTTAGAGTTTGAACATCATTTTTAACTTTTTTTGCAAAAATGATTTTTTCGATTAACTCTTCGTCTTCTAAATCTTTTGTTATCCAAATTGTTGCATATTGTGGGAAGTTTTTAAGTCCTGTAGAACCCACGGTTACCACAATCAAAGCTTTGATTATTAAAGTTGGGAAAATCATCTTTAAAAGAGCATATTTTTTTGTAAGTCTTTTATTTAAACTTGAAGTTTTTTTTGAAGTACTCATTTCCACAAAATAGACACTATCTTTTGTAAAAAACAAAGCATCAAACTCACTAATATCTTTGTAAGCTGATTTATAAACTATTTGAGAACTTCTATCTATTAAAAGTCCACTTTTTATATATAAATTTTCCTTATCTTGATAAGGACCTTTTAATACAAATCTTGTGATTTCATCTTGAGTAAGTGCATATTTAAGCAAAAGCTCATAAACAATATTTTCATAAATTTCGCCTTTAAAGCTACTATATGCTGAAATATATGATAAATCTTCTTTTGAAGTATTATTTTTTACTAAAGCTTTTAAGCTTTTACTGTCGTATGAGTAATGAAAAAGGTTTTCTTTTATATCTTCTATTTCTAGTTGTTTTATTTTATCTGTTATTATAAATTGCAAGTTTTCTCTTCTAATTCTTAAGTGAATCGATTATATCTAAATAAATTTTAAATCACTTAAATATTTTAACTAAAGCTTCAAATATATTCATGTATAATCAAAAACTAACAAAATATAGCTATCAGGGAAAATATTGAACTTCTTCAAAAAATATGCATTTTTAAAAATCACACTAATCGTAACCTTATTTTCATTTATTATTTTAGGTACTTATTTAAACGGTGTTTTTGAAAAAATTCAAAATGGCTATAAAAGAGATGCTGAAAAAAATAGTGAACTCCAATACAACAAAATTGAAAAAAATCTTTTAAATACAAAAAAAGACATTTTATATATTGCAAATTTATATAAATACTTTTTAGAAAATAATAATTATAAACAAGAAGAACAATTAGAGTTTTTTACTCAAACTTTAAAAAGAATAGTTGAATCAAGAAAAATTTATTCACAAGTTAGATTTATAAATACTCAAGGCTCTGAGGTTGTAAGAGTTGATTATAAAGATTCAAAATCTATCGTTATAAAAAAAGAAGACCTACAAAATAAAGCTGATAGATACTATTTCAAAGAATCATTAAGTCTAAAAGATGGTGAAATATACCTTTCAAAATTTGATTTAAATATTGAAAATGGACAAATCGAAATACCATATAATCCAACACTTAGATTAATAACTCCTGTTACAAATAAAGATGGTGAAATAATTGGTTATATTTTAATAAATTATTTAGGAGATGAAATATTATCAGAGTTAAAATCATCAACAAATGAGATAAAAACCCTACTTTTAAATATAGATTCATATTATATAGTAGGGTTTAATCCAGCTGATGAGTGGGCATTTATGTTTAATAAAAATATTAATTTCCAAAATAGTTATCCAAAAATATGGAATGATTTTAAAAATACAAAAGTTGACCACTCTTTTACTTTACAACAAGATAATATGCATTTTTCTTTTCATACAGTAAACCCTGTAGATATAGTAAGCCCAAATAGAGAAACAAAATCTAGAAGAATCTGGACTATTGTTTCTTATGTAAATCATGAAAAAATATTAGAAAAGTTTTATGAATTTCTTTTTTCAATAAAATATTTAATGATTGGTTTTGGATTTATTATTTTATCATTTGCATATATTTTATCTTTGTATATGAAAAAAATATATGCTGGAAATCTAAGAATAGAACTTGCAGATGAAGTTTTTAGAAATACAATTGAGGGTATTTTAGTTTTAGATAATGAGGCTAAAATCATACAAGTAAATAACGCATTTACAGATATTACAGGTTATCTTGAAAAAGAAATAATAGGAAAAAGCCCTAGTATTCTCCATGGTAAATATGGTGAATCAAAAGAATTTTATAAAAACCTATGGAACTCAATTAATGCTAAAAATAATTGGAGTGGAGAAATAAAAAATCAACATAAAAATGGTCAAGAATATATTTCTAAACTCTCTATTGGAGTTGTTAAAACAGATATGAATATTGCTTATTATATTGGAGTATTTTCTGATATTTCAAAACAAAGAGAAATCAATGAAACCTTAGAAAAAACTGCAATTGCTTTAAAAAACAGTCTAAATGAACTAAAAAATGCTCAAAATAAATTAATTGAATCAGAAAAACTAACAGCTTTAGGACAACTAATTGCAGGAATTTCTCACGAAATAAACTCACCACTTGGAGCTATAAAATCATCATCTGATAATATTTTAGAATCAATAAAAAATGTAATTGAACAAGTTCCAAAATTAAACTCTTTATTAAACAAAGAAGAAAAAGAGTTATTTGAAAAATTAAAATCAGTTCTTCCTCTTGAAATTGGTATTTTAAGTATAAAAGAACAAAGATTTTTAAAGAAAAAAATTGTAGAACAACTAGACAATATGCAAATAGAAAATAGTAGATATTTTGCAGATAAATTCTCACAATTTAATGTGGAAGATATTACACCATATAAAAATCTTTTAGTTCACAAAGATGCAATGTTTATAATTGATACTCTTTTTGAAGAGTATTTGGCTATTTCAAATATTCATAATATTAGACATTCTGTGAATCGAGCTTCAAAAACTATTTATGCGCTTAAAAAATTTGCCCACTTTGACCATGATAGAGAGGGAATTATAGAAAAAGTAGAAGATTCAATAAATAATATATTGATTCTTTTTAGTCATAATCTTAAACAAGGAATAGAAGTTGTAAGAAACTACTCTTCCCTTGAATCAATATTTTGTTATCCAGATGAACTTTCTCAGGTTTGGATGAATTTAATATCTAATGCAATTCATGCCATGAATAACTCAGGAAAATTAGAAATTTCGACTTATGAAAATAGTGATTATCAAATAGTATCAATCAAAGATAATGGAAATGGAATATCAAAAGATATTCAAGATAAAATATTTGAACCATTTTTCACTACAAAAAAATCAGGTGAAGGAAGTGGTTTAGGCTTAGATATTGTGAAAAAAATAGTTGAAGCCCATAATGGTAAAATAGAGTTACAAAGTGATGAAAATGGAACTAAATTCACTATTTATTTATCTAAAAATTTAAAAGGAAAAGAATAAATGACTGCTGCAATATTATGTGTTGATGATGAAGAAATTGTACTTAGAGCTTTGAGTCAAGATTTAAATAGACACTTTAAAGATGACTATTTAATAGAATTAGCACAAAGTGCAGAAGATGCTTTTGAAATTTTAGATGAATTAAAAAGTGATGGCATACGAATTTTAGTTATTGTTTCTGATTGGTTAATGCCAGGAATGAAAGGTGATGAATTTTTAATAAAAGCTCACAAAAGATTTCCAAAAGTTATAAAAATGCTTCTTACAGGACAAGCAGACAAAGAAGCCATAAAAAATGCTCAACTTAATGCAAATCTAAAATATACTTTTTCAAAACCGTGGGATGCAAAAGAACTTATATCTAAAATAGAAGAAGAAATTGGGAAAATGAATGATTAGAGCTATTTTATGTGTTGATGATGAACCAATTGTTTTAACATCTTTAAAAACTCAACTGAATACTTTTTTTGGTAATGAATATGATATAGAACTTGCCCAAAGTGCAGAAGATGCTTTGGAAATTATAGAAGAGTTAAAAGAAGAAAATATCGAAATTGAACTAATTATTAGTGATTTTTTTATGCCTGGAATGAAAGGTGATGAGTTTTTAATTAAAGCTCAAAGTTTACTTCCAAAAACAAAAAAAATGCTTTTAACTGGTCAAGCAAATATTGATGGCATAACAAATATCATAAATTATGGAGCATTATATAGATATATTCCAAAACCTTGGGAACAAACAGATCTTATAATGACAATAAAAGAGGCTTTAAAAAGTTATAAAAATGAAAAAGATTTAGAGTTTTATACAAAACATTTAAAAGAATTAGTAGATAAAAAAACTTTAGAAAATAAAACTTATCTTGAAATTGTTGATAAATATCTTATTGCTTCAAAAACTGATTTAGATGGAATAATCACAGAAGTTTCAACAGCATTTTGTGATATTTCAGGATATACACAAGAAGAATTAATTGGAAAAAATCACAATATCATAAGACATCCAGATATGAAAAATGAAGTTTTTAAAGAGTTATGGGAAACTATAAAAAAATCTTTAGTTTGGGAAGGTGAGATTAAAAACCTCAAAAAAGATGGAGGTTTTTATTGGATAAAAAAAAGAGTTTCTCCTATTTTTGAAACCGATAAAAAAGTAGTTGGTTATGCTTCAATTAGCATTGATATAACAGATAATAAAGAAATAGAAATTCTTTCAATAACAGACCATATGACAAAACTTTATAATAGAAGATTTTTTAATGAAATCTTTGATAAAGAGATTAATCGTGCAAAAAGAGATGATAAAACTTTAGGTTTTATTATCTTAGATATTGATCATTTCAAACAATACAATGACACTTATGGGCATCAAATGGGAGATTTAGTTCTTCAATCTATTGCTAATACTTTAAAAGAAAACTTACAAAGACCTAGCGATTATGCCTTTAGACTAGGTGGTGAAGAGTTTGGAGTTTTAGTTTGTGATATAGATTTAGAGGGACTTACTATTTTAGTTAAAAAGATAAAAGAAGCCATTGAAGATTTAAATATAGCTCATAATCAAAGCTCCGTATCAAAATTTGTAACAGCATCTGTTGGCGCTTGTGTAATAAAAACAAATAAAAATACCACCCAAGAAAAGATTTTTAAATTTACTGATGATTTATTATATGAAGTTAAAAATAGCGGTAGGAATAATTTTCTTGTAAAAGAATTTGAAGAATATAAAGAGATTAAATAAAATTATTTAATCTCTTTTATTAAAAACTCATTTTCCCCAAATCATCAAATTTCATAAAAAGTTTTAAATCACAAATAAAGTCCTCATCCAAACTATCATAGGCTCTTTTCATACGAGAATATCTTGCCATATGATTTTTTTCAATAGCCTTTTGCATACCTCTTAAAAGATAATGATAACGCACTAATTTTTTTGTGTATTCGCAAACTCTGTAATTTTTGATGATGTCATAACTTACCTCTTCATGATTGTGAAAGGAATATTCATTAGTTATTTTGTCCTTTTCATCTTGAAAAGCAACATAAGGTTTTCCAACATCATGTAAAAATGCAGCAGGAATCATTTTGTATTTTTTAGCTTTAAAAGTGTGAAAAACAACAGCTAAAGTGTGAAGTAAAACACCAAATTTATGCCATTTGTTTTGTTTGATAAATAGTGTTATATAAAACTCTTTTTTTAGGATTCTTTTTAAATTCATTCGAAATAATATCATTAAGTTGTTTTTATGTCATTTAGAATGAAAACAATATAAATAATAAATTAAGATACAGTACAAAATCAGCCATTGAATAAGAAAACTTTAATTATTTTTTAAATATTAGATACAAGAATTAAACTAATAATAGTATTTATGCTACAATTATTTAGATTTAAAAGGAGCAATATATGTCAATAAAAGAAGAAGTACTTGCACTAAAACCTATTGAAAAGCTAAAACTAATTGATGAATTATTATTAAGTCTTGATAAACCAAATAAAGATTTTGATGATGTTTGGGCAAAAGAAGTTGAAAAAAGAGTTGATGCTTATGATAAAGGTCAAATATTAAAGATTGAAGCTAAAGAATATTATGAGTATCAACAATCAAATCTTTGAATAAAATTCACTGAAGATAAACTAAATAGGTAGTGTTCATCATTCTGTGTCAGCCTAGATAATTCCTAAAATTCTATCATAAATTTAAAGCATCATCAAGCCGTCCATCAAAGTGGATGGCTAGTTGTGAAATTGTTAAGCTCCAATTTCTTATT
>NZ_MUXE01000024.1 GCF_003063245.1 Arcobacter caeni | reverse complement strand
ATAATCAACTGTACTGTTGAATCCTTAAACTCTTGACTATATTTACTTTGTCTCATTTGCAACCTTTATTCATTTATTTTATCTCAGAATCTTTTAATTCTGAGTATGAATTTATGTTACCTCTCCATACCTCTCCAGATCATAAGTTTAGATTATGATAATAAAAGAGCTCCGGTCAATGCTACAGATACGGCACCTCATAAAGATATAAATGAATTTATGAAATACAGACAAAGTGGTGAATATTTAAAAAGGCTAAGACAAAGGCTCACAGTTGATGCTGTTAATTACAAGTATCTAAGAGCTAAACTAAATGTTAGAAAAACAGGAACGGATAAAGCTTTCTGTATAAGGCACATGTTAAGAGGTATAACTCAAAGTATTAAGCCTTTCAAAGATTTAAACATGACATATATGGCTTTAGTTCAAACTTTACGACCCTTTGGAGTATCTTTATCAGCTGTTAAACATGCAAAAACTGCAAGATTTACACCAAATATGATTGCTGATACTACAGGGAATCGTGTAATTATACGAACTGTATTGAAAGCTTTAAATTATCCAAAAGATAAAACCAATTACAGCAATTTTCTAGAACTACTTCTATACAAGAAAATCAGTAACCCTGAGGATGTTTCTTACCTAGATTAAGATAAGAAATCAAAAATATATAACACTATTCTCCCTATGGGGTTAGTGTATTAAAATTAAATATAATAAGGAAAATATTATGCCGTTCTATGATTATACAAAAAAAAAGAACTTGAAAAATAGTATTAAAAGAATTTGTCCAGATGTTAAAACTATCAAAGAAGTTTGTGAATTTAATGAAGATGGTTTTAATCTTTTATGTATGGAGTTAAAAACTGATGAGCACGAGTACCTTTTAACGCAAGATGAATATAACTATTATAACAGTTATGAATATTGGTGCTAAAGACCCTTTCTAAGACCCTAAATCCTTGGGTCTTTCTTGAGTCTTTTCCAAAATTTAAACTAAAAAAAAAGCTTCTAGCAAAAAGAACTATAAAAGTTCAAATAGCTAAAAGCTTGTATTGGTTGCGGAATCAGGATTTGAACCTGAGACCTTCGGGTTATGAGCCCGACGAGCTACCTAGCTGCTCTATTCCGCGATTTATATGTAATTTGTTAAATAATCAACAGTATCAAATATTAATTAGATTTTTTTATTAAATATGTGGTGGATGGGGTACTAGGATTCGAACCTAGGAATGACTGCACCAAAAGCAGTTGCCTTACCACTTGGCGATACCCCAAGAATAAAGTTTGAAAATGGAGCTGGTGAAGAGAGTCGAACTCCCGACCTGCTGATTACAAATCAGCTGCTCTACCAACTGAGCTACACCAGCGCCGTATTTCATTTAAGAAATGGTGTCAAGAGAGGGACTCGAACCCTCGACCTCCGGCTTATGAGACCAGCGCTCTAACCAGCTGAGCTACCTTGACACTATAAAAAATTGGTTGCGGAAACAGGATTTGAACCTGTGACCTTCGGGTTATGAGCCCGACGAGCTACCTAGCTGCTCTATTCCGCGATATAAATAAAAGAACATTTTGTCCAAAGACATACAGTGGAGCGGGAGACGAGACTCGAACTCGCGACAGTCTGCTTGGAAGGCAGAAGCTCTAGCCAACTGAGCTACTCCCGCATCACTTTGGTAAAATTATAAAAACTAAATAGCATTACCAAATCTATTTAATTCTGGAGCGGGAGACGAGACTCGAACTCGCGACAGTCTGCTTGGAAGGCAGAAGCTCTAGCCAACTGAGCTACTCCCGCATAAAAATATATCGAAACACATTTTTAAAATCACAAAAAGTGAAAACTATTTAATTAAAATAGTGGTGGGTTATGAAGGACTCGAACCTTCGACCACTCGGTTATGAGCCGAGTGCTCTAACCAGCTGAGCTAATAACCCGTATGGCGGACAGTGAGGGATTTGAACCCTCGGTGCCGTTACCAGCACGTCTCCTTAGCAGGGAGGTGGTTTCAGCCACTCACCCAACTGTCCGCTATTTCCGTAATTTTAACTTCTTAAAATCAGGACGGAAATTATAATACTACATCACTTAAAACATACTTAAAAACAAAGAGTTAATCAAATATTTTTCAATATCTCTTCAACTACTTTTTTAGGATCTTCAGCTTTATATATTGGTCTTCCAACAACTATAAAATCTACTGAGTTTTCTTTTGCAAAGGGAATATCTGCTACTCTTTTTTGATCACCACTATCTTCGCCAAAAGGTCTTATTCCTGGACATAAAGTAATAAATTCTTTTGAAGTATTCTTTTTTATATCAAAACTTTCATAAGCAGAACATACAACACCATCAACACCTGAGTTATAAGTATCTTTTGCAAATTGTATTGCTTTTGTAGCTATATCTTCGTTATAAATAGCCTTAAAACTTTCATTATCAAAAGATGTAAGTGCAGTAACTGCTAAAACTAGTGGTTTATTCGGTATATCTTTTATTCTATTCATTACCAACCTCATAGCTTCAATACCTGAACTTGCATGAACATTAAACATATCAACAAGTCCAAAATTAGATATTTCTTCTGCAGCATCTGCCATTGTATTTGGAATATCATAAAGTTTTAAATCTAAAAATATTTTAAAATTTGGATTAATTGCTTTTAAATCTTCTAAAAACTTTTTACCATCTCTTATATAACTTCTTAGTCCAACTTTTAACCAAACATCAAAATCTTTTATTTGTTTTACTAAAGCTAAGTTTTCTTCTGCACTTGATAAATCTAAAGATACACATAATTTCATTGCATTATTCATAAATTAAGCCTTAATAATCTTATCTAACAAACCATTTACAAATTTTGGAGCACCATCACTTGCTAATCTTTTTGATAATTCAATTGCTTCATTTATTATAATTGCTTTTGGTAAGTCTTCAAATAAAATCTCATAAACAGCCAATCTTAAAATAGATTTTTCAACAGAACCAATATCTTCTAAAGTTCTTTGAGTCAAGTGAGAGATAATCTCTTTATCAATACTTTCTAAATTATCTACTGTTCCATTGAAAATTTTTAATGCAAACTCTTTTTGTTGATTTCTGATTTTTTTATCTTCCAAAATTTCATCAACAAATTTTGCAATTCCTTCATTTCCCAAATCATAAGCATATAATAAACCTATTACTGACTCTCTAGCTTGTGTTCTAGTTGCCAAATTATTTCCCCATTTCGTTATATAAATCTAACATTTCAATAATAGTAACCATAGCTTCTGCGCCTTTATTTCCAGCTTTTGAACCAGCTCTCTCAATCGCTTGTTCAATTGTATCAGTAGTTAAAACACCATTTGATACAGGAACACCATGTTTAATTCCAACTGTTGCAATTCCTTTTGTAGCTTCTGCTGAAATATAATCAAAGTGTGGAGTAGCACCTCTGATTACGGCACCAACACAACAAACTGCATCATATTTTTTGCTTGATAATGCTTTTTCTAAAGCAAAAGGAATTTCAAAAGCACCTGGAACTAATATTAAATCTAAATTATCTTCATTTCCGCCATGTCTTTTAAATGCATCTTTTGCACCCTCAACTAGTCTATCTGTTATTATGTGATTAAATCTTCCGTTGATAATAGCGATTTTTTCGCTACCGTTTAATCTTAAATTACCTTCAATAATTTTCATTTATTTCCTTTAAAAATATATGTATAAGGATTAATTATATCCTAAAGCTTCTTGGATTGCAAAAATGTCTGCAATCGTTTTATATAAGTCATCAATTTTAAGCATATTTGGTCCATCACTAAGTGCTACACTTGGGTCCGTATGTGTTTCAAAAAAGAATCCATCAACACCAACAGCTGCTGCTGCTTTTGCCATATATGGAACAAATGCTGAGTTCCCTCCTGTTGTTCCACCAGTACTTGGAATTTGAACTGAGTGCGTTGCATCAAAGATTACAGGAGCGTATTGTTTTAATAAAAGTAAATTTCTCATATCTACAACTAAAGCACCATATCCAAATGTATTTCCTCTTTCACAAAGCCAAACTCCTGCTTTTTCTGAACTTTCATAAGAAACTTCAGTGATTCCTCTTGTGTTTAAGATTTTTTCAACTGGATGTTTCATAGCATCAGCTGCTAAAAATTGCCCTTTTTTGATATTTATAATTGCAGGTGTTTTTGCAGCTGCTACTAATAAATCTGTTTGTCTACATAAAAATGCTGGGATTTGTAAAATATCAATTACTTCACCAGCTGGTGCTGCTTGATATGATTCGTGAATATCTGTTACAACTTTATATCCAAATTGTTTTTTTATCTCTTCAAATATTTTCAATCCCTCGTCAAGTCCTGGACCTCTAAATGAGCTTATACTTGTTCTATTTGCTTTATCAAATGAAGCTTTGAAATAAAATTCAACTCTTTTATCTTCACTTAAGGGTTTTAATTTTTCAGCAATTCTCATTACTGTGTCTCTATCTTCTAATACACATGGTCCTGTTAAAATTTTCATATAAATCCTTTTAAGATTGTTCGTTTTTCTTTGCCTGTTATTGCATAATAAAATTCATAAATATTTTGGCAAATATATTCTATATCATTTTTTGCATGACTATCACATGCAAGTAATATCTTATCACCTATTTTTAGGTCATTTTCCCATAAAGGAAGAA
The DNA here is from genome assembly GCF_003063245.1 of Arcobacter caeni. GTDB lineage: Bacteria > Campylobacterota > Campylobacteria > Campylobacterales > Arcobacteraceae > Aliarcobacter > Aliarcobacter caeni. The sequence goes on along the minus strand of NZ_MUXE01000024.1, from coordinate 18,031 downwards.
GTATTATATCATTTTCTCTTTGAAGTAACAAAGGAACAACATTATTTTTTTGTTCTTTATTATATAAAGATATTCCAAATAATTCCATTTTAAGGTTTTGTTTTGAAGATAAATATTTATAAATTTCAGGTGTATTGCTTTGATTTATTTCAAACTCTAAAAGTAATGGATTTTCATTAATCTGTTTTACTAATCTAGTTATTAATTTCATAGCCCATTCATCATCTTTTTTGATAATCATTTTTAAAAATTTATCACTCAACGGACTAACTAAGGCATTTGTAATTTTATTTACTAATATTTTTGAAGGTGTAAAAATATGATTTACATTTGCATTTTTAAATAAAAAATCATCTGCTATTTCATTTTCTCTAACTATTGTTACAATATTCGGATTTAGTTTTTTTGCAGTTGCTAATATTGATAAATTTGTCGTATCATCATCCGTAACAGCGGCAATTACAACAGCTTGTTTAATCCCCACATCTAAAAGTACTTCTTTGTCATCAGCACTCCCAAAAACTAAATTGGGAATCTCTTTTTGACTAAAGGGAAAATCTTTATTTTTATCAATTTCAATTAATTTTACTTCAATATTATTTTCATTTAATTTTTCAAATATTTTTTTTCCCATTCTCCCATAACCACAAATGATATATAAACCTTTTGGAAAAACCGGTAAAAAGGCATTTAAATTATCTATTTGATAAAGCCACTTTTCTAATTTAAATAAATTAGGAGCCCAAAGTGCCATACCAATTTCTGATGAAATAATAGAAAAAGGATTTACAATAACCTCAGCTTCTAAATCTTTTAGATTTTCTGTATGATTTGAACTTGTTGATTTAACTGCAACTTTTATATTTTTATTTAAAGCTTTTGCTATCAAAGTTATTTTTAAATTTAAAGCATCATCTTCAAATAAAGAGACTATTGCTTTACAATTTTTTTTGTTTAATCCAGCACTTTCTAAAACTTTTACAGAATAACTTTCACTTGCTAAAAGAGGAACTGTTGGGGTGAAATTTTCTAAAATCAGATTATTTATTTTTAATTTATCTTTTTCTATAACAACTGTTCTTAGTCCTTGGTCTAAGGCTTTCATAATTATTTTTCGTGTAACTTGGTTATAACCTAAAACTACAATAAAATCTTCATTAAGATTTTTTATTTGTCTTAAAAACTTTGCTTTTTCTATCTCTTGTAAAAATAAATTATCTCTAAATAAAGCAATTAAAGAACCAATACTATAAAACCATCCTAAAACAGTTAAATATATAGAAACACTAACCCACATTCTTTGAGGATAACTAAAAGCATAGGGTGTTTCACCAAATCCAATTGTTGTTGCTGTATAAGAGATAAAATAAAATGCATCAAAAATAGTCATATAATATGGATTACCATTTTCATCAGTACCTTCCATAAAAGTCAAGCCTAAAATAGAAATTGAATAGGTAATTAATATTATTAAAAAAGGTCTTCTCATTTTTTGTAAGATTATAAATAATGAATTATTTCTCAATATATTATCTTCTTATCTTTTTGACTTTAAAGTATCACCAACATAAAGTGCAACCGAAGTTATATTTGCTAATAAAGCACCTCCTGATAAAGAAACAATAATAGCCATAATTTCAGAATTCATTCCAATTGAATAAACCGTAATCGTCCAAACAGTAGCGGCTGCAATTAACTGAATATCTGCAACTAAAGATGTTGCTAATAAAACTGAACCTAATTGTGTTTTATCACCAAGTTTTAAAATTGTTGCTATTAGATTTATTACTATTGCTGCAAATAATTCATATTTACTATGACTTGCAATTGTGTTCATATCACCATAAAAAAAACCAAAATTTAATGTCATTGCTAAAATAATAAAAAATCCAGAAATCACCTTATCTAAATTCATTTACTTCTCCTTTGTTTTTTACTAAGTTTAATTTTCTTCTAAATACCTCATCAATATCATCATGTACTCTTGAATCTTTATCTAAAAAAAGTAATTTATTTTTATCAAGTTGTTTTATATTTTTAAGTCCCATAATTGCCAATAAACCTTTTACATTTTTCAACAGATTTTTATGATAATTCGCAACATAATTTGCATGTCTAAATACAAAATATTTTCTTCTTTTTTTCTTATCTTGCGTTGCTAAACCAACAGGACATTGTCGCCCTGTTGTTCCTGAGCAATATCTTGCTCGAATACAACCAGCACTCATCATAAATCCTCGGGCTATTTGTAAAAAATCAGCACCTAAACTCATCACAATTATAATATCATCAGGAGTAAGTATTTTTCCACTTGCAACTATTTTTATTTTATCTCTTATTCCATAATCACTTAAAACTTTATCCACTAAATAAACAGAATCTCTTACATTTAAACCAACTCTTTCCATCATTTCTAAAGGAGCTGTTGCGCTTCCTCCACTTCCTGAATCAAGAGTAATATAATCAGGATAAGCATCAATTCCCGCATCAACTCTTCTTTTTATCTCTTTTGCATACGGTTCAATATTTTGCATATCTGAAATTACTATTTTCATTCCTACTGGTTTTCCTGAAAGCTCTTGAAGAGTTCCAATAAAATCAAATAACTCTTCTATTGTATTTGCATAAGGAAATCTATTTGGAGAAAAAACATCTTTATAAGCTTCAACATTTCTATAATAAGCAATTGCAGGAGTTACTTTTGGACCTGTTAGTTTTCCACCTGTTTGTTTTGCACCTTGAGCTATTTTTATTTCTGTCATTTGACAAAAACTCATAACTTTTTGGTATCTATTTGGATCAAACTTTCCACTTTTATCTCTAGTTCCATAAAGTCCTGAACTAATTTGAAATACAACATCTGGCATATCAGCAGGAACAGTTTTAGGAAAAGCTTCTAATGGTCCATCCCAATTTGGTCTATAAAACTGTTCTTTTTTCATATCTAAAATATAAGTTTCAGCTTCTGGGTCATTTTTGAAAACTAATTTTCTATAAACATCAGCAGCAATTGCACCATTAAAAAGAAATTTTACAGCTCTTTTTATCTTTTTATTTAAAGATGAACTATCAACTATTGTCATATATGATGAATCATAATTTTCATGGGTAACAAAAAAGTTTGATGTAACTCCACCCTCACCTGAATTTATTGGAAATTTACCAATATATGAACCTTGAACAAAAGCTCTTGTTCCCTCAGGTGAAATAGAACCATCACTCATAGCAGATCTGGCAATTATACTTTTTGATGTATAAGGTTTTTTTCTTTTTTCTCCAAAAGTTACTTCAAAATCATTTTCAACTTCGTTATCATTTAAAACAATATTTGAATGTCTAATCATAAACTTAGGTTCAGGCAAAGGTTGAGCGGGTGAAAATGACGCATAATTTGGAAGATCGCGTGCAGCTTTATAAACCCAATCTAATTTATCTTTTGATTCATAAAACTTTTCATCTCCAAAATATTGTCTAAAAGGTTCTCTAACCTCTTCTAATAAATATCTCAATCTTCCAATAATTGGATAATTTACAAGTAGTTGATGTTCTCTTTGAACATATTTATCATAAACATACCAAGCAATTATTGCAACTATAAATAGAATCCCAAAAGATTCTTCTAAACTTAACTCCATCCTATTCCTTTTTACTTGAAACTAAAAATCCACTTAAAACTATTAAGATTATACCAAAAACTATCAACATTGATGGAAAGCTATCTCCCAAAATAAGTCCTAAAATTATCGAAAAAACAATATTACTATATGATATTGTGCCAATAATTCCAGCTTTTGCAAAAGAGTATGCTTTTGTCATATAAATTTGGGCAAAAGTAGAAAAAATTCCCAATAATATAATATAAGTCCAATCATTTAATTGTGGTGTGGTAAATGTTCCTAACATAAAATCCAAATTTGGATTTACATAAAAACTTCCAATTATCATCAAAATCAAAGGTCCAATAGTTCCTATTGTCATAAATGATAGAACAATAGCTCTTGAGTCATAATAAGTTCGTAATTCTCGCACAGATGTATAAGCAAGGGCAGCTCCCACACCTGATAATATTCCTAAATAATCACTTTTTTCTAAACTACTTCCATCAAATTCTGTGATAAATAAAATTCCAATAAAACCTATAAATACACCAATCCAACCTTTGAATCCTAACTTTTCATTTAAAAAGATATAAGCTAAAACTGCTGTAAAAATAGTAGATGTTTTAGAAAAAGTCATAGCTTCTCCAAGAGGTATTTGTGAAATATTATAAAAGTAAAATAGTAAGGCTACAAACCCAGCGACTCCTCTAAAAGTTAATAACCAAAACTTTCCACCAATTTGTTTTAGAGGAGATTTATAAATAGATATTAAAATAAAAAAAACACCAAAAACATTTCTAAAAAACACAACTTCAACTGAACTCATAGAATCACTTAACTCTTTTGCAGCTGCACCCATAAAAGCAAATAATAAAGATGCATAAAGCATATATTTTATGCCTTTGCTAACTTGATTTTCCATATAATAACCTTTTTCTTAAAAACAAATTGTAGTATTGTTTTCATATCTTAAAGCTTATTTTGGCTATTATATTACCCTTATATAAACAGTTCATAGGGGAAACATGGAATACTTAAAAATTATTGGAGGGAACGATATTTCAGGAAGCGTTGAAATATCAGGTGCAAAAAATGCAGCACTACCTTTAATTGCTTGTACTATTTTGGGAAACAATGAAATAACTATTGGAAACTTACCAAATGTAGTTGATATTAATACTTTTTTAAAACTAATCAAAAAACTTGGTGGAACTTTTGAAAAAGATGGAAATAGCGTAAAAATAAACACATCAACTATAAATAACACAACAGCAACTTACGATATAGTAAAAACAATGAGAGCATCTATTTTGGTTTTAGGTCCGATACTTGCTAGATTTGGAGTTTGTGAAGTTTCACTTCCAGGTGGTTGTGCAATTGGTCAAAGACCTGTTGATTTACATCTAAAAGCACTTGAACAAATGGGTGCAAAAATTGAAATTTTACATGGATATATCAGAGCTACTGCACCAAATGGTTTAAAAGGCGCAAAAATTGTATTTGATAAAGTAACTGTTGGTGGAACTGAAAATACAGTTATGGCAGCAGCACTAGCCCATGGAACAACTACAATTATTAATGCAGCAAAAGAGCCTGAAATCGTACAACTTTGTGAAGTATTAGCAAATAGTGGAGTAAATATACAAGGTATTGGAACTTCAAAAATCATAATTGAGGGAACAGCCCAAAAACTATTAGAAATCAAAAATTTTGATGTTATCCCTGATAGAATTGAAGCTGGAACTTATATGTGTGCTGCAGCTATTAAAAACCAAAAAGTAAAAATTGAGAAAGTAATTCCCCTACATTTAGAAGCTGTAATTTCAAAACTTGAAGAGATGGGATTTGAGATATTACAAGATGAAAATAGCGTTACAATCTTGCCAACTACACAAATCAAACCTGTAAATATTATCACAACGGAATATCCAGGTTTCCCAACTGATATGCAAGCTCAATTTATGGCACTTGCTACTCAAGCAAATGGTACAAGTACTATTGATGAAAGACTGTTTGAAAATAGATTTATGCATGTTAGTGAACTTCTAAGACTTGGAGCTGATATTCATCTAAATGGAAACACTGCAACTATAAATGGAAAAGCTGGAACGCTAAATGGAACAGATGTAATGGCGACTGATTTAAGAGCTTCATCTGCTCTTGTATTAGCAGCTCTTGTGGCAAATGGAGAAACAAATATTCATAGAATTTATCATTTAGATAGAGGTTATGAAAATCTTGAGGGAAAACTTTCGCTTATTGGTGCTGATGTAAAAAGGTTTACTGAATAGCACACTTTTAAATGATAAGAGAAAAAATCATTCTCTTATCATTTTTTTTAAGTATAAATTTACTAGAATTTATCCAACTACAAAACAAGGTATATTTTAATGAAACTAGAAATTTCTTTATTCAAATTTGATAAAAACTCTGATTATTTGCCATATTACACAAAACATTATTTAAAAACAGAAGATGAAAAAAATATTTTAGATATCTTAAATACAATAAATAAAACAGCAAAACTAGGATTTGAAAAAAGTTCTGATTTTGATTTAGTTATAAATGGAGTTTATGTAAAAGCTTCAATTACTTTAGAAGAAGTTATTGCTAACTTTGGAAATGAACTAACAATTGAACCTATTTCAATAAGAAGAGCTTGTGATGATTTATTAATTGATGATAATGACTTTAAAGAAAGACTTTCAATTTTGAAAAATTTAGCACAAGAAGAAGACAAACTTGAATATTTAAAACTAAAACCATATTTTTATGCTTCTAATACTCTAAATTATAAAAATGATTATATTGGTGATGCAATTTTAGTTTTGGCTTATGATTTAATCAAAAAAAATCCAGCTATTGCAAACTATGTTCTTCTTGCTCTTGATGATTATGAAATTGGAGCGCAATATCATACTAGTTTAGAAAAAAGAATTTATAACTTTGATATGATTATTGAAGAAAAAATCCAAACTATTCAAAATAATCTAAATCAATTTGAAGCACTTGAAAAACAAAATTTTAGATTAAACAAAACTTTAATTATTGATTTTGGAACATTTGAAGAAAATTACGAAATTAAACATGATTTTAAAGATTTTAATATTGCTTATTATACCTCTAAAAACTCTGAACAAACTTTAGAATTATTAAATAAATTAGATGCAAATATTTTAAACCTAGATTCAATGAAACTTGATTTAGCAAAAAATACTTTTAATAAAAATCCTTTAATCACTTATCATGTTGCAGCAACGATTTTACTTGATGCTTTTGATAATAATGCTGATTTTTTACTTGTTGATACAAATGAAGATTTTTACATTTTTGATTATAATAGAAAACAATTAGAAAAACTTTCAGGAAGAGAAATAATACTTCCAGTAATTCATAAAAATGAATTACAAAAACTAGCTATTGCAAATCATACAGAAGCTAAAAAAACTTTAGATAAACACCAAATTAATCCTGAAATAATATAAGGATTCTTTTGATTTTAAATTTAGATTATGTAATCTTTTCAAGTTTAATCATAGCTTGTTTATTACCACTATACATTTATAAAGAAAAAATATTTAAAGTAAAAATAAAAGCAAAAGAGGATGAAGGTTTTCCTTTATTCCTTAAAGATTTAAAAAGTTATATGCTTCATCATCATCCAAAAATTGATATTGACTATAGAATTGTCGAAAAAACAAAAGATGAAGAAAATATGGAACTTCGACAAACATTAATTATAGAAAGTGTCATTAAACAATTTTTCAATTATCCATATCCAAAAGAAACACAAGCCACCATTCCAAGGGAAAAACTTTGGATAAATTATGAAGAAAAATCAAAATCAAATCCAAAATATCCAAGCGATTGGGCATTAAGAAAAGAGTTTGCATGGAAAAGAGATCATAAAAATTGTAGTAGATGTGGAAATGAGCTAAACATAGATGAGGCTTATACAAGCTTTGTAAAAGAAATAACTGATGGTGGTGGTTATAATCTTGAAAATATAATGACTTTATGTGTAAATTGTAACAAGATTCTAAATTCTAAAAACCCAAGAAGTACCATTTCTTCGCTTAATTTAAATGATAACTTAATGAGCTTTATGAAATAAAATTTTAGTTTCCTAAAACTTCATGAACTCTTTTTTCATGTTCATTTTTTTCATTATTGCTACTTACTTTTTCAATTTCTTTATCTAATTCATTAGATTTTTCTTCTCTATTTTTATCTTGAATTTTTCTTTTTAAATGATTTTCTTTTAATTTTATCAATGAATCTTCTAAATATTTATCTTCCAAATTTTTAAGTTGTGATAACTTATTTCTAATAAAAGTTATATCTTTTGTTTTTGGTATCATATATGGAGTTACAATTACAACTAAATTATTCTTTTTATTGTTTGAAATATTATTTTTAAAGAGTTCACCAAATAAAGGAATATCACCTAAAAGAGGAACTTTTTGATTTGTAGTTTCAATTTTATTTTCTATTAATCCTCCAATAATCACACTTTCACCGTTATTTAATATAGCTGTTGTTTTTACTTCTTTTTTTGAAGTATCAGCATTTCCACTTATAGTTTGAGTGGTTTTTACACCTTCCAAAATAGTATTTATTTCAAGTGTAACTTTTGTTTCGTTTGAAATTCTAGGTTTTACTTTTAAAGTTAAACCAACATCTTCTCTTTGAAAATTTTCTCTAGTAGTTCCTCCATCTGTGACGCTACTTGAAGTTTTAATTGAAATAGTTTCTCCCACATAAATAGAACTTTCTTTATTATTAATAGCTAAAATTGAAGGTTCGGAAACAATATCTAAAGCTCCATTTTGTTTAAGTAAATTTAATGATGCGCCTAAGGCTAATCCAGATTTTATATCAGGAATATCTATTCCTATTGCATCTTTAAGTAAAGAAATAGAATCAGAACCACCATTTAAACTTGATGAAAATGCAGTAAGTCCGTTATTATTTGCATTTCCTGCAAATATTCCATAAGAAATTCCTATTTGATTTACTAACTCATCATTAACTTCAATAATTCGTGCTTGTACATAAACTTGAGCTTTTTCAACATCAAGTTCTTTAATTAAACTATTTATATATGCTATCTCATCTGTGTTTCCCATTGCTATAATAGAATTTGATTCAACATCTAAAGAAATTATTGGTTTATTTAAAGAATCAGGGTTCTCTTTTTTACTTACAATATCTTCTAATATTTTTAGAATATTACTTGCATCTATATTTTTTAAATTTATAACTTTTACTTCTTTTTTTAAAGAAACAGAATTATCATCTATGTTTTTAATGTATTTGGTTAGATAATCAATATCTTTTTTTTCTGCGATAAGTGTTATAGAATTATCAAAAATATTTTCAATAATAGAAATATTTTGTTTTTTTAAATCTTGATTTGAAATTGATTTTGAGATTTCATCTAAGCTTTTTTTAGCAAAATCTGCTTTTATATTTTTTAGTTTTATTATTGATGTTTCTTTTTTTGTGTCTGAAAATTTTATTACTCTTAAAATATTATTTTCTTCAACTAAAGTATAACCTTTATCTTCTAAAGTCATATACAAAATCTTAACTAACTCATTTTTACTTACAGTTTTATTTGGTACAAAATCAACTGTTCCTTCTATATCTTGTGTTATTAATATATTTTTATTTATTATTTTGGAAGTTATTTTTATTAAATCACTTATTTTCAAATCTTTAAAATTTACATTTATTTCATCATTAGCAAATAAGTTAAAAGCTAAAAGAACAACTAATAAAATTCTCTTTAATTTCATAGAAACTCCTAAAATTATATTTAAATAATCTATACAGTTATTATGATACTAAAATACTTCTTAATAGTTTTGTTTTTAGCACTTCAAATTCTTCATTTGTAAGTTCAATTTTTAAACTCACTTTCGTTGAAAAATCTTTTGATTTTATATTTATATCTTCTTGAGTTAAGAGATATTCCAATTGTGAAAGTTCAGAGTATTCACACTCTAAGGTTTTTATTTCTAGTTTTTTATATTCTTTAAACAAAGCTATTTTTATAACTTCATTTACACTATCTCCATAAGCCCTTACTAATCCGCCCGTTCCTAGTTTTATTCCACCAAAATATCGTACAATTATTACAGCTGTATTTATTATTTCAGCTCCTGCCATTACTGCCAAACTTGGTTTTCCACTTGTGCCTTTTGGTTCGCCATCATCACTACTATTTTCAACTATTTGGTCAAACTCATTTAAATATCTATATGCATAAACATAATGTCTTGCTTTTGGATGTTCCTCTTTTACTTTTTTCATAACAACATCAAACATAGAATAAGGCATTAAAAAAGCTATAAATTTTGATTTTCTTTCTTCGAAAGTACAGCTAAACTCTTTTTGAACAAATTTCAACTATAATTGCCTCCATGAGATTAGATTTATACTTAACCCAAACCTTTAATATTCAAAGCAGAAACAAAGCTTTAGAATTAATAAAATCAGATAAAGTTAAAATTGATGGTGCGATTATATCAAAACCCTCTTTTAATGTTGAGCAAAATCATAAAGTTGAGATTTTAGAAGATGATTTTTATGTATCACGCGCTGCTTACAAACTAAAATACTTTTTACAAGAACTAAAACATTTTGATTTAAAAAACAAAAATACCCTTGATATAGGAAGTAGTACTGGTGGATTTACTCAAGTTTTACTTGAAAATGAAGTAAAAAAAGTTACTTGCGTTGATGTTGGTTCAAATCAACTTCATGAAAGAATCAAATACCATCCTAAAATCACTTTTTTTGAAAATACAGATATTAGAAACTTTCAAAGTGATGAGATTTTTGAAATCGTAACTTGTGATGTTTCATTTATTTCTATTTTACATATTATAAATGACATAAATCGCTTAGCAACAAAAGATATTATCATACTTTTTAAACCTCAGTTTGAAGTTGGAACAAATGTAAAAAGAGATAAAAAAGGTGTGGTAAAAGATAAAAATGCAATCATAAAATCAAGACAAAAATTTTTAGATTCAACACTTGCATTAAATTGGAAATTAAAATACTCTAACTTGAGTAAACTACAAGGAAAAGATGGGAATGAAGAAGAGCTCTTCTATTTTAGTAAATAAAAATACAATAACTTCAATAGCTATTGGAGGTTTTGATGGAATGCACATAGCTCATCAAGAACTTTTCAAAAACCTAGATTCAAATGGAGCAATAGTTTCAATAGAATCAGGATACGCAAACTTAACACCAAAAAGATATAGACAAGAATACAGTATTTATCCTATTTATTATTATATTTTAGAAAATATTAAACATCTTGAAGGCGATGAATTTATAAAATTAATAAAAAATGAGTTTCCAAATTTAAAAAAAATAGTTGTGGGTTTTGATTTTTGTTTTGGGAAAAATAGAAAATACTGTATAGAAAAACTAAAAGAACTTTTTGATGGCAAAGTAATAGTTATTGATGAAATAAAGTTAGAAAACATTCCTGTTCATTCAAGAATTATAAGAGATTATATAAAGCTTGGTGATATAAAAATGGCAAATAAACTCTTAGGAAAAGAGTACAAAATTTATGGACAACAAATAACTGGTCAAGGTTTAGGAAGCAAAAGTTTTGTTCCAACAATAAATCTAAAAGTTGATGAGTTTTTACTTCCAAATGAGGGAGTTTATTTTACAAAAACTATTTTAGATGATCGTGAGTTTGATTCTATTACTTTTTTAGGGCATAGAGTCTCAACAGATGGAAGTTACGCTGTTGAAACGCATATTATTGATGAAGATATTAAGAACAGTAATCATACTACACAAATAAAATTTTATGAAAAATTAAGAAATAATAAGAAATTTGATACTTTCGAAAAACTTAAAAATCAAATCTTAGATGATATAAAATCTGCAAAAAATTACTTTATTAATATTTATTAATATGCATTTAGATAGAATATATGTATGGTAGATAAAGTATTTAAAAAATCAATTACAAAACAATTCGAATTTGATGAAGAAGTAGCATCAGTATTTGATGATATGTTAAACCGTTCAGTTCCTTTTTATAAAGAAATGCAAAGATTATCAATAAATTTTGCGTGCAATTTTTTAGAAGAAAATGATAAGGTTTATGATTTAGGTTGCTCAACTGCTTCTACATTAATCGAATTAAGTAAACATTGTAAAAATAATTTAAAACTAATAGGTATTGATAATTCAAGTGCTATGTTAGATAATGCAGCAAAAAAAGCTGGTGCTTTTGGAGTTGATATTGAATTAATAAATGCTGATTTACATGATGTAACTTACGAAAATGCAAAACTTATACTTTCAAACTATACTTTACAATTTATAAGACCTTTACAAAGAGAAAAATTAGTTAAAAAAATATATGATTCCTTACAAAATAATGGAATTTTTATTTTTAGTGAAAAAGTGATTTCTTCAAATTCAACTTTAAATAAACAATCTATTGATGAATATTATGAATTTAAAAAAACACAAGGTTACTCAGAGTTTGAGATTTCTCAAAAAAGAGAAGCTTTAGAAAATGTATTAATACCTTATACTGAAGAAGAAAATAAAAAAATGATATTAGATGCTGGATTTAGCCATTGTGAAACTATTTTCAAATGGGTAAATTTTGCTACATTTATAGCAATAAAAAAATAGATTAAAGGATTTTTGTATGTTAAAAGTAGGAGATGCGGCACCTAGTTTTTGTGCTGCTAATCAGGATGATGTTGAAATTTGCTCAAGAGATTTAGCTGGAAAATGGATAGTTCTATATTTTTATCCAAAAGATTTAACACCTGGTTGTACTACACAAGCTTGTGACTTTACAGATAAACACTCTTCTTTTGATGATTTAGATGCAGTTATTTTAGGTGTTAGTGCAGATGATACTGAAAAACATAGAAAATTTATTGATAAATACGATTTAACAATAACTCTATTATCAGATTCGAGTAAAAAAATGTGCGAAGATTTTGGTGTGTGGCAACTAAAACAATTTATGGGAAAAGAGTTTATGGGAGTTGTTAGAACAACTTTTATTATTAATCCTGAGGATAAAATTGCTGCTATTTGGGATAAAGTTAGTGTTAGAAAGAAAAAAAGTGTAAAAGGCGAAAAAATAGAAATTTTACATGTAGATGAAGTTAAAAACAAACTTCAAGAATTACAATCAAAATAATAGGAAAACTTATGACAAAAATATTTAACAAACTTTTATTAGCTGGTGTAAGCAGTTGTTTACTATCAAGTTTAGCTTTTGCTCAAGATACAACTTGCTACAAAAATAATGTAGAAAAACCTTCTTTAATTGAAGATATTTCTTTAGATGGTGGTATTTGTAATGGTAAGTTTTCTTTAAATCAAATGAAAAACAATGGTTGGGATGTATTAGATATTAAAATTAATTCTTCACAAAATAAATTTAACTATACATATTATTTCACAAAAAATACAAACACAAATAAAAAAGTTGATAATGTTTTGCTAAAAACTTCAATAATAGAACCTGCAACAACTGCAACAAATAAAGAGTTCTCAATAAAACCAATGGGGTTAAAAATCACAAATATTGAAAATAATAAAAGTGTAATTCCTATGGGAAATTTAATTATTGGTCAAACAGGTATAATTATTCATATTTTTGATAATGACAGAAGATTAATAGTTTCAAATGCAAAAGTTATAAGTTCAGATTCAAATAGCTCAGTTGTTGAATTTTTTGGATTTGATGATTTAAAACAAAATGCAATTCCAACATCAAATAGAGTAGTTTCAAACAATGATATTTTAATTTTAAATTATATGTATAATTCATCTTTATTAATAACTCCAACTTTAGATGCTTTTCAAAATGTACGAGATAATTTTAAATTAAATAATTTTGTTCATTCAGATATTTTTGCTGCAAAATTAAAAGTTGATCATATTCCATATCCTACAAAACAAGATATTCAAAAGTTTGCAATTGAGCAAAATCTTGGAACTATTTTTATGGTTATTGAAAATAAAGTTTTCATAATCGATACTAAAACATTTACAATTTTAGCAAGTTATGTAGTTAATTATGAAAATAATGCTGAAGTTAAAATGCCATTTTATACAAGAGTTGAAGATATTGAAGATTCTTTTTTCCATTTTTCATTTTTCAACTTCTTCTCTGGAGAAAAAAATCTAAGTTATAATGACTATTATAAAAGAATTTTAGGAATAAAATAATGATTGATAAAAAACATTTAGATTATATAACTTCAATTGTTGGTGAAGAAAATATAAAAAGTGATAAAGCTCACTTAATCGCTTTTTGTTATGATGCAACAAGAACAAGATTTGAACCAGATGCTGTTGTATTTCCAAGACACGAGCAAGATGTTTCAGATATTTTAAAATATTGTAATGAACATCAAATAATTATAGTTCCAAGAGGTGCTGGTTCTGGATTTACAGGTGGTGCATTACCTGCAAGTGGTGGAATTATTCTTTCGTTAGAGAGACATATGAATAAACTACTTGAAATTGATATGGAAAATATGGTTGGAGTTGTACAACCAGGGCTTATAAATATGCAATTTCAAAAAGCGGTTGAAGAAGTAGGACTTTTTTATCCTCCAGATCCAGCAAGTGAAGAATATTCAACACTTGGTGGAAATGTAAGTGAAAATGCAGGTGGAATGAGAGCTGCAAAATATGGAATTACAAAAGATTATGTAATGGCATTAAGAGCTGTTTTACCAAATGGAGATATTATAGTTGCAGGAAAAAGAACTATCAAAGATGTTGCAGGATATAACACTGCTGGAATTTTAATTGCAAGTGAAGGAACTTTAGCCATAATCACAGAAATCACTTTAAAATTAATTCCAAAACCAAAATTTAAACAAACTTATATGGGAGTTTTCCCAAGCGTTGATAGTGCAATGACAGCTGTATTTAAATCACTTGCAGCTGGAGCAAATCCTGTTGCTATGGAATTTTTAGATGCATTAGTAATTAAAGCTTTAAGACAAAAATTCCCACAAGTATCTCTGCCTGAACATGCAGGTGGAATTTTAGTAGGAGATGTTGATGCAAGTAGCGAAGCTGAAATTGATTCACAACTTCAAACTCTAAAAGAAGCATTTGAGGCATTTGGGGCAACTGAGTTTATAATTGCAAAAGATGAAGAAGAGAGTAAAAAACTTTGGTTTGCAAGAAGAAATGCAAGTCCTGCAACAATGATTTACGGAACAAAAAAACTAAATGAAGATATTTCCGTTCCAAGAAGTAAATTACCAGTTGCACTTGATGGAATTTATAAAATTGGTGAAAAATACGGATTCCAAGTTCCTTGTTTTGGTCATGCAGGAGATGGAAATATCCATGTTAATGTTATGGTAAAAGATAAAAATAATGAAAAAGAGATGGAAGATGGACATAAAGCCATTGAAGAAATTTTTCAATATGTAGTAGATTTAGGTGGAACTTTAAGTGGTGAGCATGGAATTGGTACATCAAAAGCACCATTTATGCATATTGCATTCACAGAAGCAGAAATGAACTTATTTAGAAGTATCAAAAAAGCGTTTGATCCAAATAATATATTAAATCCATTTAAAATGGGTCTATAAATCCAAATGAATAGTTCAGATGGTGAAGATAGCTTTCTAAAACGAACCTTAAGAAAAGTTGATTTGTTTTTTAATGATGATACTACATATTATGCTGCATCTTTAAGCTTTTTTACCATTTTTTCTATTCTTCCTATTATTGCACTGCTCATTGCAATAATCTCTTCTTTTTCAGAATTTAAGAACTATTTAGATATTTTTATAAACTATATTTTCAATTTAATAAACCCAACTCACTCTACAGAAATAATTGAAACTTTAAAAAACTATGTATCAAATTCAAATAAATTAGGGTTTATTGGAATTATTTATATGTTATTTGTATTTATTATGTTTATTAAAGATTATGAATATATAGTAAATAAAATTCATAAAGCAAAAAGAAAATCTATACAATTTTCTTTTATTTTTTACTCAATATTTATGGCTATTCTTCCACTCCTTTTTGCTTTTATAAATATCATTATGTCATTTTATGAAAGTAATTTTTATAAAGAAATACTCTCTTATATCTTTTCATGGATCATATTTTTCGCATTATTTAAATTAAGTGTTAATAAACATGTAGATAACAAAGCAGCATTAATTTCTTCATTTATAACTCTTACAGTCCTTTCAATAACAAAAAATCTATTTATTTATTATGTAATATATAACAAAACTTACACAACGATTTATGGCTCATTAGCAACATTATTATTTACTTTTTTTTGGATTTACATTTCTTGGATAATATATTTATATGGAATAAAAATGTGTCATAAGTTAAATATAAGAGTACAAATTAATACAGATGAATTTTTCGACTGAAAACTGACCCACTATTTTGAAAACTTTTGACCCACCTGTAAACTAAGAACATATACTCTTTTGTCATAAGAAATAATAATTATGATGAAAGGTAAAAGGAGATGATTAGTATGGAGGATTGGGTAACTATTCGTAATTTAAAAGTTAAAAATCCAAATTTAGGAACTAGAACTATTGCTACAATGTTAGGTATTAGTAGAAATACTGTAAAAAAAGCATTAGTAAATGATGAAATTCCTTTGTATAACAAAGGAGAAAAAAAGGTAAATAAAAATATAGAGCCATTTATTAATTTTATAAAAGAGTCATTTTTAAAGAAGAATCTAAAAGCCAGTCGTATTTTAAAAGATATAAAATTAAAAGGATATAGAGGAAGCCAGTATGCTTTATATGCTTATATTAGAGAGATTTTAAAACCAATACAACAAGATGTTAGCAAATCAACACCAAGTGCATTTATGCGTTATGAAACTCTTGCAGGTGAACAGATGCAATATGATTGGAGCCCTTATAGTGTTCAAATAGGTGAAGATATTGTAAAAATAAATGTACATCAAACAATCCTAGGATTTAGTAGATATAAATTTTATGATGTAAGTTTGT
Source organism: Arcobacter caeni (assembly GCF_003063245.1). Classification (GTDB taxonomy): domain Bacteria; phylum Campylobacterota; class Campylobacteria; order Campylobacterales; family Arcobacteraceae; genus Aliarcobacter; species Aliarcobacter caeni. The sequence continues at coordinate 1,383 of NZ_MUXE01000024.1, read as the reverse complement.
ATGTAATAGGAAGTGATGTTTATACAGCATTAGAAGAGAGCTTTTTATTCTTTGGAGGTGTGTGTGAAAGAATACAAGTTGATAATGCAACAGTATTTGTAACAAATGCGTCTAAAGATAATTTAGTTTGGAATCCTAGGTTTTTATCATTGTGTGGATTTTATGGAATTAAACCAACAAGAAGTATGCCTAGTCATCCATGGAGTAAAGGGAAAGTAGCATCCGTATTTAGTTATCTTGAAACTCATTTTATAAAAGGGAATATTTTTAAAAGCTTTGAAGATTTAAGAACTAGATTAAAACAGTTCCAAGATGAGCATAACTTAGAACTGCATGGAACAACTAAAAGAATCACAAAAAAACTTTATGAAGAAGAGGAAGTAAACTTTTTAAAGCCACTTCCTATAAACCGAATAACAGGTGAATTAAAACGATATGTTGGATTTAAAGAAGAGTTCAGAAAAGCAACAAGTGAATGTTAATTGCATATAAGGGAAATAAATATTCAGTTCCTCACTACTTTGCAAGTAAAGAAGTGTGGCTTCGAGTTCTTTATGGAACAACTTTGCAAATATACTCAAGTAAAAACAAACTAATTGCCTCTCATAATATAAGTATGAAAAAAGGTGAAGTTATTTTAAATAAAGAACACTTTGAAGGGTATAGAAATGATAATCAGTTTGATTCACTAGCAATTTCAATATCAAGACTTACAAAAAGATTTGCCAATTATAGAAATATCAATAAGTTTGTTGAAAATGTAAAAGTAGCAAAAAGAATAAATCCAGCTTATCATCTTTATAAAATAGCAAATTTATTTGAATACTACGATGATGCAGATGGTCCTCGTTCCTGCGGGATTCCACTTCGTTACATGTATTATGGCAATGGAAGAGTGTTTTAGTCTTAATGTTTATAGTATTTCTATTATTAAAGGTTATATCACTCATCAAAGAAAACCAAAAAATGAACAATTAAATTTGTTCAATATTAAATTACCAACAGCAAATATAAAAAGAGATTTAGGAGATTATAAAATATGATGAAACAAAGTGAAATCCTGCTTACAGGTAAAACAAGAAATACTACAAATTTAAGAAACTCAGGACCTGTTTCCTTAGAGAATGGTTCAATGAAAGAAAATATTGAAAGCTATTGTAAACTTCTTTCTCTTGGTTCTGTAATGGATAATTATGAAACAGCTGCAATGGATGCTGTTAAAACAAAAATATCTTATCAAGAGTATCTTTATAAACTGGAGAGGTAACATAAATTCATACTCAGAATTAAAAGATTCTGAGATAAAATAAATGAATAAAGGTTGCAAATGAGACAAAGTAAATATAGTCAAGAGTTTAAGGATTCAACAGTACAGTTGATTAT
>NZ_MUXE01000023.1 GCF_003063245.1 Arcobacter caeni | reverse complement strand
ATTTTATTATAATAGAGTTAGAAGTCATAGTTATTTAGGAAATTTATCACCTGTTAAATTTGAAGAAAAACAAGAAAAAGAAAAAGTGTTACAATCTGAAATGGTGGCTTAGGGATTAGCAAAAAAGTGTATGTTTTTTAGTTACCTCTCCAAGCACCTTTATATGAGAAACCTGAAATTGGCAATAATCCATTTACACCCGTAAAAGAATTGATTATTGATAAAACAAATGATGAAATAAAAGAAGTTATGCTCATCATTGTTATGCTATTTGAAAATAATACAAAAGATTATATTCTTTATTCAGAAATTGTTAGAAATTTAAATATATCAAGAATTATGACTGATTTAATATTAAATAAAATGCTAGACCAAAAATTAATTGATAATAAAAAATATGGGAATACTCATCTTCAATTAACGGATGAAGGTAAATATTATGCTATTGAGCATAAATTAATTAAATGATATGAATTAAAGATTTAAAGTAAATTAACTGATATTCTAAGTACACAGTTATTTTTCAATATAAAAAAGTTGCACTTTTTGATTATTTTAAGAATATTTCTTTAATTCTTCTATCAAAATTAATGGTGCATTTTTTGACAGTTCTTCATATTCTTTAATAGGTTCAATAATCTTGATCTGTGAATTGTATTTATCTACATTTAATTTTTTTAGAGCTTCATTTAAATCTATTAAATCTTGAATTTCAATTTTATCTAAAGATAAAAGATTAGATAAAAGGTTTTTATCTTTACTTATAGCAACTGCAATATCAAAAATATCTCTAGTTTTATTATCCTTTTTTCTAAAAACAATTTTCTTAGAGATAATATCTTCTATTGTTTCTACATATACATCAAAGGGAAAGATTAATTTTGAATCATCTATATATTTATTTGTTAAGCTTGTATCAACCAAAATATCTAATTTAATATCTGTTGTAGTAACTACACCAATATGATTATATTTATCTATATATTCAGAATCATTGAAAGAATCAAAATCATCTATCCATAATTTTGGGCTAAAAAAAGGCAAATATTGTTGGTCAGCTAAAAACAAATCAATATCAAAACTAAGTCTATGTTGGAAATAATACATAGCTAATGCTGTACCACCACCAAATTTAACAGAATCTTTTGGAATTCCTGCTTTTATTGCATTAGCAATTATTGGATAAAACTGAATTAAAGATTCAATCTGTTCAGAGTAATTTTCTTTTATAAAAATAATTTTATTTATATCTAAATTAGTAAGGATTGAGTGATAAGACATATTTTATTTTTTCAGATGCGATATGATAAGTTTTTTTAAAATTTTCTAATTCATCTTCTGTAGCTTCTGTTTGAATAGTATCAATTACATATTTATCTAAATCATTAAGAACCTTTTTGCCATTAAATAAGTTACATAAATCTTGAACAGTAACATGATTTTTTTTATTACCAATAGAGTTATTAATTGTTGATAATAATAAAGGACTAGACATTTTGAATACCTTATGAATTTTATAATAGTCAATTATAGCATATTATAAAAATAAATTAATATTAATCGAAATGGGAACCTATTTTACAACTAAGTAAAGATTCTTTATTTATCTAATTGCTACAAGCTTTGTTTTTTCCTGTAGTTTTAGCTATATAAAGGGCATTATCTGCTTTTTTAAATAAAGTTTTTACATCATCATCTTTATGAAATTGAGATAAACCTAAACTAATAGTTTTACTTCCAATTTTATCAAATATCGTATTTTCAACAATTTTTCTTATATTTTGTGCAAGAACCATAGAATTTTCTAGATTTGTATTATTGCAAATAATAATAAACTCTTCACCACCCCATCTTCCTACAATATCACTAGTTCTAATATTTTCTTTTAATATTTTTGCTAGTTTTTGTAAAACATAATCTCCAACATCATGTCCATAATTATCATTTACTTCTTTAAAATTATCAATATCAATTAATATAATTGAAAAATCTATTTTATATCTTCTAAATTCTTCAATTTTTATTAGCATCATTTCATCTAGTTTAAGCCTATTATAAAGACCTGTTAATTTATCCGTAACTGATAATTCTTCTATTCTTTTTTTATCTGTAATATCTTCTGAAATTGATCTGTAACCGATTTTTATCCCATTTTTAAAAATTGCTTCAATATTCATATTAAAAATTATAGGAGTTTTGTCTTTTTTTAAATTTGTAATTTCCCCAGACCATATTTTGTTTTTATTTATTGTATCCCACATCAAAGAGAAAAAATTTTCATCCATATCAGGATGCCGCATAATATTGGGTGTAAATCCTATTAATTCTTCTTTTGAAAAACCAATAATTTTACAAAAAGCTTCATTTACATCTATAATTATTCCTTCTGTGTTTGTTGATAATATCAATACATATTTATCAACCATTTTTTGTTGTTCTTCCATCTCATTTTTTACTTTTATTAGTTCTTTATTAAGAAGAGTAACTGCTCTATTTTTATATAAAACGGCTAAAACAATAAACAAAAAGAGTGCTGTTATTTGCAATATAAATGTATAATCAAACACTTGTGCAATTTTTATTTCTACCCATTTTCCAATAATAGTTCTTTTTTGCTCTTCACTAATAGAATCTAAAGCTTTTTGCATAATAGTATTTAATAAAGGTTCATCATTTCTTGAAGCTATACTGATTTCTGTATTAAATTCCAATTTTCCTGCTATTTTTAAATCATACATAGAGTATTTTTGCATACTATATCCAATCGTTGGCATAGTATCTACAAATCCAAACAACTCACCACTTGAAACTCTTTCTAAGCCTTCTTTAGTGTTTTCTACACTAATTATTTGGATAGAAGGATTTTTTTCTTGCAATATTTCTTTAAAAGAATAATCTTTTTGAATACCTATTTTTTTATCACTTAAAGAAGTAGAGTCTTTAATAAATAATTTATCCGTCTTTGTAGCAATAACAAAAGGTTCTAAAAAATAAGGTTTAGTAAAATTCATACTATCTCTACGACTTGGTAGATTCACAGCTATTGGTAAAATATCACATTTTCTTATTTTAATATTTTCTAAAGATTGTTCCCATTTATCTGTGGGTATAAGTTTTATTGGCTTATTTATATATGTTGAAATAAGTTTCATAATATCAGCACCTATTCCCTTATGGTTACCATTTTCATCAATTTGTTCAAAAGGAAGCCAATTTGGTAAAACACACATTTTTATTTCATTTTTATTTTGTAAATAATTTAATTCTATTGAATTTAACTCATTATTGCTGTAATCTAGAGATGATACATTCATCCATTTTTGTTTTAGTGCTGCAATTTCATTATGAGTCATCGTTGCATTTACTTTTTCTAGTATTGATTTTAATATTTGATTATCTTTTGATACAGCCATTGGAAGATTTGTCTTTAATGCAGTTCCAAAATTATCAATTGTAATTGTTTTTATATTACTCAGCCAATTTTTTTGAATAAAATAATTAAGACCAGGTAAATTTCCAATTGCCACATCAGCTTTACCTAAAGATAAAAATTCTACAGCTTCTGCTGTTGATGATACTAAAACCAAGCTAAAATCAGGAAAATTTGTTTTTAAATAAGTTTCTACAAATGATTTTTTTGTCACTGCGATTACTTTATCTTTTAAATCTTCCATTGAGTCAATCTTGCTATTTCTATGTACTGCTATTCCAGCATCATATTCAATATGATTAAAATTTGTAAAAGCAAAATACTCTTGCCTTTCTTTGGTAATTGCCATATGAGGAATTAAATCTATTTCCTTATTTTTTAACATTTGAAGATATTCATCCCAAGTTTTATCGCTTATAAATTCGATTTTTATATCTAAATATTTTCCTACTAACTCCATATAATCAATACTATAACCTTTTGCTTTCCCATTTTCAGTAAAATTAAAAGGAGGTAATGTTTCTATACTTGGAACTTTCAATACTTTTTTATTTTTTAAATATTCTATTTCTTCTTTCGTCAAATTTAAATTACTTTTATTTTCTTTTAAATCTTGAGAGTACAAAAACCATTTATTATCTAATATTTTTTTCTCTTCGACCAAAATAGCTTTTAAACCTTTATTTAAAATAGAAATAGCTTCAGGATAATCTTTTCTAAGAGAAAATACTAAATCTAATTTACTATTTTTTACTTTATCTATTATTTTTAAATATGGTAATTTATTTTTCATAGCCATTGAAAAAATTTCATGATTTCCTAAAATAACATCAACTTTTCCAGTAATTAAACTTTGTAATATATCTTCAACTGTTTTTAATGGAACTATTGTTGAGTTTTTATATTGAGATGCAAGTTTTTGATCAAATAAATTATTTTCTTGATAAGCAATTTTTTTACCTACTAAATCATCAATAGAATTAATATTTTTAGGGTTATCATTTAAAGTAATTAAATATTTTTGTGTATTAACATAAGTATCTGAAAAAAGAAAATCTTTAGCTCTTTCTTCATGAACAGCACTAGTACTTAAGCCATCTATTTCTTTCTTTTGGGCTTTTATTAATATTTCTTCCCATTTGCCAGTAGTTAACTGGAAATTTGCTCCTGTTCTTTTATTGATTAAATCTAATATATCTTTATCATAACCTGTTAATACTCCATTGTTATTTACAACAAAAGGTTCCCAAGAAAAATCCGTTCCAAGAGTAATAAGAGGATGTTTTTCAATCCAAATTTTTTCTTTTTCATTTAAAGCAATTTCAGATGCATTTAATACAAAATTTGTAATGCATATTAGTAGAATAATAAATATTTTTTTCAAATCATAACCTATTTTTATATATCTTAATTTTAACACAATTCACTTTATAGGACACAAAATTTCTCCAAAAGTTTTGGCATAACAACACCTATTTCACTATATTTATAGTCAAAACTTTCTACGACAATCTCATATAAATTATGGTTTTTATATTTATCATGCCATTGGGATTCTTTATTTTCATAAAAATTATAGTATTCAAATCTTAGTTTATATGCAGTTTTTAGCAGTTGTGTATCAGTATTCAAAAGTACAATCCTTTTTTTCTAAAAAGAATTGTAACTTAAGAAAATTAAATTTATATTCTAAATAAGACTAATTAGAACAATTTATCTCTCTGATTTTATTTAATAAATCAAATACTTTTTCAATATTTTCTTCAACTTCTTTTGTTGTAGCAAATATTTTATCATTTTCACTTTTATCACAATACAAATCAACAGTTATTTGTACTAATTCATGTACTTTTTTATGGGCATTTTTCAAATCACTCCACTCTTTACTTTTTGCAAAAGGCTTATCTTCATTTGAATCTAACCATTTTCCTAAGTTACATTCATGAGCACTTTTTACTGTAAATTTAAATCCTTCTTTACAAGCAGCAAAACTAGCATTTTTAAAGTTTATATGATCTGATTTTAATCTATTTATATCAATAATCATATCTGTATCACAAACTCTTTTATGGGCATTTTTATCAAAACTTGTTTGATTTATTGTACTTTGTAAATGAGTTACTAAAGTTGATGTTTTTGCAGCCATATCACTGATTGTTGAAGCAAGTGCCGCATTTTGTTGAGTTGCTTGATCAAGAGAATTAACAGTATCATTTATTTGAGACATTGCTAGTTGTTGCTCTTTTGAAGCACTTGCAACATCTGCTATTAATTTTGTAGTTACAACAATATTTTCATTTAAATCATTATAACCCTCAATCATTTTTGAAGTAATATCTTTACCCTCTTTTGCTTTTGTAGTTGCATTTAAAACTATTGTTTTTATTTCATTTGCAGCTTCCGCACTTCTTGAAGCTAGATTTCGCACCTCTGCTGCTACAACTGCAAATCCTTTTCCAGCTTCTCCAGCAGTTGCTGCTTCAACAGCTGCATTAAGTGAAAGAATATTTGTTTGGAAAGCTATTTGGTCAATTATTGAAATTGCTTCATTTATCGCATTAACTTGAGTATTTATTTCATCCATTGAAGTTGCTGTTTTATATGCCAACTCTTTTCCAACATCACTTGATTTTGTAACATTTTGAGCATATAAAGCCATTTTAGAAGTATTTTCACCACTTCTTGTAAGTGTTGCTGAAATCTCTTCAATTGCCGCTGCTGTTTCTTCAAGTGAAGCTGCTTGAATATTTGATGAATTACTCAATTTTTTTGATGCATTTTCTAAATCATTTGCACTGGAAGATAGTTCTGTATTTGATTTTTCTATTAAACACATAACTTCATTAATTGAAGATTGAGTAACTTTTGCTCCACTTAATAATGAAGCAATTATTCCTGTTAAGTTATCTATATGAGGTATTGCATAATCATATTTTGCAGTTGATAAAGCAACTAATGTTTCACTTAAAGTTGTAAGATTTTTTTGCATTCGCTCAATCATATTATTGATTTCACTAACTAAAGAATCAACACCAGAAGAATCTGCTTTTCCTTTTATTCTATCATTTAATAAACCAGCATTTACTTTTTCTATTATTTTTCTTGACTCTTCTATTACAGTATGGTCTTGAATTAATCCTTTTTCAATAGAATCTAAATAGTTGTTAAAACTATTTACAACCTCTCCTATTTCATCATTTGATTTAACTTCAATTCTTGAACTTTGTGATAAATTGTTTGAACTAACGGCATCTATTGAATTTTTTAGATTTAAAATCGGAGCTAAAATATAACTTTTCATATTTACTAAAGAAATAACCATAGTAAGCAATAATGCAATAACCAAAATAATCAAAGCAACCCAAATAATGTAAGAAGCATGATCAATAGCATTTTGAACAGTTTGTTTTGTTTTTGCTGTTAATGCAACGCCTAATTTTTTACCACTAAAATCAACTATATCAATGTATGTATAAAAATATTTATCTGACATTAAATATTTATTTTCAAATAATTTATTAAAATCAATTTTTTTACTATCTTCTAAAAATTCTTTATTTATAAATTTTTGAGAAATCAAATACTCATTTAATTTATCTTCTGCTTTTACTGCTGCAATTGCTAATTTTGCATCCATTAAAAGTAAAAAAGCATCTCCATGTTCATCAAATGAAGTAGCAACAGAATTTATACCTTGCATAAATTCCATAGAACCTAAATGTTTTTGATTTTCATCAAAAATAGGAACAACTGAGCGAATACTAAGTCCTGCGTCTCCCACTTCAAAAGTATTAATTGCTTTTTGTTCACCGTTTACTTTTACAACACTTGTTCTAAAAGAACTCAAATCATCTCCAAACTTATCAGTTTTCCAAGATCTTAAAAAAGAGTGATTATCTTTTGTATGAATATGAATTTGAATATTTTGAAAAGGTGTTGATTTTTTCATATTATCTGAAAGTGTTGCCAGTGCTTTTATGGCCATTTGTCTATCATTTGAAGCTAATGCTTCTTTTATTGAAGAATCATTTGAAATAGAAATTGCATTTGAAATTCCAACTTCAAATTTTGCTTCAATTTTAATTTTTGACAATTCATTTAATTCAGTTTTCGTATCGTTATAAACTTCATTAGTCAAATCATTTTTATATTTATTTAATATAAAATAACCTATAACTAAAACAAATATTGTCACTATTACATTTATTAATGTAAACTTTTTCCCTATTGTAAGTGCTTTCATCTCTATCCTTGTGCAAAAATAACTAATATATTATTACTTTATTTCAAAATATTAGATTAAAAGCCCTATAAAATAGGAAAAAATAACTTTATCCCATTGGATATAATATTTCTTTTTGTATAGCTTCAATTTTTAAAAAAAGTTCATCATTTATATTAAATTTAAAAGCTTTTAATGATTCATCTAACTGTGCAGATGTTCTTGCACCTATAATTGTAGAAGCTACAAAATCAAAATGTTTTGAATATGCAACAGCTAAAGTTACAGGTGAGATTCCATATTCTTTTGCTAATTCTATATATTTAGTAGTTGCAGCTATTGTTTTATCATTTACAAATCTTGTTGCTTGGGCTTGAACTCTTGGATTTTCATGTTTCATATATGCACTAAATCTTGCATCATCAGGATAAAAAGCATTATTATATTTTCCACTTAAAACTCCTCCACCAATTGGAGAATATGGTAAAAGTGAAATACTTTCATTTTTACAAACTGTTGATAACTCATCTAAAAATCTAGGATTTAAAAGTGAGAAATTATTTTGAATAGATTCAAATCTTGTTAGATTTTTATTTTTTGAAGTTTCATTTGCTTTTGTAAGTCCATAAGCTGTGTCATTTGAACTTCCTATATATCTTACTTTTCCCTCTTTTACTAAAGAATCAAAAGCTTTTAAAGACTCCTCAATTGGCACAATAGTATCAGGCCAATGCATTTGATAAAGGTCAATATAATCAGTATCTAATCTTTTTAAACTTCCCTCAACTGCTCTTTTGATATGAAAAGAATCAATTGCAGTTAAACCGTGTCTTGTTGGTGGAACAAACCAACCAGATGCTGCTCCACTTACTTTTGTTGCAAGTATTATCGAATCTCTTGGTTTTGTTTTTAGCCATTCACCAACTATTAATTCTGTTGTTCCCTCATAAGATTTTTTTGGTGGAACTGGATAAATCTCAGCTGTATCATAAAAATTTATTCCATTTTCATAAGCTTTATCTAAAATTTTAAAAGCTTCTTGTTTTGATGCGCTTGAACCAAAAGTCATAGTTCCCATACAAATTGAACTAACTCTTAAACCACTTTTTCCTATATATCTAAAATCCATAATATTTCCTTCATATTTTTATAAAGAAATATTATAACTACTTAAAAAAAATATTTGGATTAAAAATCATTATTCCATAATACAAATTTCTTTTTTTCTCATATGTTTTATGGTTTGAACGGCAACTAATAAAACAATAATCGTCGTAATAGTTGCTAAAAAATAAGATAAAAATCCATAAAACCATTTTGAAGTTAATTCATACATTAAAATAGTTGCCAAAGTAATCGCAGCCATTGGAAAAGTGAACGCCCACCAAGAGATAAAAAACTTGATATTTATAAAATTTTTATACATCACAAATACTAAAATTGTAAAAAATAGTCCTAAATTAAATAAAATCTGAGCAAAAAAATCTAAATTTCCAGTTAATTTTATATATGAAATAAATCCAATAGCAGGAGGTGCAATAAGTATAAAAAGTGTTGGCATAAATTTTGGTGCGAATTGATTGTGAAAAATGATTCTATTTAAAATAATAGAAAATAAAATTATCCAAAAGAATATTCCAATTGAAAAATAAAAGTATAAAATCGAATCATCAATAAAACCTTTTCCAGCAATTGGAACAATCAAATTTCCAACAATAGGAATAAACCAAGCAGGATTTGAATGTTGTATTTCAAGGTTATTGTTTATCCAAAATTTAATAGTATAAAAAGTAAAAAATATATGTAAACCAGCTCCAACTATACAAAATATTTGAGCTAAAGAATCAATATTATGTCTATAAATCATAGATAAAATCAGTATTGAAATAGAAGATGCAGCAAAAAAGTTTATTCGTATTGGATGGGAAAACTCTTTTTTCACTTCATTTTTGTGTTTTATTAATTTTAAAATATAAAAATATAAAATCACGAAAAAAAGTACTGTTGTTAAAATTGCCATAAAAGTCGCTATAAAAGAAGGAAAAGACAAAACTTCATTGATTCTTTTATACACCAAAGACAAACCTGCTAATCCCATTATAATGGCAAACATCATAACTGGAAAAAATTGTAATCTATCCGATGGAATAGATTTTATTGTTTCTTGTTCTTGCATTATTAAATCCTATTAAGATTAATTTATTATAATTAGAAAAAAATTCAAAAGGTTTATTTTGGCAAAAAGTAAAAAAATTATAGATTTAAGTAAAGATAACTTATCTTTTGAAGAGAGAAATCAAACTATAAAACTATTAACTTTTAAAATAGATAATATGACACTAGATATTTCAATTTTTGAAAAAGAAAAATTTATCAAAAATAGTACTATGGTATTTGCACATCTACCTAAAAAGCTTAAAGCTAAACTAAATCCAACGGTTAAATAATAGATTTTTTCTAAATATTTTTATAATTATAACTTATAAAAATTAAAGTTTGTTTTATTATATATAAGTTTAAATTATAATACTGTAATAAAATATATTTTTTATTGATTTAAAGAATAATACTTTCTTTATTGAAAATTCAATACAATACAAAAACTAAAACAACAAGGTAAATAATGGGAAGAGCAAATAACTCAAGTGTAGATACAACAAAAGGCGATAGATTAGCAAAAAAAATGAATGAAAAAAGAAGCACTCTAAAAGCTGGGTTTGCTCCTGATGGCGCTGAAAAAAAAGAACAAGTAATAAATGCTAGAAAAGCTGCAAATGTTGATGCACAAAAAGAAAAAAGAAAAAAAAATGCAAAATTAGCAAAAGCTGCTAAGAATAAAAAGAAAAAGAAAAAGAAAAAGAAATAAAATATAGATTCTAAAAGTATAAATTTATTTATACTTTTTTATTTCTTCTAATCAATAAATAAACAAAAAATGGCGCACCAATAAATGCAGTTACCACACCAATTGGCAGGGTTGAATCTGTATTTAGATTTCTAGCAATTAAATCTGAAAATACCAAAAATATTCCTCCAAAGAAAAATACAGGAAAAAACAACTTATCAGCACTTTGTTTATAAATAAGTTTAATCACATGAGGAATCACAAGCCCAATAAATCCTATTGGTCCCACAAAACTAATACTAATTCCAACACTTAAAGAAACTACTATTAAAAGAATTAGTGTTGTTTTATTTACATTTAAACCCTTTAAAAATGCGGTGTCATTACAAATAAGTAATAATTTAATTTTTTGTTTATTAAAATAAATAATTGAATAAAAAACAAAACTTACAAACATAATAATTAAACTATTAGAAAAACCAACCGCATCTAAATTTCCTAAAGTAAATCGTACTATTGAGTAGTTTTCTTGTAAATTACTCATATAAAAAACCAACATCAAAGCTGATCCATAAAAATATGATAAGGCAATTCCTATAAGTAAAATTGAGTTTGTAGAAACTGAAATTGAATTTTTATTTATTTTTTTTGAAATAAAATATAAAATCAATATTGTAATCAATGAACCAAAAACAGAAGAAATTGAGATATTTAATAAAGGGAAAAACACAATTTCAATGGCTGTAAAAAGTGTAGTTCCACTGGCAATTCCCAAAGTATAAGGAGTTATAAGTTCATTTTTAAAGATAATTTGAAAAATCAAACCACCTAATGATAAAATTCCACCAACAAAAAAAGCCAATAAAACTCTTGAAACTCTTAAATCCCAAAAAATCATATTTGAACTATTTGTAAAATCAAAAATATGACTTAAATTTAATGTAATTTCTCCAAAAAATGGCGAAATAGCAAGAATTATAAAAGAGATTAGATATAAAAATATTTTCATAAATTTACCACCAAATGATTTTCTAATTTCAAAATAGTATTATTGTAAAACTTTTGTAAATTTTCATTTGTAAAAAAATTCTCATGTTCATCAAAGAACTCAATTTTTCCATCTTTTATAAATAAAATTTTATATTTTAGTGCATTTGCTAAATCAAGATTATGAGTAATAATAATTTTTTGTTTTAATAAATCACTATTAAAAATCTCATAAACTTCTTTTAATCTACTAATATCAAGATTTGCTGTAAGTTCATCAAAAATCGTTATTTGTGCATTATGCATAATGCTTGAAGCTAAAAGTAAAAGTTGTTTTTCTCCTGAACTAAAAGCTTTACAATATCTATTTTCTAATTTTTCTAATTTTAATAAAGAAATTATTTTTTCTATTTTCTCATTATCAATATTTTCAATACTTGATAATTCTAAAAACTCTTTTAAAGTAATATATTCATCAAAAATAGAGAGTTTTGGTGGAATATAATTTATAAGTTTTGCTCTTTTTAAATCTGAGATTTTATCTATGTTTTCACCAAATAATTTTACATTATCATTTGATATAAGATTTGATAAAACTTTTGCAAGTGTGGACTTTCCAGCACCATTTTCACCTAAAATTATTAGGTTTTCATTTTGTTTTAAAGAAAATGAAATATCTTTTAAAATAGCACTATTGTAATTATTTATTTCTAACATCTTCTAAAATCTTTCTAAAATCATCTATAAAATACTCTACTCTTTGACTTGGAATTCCTGCGTATAATTTATCAACAGCATAAATATTATTTTGTTTAGCAGCATTAATTGGTAATTTTATCCAAAGTTTTTTTATCTCTTCTAACTCTTTTGGTTTTCCATCATAAAATGGAGCTAATAATACTATAATATCTGGATTCATATTTATTATTTTTTCTGTATTTACAACAGGTTGTGCTTTGTTTAAAGAATTATAAGCATTTTCATTTCCACTAGTTTTTATAATATCTTCAAAATATAGAAAATTTCCTGTAACATATATCTCATTTGACAAGCTATTTTTAGGACTTATTACTATCAATATTTTTTTATTTTCTACAATTGATTTTAAAGAATCTAGCTTTTTATCGATATTATTTACTAATTCTTTTGCTTTTTGTTCTTTGTTAAATAAAATACCTAATTGAATAATAGTATTTTTGATATTTTCTAATGTATTTGTTTTATAAGATAATATTTTAATATTTAAAGCTTTTAGATTTTCAATTAATTTTTCATCATAATCTTGTCCAATTACAATAGTAGGTTTTACTTCCAATATTTTTTCTAATGAAATAGATGAATAACCACCTATTTTTTTGATATTTTTTGATTCAGGTGGAAAATCGCAAAAACTTGTATTTGCAACTACATTTTCACCCTCATCCAGTGCAAAAACAATTTCATTTATTGAGGGAGAAAGAGTTACAATTCTTTCTTGCCCTAATAAATTTATACAAAAAATTAGTATAAATAGGAGTTTTTTCATTAAAATTTAACTTTCATCCCAGCATAATAAGTTCGTTCAAAATTAACAGGATAGATTTTATCATCACTTATCCATAAACCATTTTTTTCATCAAATAAATTTTGGATTTTTGCAAATAACTCAATTTTTTTATAAGTGTATGAAGTTCCTAAATCAGTAGAATTATAAGCTTCTTGTTTTTGATTAAAGTTATTTTCAAAATCATCCGATGCATAAGCACTACTTCTATATGTATGAGATAAAACTGTATTTATATTATTTATGTTATATCCTAAATTAACAGTTATATTGTGTTTTGAAACTCCTGGCAAATCTTTCCCATTATAAGCTCCATTCGCTTCATTTTCTTCATCAATTTTTGCAATAATATATGAATAATTAGCTGAAGTATATAAATTATCATTAATTAAATATTTATCATATAATTCAAGACCATATTTATGAGATTCATCTATATTTGTATTTTTATTTGCATAATTTAAATTATAATAATATATTTCATTTTTTAAGTCAGCTCTAAATACAGATAATTTAAATTTATTACTTCTTTGAATATTGTTATATCCAACTGTATAATTATTCACTTTTGCAGGTTCTATAAACCCATTAAAAGTTGTTGTACCAGTATACCAATCAGTATAAAAGAATTTATCTATATCAGGGGCTTGAAAAGATTTATTATAATTTGCAAAAACAGATGAAATATCATCTATTTGATAATTTATTCCTAAATCATAAGCATTTAAGTATTCATCATTTTTTAAACTTTCTGCACCATTTGGTTTATACTCATACTCAACATTTTCTCTTCTAACTCCTGATGAAACTTTTACCTTATCATTAATATTGTATTCTGCTGAAACAAAAGCTGCTTTATTGTCTTTTGTAGTTGTATTATCAGAACCTAATCTATCTCCATTAAATCCATCTATTCCAAAAACCATTTTTAAAGTATCATTACTATAATTTAATTTAGTTGCATAGGATTTATAATCATAATTTGATTTCCAACCACTAGAATATCTACTTAATTTATTTTCATCACTATAATCAACATCAAAAGAAAAATTATCATTTATAAAATATTTTGTTCCTGCACTTGTAACATAAGAACTAAAATACTGTTCTGTAAAACCTGTTGTTTTATTTATATTATTGTTATAATCACTAAGAGTTAATGAATCTGCATATTTCGTATTCATATTTGAATAACTTCTTGATAAGTTTAATTCTAAATTATCTGTAGGAAAATATGTAATACCAACTTTCTTATTTTTATTATAATTTTCATCTTTATCATCATTAAAATCTACTCTAGTACCATCAGTTGATGTGTAATCCATATAACCATTTATAATAACTTTTTCAAAACTTTGACCAAAACTTACTGTTCCATTTTTCGTTCCATTATTTCCAGCATATGCCTTTATATAATTAATATTTTTACCATTTGTAATAATATTTATAACTCCAGCATTTGCTCCATCACCGAAAGCCACGGAACCTGTTCCTTTTAATATTTCAATTTTCTCAATACTTTCAATTGGAATTGAACTTAATAGTTGAGGAGCTGAATCGATATTATTCATTCTTCTTCCATTTACTAAAACAACAACATTTTCACCTCCATTTGCTATTCCATAACCTCTTAAGTCTAATAATTGTGAAAAACCATTACCAAAATTTGGACTTACATTAACAGATGTTTGAGATGATAAAAAGTCATATATATCTTTTGATTTAGAATTTTCTATATCTTCTTTTGTATAGATTTCAGTAGCATATGTTGCACTTTTTTCATCTGATTTTATTAATGATGAACTAACTGTAATTGTTTCTAAATTTTGAACTGAAAAAAGGTTTGTTGTGGCTAGAAGTAAGCTTGTAATTAAGCTTGAAGATATTTTTTTTTGCATATTTTATTTTTCCTAATTTTTATGTTTTATTTTTTATTTGTTGAATATAGATTTATTGGTTTTAATTGCTTTAATAGCAATAACTTAGTAATTTCTGGCATTTTATTTGATAAAATAGCATGTATCATACAGTTAAAAGATTGCAGTTTTCTATTAACAGTTGCTGCTAAAATCCCAAAAAAGCTAAAGTATTTTCTTGTTTTATTAATCATTTGTTCCTCCTTTTTAAAATTTAATTTTTATATGATTTTATTCTTAAATATGGCAACTTAAGATTGATTTTGTTGGGTCAACTAAATATTCATAACCTAAATATCCTATATAAAATCCAAAAGCTATCACTAAAATTGATGCTAGTTTTATAAATAAGTCTCGCAGATTTGATTGTTTAAATAATCCTACAAAAAATCCCAAAGAAAAAAGTGCAGGAACTGTACTTAAACCAAATATAAACATTACAAAAGCTCCCCAAAATGCACTCCCAGTACTAGCTGCTGTGATTGCAAAAACATACACAAAACCGCAGGGAAGTAAACCATTTAACATCCCTAAAAGATAAAAACTAAATAAAGATTGTGAACCTAAAAGTGCTTTAAAAGTATTTTGATAAAGAGGTGATTTTGAGCAACTATGCTCTAAAATAGTTAAAAACTTGATTTTCCCAAGAAGTGAAAGTCCTACTAAAATCATCATAAAACCTGTGATTAATAAAAATATCCCACTTGTTGTATTATCAAAAGTTACAACTCCACCAACAAGACCAAATAAAGCTCCAAGAATCATATAAGTTGAAATTCGCCCAAAAGAGTAAAGTAAATGAGCAAGAGCTTGAACTTTTTTTGT
Source organism: Arcobacter caeni (assembly GCF_003063245.1). Lineage (GTDB taxonomy): Bacteria > Campylobacterota > Campylobacteria > Campylobacterales > Arcobacteraceae > Aliarcobacter > Aliarcobacter caeni. Next base: position 8,211 of record NZ_MUXE01000023.1, on the reverse strand, counting down.
CCAATCATTTTTTATTTTAGTACTTGAATATGCTATTACAATTCCACCACACATTCCAACACAGTGACCAAAAGAGCCTAAAAACGCTATTGAAATTATTGTAATTATACTAATTGCTTCCATTATTTCCTAACAACTCTTTTTTAATATATGGATTTCTCAAATCCTCATTTCTTAAAACTTTTAAAATAACTTCTTCAAAAGATATTAATCCCTCTTGCTTATTTTTAAAAGCTCCAAATCCATGTCCCATAGGAGTTGTATCGGTTCTATTAAACCATGCATTTCTAGCATTGATATACTCATTTGTATCGTTTGTATAAACCCATAAGATTACTTCTTTTTGAAATTTTATATTGTTGTACCATAAAGCTAAACAACCAACATCATCAAAAAACCAAGTTTTTCCATCAGGCGATATTGCTTGGGCTGAGTGTTTTTCTGCAAGTAATGTCATACCACATTGTGTATCTTGAAAATGATTTGGGATAATTTGAATTGGTTGAAAAGTATTATTTCCTGTTTGAATTACAGTCATTTGCTTTTTATTTGACATAGATAAAAATATTATAATTATTATTGCAATAATTGCAATCAGCGTAAGAGATGGTAAGATTTTTTTCATTGAAACTCCAAAATAGAATTTGTATTATATTCACTTGTATATAAAATTTAGTTTATTGATGGTAAAAAAAAGGCTTCACATGGGAATTTGTGAAGCCGCGTTCAAATCTATTTAAGTGTATAGGATACTAAATAAATGTATTTAGTAGTAGGAGGATTTAATATAAATATCCTATATGCGAAATTTTATCAACTCAATTATTAAAATAAGATAAATTTTATCCTCTTTAATTACTTTTTAAAAAAATTTATTTAATCTTACTTTATATTTTAAATAATATAATACAAATCAATATAAAAATAAGGATTAATATTTATGCGTCTAATAATGTTTGATATGGATGGAACGCTTATAGATAGCGGTTTAGCTATTACAAATACAATAAATTATGTTAGAGTTAATTTAGGTTTTGAAAAATTAGAAAAAGATTATATTTTAGAAAAAGTAAATGATCCTGCTATAAATTCTGCAGAATTTTTTTATGGAACAAAAGAGTTTACACCACAACAAACAAAACTTTTTGAAGAATATTACAATATTCATTGTTTAACTGATTTAGCTGTTTATGATGGAATTTCAAAATTAATTGATGATTTAAGTAAAGATTTTACTCTGGCTGTTGCTACAAATGCAAATTCTGATTATGCTCATAAAATGCTAAATCATGTCGGGCTTGGTCACCATTTTAAAACTATTTTAGGATATGACAGCGTGAAAAATCCAAAACCACATCCTGAAATGGTAAATAAAATACTTGATATTCATAATATTTCAAGTCAAAATGCCCAATTAATCGGAGATTCACACAAAGATATAATGGCAGCCACAAGAGCTGGAGTTGATTCTGTTTTGGTAAATTGGGGATTTTCGAATCATGAAAAAAATGCCATTGAAACTGTTAAAGAATTAGAAAAAAAGATATTTGATAAATTTAATTAAATTTTTAGAGGAGTGTTAGTTTATATAAACTTATACTCACCCTCTTTTAAATCCTCAACCGTAAATCCACCAAAACTAACCCTATGAAGTGATAGCACCCTATTTCCAACAGCTGCAAACATTCTTTTTACTTGATGATATTTCCCCTCACAAATTTCTAATCTCACATGAGTTTCGCCTAAAACTTCAAGAGTTGCTGGAAGTAATGGTTTTTTTTCACCATTTAACATCAATTCTCCACTTGCAAAAATATCTTTTTCATCACCATTTAAAGGAACAGCTAAAGTTGCTTCATAAATCTTTGAAACATCGCTTTTTGGGCTTGATAATTTATGATTTAAAGCTCCATCATCTGTAAGAATAATTGCACCTGTTGTATCAACATCAAGTCTTCCAATTGTAGATATTTTTGGATTTCTTCTATTCCATCTTGATGGAATTAATGCATAAATCAAACTTCCAGCATCATTATGTGAGCAAATAAATCCTGATGGTTTATTTAATAAAATTGTAATTGTTTCAGGGTCAAGTGGCTCATTATTTACTTTTACATCATTATGATAAGCTTTTATTGATGGTTCAAATACTCTTTCATCTTTCACATAAAATTCGTAAATTCGTAAAAATTTTCTAGCTTCACTTCGTGTACAGTATCCCAAACTTGATAGATGTGCATCAATTCTTTTATAACTATTTTGCATATATTAAAATCTCTTTTATTTAAAATTGTTGGATATTAACATCTTTTTCAATAAAATACAAATATGAAACTACTTGATAAAAAAAATAAAATATATTTATTAGATGAAAATAACTTTGATTTCCCAACTCTTGATATGATAAAAGATGATTTAGTTGCAGTTGGTGGAGATTTTCATCCTCAAAGATTGTTAAATGCTTATGAAAATGGTATTTTTCCTTGGTATATGGATGACTATAATTATATTCATTGGTTTAGCCCACAAAAAAGAATGGTTATAAAACCAAATGAAATGAAAGTATCAAAAAGCTTAAAAAAATCCATTCAGAACAGAGGTTTTATAATAAAATCTAATGAAAATTTTGAAGCAGTTATTAGAGCTTGTGCCGAGATAAAAAGAAAACATGAAGATAGCACTTGGATAAATGAAGATTTTATTCAAGCTTACAAAAATTTACATTATTTAGATATTGCTTTTAGTATTGAATGTTATTTAAATGATGAATTAGTAGGTGGACTTTATGGACTTTTAATAGGAAATATTTTTTGTGGAGAAAGTATGTTTTCAAAAGTGACGGATGCTTCAAAAGTAGCTTTTTATCATCTTTGTCAACAAGCCACACAAAATGATATAAAACTTATAGATTGTCAAGTTCACAACAAACACTTAGAAAGTTTAGGAGCTTATGAAATAAGTAGAGAAAAATACTTTGAAATATTAAATAAAAACATTTAATATCAAGAAAATGTTACTTTTTTCTATATTTTTATAAACTATAACGCTATTTTAATTAATTGCTACACTCTTACTACTTTTTTGTTTTATAATAGTTCACATTTCAATAATTATAAGGTAATAAAATGAGTGAAGAAATAAAAAGAGAAAAATCTCTTACAATGACTATGCTAATGACTCCAGATAAAGCAAATTTTTCTGGGAAAAATGTTCACGGTGGTGAAATTTTAAAAATGCTAGATCATGTTGCATATGCTTGTGCAGCAAGATATACAGGAACATATGCCGTAACATTATCAGTTGACATGGTTTTATTTAAAGATCCTATTAAAATCGGTTCACTTGTTACATTTCATGCCTCTGTAAATTATACAGGAAGAACTTCTATGGAAATTGGTATTAAAGTAATTTCAGAAGACATAAAAGATCATACAATTAAAAATACAAATGTTTGTTATTTTACTATGATTGCTGTTGATGAAAATGGAAAACCAGCTGCAGTTCCTAAATTAGATTTAGTTACAGAAGATGACAAAAGAAGATATAATGATGCAATTCAAAGAAGAGAAATTAGAATGTCTTCAAGACACGCAAAATAACTATTTTTTACTTCTATAAAAAAAGGGGAAGATTTTAAAATCTTCCCCTTTTTTATTTTACTTTTTTAATATAAAAATATATTAAGCCTCTTTAGACTCAATATATTCTTCATAACTTCCTTTGAAGTCAATAATTGTTCCACCTGGTTGAATTTCAATAATTCTATTAGCAAATGCATCTAATAATTCCCTATCGTGAGATACACAAATAACAGATCCTGGATACTCAAGTAAACCCTCACCTAATGCAATAATAGCTTCTAAGTCTAAGTGGTTTGTTGGTTCATCTAAAACTAAGAAATTTCCTTGTTCTAACATGATTTTAGAAAGCATCATTCTATGTTTTTCACCTCCACTACAAGAGTTAACTTTTTTCTCTTGTTCTTGACCGTTAAATAACATTCTTCCTAAACAGTTTCTAATTTCAGAAATATCAGCATCTCTATCACAGTTTCTTAACCAATCATAAAGTGTAACATCACCTTCAATTATATCAGTTGCATTTTGTGGGAAATATGAGTTTTGAATAGTTGCACCCCATAAAACTTCACCACTATCAGCTTTCAAATTTCCTTCTAAAATCTCACAAATAGTAGTTTTACCAATACCATTTGTACCAATAAGTGCAATTTTATCACCCTTTTCAACTGTAAAATTGATATTGTCTAGAACAACTTGATCACCATAAGATTTACAAATATTTTTAACAGTTAATAACTCTTTTCCAACTTCTCTTTTTTGTTTAAAAATAATAGATGGATCTCGTCTGCTTGATATTTGAATTGCTCCAATATCTAGTTTATCAAGTTGTTTTTGTCTTGAAGTTGCTTGTTTTGCTTTAGATGCATTTGCACTAAATCTAGTAATAAACTTTTCAAGTTCTTCTTTTTCTTTTAATTTTTTACCAACATCTTTTTCATTTTGTTTTGCAATTAAAGTTGAAGCAATATACCAATCATCATAAGTCCCTGTGAACTCTCTGATTTGTTTAAAGTCAACATCTAAAATATGTGTACAAACTGCATTTAAAAAGTGTCTATCGTGAGAAATAACAACCATTGTTCCATCGTGGTGTTGTAATTGATTTTCTAACCAACCAATAGTTGCAATATCTAAGTTATTCGTAGGCTCATCTAAAAATAAAGCATCTGGTTTTGGATATAAAACTTGTGCTAATAAAACTTTAAATTTATCTCCACCTGTTAAAGTACTCATTAAATCTTGATGAGAAGCAGCTGGAAAACCTAAGTCTTCTAAGATTCTTGTGATTTTTACATCATATTCATAAGTTGGATCTTCTTCACAACAAATAATTTCTAATTCAGCTAATCTATCGTTAATTTCATCAGTAAATTCAGGGCTCAAATAAAGCTCTTCTTTTTCTTTTACTGCGTCATGTAATCTTTTATTTCCTAAAAGTACTGCATCAAAAATTGTATTATTTTCATAAGCAAATTGGTTTTGTGATAGCGTTCCCACTTTTTTACCATTTTGAATTTGTACTTCACCCTCTGTTGCGTCTTCTTGTCCTGATAATATTTTTAGAAATGTAGTTTTACCAGCACCATTTGCACCAATTAAACCATATCTCTTACCAGAATCTAATTTTACATTTATATCTTGAAATAAAACTCTTGGACCAAAAGATTTTTTTAGATTGACAGTTTGAACCATATTATAATTATCTCCATTTATTTTTTTATTTATTTAATGTATCAATTTTGCGATTATACCCTAAAAAATCTATTTAAGACTTAATCAATTTGCTTAAATCTCTTTTTCAAATGCTAGTCTCATAATTTCATCTTCTGTTAAATGTCGCATTCTTGTGTCATCTTCAGGAGGATATTTAATAACTAAAACCTTTGTTTTTAAATCATCTAATCTATATTTTGTTAGATTTTTAATAAGATTATCATTTATCATCTCTTTTGATAAAGTTGACTGTTCAAGCATTTTTGTAATAACATTTTCAAGATTTTTTTTCGTTTCTTCAAAAGCTTTTTCTTCATCAGTTAATGAAATATATTGTTTATCTAAATATTTCATTACAAAATCTGCTGGATATTTATAAGTTGTAATTCCTTTATAAACATACTTTTGACATTTAATATTAGGAATATGAACACCTGTAAAAATATATCCAAGTACAGTATTTATACCATCTAACTCTTTTAAAGGATTATGTGAACAAATAAAATCTTCTTTTACAACAGATGGAGAAAATTCTAATGATGCTATATTATTATGTAAAATAATAAAACTTCCTCCAACTTCTTTTGGTCCACCTTTTAGAGAAAATATCTCATTTTTATGAGCCATAAAACTTCCAGTAACTTTTTTTGGACTTCCCTCAAGTGAAGTTAATTCATTATCACCAATATCAAAATCACCTTCTACGATATTAAAATTTAAAGGTAATTTTAATAAGTTTGCTAATTTATCTGCTAGTCTTACATCACCATGAACATTTACTGAATTGTCTTTTAAAATCGTGAAATTTTTTATTTCATGTTTTCTAAGCCATCTACTAATATCATCCACATTTGTAAGTGCAACAATAGGTTTATAAATATGTGAAATAACTTCACTACCTTTATATCTCCATGTTTTTTCTTCTTCATTAAATGTACTTGCAAGATGGTTTAATCTAATATCTGATACTAAATCAAGACCTATTTCATCAGCAACACCATCTAAATCTGTTATATTATTTTTAAAACATAAATAATCTTGTCCAACAGAAACTGGTCCTCCTGATAATCTTTCAATTAAATTTTCAGAACAATCAAAAGTGGCATCAACATATTTTGGACCACCTTTTAAAGTAGATATTTTATTTGATGCACATCTAAAAGAACCTTTTACTGTTCTTGGCATCCCTTTTATAGAATCAATTAGGTTGTTAGAACAATCAAAATTTCCTTTAACTTCTTTTGGAGCATAAGATAAATTTTTTAATTGATTATAAGAGCAATCAAAGTCATTAACTTCAGTTGGTCCTTCAAAAAGAGAAATTAAATTATTTCTTGAACAATTAAAATCCCCAGTAACTGTTTTTGGACATCCGTCCAGTGAAGTTAGCCCATTATTACTTATATCGAAAAATCCATCTACTGTTTTAAATTTAACAGGTAATTTTTTTACACTTAACTTTTTATTTAGATTAACATTCCCTTGTACTGTTATATAGAAATCTTCTGAAATTAGATAATTATTAATAGCATGTTCTTTAAGCCATTTTTCGATTTCTGAGAGAGTATTCATCCTCTACCTTTATTATTTTTATTTTAATTTATACTATATTTTATCATTTTATATCTTAAAATATTAATATTAAAGAACATATAAAACATACAAAAAAGCTTTTTATTCCTATATTATTTATTAATTAGATTTTTATTTTCAATTAATAATAAAGGATTAAAAAATGGCATGTAAATGTAAAGATATTTTTAAAATAAGTGAAAAAGAAAGTAAAATTCATTTTATCACGCAAATAAATGAACTAATAATCAAATCTTCAAATCTACTTGAAAAGATAGGGTTTAAAACTAATAAAATACCTGGAATAGTAACAATTAAAGAAAAAAATCCAAAACTTTTTTTTGAAGAAAATTTTGATTTTTTAAATACAAACTTTAATGATTTAGAAAAAGAAGAAATAAAAATATTTATAGAAAATGAAGATAATCAACTAAGCCTAGGAACTATATTTTTTGCAAAATCATTTAATAAATATTTACATTACATAGAAGATAAAAGCTTCTTTGATATAATTGAAAATAGTAGTTTAACAGCTCATTTTCAACCTATAATTGATATGCAAACAAACAATATATTTGCTTATGAAGCTTTAACAAGAGGCGTTTTACCAAATGGTGAACTAATGTATCCCGATATTTTATTTTCAAAGTCTACAAGAAATGATATGAATTTTACCCTTGATAGAATGTGTAGAGAAACAGCGTTAAAAACAACAGCTGTAAAAAAAATAGATGCAAAAGTATTTATAAACTTTATTCCAACCTCTATTTATGATCCAGAATTTTGTCTGGCTTCTACTGTAAAGTGGGCAAAACAGCTTGAGTTTGATCCAAAAAATATAGTTTTTGAAGTTGTTGAAACACAAAATGTAAAAGATAAAGAACATTTAAAAACTATTTTAAATTATTATAGAAAAGAAGGTTTTTTAATAGCACTTGATGATGTTGGTGAGGGATATTCATCTTTAAATATGATTATAGATATTAAGCCTGATATTATAAAAGTAGATAGAAATATTATTCAAAATATAGATACAGACACTATGAAACAGTCTATTTATAAAGCTCTTAGAACTATTTGTATTGATAATGGTATAAAAATATTAGCTGAGGGTGTGGAAACTCCATATGAATTAGAAAAAGTAAAAGAAATCGGTGTTGATTATGTACAAGGTTACTATTTTGCAAGACCTAGTGCTGAGATTATTAGAAAAATTGAGGAGACTGTAAAATAAACTGTGTAAACCCACCAGTTACCCTTTAATTACTTAGTATATTTTGACACAATTTCACTGAAAAATATACTAAGTTGAGGGTAAATTTCAAACCAATTTCTAACACTAGAC
>NZ_MUXE01000022.1 GCF_003063245.1 Arcobacter caeni | reverse complement strand
ATAATCAACTGTACTGTTGAATCCTTAAACTCTTGACTATATTTACTTTGTCTCATTTGCAACCTTTATTCATTTATTTTATCTCAGAATCTTTTAATTCTGAGTATGAATTTATGTTACCTCTCCAGTAATAATATGGGAACATCATTTTCTCCAACAATTAAACAGTTAATATCTGATATTTTAAACCATAAAGATTTTTCGGAACTTTTAAGAAAATAATAAAATAAAGCTAAATCTACATTTTGGGTTTAGCTTTTAGACGATATAATAAAACTTCATTTATTATAATTAAGGCAAAACATTGAATATAAAAAAATCAACTTTACAATTACAACTGTTAAAAAAACTTTTAGAAGGAGACAAAATCAACTTAAAAGATTTTTCTTTATCAAATGATATAAGTCTTAGAACATCTCAACGATATATTGAAGATTTATTGGAAATTTTTGAAGAAAATATCATAAAAGAGGGTGATTTTTATAGTTTTATCTCAAATCATTTCTTAGAAAAAAATATGTTATCTTTTGATAAAAAAGAGTTAGAAATTTTTGTTGATTTGTTCTCGTTGATAGATTTTGAATTTGTAAATAAATTTGATGAAAAAACTACTACTTTTTTAAAAAAAATTCAAAAAAACTATTCACATTCTTATATGATAAAACAAAATGCTTTTGAAAATATATTTCCTAAAAAAGATTTGGTTAGTGATATAAAAATAGCTATTAAAAATAAAAGATATGCAAATATAAAATATTTTAGTGATAAAGAGTTTGTTTTTGAAGAAGCAAAAATTTTAAAAATAGTTTTTACAGATGGTAACTTTTATCTTGCGACTTTAACAAATGATGAAATAAATAATGGGTTTAAATTTTTAAGATTAAATTTTGTAACAGATATTGAACTTTTAAAAAACTCTTTTCATAGAGATATAGAAGCTGAATTCTTTTTGAAGAATTTTCAAACAATATTTAGTAACTATAAAAAAGAACCTTATGAAGTTGTTCTTGAAGTTGATAAAAGTATAAAAAGATTTTTTAAACAAAAAAAGTTTTTATCTTCTCAAACTATTTTAAAAGAAGAGGACGAAAATTTATTTGTATCATATAAAATTACAAATGATATGGAAATTTTTCCACTAGTAAGAAAATGGCTTCCATTAGTAAAAATAATATCACCAAATTCAACAAAAGAAAAGTTCAAAAAAGAGTTAGAGATTTATTTATCATAGAAATAAGAATAAAAAAGATGCTCAAAGTTTATACAAGTCTTGCTGGGGTCGCCATTTAATTTTTATTTTGTAACTTTTGAGTTAAGAAAGCCAAAGCAATTACAACTATTGCAACAATAACAAAGCCTATAAGTTCATTTTCAAAATCTGACATAATTAGATCCTAAATTATAAAATCTCTTCTACATAATATCTATTATTTTTTACATTGATATGTACATTTGTATCAAAAATCTCAGATAAATTTTCACTTGTTAAAATATCTTCTTTTTTCCCAGTTTTATAAATCGTATTATTATAAATCAAAGCTACATTTTTTATTTCTTCAAAAATCTCTTCTAGATGATGAGTTACTAAAATAATTGAGCAATTTTTTGATAATTTTTGAATCATTTTAATAAAATTTATTTGAGCTTTTATATCAAGCCCAACTGTTGGTTCATCTAAAATAAATGCTTTTGGGTCATGGATTAATGCTCTTGCAACTATACATTTTCGCAATTCTCCTGTTGACATAGCTTCAACATATTTATCTGCTAAATGTTCAATTTCTAAGAATCTCATAGTCTCTTTTGCTTTTTCATGTTGTTCAACACTAAAATCTTGATGTTTGAAAACTCCAATAGAGCTATAATGTCCACTTAAAACCACCTCGTATCCACTTAAAAATGAACCGTGTGTTGCAAAATAGTTGTGTAAATCATTTGTGATGATTCCCAATTGTTTTTTTAGTTCAAAAATAGAGTAGTTTGATTTTCCTAAAATCTCTTTTTTGTATTCGTTTGTTCTTCTTGGATGAATTTCTGATTGGATTAATTTCATCAAAGTTGATTTTCCACTTCCATTTGCACCAAGAATTGCCCAGTGTTCATTTTCTTTTATTTTTAGAGTAATATTTTTTAAAATAATTTTTTCGTCATATCCCACATTTATATTTTTAAAGTCAATAATATTCATAAATTTTCCTAATATACTTATTTTCATGATACTACTAGCAAATATTTAATATAATCTTAAAATTGATAAAATCTACCAAAAAAGAGTAAAAATGAAAGTTACAAGAATAAAAAAACTAATGATTTCAGGGATTAGTGTTGTTACAAATAATGAATTTGAAATGAGTGAGGAAAATGGCAAAATAGCTGCTCTTTGGGAAGAATATTTTGCAAATGATGTTTATAAAAAAACTTTTGACAAAGCAAATAGCGATTTTATGTATGGAGTTTATAATGATTATGAATCAGATGCAAGAGGAAACTATAAAATAACTGTTGGTGTTGAAGTTACAAAACCAAAAAATGCTATTGTAATCGAAGATAAAAAATATTTAGTTTTCACAAAACAAGGTGAACTTCCAATGGTTGTAGTTGAATTATGGGAAGAAATTTGGGATTATTTTGAAAAAAATAGCGAATATGAAAGAGCTTTTGAAATTGATTTCGAGAAATATGCAAAAGAGAACGAAATAGAGATTTTTGTTTCAATAAAGTGAAAAGATGAAAGTAAAATATTTAGAGAAATTTTATGTTGCGGGAATCACAACAAGAACAAATAACAAAATAGAATTAGATGAAATAACGGCACAAATACCGCAACTTTGGCAAAGATATGTAGATGAGAATATTGAAAGTAAAACATTCAACAAGTCAAGAAATTTGGCTATGTATGGAGTTTACAACAAATATGAAAAAGATGTAAATTCTGATTATGATTATACAATTGGTGTTGAAGTTACAAAATTTAAAAATGCAATTACTATAGAAAAAGATAGATATTTGGTATTTTCTAAAAAAGGTGAATTTCCAAAAGTTGTAATAGAAACTTGGCATGAAGTTTGGAGTTATTTTGCTTCAAAAGAGTGTGAATATGAAAGAGTATACAATTTTGATTTTGAAAAGTATCTAAAAGATGATGAAATAGAAATATATATTTCGATAAAGTAAAATATGTGCAAAACACCCCTAAATTACAAGAAAGTATACTTATTGTATAATGCAAAAATCTAAAGTTAAAAGGAAAATAATGAGTCAATTACCTAATTGTCCAAAATGTGGAAGTGAATATACTTACGAAGATGGAAATTTATACATCTGTCCTGAGTGTGCTAATGAATGGTCACAGGATGCAAGTTCTGAAAGTAGTGATACTTTAGTTGTAAAAGATGCAAATGGTACTATTTTACAAGATGGTGATGATGTAACTGTTATCAAAGACTTAAAAGTTAAAGGAAGTTCATCAGGTATAAAAGTTGGTACTAAAATCAAAGGTATTAGACTTGTTGATGGAAATGATGGTCATAACATCGACTGTAAAGTTACAGGTGTTGGAGCTATTAAATTAAAACAAGAGTTTGTTAAAAAATCTTAAAATGAACCTAAAAAAACTAAAAGATATAGAAGAAGAGTTTTTGACTTTTTATCCAACAGGTTTTGAAGATGCAAAATTTTTTCCAACTATGAAAAAGTTTAATCCTTCAAAACTTGAAGAGTTTACAAAAGAAAATCTAAAAAAAGAGAATTTCTCAAATCCAAACTTGGTTGTTGATGCTTTTTTCAAAATTATTCAAAAATCTGTTTTAATTTCTTTATTTGATAAGTTAAAATTTCGTGATATGTTAGAAAGTTTGACTTCATATGAAAAAGATATGTTGAGTATCGAATTATACGAACTTCTTCATGGAAATATAAAAAATGGTTTTGATGGTTTAGTAGATTTTTTAAAGCAATATAATCTAGCAAAATGGACGATAATTTCTGTTATTTTATATTATAACGATAGACAAAAAGAGTATTTTGTAAAACCCACAACTACAAAAAATGTAATCAAATATTTTGAAATAAAAGATTTAGTTTATAAACCAACTCCTAGTTTTGAGTTTTATAATGCTTATAAAAAAATGTTAAATGAAATGAAAAAAAATGTTCATAAATCACTTAGCCCTGACAATGCTGCATTTACTGGATTTCTAAGAATTGGAATGGAAGATTAAATAATATCTTTCACAAGTTGCATCCAATAATATTGCAATGGAAATAAGAAAAATATAGTAATAATCGCAAGTATCAACAAAAATTTAACAGCTTGTTTTTGATTGATATTTGCCAATGCTAAACCAATTATTATAGGTGGTGATTGAAATGGCAAAAATACAGTTGAAAATGCCGATACTTCCATCATAATTACTTCATGTAAACTAAAATTATTAATAAGCCCAATATGTTCAGCCATTGGCGTAAAAATCGCTGGGATTGATGGTTGAGTGATAAATATACCTGTTATTGACATAAATAAACTAATAATTACTTGATTTAATACTTCATAACTTGTGGGTTTAAAAAGGTCAATAGTTGTGGTTAAAATATCTTTTATATAATCATTTGTTGCAACAATATTTCCAAGACTAATGATGGCTGCCACTAAAAGTAAAGAAGAGAAATTTATACTATTCATATCTTTGTTTTTTATAATATTTATAGCTGGATTTGCTAAAAATAAAACACCTACAATTGCTATAACACTTGAAGAAATTCCATGTATAAAATCTGTTGTCCAAAAAAGTAGCATCATTAGAGTTGTGAATATTACGATTTTTTCATCTTTTGAAAAAGGATTTTTTTGAGCTTTTACAATAGAATGTTTGGGTGTGTAATTGTACATAAAATAAAGCATCGCAACAATAATAATATTTTTAAGAAAACCTAAAATAAAAAAGTTCGCAAGTAAATAGTGCGAATATAAAAGCTCAAAGCCGTAAATTTCGTGGGTTAATCCACTTAAAATCATATTTGGTACATTAGCAGGAAGAATCGTAAATGCTGGAATTACAGTTGAGAAAATAAAAGCTAACATAATTCCAGTATAACCTTTGTCTTTATGTGTAAATCCAAAATTCTTTGCAACAATAACGGCGATTGGAATTAAAAGTACGGTTCTTCCAAGACTTGAGGGCATTATAAAGCTAAATAATAATGAAAAAATATTTATAGAAATCAGGATAGTTAGATAACTTGGATTTTTTATATTTGTAAAAAATGTTGAAAATCTTTCACTCAAATTTACATTATTTATAGCACTTGCTATCAACATTCCTGCAAAAACAAGCCAAAAAGCAGAAGATGAAAATCCTGAAAATATTATTTCTTTACTACTTAATGAAAATATCAGACTTGTAAATAAAAAAATAAGTGAAGTTTGATAATTTGGTATTAATGAAGTTGCCCAAAAAATTATGGTTGTGATAAGTAAAGTTATTAAAACTATATTTTTAAAATCTTGTATAAAATGTGATAAAACAAAATAAATAACTAAAGGAATAAGAAAAAATAAGATATTTTTAATCAAAAGAACCTTTCTTTTTAAGAGGAATTTGTATATATTTTATGCAAATTCTATTAAGAAAAAGATAAATTTGAATTCAAATTCTCTTAAGTAAATGAAAACATAATTTTATTTCACTAAGATTACAACTATTATTTATCAAATATTTATCAAAGGATTTTTTTGTCACAAACATTTAAAGCTCATCTTTTAGTATTTCTTGCTACTTTTTTGGTAGCTGGTTCTTTTATTGCATCGGCTAAACTTTCAGGAGTCATAGATTCTATTTCACTTACATTATTTAGATTTGTTTTAGCTTCATTATTTTTATCACCAATTATATTTTTAAATAAAAAATTTAGGATAAAAGTACTTTCTACTCTACCACGAGCTATGATTATTAGTCTATTTTACTCTTTTTATTTTATTCTGTTTTTCAAAGCATTGGAAAGCACAACAGCCTTAAATGCCGGAACTTTATATACTTTAGTTCCTCTACTTACTGCTATTTTTTGTATTTTTATATTCAAAGATAAAATTAGTTTTTTTCAAATGATTTTGTATTTTATTGGAATAGTTGGAACTTGTATAGTTGTTTTTAAAGGAAATTTGGAGTTGTTTTTTAGTTTTTCTTTAAATCATGGAGATTTTATTTTCTTAATTGCTACGGTTTTTATGGCTTTGTATTCTATTTCATTAAAATTTCTTCATAAAAAAGATGATGAACTTTTGGTTTTAGTTTTTACAACTTTAATTGGTGGTTGCCTTTGGATGTTTTTAGCTTTGGAAATTTTGGATATACCAATGCAGTGGGAAAAGATACAAGGAGATTTGATTTTTTACATGGCTTATTTGGTTATTGGAACAACAGTAATAACTGTGTATTTATACCAAAAAGCTTCAATAATAATAGGTCCTAAAAAACTTATGGCTTATGTGTATTTAAATCCAGCAATGGTTGCTGTGTTGATGTATATATTTGAGGGAAAACTTATAACATCTTGGATTTTTGTAGGAATTTTAATATCTGCATTTGCTACAATAGTTTTATTAAAACAAAAATAAGAGATTAATATGAAAATACCAAATATGATTTATGGAACTGCGTGGAAAAAAGAAGAGACTTCAAATTTAGTTTTTGAAGCACTAAAACAAGGATTTAAAGGCGTTGATACAGCGTGTCAACCAAAACATTATAGAGAAGATTTAGTTGGACTGGGACTTCTAAAAGCTTATGAAAGTGGAATAAAAAGAGAAGATATTTTTCTTCAAACAAAATTTACTCCAATAGATGGGCAAGATCAATCAAATATGCCTTATTTGGTAAGTGATGAAATTGAAGTTCAAGTTGAAAAATCTTTTCAAACTTCTAAAAAAAATCTAAAAACAGATTTTATAGATGTTTATATTTTACATTCACCAGTATTTCCAGTAACTAAACTTCAAAGAGTTTGGCAAAAAATGGAAGAATTTTATGACAAAAAAGAAGTAGGGGCTTTGGGAATTAGCAACTGTTATGATTTGGATGTTTTAAAATATTTATACAACAATGCAAAAATAAAACCAAGTATAGTTCAAAATAGATTTTACTCTCAAAGTAGTTATGACAAAGAAATAAGAGGTTTTTGTAAGCAAAATAATATAACTTATGAGAGTTTTTGGTCATTAAGCGCAAATCCACATATTTTAGAAAGTGAAGTTTTAAAAGATTTAGCAAATAAATATGATAGAGAAGTTACTCAAATATTTTATAGATTTTTAAATCATATAGAAATAGTGCCATTAAATGGAACTACTTCAATAAAACATATGATAGAAGATTTAAAAATAGGTGAGTTTGAACTTTTGGATATAGAAATAGAAGAAATTACTCAATTATTACATTAGGAAAATTTGATATGAAAGTTATTTTACCCGATTTTTTAGAAGAAAATTATAGATTAAATAAATTAGAAAATTTATCAATATGTCAATATATTCAATATGAAGAACAATATAAAAATGAAGTTTTTATTTCTACAAATATTTTAATTTTTGTAATAAAAGGTTCTAAAATACTGCATTTTAAAGATGAAAAAATTGTTGCTAATTCGGAAGATATTCTTTTTTTAAAAAGTGGAAATTATGTGATGAGTGAAATGGTGGATGATTATTATGAAGCAATTTTATTTATGTATGATGACACAATTCTTTTGGATTTTATAAAAAAATATAATTTGTCTTTTGATGGAAAAAGTTTATTTGAGAGTAATATTTTTTAAATCAAAAAGACATTAATCTTTGAATCTCTTCAATCCTCAATTTTGTCTTATCTGAAAAATAGCACTTTTAATCAAGAATCCATAATAAAATTAAAATTGGAAGAAGCTTTTTTAAATATATTGCAATCTCAATCAAAAGAGAATTTTGAAGCCTTTTTATCTTCTATTTTTTCAAATAGTTTTTTTAAAACAAAAATAGAAAAAGAGTTTGATATCCATAAAAACATATTACTTTTTGCAAAGGAGTTTAATATTACCAATTTGGCTTTTCGAAATAAATTTAAAGAGACTTTTGGAACAACTCCTAAAAAATGGCAAAATATAAAAAAACTTGAAAAAGCGAAATTATTGCTTGAAACTACAGACTATAATGTTACTCAGGTATGTCAACAAAGTGGATTTGATAATATTTCTTGGTTTATTCAAGCTTTTAAAAAAGAGTATGAAATTACTCCAAAACAGATAAAAAACAACAAAAATTGAATTTTCCCCAATAGATTAAATTATTTAAAAGATATATACTATAAAAATTGAAAATAAGGAGTAAAAATGAAAAAAATATTATTAAGTTTAAGTTTATGTGCAACTTTTTTATTAGCAGATAACTTTACATTAAGTAGTACAGATTTAGAAGGACAACTTACAAACAAACAAGTTTTTAGTGGTTTTGGTTGTAGTGGTGAAAATATTTCACCAGAACTTTCATGGAAAGATGCTCCAAATGGAACAAAATCATTTGCAATAACTGTTTATGATCCTGATGCTCCAACGGGTTCAGGATGGTGGCATTGGTTGGCTTTTGATATTTCAAAAGATAAATTTACACTTCCAAGTGGTTTTGGAAATATTGAATCAAAAGATATTATTCAAAGTATGACAGATTTTGGAAAAACTGGATTTGGTGGAGCTTGTCCACCAAAAGGTGATAACGCTCATAGATATATTTTTACAGTTCATGCACTTGATGTGGAAACTTTAGCTTTGAATAAAAATGCAAATCCTGCACTTGTCGGATATTATATAAATATTCACTCTTTGGCAAAAGCTTCAATAATCTCATATTACGCGAGATAAAATTAAACAAATCTGCTTTTTAGAAACTCTATAAAGGTTTCAAAAAGTAGGTTTTTTGATTTTTCTTTATGATAAATCAAATAAAATTCTCTTTTTAGTTCTATGTTTTTTAATTTTATTTGAAAGAGCTTTTTTTCTTCTAACTCTTTTTTAACTATTACTTTTGAAAGAGTTGTTACCGTATTTGGGTTATTTAAAACTATTGTTTTTATCTCTTCAAAATCTTGTAGTTCCATAAAAATATCTAACTCTTTGGCGACATCTCCGATATAATTTATAAATATTTCTCGTGTTCCTGAACCAATTTCTCTTAAAATCCATCTTTTATTAATTGTATCAATAAATGCTTCTTTTTTATAACTTTTATCACTTGTTACAACTATTAATTCATCATCAGATAGTTTCTCTTTTATTAAACTTGAATTTTGTGTATCAACTTCTATAAGCCCAATATCAAGTTGGGATTTTAAGATTTTTTCTATGATTTTACTTGAATTTATAGTTAAAATATCTAGTTTTACATCTTTGTATTTTGTTAGAAAATCATAATAAATATTTGGCATTATGTAGTTTGAAATAGTTTTACTTGCGGCTATTTTGATATTTCCAGCTAGTTTATTTTCTTGAAAAATATTTTGAGCATCTTTTAGAGCTAAATAGTGAGAAAGTGTTTTTTCTTTGAAATATTTTCCTTTTTCATTTAGGATTAATTTTTTACCAATTCTATCAAAAAGCTGTTCATTTAAAGAGTTTTCAAGTGATTTAATTGCTAGTGAAATAGCCGATTGACTTATATTTAGTTCAAGTGCAACTTGAGTAACTTGTGGATTTTCACATAGTTTATAAAAAAAATTTAGTTCTTTTAGAGTCATTTAAAAATCCTTATTAAAAATATTAATCATTATATTAAATATAATATATTTTACAAATTAAAATATTGCAGATATACTTCAAAAATTAAAGGAATAGATTATGAAAAATTATAATATTAATATTAAAAATACTTTTTATGGAGTTTTATTTGTAGGAGTTTTTGCTTTAATTGCTACACTTATAGCAGAAGTTGATTTTTTTAGGAATTTAGCAATTAGCCCACTTATTATTGGGATAGTTTTAGGAATCTTTTATGCTAATACTTTAAAACATAAACATCCAGCTACTTGGCAAAAAGGAATTAATTTTTCTACAAAATACGTTTTAAGATTTGGAATTATTTTATATGGATTTAGATTAACTTTTCAAAACCTTCAAGAAGTAGGGTTTAATGGAATTTTTATAGCTTTTTGTGTGGTTTTTTTTACTTTTATTTTTGGATATATAATTGGAACAAAGGTTTTAAAATTAGATCGTGAAATCACTATTTTATGTAGTGCTGGAAGTTCAATTTGTGGAGCTGCTGCTGTGTTAGCTACTCAAAGTGTTTTGAAAAATGAAGCTTATAAAAGTGCAATTGCTGTATCTTTTGTGGTGATTTTTGGAACTATTGCTATGTTTTTATATCCATTTTTATATAAATTAGGACTTTTTGATTTAAATGCATCTCAAATGGGAGTTTATATTGGTGCAACTTTGCATGAAGTGGCTCATGTTGTTGGAGCTTCTGTCTCTTTGGGTGAAGATGTATCAAAAGATGCAATTATTGTAAAAATGATAAGAGTTATATTTTTAGTACCTTTTTTGATTTTGTTATCTATTTGGTTGATTAAAACAGGATTTCATAATAAAAGTGAAAAAACAAAAGTTGTAATTCCTTGGTTTGCTGTGATATTTATAGTAGTTGTTGGTTTTAATTCTTTTGGATTTTTAGGACAAAGTACAATAACAGCTATAAATTTTGTAGATACTTTTGCTTTAACAATTGCAATGAGTGCTTTGGGAATGGAAACAAGTTTTGATAAGTTTAAAAATGTTGGAATGAAACCATTTTATTTATCTTTGATTTTATTTATTTGGTTGATGGTTATTGGATATTTTTTGTCTAAATATTTTTTCTAAATCTTAGAAAAAATATTTCTAGAATAAAAAAAAGACCTGAAAATCGCTTTTCTTAATTAAAATTTTTATTTTAATTCGTTATAGTTTCATATATATAATGATATGTTTATCTGTTATTAAAATTTAAAAATCTATAAGGATAATTCTGGATGGAGTTTTTGTCATATTTAAACTTATTAAATAAGGATATGGTTTTTTTGTTAGAAAAAAGAGTGGAACTTTTACTAGCTATTGAAAAGTTAGGTTCTATATCATTAGCTTCAAAAAGTATTAATATAAGCTATGATATTGCATTTGACACCTTAATGACGATAAATAATCTTTGCCCTTCTACTGTGGTGGAAATAAGTGAAGATGTACAAAAAGCAAGTTTAAGTGGTTATGGTAAAAATCTTTTATTATCATATATATTCGTACAAAAAGAGTATCAAAGATTTTTAGAATCTTCACAAGAGATAAATAAAATTGATATAGGCTTTTTTAAATCAATACAAAGAATAGCAATGCAAATAAGCGCAAGAAATCAAATACAAGGTGATATTGAACATATTGAAAAAAGAAAAATAAATTCTTCTATTTTTATAAATCTAAAAAGTGGATATTCTATATCAAGTAATATAACAAATAGTTCTTTGCATTCTTTAAAACTAAAAAATGACGATAGTGTAGTAATTCTTTTTAAATCAAGTTCAGTTATTTTAGCAAAAGAGAGCTCTTCTAATATTTCTATTAAAAATAAACTTCAAGGTAAGATTATTAAAATAATTACAGAAGAAGTTGATTCAGAAATTTTATTAGACATTGGAGAAGATACAATAGTAGCTGCCATAACAACAGAAGAAGTTAAATCTATGAAATTAAAAATAGGTGATATTTTAAATGCGTTTATTAAACCCAGCGATATTATGATTGGGAAATAAGTTTTGTTTAAAAGAATATTTTACCAAATGGTAAAATTATTCTTCTAGTTTATTATTTTACTTCAATACCGAATTTTTCAAGTAAATTTACCCAAATAGTATTTTTTCCATCTTTATCAAAAAGAGTTGGTGTACCTTGAACATTTAACTTCATTCCAATTTGGATTTGTTCATCTAGTTGTTTTTCTAATTTTTCAAGTTCAGCTGGTGAATATTTCATATTCTTAGCTTTTTCTATAATTGATGTTGAATCAAACATAGCAGTAATTTTTTTATCTGTTGTTTTTTGATTCATTATGTATAAAGATAAATCTTTTGCATTGGTGTGAGAATCAAGTGGATAATAAAATATTCTAATTTTCACTTTATCTTGAATTTTTGGAAGATAAGATTCTAACATTTTACAATATTTACATTCAGGGTCTGTAAATAAGAAATATTCTTCACTTCCTGTTCCATAAACAAAAGCTTCTTTTCCTCTAATAGTAGCAACATCAGCTGGTGCAGATACTTTCATTCCACTTGAAGTATCAATTACATCACCTGCAAGAACAAGTTTTTTGTCTTTTGTTAAATAAATTTCATCAGGATTTCCTTGAACACTAATATTTAAAATATATAAACTTCCAGCATCATAAGCTTTTGTAATAGTTATTTGAGCCTTTTTGAATAACTCTAATTGCTCCATTTGAGCTATTTCAACTTTTGAAACTTCTTTGTAGTTAGCACTTAAACTACCAGCTAGAAGTAAAGAACTAACTATCACTTTTCTTGTAAAATCAAACATTACAAATCCTAATATAAATTTTTTGCGTATTGTATCTATTTTAAATGGATTATGAGTCTATTTTATAGCTTATAATTAAAATAATGTCTATAAAGCCTATGATTTAATAAAAATTATTAAAAATAATAATTACAAAAGGTTTATTATTTAATAAATTTCATGTATCATGTTAATAAATATTAAAACAAGGTGAAATAATGGAAAATTTAAATAAATATCTAATTACAAAATATGTAATAACAATCCTTTTTATCGGGCTTTTTTATTATTTATCCAAGACAAACAGTGAATATATTTTATTGACTTTTTTACTTTTTTTTGTTGTAAGTACTATTTTCTTTTTTTATGGATTAAATTCTTTTAAAATAAAAAATAATTCACTTATAATTGAAAAAATAGATAAAAATGATGATTTTGAAGATGAGTTTTTTGCTGAGATTAACAATTTTAGTTCAGAGCTTTCAAAAAATATTTTTAAAGGAAAAATAGAAGTAAAAAGTAAAAATCAAGATTTTCAAGATATTGCAAATAATTTAAATCAAACGATTGATAATTTATCTAGCAGTTTTGAACAAATGTTATACTTTTTTGAAAGGTATCAAAAAAATGATTTTACAGTTGAAATAAAAAGTAATCAAACTCAAGAGTTAAAAACTTTAATTGATGCTATAAATAAACTAAATGTAAAAATATCAAAAATGCTTTTAAGTAGTTTAAAAAGTGGCTCAATGTTTAAAGAAAATGCTGAGGCATTAAGGGATAATATGGAGCAATTAAGTACGAATATAACTACACAAGCTACAATTCTTGAAGAAACATCAGCTTCTGTTGAAGAAATTACAAGCAGTGTTAGAAATAATAGTTTAGATGTTGATAAAATGTTGAAATATTCAAATGAACTTACAGTTTCTGTAAAAAATGGTTATGAAAGTGCAAAAAATAGCGCAGAACTTATGGATAAAATCAATAATAGAACAAAATCTATTGAAAATGCTATTAGTATTATTGACCAAATTGCATTTCAAACAAATATTTTATCATTAAATGCAGCCGTAGAAGCAGCAACAGCTGGTGAAGCTGGTCGCGGATTTGCAGTTGTTGCAGCAGAAGTACGAAGTCTTGCAAGTAGAAGTGCAGAAGCTGCTAAAGAGATAAAATTATTAGTTGGTGGTGCAACTCAAGAAGCTAATAATGGAAAAATCGCATCAACAGAAATGATAAAAGAGTATGATGTATTAAATGAAAATATACAAAAAACAAAACAAATTATTGAAAATATTTCTTCTTCTTTAAAAGAACAAGAAAGAGGAATAGAACATGTAAATGTTGCGATTGCTGATTTAGATAGAGCAACGCAACAAAATGCTTTAAAAGCTCAAGAAACAAGAGAAATTGCAAATCATAATGATCAAATGGCAACTACCATGATACTTGAAACAAATAAAACCAACTTTTTAGGAAGAGATGATTTTAATAGGAAATAAAACCTAGCTAATCAACTTAAATAAAATTGCTGTTGTTATAAAAGAGATTAAAATTCCATATCCAACAATTGCAGAACTAAGTCTTGGTGCTAGTCCTGCCATTGATGCTATTGCTCCTGCTGTTATCATTGGAGCCATTGCTGCTTCCATAATTGAAACTATTGAAGCTTGATTATCCCATGAAAATATTTTACAAATTATTATTGCAATAATTGGAGCGATAATTAGTTTTATTAGCAATGCAATAGAAAAAGGTTTTAAGTCTTCACGAGGCAGTTTAAATTGCAATTGTAAACCAACTGCAACAAGCGCCATTGGAACTATTGTGCTTGAAAATGATGCTAAAACTTTTGAAAGAATTGGATTAAATTCAACACCCATTAAAAATAAAGCAGCAACTAAAGAGATAAAAGGTGGAAAAGTAAGAACTTTTAGTGTAATTATTTTAAAAGTGATTTTGCTTTTACTTGAATAATATGAAGCTATAAAAGTTCCATAAATTGCTAAAGCTATAAAAGTTCCTAATTGATCATAAACCAAAACATAAGGTATTGAACTCTCTCCCATATAAGCATTTACTATTGGAATTCCCATAAATGAAGTGTTTCCCAAAATTGCCACAAGCATTAATGAACCTGTGATTTCTTTTGAAAAAGAGAAGATTTTGGCTACTAATAAAACCAAAATAGCACTAAAAAACATAACCATCCATGAAACAATAATAGGAATTAAAGTATCCATAGAAAAAGTTAATTTTGGTATTTGTAATAAAATCATTGCAGGAAGTGAGATATAAATTACAAATTGGTTTAAAATAGAAGGAGCATCTTTTGAAAAGATATTTAATCTATTTATAAAATAACCAATGGCAATAGCTAATATAATTAATACAAAATTTTCCATAAATTAGTCACAAAAGTTGTTTGTACAAGGATTATCAGATGTAACTTTTCCAAATTCTTTAACATAATTTATTCCCCATTTGTGCATCTCTTCTAAAACTGGTTTTAAATTTTCTCCAGCTTTTGTTAAACTATATACAACTTTTGGAGGAACTTCCGCATAAACTTCTCTATTTATTATGTTTTTTTCTTCTAATTCTTTTAATTTTACAGTTAAAGTTTTTTGTGTTATTTCACTAATAATCTCATGTAATTCTTTAAATCTTTTTTCTCCATCAAGTAAATGCCAAATAATCGCTAATTTCCATCTATCATTAAAAATATCAAGAGTAACAGAAACTGAACACTTATATTCTTTATCATTTATATAATACATAATATTTTCCTTTTTAATTCAAAAATGATTATAACATAAAGTAAATTAATTTCCATTACTTACCTAAAGTAAAGTAAGAGTAATTTAAGTTTGTTGAGTATATAATTTTCAAAAGATTCTAAGGAGTATAAAATGAATAAAAAAGTATTAATATTAAATGGTCACCAATATTACGATGTGGTTGCAAAGGGTGAATTAACTCAAGCATACATAAATAAAGCAAACGATTTTTTTCTTAAAAATGGTTTTGAAGTAAAACATACAACTATTGAAAAAGGTTATGATAAAGAAGAAGAGTGTGAGAAATTTGAATGGGCAGATTATGTTTTATTTCAATATCCTGTTTATTGGATGGGTCTTCCTTGGATTGCAAAAAAATATATAGATGAAACATTTACTCAAGGAAGACATTATTCAAGTGATGGAAGAAGCCGAAGTGATGCTTCAAAACTTTATGGAAGTGGTGGATTATTAACTGGTAAAAAATATATGTTATCTTTAACTTATAATTGTCCTGCATCTGCATTTAACAATAAAAATAGTTTATTTGAGGGCTTATCTTTGGATGAAGCACATGTTGCTGTTCATAAAACTTTCCAATTTTGTGGATTAAAACCCCTTGAAACTTATGCTGTTCATGATATTTTTAAAGGTGATTTAGATTTAAATGCTGAATTGGAAAAATTTGAAAAAGTCTTAACTAAAAATTTCTTATAAAAAAAAGGTCTAGTTATGAATGATGTAATAAAACAATTAAGTAATAGAAAATCAATTAGACAATTTACAGGTGAAAATGTAAGTAATGAAGATTTAGAACTTATTATTAAAACGGCACAAAGATGTCCCACTTCTATAAATGGGCAACAAATTTCTTTGGTTTATACAAGAGATAAAGATAAAATAAAACAAATTGCAGAGCTTTGTGGTGGACAACAACAAGTTGCAACAGCTGATGTTTTCATAACTATTTGTGTCGATTTTAATAGAACTATTTTTGCAGTTGAACAAGCTGGTGAAAAACATCAAATAGATAAATCAGCAGAGGGAATACTAGTAGGTGCTGTTGATGCTGGAATTATGCTAAATGCTATTCAAATAGCAGCTGAATCACTTGGATTTGGAACAACTGCTATTGGAGCTGTTAGAAATGAACCGGCTGCTATGATTGAGTTATTAGGACTTCCTGCTAAAACATTTCCAATTGTAGGAACTACTATTGGAGTTCCTACAAAAGAAGCAAAAGAAGCTGCTTTAAAACCTAGAATTCCAATAGATAGTTTTGTCTTTGAAGATAAATATGATGATAAAAAAGTAAAAGATGGTGTTTTATTATATGAAAAACAGATGAAAAAGTTCAGAGTTGATCATAATATGAACTATTTACAATCATATTGTGAACAAACTGCAAACTATTATAAAAATATTTATTTTAGAAAAATTGAAGAAAATTATACAAAACAAGGTTTTGTATTTAAAGATTAGAAAAAAATTAAATATTAAAAAAGGAGTTTTTATGAGTTTATTATTTCAAGAAGCAAAAATAGGGAATATGACACTAAAAAATAGAATTGTTATGCCTCCTATGTGTATGTATTCAAGTGATAATAGTGGTGAACTAAAAACTTTTCACAAAGGTCATTATTTAGCAAGAGCTATTGGTGGTGTTGGATTTATTATTTTTGAAGCCACTGCAATCGAGCCAAAAGGAAGAATTTCTGCAAATGATTTAGGTCTTTGGCATGATTCTTTAATCAAAGCTCATAAAAAATTAAATAAAAAAATCCACTCTTTTGGAGCAAAAACAGCTATTCAAATTGCTCATGCAGGAAGAAAATGTACAGTTGAAGATGAAACACCAATTGCTCCAAGTGCAATTGCTTTTAGTGAAAATAAACCATTTAAAATGCCAAAAGCTGTAACTCTTGAAGATATAAAAAACATAAAAGAGTTATTTGTAAAAGCAGCACTTCGAGCTAAAAAAGCAGATTTTGATGCTATTGAACTTCATGCAGCACATGGTTATTTATTATGTGAATTTTTATCACCACTTTCAAATAATAGAGATGATATTTATGGTGGAAGTTTAGAAAATAGATGTAGATTAGTTTTAGAAATAGCAAAAGAGCTAAAAGAAAAAGTTGATTTACCTTTACTTGTACGAATTAGTGCCGATGAGTGGATGAACGAGGGTTGGAATATTAGTGATTCAATTTATTTATCAAAAGAGCTTGAAAAACTAGGCGTTGATGCAATTCATGTATCAAGTGGTGGGAATCAAGAAAAAACAGATAAAACACCAAAAATTGAGCCTTTATATCAAAGTGATTGGGCAAAACAGATAAAAAAAGAGATTAAAATTCCTGTTATTGCAGTTGGATTAATAACAACAGCAAAAGAGGGTGAAAAACTTTTAGAAGAAAAATATTGTGATTTTGTGGCTTATGGACGAGAATTATTACGAAGCCCAAATTTTGCTTTTTATGCAGCTAGTGAATTTAAAGAAAAAGATAAGATTATTTTATCATATCAAAGAGCATTTATATAAATAAAAAAGTGGACAAAAGTAGATAAAAATGGATAATAAAAACAATACCAAATATTTTATTGGTATGATAATTGCAATGTTAATATGGGGAGTTGCTTGGACTGCTGGAAAAGCAGCAACAGGACATTCAAGTCCTGAAATTGCTGCTTTTTGGAGATATGCAATCTCTTTTTTGAGTATTTTGCCTGTTGTTTGGTATATGAAAACCAAACTAAAAACAGATAAAATCGGTTTTTTATATATGTTAGCTGCTGGAATTTTGAGTGCTATTTTTAATTATCTTTTTTTTGCTGGACTTTCACATGGACAAGCTGGATATGGAGGAACTATGGTTACTTCAATAGCTCCAATTATTACATATTTATTATCTATTATGATTTTTGGAACGATTGTTACAAAAAGACAGATTTTTGCACTTGGTATTGGAATTTTAGGCTCATTGATTCTTCTTCGTGTTCCTTTTGATGGTTTCGCATTTTTGAATAAAAATAGTGCGTATTTTTTAGCTTGTGCAGTTGTTTGGGCAATGATTACAATATTTTCTCAAAAGGCTTCAAAAAGAGCTGATCCTATGTTTTATACTTTAGTAGTTTTTGGAATAACAACATTTATAAATATGCTTTTTGCACTACCAAGTCATCCTTTTGATTTTACTTCATTAGATTTAATATTTTGGTTAAATATAACTTTTATTGGAGTTTTTTCAGGAGCATTTGCAATGACTCTATTTTTTATTTCAGCTAGTAAAATAGGAGCTCATCAAACAGGAGTTTTTATGTTTATTGTTCCAATTGGTGCTATTGTTTCAAGCTATTTCGCATATAATGAGAAAATAGTTTTATCTACGGTTTTGGGTTGTATGTTATCTTTTGTTGCTGTTTTATTATTTAATATAAAAAGTAAAGCAGAAAAAAATAAGAAATTAAATATTAAATAAAAAAAGGAAAAAATATGGAAAAAACATTTATAGAAGCTTTAGCTTTTAGACACGCTTGTAAAATTTTTGATGAAACAAAAAAAATCAATGATGAGGATATGACTTATATTTTAGAAGCAGCAAGAAAAGCACCATCTTCTTTTGGTATGGAAGCTTGGAAGTTTTTGGTTATTACAAATGAAGAATTAAAAGCAAAATTAAAACCTGTTTGTTGGGATCAAGCTCAAATTA
The DNA here is from genome assembly GCF_003063245.1 of Arcobacter caeni. GTDB lineage: Bacteria > Campylobacterota > Campylobacteria > Campylobacterales > Arcobacteraceae > Aliarcobacter > Aliarcobacter caeni. The sequence continues at coordinate 7,013 of NZ_MUXE01000022.1, read as the reverse complement.
CAACTTGTTCTCATTTAGTTATTGTTTTAGCAGGAATTGAAGGTGTAAAACCCGAAAGTGGAATTCCTGAAAAAAGATTTGCTAGACGAGATATGCCTCAAGAAAAACTTGATTTTTATTTAGGATTATACGCAGGACATTTAAAACAAACACTTTCTAGTGATGAAAATATTTATGCTTGGACTGCAAAACAAACTATTTTTGCATCACAAAATATGATGATGGCAGCTGCAATTAAAGGAATAGATTCTTGTCCTATTGAAGGCTTTGATAAAGAAAAAGTTGAAGAGATTTTAGGACTTGATACTACAAAATATCAATTATCTTTAATTTTACCTTTTGGATATAGAATAAATCCTCAATCAACACAATTAAGATTAGCTTTTGAAGATGTTGTTGAATATATAAAATAGGGCATAAAATGAATAAATTTAGTATATTGTTACTTGATGATGTTTCTGAGAATATTTATTCATTAAAACTACTAATTGAAGAAAATTTTGATATAAATATTTTTACAGCACTAAAAGCTCAAGAAGCGATTGAAATAGTGATGAATAATCCTATTGATTTAATTTTAACTGATGTTCAAATGCCTGATATTGATGGATTTGAATTTGCTCAATATCTAAAAGATATTGAATCTACAAAAGATATTCCTGTTATTTTTATAACAGGAATTTATGAAAAAGATGAATATAAAAATAAAGGTTATAACATAGGTGGAATTGAGTACATCACAAAACCTATTGATAATAAACTTCTGCTTTCCAAACTCAAAATCTATATAAATATTTTTAATACAATAAAAACTTCAAATGAAAAACTTCATAAAACTGAGGATTTGCTAATTCACAGTGCTAAAATGGCTAGTATGGGAGAAATGATAGGTTTGATTTCTCATCAGCTAAAACAACCTTTAAATGTTTTATCTTTGTATGTTGAAGATATAAATTTATCTTACGAATATAAAGAATTAAACGATATATATATGCAAGATTTTTATAAAAGTACTAAAGACCAAATTGAATATATGAATAAAACAATAAATGGGTTTTTAGATTTTTTTAATCCAAATAAGAAAAAAGAGAAATTCTTAATTAAAAATTCAATTCAACAAGCACAAGAAATATTAAAAAGTAAAATAGATAAATTAGAAGTGGTTTTTTATTTAAATATTGATGAAAATTTAGAACTATTTGGTACAGAAGTAGAACTTACTCAAGTATTAATAAATATAATAAATAACTCTTTAGATGCATTTAAAGAAAAAAATATTAAAAAACCTGAGATTTTTATTAAGTTATTTAAAAAAGATAATAAAAGTATTTTAGTCATTGAAGACAATGCATTAGGTGTCGAAAATAATCAATTAGAAAAGATATTAGAGCCTTATTTTACTACAAAAGATAGTGGCACTGGTGTTGGCTTACATATGGTAAAACTGATAATCAAAAACAGTTTTAATGGTGAATTAAAAGTTTTAAATACTCAAAAAGGATTAAGTTTTATAATTTTTTTAGAAAATTATTAAAATGATACTATTGTAATACCATTTAATTATAATATTTCAATATAAATAAATTTTAAGGAGATTTTATAATGAATAGTATTTTTCTTTACACTACAAATAATAAAAATGTTAATTCGGTTTTAGTTATAAGTGAAGATGTTGGGTTTTTGGATAAATTAAAAAAAGTTTCAGGTAATAAATATAATATTTCATTTTTCAATAATGAAAAGTTTGATTTATTAAATACTGAAATTAATACTTTTGATTTAATAGTTTTTGATAATTGCAAAAATTCATTAACAAAATTTGTGGATGTTTTTAAACAAACAAAATCTTATACTTTTAATATTCCAATGATTATATTAGAAAATGAAATTACACAAGAGTTTTCTTTACATAAATACTGTAATGCATACGCAATTTTTAATAAAAATGTTGATGAAAGTTTTTTATTAAATAATATAGAGATAAGTTTAAGCTTTTTATATACAAATAAAAAAGTTCAATTTGAAAATGGATTTTATTTTGATATAAGTAGAGAAATATTATTTCAAGGTAAAAAAATTATTAAACTTACGAAGACAGAGAGAAAGTTAGTAAATTTGCTGGCTCTGAACCCTAATGTTTTAGTTACTTATGAAGATATTTCTAGTATAGTATGGAGAGGAAAAGAATTTTCTATATATTCTTTAAGAAATGTTATCAAGCATATCAGAGAAAAAACAGATGAATCTTTCATAAAAAACTCATCAAATAGGGGTTATGTAATAACTACTATTTAATAATATTACTATTAAAAAAGGAATCAACATGAAAAAATATTTACCTATAGCAAGTATAGTTTTTTTATTTTCAGCATGTTTTGATTCTGACTCTTTAGAAAAAGATAAAGAAATATGTAAAAAAGATAATAAAACTTTTTATATTACTGAAACATTAAATTATAGAACTGGAAAATTTGAACCTAAAGTTATCTGTAAATAAATTATTTATTTCTTATTAAATTCTTATTTTTATATTCTTATAGTTAAAATTCAAAAAATTATCCATTTTTTTATCAAAAATTCACTATATTATCACAATTGATTATGGAGTTGTCTTTTCTTATGGAATATTTTAGAGAATTATTTTTTTGTATAGTTATATTTTTTATAGGTTATTTAATATTTAAGTATGATGTATCAAAACGATTAATAAGAACAAGAATTTTAGAAAAGGATTTTAAAGGTTGTTATATTTTCAGATATCCCAATAGAGTAGAATTTCATAATAAAGGGCAAACATATTTAATAGATTTTGAAGATTTTTTTAAACAAAACCCAAAATTAAAGGGAAAAATAAAAATTATTGATAGACCATTGTTAGATGTAACAAATCATGAAGCAATACAAAAAGAGTTAGAGTTTAGAAAAGAGTTTAGAAAAAAAAATGAAGATATTTAAATCACTCTTTTTATTTTATAACCCATTCCATATAAGTTTTCAATTTTTAAATCAGGAACTTTATGTCTAAGTCTTGAAATGATATTTTTAAGGTTCGAAACATAATCTTTTTCTAAAAAATCATCTTCCCAAAGAACAGAAATAATATCTTCAATATTATGTGTTTTATTTTCATTACTCAGTAGTATCTCAAGAAATAGAAGCTCTTTTTTTGTGAGCTTTATTTCTTTATTATTAGAAATCAATGTTTTATTATTTTCATTCCAAAAGAGATTTTTATCAAGTATTATATTAGATTTTTTTTCTAAAGTTAAAAATTCTTCATACAATTTATCTGCAACTTTATTAATAATTGTTAATAAATTTTGAAGATTTATGGGTTTTAAAATATAATTATCAATATCTAGTTGAATTGCTTTTAACATTTTATCTGGTTCATCTCTTGCCGTTATAAAAATAAATGGTATTTTAGAATTAGTTTTTCTTAACTCTTCAAGAAATTCTAAACCATCCATTTTAGGCATATTTATATCACTAATTATCAAATCTATTTTAGGCTCAGTTTTTATCTTTTCAAAAGCATCTTCTCCATTTGAAGCAAGAATGACTTTATTAAAATATCTTTCTAAAATATTTTTTAATTTATTTTGGGTGATTGAATCATCTTCTATATATAAGATTGTTAAATTTTTTTTATAATTTTCAATTGTTATCATAATGAAATCTTACCATTAATTTAGTAACAAATAAGTATAACATTATAAATAAATAACTTATTTTGCTTTTGATTGTTTTTTTTCGAGCTTTCTTGTTTATTTATATATTAGTCTAATCAAACCTAAACTAAATAAAACCAAAGCAATTTCTTTTAAATCTTTGTCATATAAAAGCATAAAAATAGAGGTAAAAATAAATCCAAGAGATAAAACAATTGGTTTAATATAATCTTTAATCTCTTTTGCAATCCATTCGAGCTGACCTTGCGATACTTCAATTTTAAGTTCGCCATTACTTGCTTGTTTTATAACAGATTTAAAATCTTTTATTGTAAATGGAATTGATTTTATTTCATCAACTATCGTTTCAAAAATACTATCACTAGCTCCTAAGGCTTTTGGAATATTTTTTTGTAAGATTGGTAAAATATCTTTTATTCCATTGAAATTTTCTATATATGTTGTACCAAGACCTTCTATAATAGCACTTACTCTTAAGATATAAATAGCATCACTTGGAAGCTTAAAAGGAAAGTTTCTAGTACCTTCTAGTACATCAAAAGCTAACTGTTGCATAGATTCACTACTTAGATTTTCATTTGAAAAAATATCAAACATCTTATCTGTAAATTCAGCCAACTCAGCTACAGGAGCTTCATGTGCTATTGTTCCAAGTCTTTTATTTGCACTTATATAAAGTTCATAATCTCTTTCATTTGCAGCTTTTATAAGCTCAATAATCGCAACTCTTATATTATTTGGGATTGATTTTACCATTCCAAAATCTAGAAGAATAAGCTCACCTTGTTTATTTACAAGTAAATTCCCCGGATGTGGATCTGCGTGAAAATATCCGTTTATTAACATTTGAGTTGTATAAAAGTCCACTAGTTTTGCTATGATTTCATTGAAATCAATATTTTCTTTTTTTAGATTTTCTTTATCATCAAATCTAAAACCTTCTTCGTAACTCATAACTAAAGCATCATCACAAGAAATACTAGCATATGCTTTTGGAAATTTTACACCACTATCTTTGTACATATTTGAAAACTTTTGCAAATTTCCTAACTCATGATTTAAACTCACTTCTTGTAAAATCATAGATGAAAACTCTGAAACTACTGCTTCAATAGAGTTTTTTGTATAGTGTGAAAACAGAGGTTTAAAAATTGTATTAAAGAAGTTTATGATTCTAATATCAGCAATAACTCTGCTTTTTATTCCTTTTCTTCTCAGCTTAACAGCAACTTTTTCGCCCGTTTTTAAATAAGCTATATGAACCTGTCCAATAGAAGCAGAGGCAAGTGGTGTATCTTCAAAAAGTAAGAAAGGATTTACAGGAAATGCTATTGAGAAAATTTCTTTATATTCTTCATCGCTCATTGAAGGAAGTTGATCGTGTAGTTCTTTTAACTCATCAAGATAATCACTTGAAAAAAAGTCTGCTCTTGTTGCTAATACTTGAGCTAGTTTTATAAAACTAGCTCCAAGATTTATAGTTGTTGCTTTTAGTTTTTTAGGACTTAATGGCTTAAAAAATAAAAAGCTAGGTTTCTTTTTTATTACTAAATAAATAGTTAATAAAAAGGAGAAAACTCCATAAATCCTAGTAAAAGAGTAAAGACTTAATGTTTTAAAAAAAGTTTTTATTTTAAATCCTCTTTAAGCTTTTCTAAATCTGTTTTTGTTGCAAGTCCTAAATCATCAATTATTTCTTTCATTGTTGATTTTAATTCTTCTTTGAACTTTGCATCACTATCTTTACCTTTTTGCTCCAATGATTCTAAAAAGCTTTTCATGTCTTTAGTATCAATTTTACCTTTTTCTTCTAGCTTCTTTAACTCTTCTTCAATTTTTTCTTTAAAAACTAAAGCTCCACCAAGTCCTGTGAAAATTAAATCTTTTAACATTTCGTATCCTTTTTATTTAGTATATCTCTTTTTTTTATTACTTTTTTATTACTTTGTATGAAATTTTTCTTTCAAAATAAATACTTATTCTTGAATTGTCCAAATTAGTTTTGAAGTATCAAATCCAAGACTAGGAAGTTTTTCTAAAATACTATTTTTTACTTTTTGCGAAATAACTTTTTCTCTTGCTAAAATCCATAAATATTCCCTTGATGGAGTTCCAACAACTGCATATTCATAGTTCTCACCTAACATCAAAACCCAATAATCACCATAAAATGGTCTAAAAAAACTAACTTTTAGTTTACTATTTGATTCATCAAGAGTATAAGCTCTCCCCATAACTTCTTTTTTCTCATTTGTAGTGATTTTTGTACATTTATTTATTACTTTTATTGTCTCTTCATCCATAATAGAATAATTTGCACTCACATTTTTACAATCTTTCTCAAAAAAGTGCTCATATCTTGCAATTTCATACCAAGTTCCTAAGTATTTGTTTAAATCTACTTTTGAAACAGTTTGTAATGGTGGATTTTTTGTGGAACACGCGGTAAAAAGTAAAATAAGAGATAAAAATAAAACTGATTTAAATAGATTTTTCATAAGCTCACCTTTTTGTTTTTTTAATCATAATAAAATAAAAAGAACTTTTGTATATATTTTTTGTAAGTTCGAGCTAAATTCTTTACTATTATTATAATTTTGTTATTTAATTAGTTTTCTAAGTAATTTGTATAGCTAAAAAGATTATAATACAGATATTCAAAAAGAATAATTATGAAATATAATAAAAAAAGGATTTAATATGACTATAAAAATATTTTTAATAAGCATATGTAGCATTTTCTCTTTGTATGCTAGTGATAGTTTTAACAGTGAAGCAAGCCACTTTGCAGGTGGAGCGGTAATGGCAGGTGGAATAACTGCTGTTGTTGATAGTTATTATCCAGAGTACAAAGCTGACCGAGGAATGATAGGATTTGGAGTGAGTAGTATCGCTATTATTATTGAACAAAGTATAGAATATTCTATAAATGGTGGTGCTCGTTCGCAAATGCTTGATGCGGCATCTCATATTGTTGGTTCAGCTCTTGGAGCTTTTATTACAGATAAGTATATTTTATTACCTGTTGTTAAAGATTTAGGAAGTGATGGGAAATATGTAGGATTGAATGTTCAGCATAATTTTTAGAAAAAAGCAAAGTTGCTTTTTTCTTTAATGCTCAATTTGAGAGTGTAAAAATAACTGTGTAAACCTAAAAAAATAGATTTATTTGATATATAATCAAGTAAATAATTGTAAAGGATTTACATGAGTTTAATAAACCACGAAGAGCTAATAAGACAATTAAAATCTGGAGAATTAACTTCTCTAGATGAGATAACAAATGAGTTTAAAAATATACTCAAAGAAGTTATACAAACT
>NZ_MUXE01000021.1 GCF_003063245.1 Arcobacter caeni | reverse complement strand
ACTTTCAGAATCAAACATATTTTAGAAATAATTATCTAAAATATGTTTCTTATATATTTATCTTTAATAAAATATTGCCTTTATATAAATCCTTTAATTATTTAAGGTGTTCTTTATAAAAAGGCTTATTACCATTTTACTTCGAATTTTTTTCGCAAAATTATTGCAACTGTATTTAATGAAATTAGAATTGTTAATAACACCACAATCCCAGCTGCTGTTTTTTCTATATACATTCCCTCAGGCATTCCAGCCCAAGTAAATAACTGCGCTGGCATAACAGTTGCAGCTTGTGTTACCATTGATGGAGCATCAGGAATAAAAGCAATCATTCCTATGATAATCAAAGGAGCTGTTTCTCCCATTGCGTGAGCTAAACCAATAATTGAACCTGTTAAAACTCCTGGAAATGCGAGTGGTAAAACATGGTCCCTTGTCACTTGAATTTTATTAAGTCCCAAACCATAACCTGCTTGTCTTATACTATCAGGTACAGCTCGAAGAGCTGCTCGTGAGCTAACAATAATAATAGGTAAAGTCATAAGTGCAAGGGTTAAACCTCCAACTAATGGTGAACTTCGTGGCATTCCAAATAGATTTATAAATATAGCAAGACCTAAAAGACCAAATAAAATAGATGGAATTGCTGCTAGATTATTGATATTTATTTCTATAAATCTTGTAAATTTATTGTCACTTGAAAACTCTTCTAAATAAATAGCTGTCATTACTCCAATTGGAAAAGCCACTATCATAGTAATTATTAATGTAAGAACAGAACCAATAATTGCTGAATAAAGACCTGCATATTCAGGGATTTTTGAATCACCTTTTGTAAAGAAAATAGCATTAAATCTGTTTTTAATTAATCCTTGAGAAAGTAAATCTTCCACAAAAGATATTTCATTCTCTTTTAGTTTATGATGGTGACCTTTTAAATATTGATCAACTTGGTCATCTGCTAAAACCCAAGTAGTTATGGTTGTATTCATATAATTTGGATTTTCTTTAAGTAATGCGGGAATATCTCTAAGCCATGCTCTTGAAACTAACTCCCTATATTTTTTATCAACGGCAAATCTTGTATCATCTAAAGATTTTTCATTAAAAGTAACTTCTGTTTGAATGTAAGCTATTTTAAAAGCAGGGATTGCTTTTCCAACAATATCAAATAAGAAAAATGATAAAAAAGCAATAGAAAAAAGCAATGAAGTTAAAGTAAACTTTTTAAATCTAGCCGCACTTGCATGTCTTTTTTTTAGTGTTGAATCATAAAATGGATTATTGTTTTGTTTTTCTTTTTTTCTTTTAATCATAATGTATTCACTTTATATTTTTCTTTGAATTTTCTAATAAGATATAATGAAATCATATTTAGAATCAAGGTCACTACAAATAAAATTAACCCTAATGCAAATGCTGAAAGTGTTTCAGGTGAATTAAACTCAAAATCTCCAACAAGTGAATTAACAATGGTAACAGTAACCGTTGTCATATCTTCAAGTGGATTCCAAGATAGATTTGGTCGAAGTCCTGCTGCCATAACAACAATCATAGTTTCACCCAAAGCTTTTGAAAGACCAAGCAGTGAAGCTGAAATAATTCCAGGCATTGCTGAGGGTAAAACTATATTTTTGATAGTTTCCCCATGTGTCATTCCAAGTGCAAAAGCTGCTTTTCTTTGAGAATCAGGAACTGCCCTAATCACATCATCTGATAGTGATGAAATAACAGGAATAATCATAATTCCCATTACAACACCAGATGCAAGTGCTGAATTAAAAGTAGCTTCAAGACCAAAAAACTCAGCGATTTGCACAACCAAAGGCGCTACTGTAATTGCTGCAAAAAAACCATAAACAACAGTTGGAATCCCAGCTAATATTTCTAATAAAGGTTTTAAATAATCTCTTACTGTTGCACTTGCATATTCACTCATGTAAATTGCACTTCCTAAACCAACAGGAATAGCAACACCTAATGCAATTATGGTTATTACAAATGTACCTGCAAATATTGGTAATGCACCAAATTGACTTCCTATTACCCCTGGTGACCATGTAGCTCCTGTTATGAAATACCAAAAACTTCTCAATTTAAAAAACTCTATTGCTTCAAAAAGAATAGAAAATAAAATTCCAAATGTAGTCAAAATTGAGATAATGGCAGCACCAATTAAAGCGAATTTAATTAGTTTTTCATTTACTTCTCTACTTCTTTTTCTTGATTCAAAAGTACTCAAAACTTTTGCCTTTATAATTAATTTATATGAAATTTTAAATAAAAATAGTTACATGATGGTTACAAGAAGTATAAAAAAGTTTATAAGATACTAGAAATAGGTTTACTTGAACCTTTTGAAGCCTTTTTTAATACATTTAAAGTGCTATCAAAATTAGAGATATTTGAGTTGGGATTTATTTCAATAATGGCAGATGCTACGGACAATAAATTAAAACTTCTTTCAATATTGAATCTATCTTTTGCAATTAAAAGACCTTTTTCTTTGTCTTTTTTTGAGTAAAGGTTTTCAACAGAATTTTTAAATTCTATTTGAACCTTATTTGTTAAATCAAAAACTTTTTCAAATTCATGATTTCTTAGGCCAACAAAAAAATCATCCCCACCAATATGTGCTATAAATGAATCTTTTGGGTATCTTTTTTGTAGAAGTTCAGAAAAAATTAAAATAGCTCTATCTCCTAATCTAAATCCGTAAATATCATTAAATGGTTTAAAGTCATTAAAATCAAAATAGATTATATGAGTAGTATTTTTTTGATTTTCTCGTAGAGTTTTTTCTATAAATTTCTCTATTTGGTTATTTCCTGGAAGTTTTGTTAATGGATTTTGATTTGTTGCTATTTCTATATTTCTTTTATATGAAAGCGTCAAAAGTGAATTTAGATTAATAAAACCTCTATATTTATTTGATTGTGTAATAAATATTCCTAAAGCATCTTTTGAATTTTGGTTATACATTTCAAGTATTTTATCAATTCCCCAAGATATTTCAACACATAAAGATGGTTTTAAATATTTCATTAAACTAGAAGAAAATGTTTTATTTTGAGCAAGTGATAATCCATATTGAGAATAAGATATTTTTTTTATATCAGCTTCATAAATAATTCCTAAAAAATTATCATATTCATCAACTATTGGAACAAAATTGTTTTTTGTTGATTCCTTAAAATGTACAAAAAGTTCATACAAAGAACTATTTATACTAAGTGCAATAATTGGCTCAATAAACTCTTCATCAATTGTTGCATTTGGATTATTTCTTTTATCTTCATTTATTAAAGTAACAATATCATTGTAAATACTTTTTATTTCATTTGTTTCAATAGTAGGTTTTTGCACTAAATATCCTTGAATAAAATCAGCTCCAATATCTTTACAAGTATAAAACTCTTTTACTGTTTCAATACCCTCTGCAATTACTTGCATTCCCATAATATGAGCCATTTCTATAATTGAAGAACAAAAAAGTTTTTTCTTTGAATCTTGGTCTATATTTGAGATGAAGAATCTGTCAAGTTTAATGATTTGTGCTTCACTAAAATATAATAATTTAAGACCAGAAACTCCAATTCCAAAATCATCAATTGCAATCGAAAAACCTTCTTCTTTATATCTTTGAATCATTGTTGATAGTGCATTTTGTTCTATTGCTGTACCTTTTTCACTTAGTTCAAAACAAATAACACTTTTATTTAATTTGTATTTTTTTAATATTTTAGAAGTATTCCCATAAGAAAAGGTTTTATTATAAATTATTCGATTATCTAAATTATAAAATAATTTTAAATTTTCAATTTTAATATTTGAAAATTTTTTAATAGCTTTTTCTCTTAATTGCAAATCTAATTCATATAAATAATCATCATTAAAAGCCATATTAAATAAATCATCAATCGCATTTAATCCAGAAATATTTTGAACATTTCTAATAAGTGCTTCAACAGCATAAAGTTTACCAGTATGAGAGTGAATAATGGGCTGAAAAGCATAGTCTAATTTATCAATTATTTGATTCCAATTTGGCATAGTTACCCTAAATTTTAGATTGTAATATCACTATTAAGTTTTTACCTCTTTGTTCGCGTCAACAGATAAAAACTTAATAATGATACTCTTATGAAAAAAAGAAGATAAAATCCTCTCTTTTCATAATGTAGTATTATTTCAGTTTTTCAGCTGTTAATTTCTCGCTACTCATAACTCTTTTTCTAGCATCATTTCTAGTTTTTTCATCTAAAGTGATTAATCCAATCTCTTTTAAAATACCGTCATTTCCTATCATTTTCTCAGACATAAATAAGTTTGTGTATTCTTTTAAAGCAGGAACTTCTTTTAGGTGTGAATTTTTGATATAAAAGTACATTGATCTTGCAACTGGGTATTTACTAGATGAGATAGTTTCAGGAGTTGGTTGAATATTATCAACACTTAAGCCAACAACTTTATCTTTATTTTCTTCTAAAAATGAATAACCAAAAATACCTATCGCCGCTGGATTTTTAGTTAATTTTTGAACAATTAAATTATCATTTTCTCCTGATTCTACATAAACACCATCAGTTCTAATAACCGAATATTTCTCATATTTTTTATTTGTTTTTTCATCAGCTTTAAATAAATCTGTATAAACTGGCATTTTTTCAAATACATGTTGTAATATCAATTCTTCGAATGAATCTCTAGTTCCTGATGATTTTGGTGGTCCATAAACGATTATTTCTCTTGAAGGCAATGTTGCATCAATATCTGACCATTTTTTATATGGATTTGCAATTAATGATTTTCCATCTTTTGAAGGAACTTGCTCCGCAACTGCTAATGCTAATTGAGCTTTTGTCACATTAAATGAAGCAACTTTAGAATCTTGAGCAATTGCGATTCCATCAAAACCAATTAAAGCTTCAGTTATATCAGTAACACCATTTTCTTCACACATCTTAAGTTCTTTATCTTTCATTCTTCTTGATGCATTCGCAATATCAGGAGTATTTATATCAGCACCTGAACAAAATAGTTTCATTCCACCACCAGTTCCAGTTGATTCAACAACAGGTGTAGGGAATTTTGTAGTTGATCCTAATTCTTCAGCAACTGAAGATGAAAAAGGGTAAACAGTAGATGAACCAACAATTTTGATTTGATCTCTTGCGCTTAAAGCTGTAGTTAATATTGCACTTGCAAATAGTGCCATAGATATTTTTTTGAAAGTCATTCTTTTCTCCATATTTTATTTATGGTGAAAGTTTAATGATAGTTGGTTACTTTTTGGTTACTTCTTCTTTTGTAAACTTAAGTTCAAATTCTTTGCAGGTTCTTATAAAAAGTTCTTCACAATCATTTGGTTTATAAATAATAGCTTCTGTCCAAATATCATTTTCTTGAACTTTACAAAAGTTTATTGTAGTGTAGGGTTTATTGTTTTTGTAGTGGATGTAAGTTTTATTAAGTTCTAACATAAAAAAGTTAATGGATTTTATAATCCATTAACCTCGATTAGTCTAGATTGATGATCAGCAATAAGAGGATCAATCACTTCATCAAACAGACCATCATTCATGATGTAATCAAGTCTATATAAAGTCAAGTTGATTCTGTGATCACTGATTCTATTTTGTGGATAGTTATAAGTTCTAATTCTTCCACTTCTATCACCAGTACCCACTTGTTCTTTTCTAGTAGCACCTTCTGATTCCATTTTTTTGTTCATTTCTATGTCATAAAGTTTGGCTTTTAAAACTTTCATAGCTCTGTCTTTATTTTTGTGTTGAGATTTTTGATCTTGATTTGTTACAACTATTCCTGATGGAATATGAGTGATTCTAACAGCCGAGTCTGTAGTATTTACAGATTGACCACCATTTCCACTGGCTCTCATAACATCAATTTTTAAATCATTTGGATTAATTTCTACTTCCACATCATCAACTTCAGGCATAACAGCAACTGTAATAGCTGATGTATGAACTCTTCCTTGTGATTCAGTTGCAGGAACTCTTTGTACTCTATGTGTACCACCCTCAAACTTTAGTTTTGAGTAAACATGGTCACCTTTAATTAAAAATACAATTTCTTTATATCCATGTGATTCGCTCTCACTTGAGCTCATGATTTCAACTTTCCAACCATTGTTTTCTGCATATCTTAAATAACCTCTAAAAAGGTCACCTACAAATATTGCAGCTTCATCGCCACCTGTACCAGCTCTTATTTCTAAATAGATATTTTTATCATCATTAGGATCTTTGGGAATCATTAAAAATTTAATTTCATCTTCAAGTTTTGGTTTTCTTGTTTCTAATTCTTTGAGTTCTTCTTTTGCTAAGTCACCTAGTTCTGGATCATCAAGCATCATTTTGTTTTCATCAATGTCATCCATTAATTTAACATACTCTCGAGCTTTAATAACAATCGGTTGCATATTTGACTGCTCTTTTGATAAAGCAGTCATTCTTTTTATATCATCTGTAATATCAGGAGCCATTAATAAATTATTAATTTCTTCATATCTATTTATAAATGGTTGTAGTCTGCTTTTTAACATAAATTATATAGCGTTAACTTTGATTTGTAATCTACTTACTTTTCTAGCTGCAGTTTCTTTTTTAATGATACCTTTAGATACACAATGGTGTAAATATTTGTTCGCAATTTTCATAGTTTCAACTGCTTTTTCTTTATCAGCTGTTTCGATTGCTGCTAATACATTTTTTGTAACATTCTTGATTCTAGTTTTATAAAATCTGTTTCTTTCTGTTTTGATTCTAGTTTGTCTAGCTCTTTTCTCAGAAGATTTGTGATTTGCCATTTTTTTAACCTCTTTGTAAAATTTTTAAGGGTAGAATATTACCTAAAGTAACTTAAACAGAGTTTAATTTTAGGAAGATTTAATGAAACTATTCGGAACAGATGGTGTTAGAGGAAAAGCTGGTGATTTTTTAGATGCAATAACTGTATTAAAATTAGCTAAAGCTGCTGGTATATATTTTAGAAAGCATTCAACAACCAAAAAAATACTTGTAGGAAAAGATACAAGAAGAAGTGGTTACATGATTGAAAATGCACTTGTTAGTGGCTTAACAGCCGTTGGATACGATGTTATTCAAATAGGACCAATGCCCACACCTGCAATTGCGTATTTAACAGAAAGTATGCGATGTGATGCTGGAATTATGATTTCAGCTTCTCATAATCCTTATGAAGACAATGGAATTAAATTTTTCGATAATCATGGAGATAAATTAAATACTGCCTGTGAAGAAGCAATAGAAGCAATTTTTAATGATGATGAATTAATGCAAAATGAGCAAGTAACAGGAAGAAATATCGGTGCTTCAAAAAGGATTGATGATGTTATTGGAAGATATATCGTATCAATTAAAAGTTCATTTCCAAGAGATTTAAATTTAAGTGGTTTAAGAATAGTTCTTGATTGTGCAAATGGAGCAGCGTATAAAGTTGGACCTACAATTTTACAAGAATTAGGTGCTGATGTAATTGTTGTAAATAACAAACCAGATGGCTTTAATATAAACGAAGATTGTGGAGCAATGCATCCTGAACATATTGGTAAATTAATAAGAGAATATAGAGCGGATATTGGTCTTGCACTTGATGGCGATGCTGATAGATTGGTTATCATTGATGAAAAAGGTGAGGTTGTTGATGGTGATAAACTAATTGGTGCTTTATGCAATTATTTAAACGAAGAGAAACTTTTAAGAGGTAATGGTTGTGTAGCAACTGTAATGTCAAATAAAGCTTTAGAAGATTATTTATCTAAAAAAGGAATTGAATTATTTAGATCAGATGTTGGTGATAAACATGTTCTTGAAATAATGAAGAAAAAAGGTATTAATTTTGGTGGGGAACAAAGTGGACATATTATTTTTTCAGATGCTGCAAAAACAGGTGACGGTTTAGCCTCTGCTTTACAAGTTTTAGCATTAATTATTAAATCTGGAAAAAAAGCTAGTCAAGTTCTAAATCCTTTTGAGTTATACCCTCAAATTTTGCATAATATGAAAGTTATAGAAAAAATTCCTTTAGAAAAAATAAAAGGTTTAGAAGAGATTTTAAAACCAATAAGAGAAAAAGGGATAAGAGATTTAATAAGATATTCAGGAACTGAAAATAAAATTAGATTACTTCTTGAGGGGAAAAATAAAAAAAATGTTGAAGATGCAATGGAAACTTTAAAATCATTTTTCAAAAAAGCATTATGAAAAAAGAATTGAAAATTGCAATAACTATTTTTATAGTCGTTTTTATAATAGACCAAGTAGTTAAATTTGGTTTTGCAAATTTATCTTGGGATGTAGATGGACCTTATATGTCTTTAAAATTGGCATATAATTATGGGGTTGCATTTTCTATGTTTTCATTTTTAGAACATAATTTAAAATATATTCAATTAGTTATTATTTTAATTGCAACACTATATTTATTCAAAAATAAGAATGTTTTTAAAGAGTATTATATAGCAATTGCATTGCTATATGCAGGGGGTTTATCTAATATTTTAGATAGATTTACTTATGGTGGAGTTGTTGATTATTTTTATTGGCATCATTGGTTTGAGTTTGCAATTTTTAATATAGCAGATGTGATGATAGATTTAGCCGTTGTAATAATTATTTTTAAACAAATTAAACAATCTCGTGAAGAAAAAAAACAAAATGAGATTAAATCTTAGAGTTTTGTAGCTTAAAATAAATTTAGCTATAATCCAACAAATTTTAGAAAATGACAGGAAATTAATATGGGTCAAACAATAACAGAAAAAATTTTTAGTGAGCATGTTGGTCATAATGTATATGCAGGAGAGATTGTAAGAAGTCCAATTGATATGGTAATTGGTAATGATATTACAACTCCAATTTCAATAAAAGCATTTGAAGATGGTGGTTTTGAGAAATTAGTAAATCCTGAGGGTTTTGCTATTGTTCTTGACCATTTTATTCCAGCAAAAGATATAGCATCAGCAAATCAAGCAAAAATCTCAAGAGATTTTGCAATGAAACATGATTTAAAATATTTCTTTGATGAAAAAGATATGGGAATTGAACATGCGCTTTTACCTGAAAAAGGTTTAGTCTTACCAGGTGATGTTATTATTGGTGCTGATTCACATACATGTACACATGGAGCTTTAGGAGCATTTAGTACGGGTATGGGAAGTACAGATATTTCTTTTGGAATGATTACAGGTGGAAACTGGTTTAAAGTTCCTGAATCAATCAAAGTTATTTTTAAAGGAAAGCCAGGACCTTATGTAACTGGAAAAGATTTAATTTTAGAAATTATTAGAATCCTTGGTGTTGATGGAGCTTTATATAAAGCTTTAGAATTCACAGGTGATACAATTCAATACTTATCAATGGATGATAGATTTTCATTATGTAATATGGCAATTGAAGCTGGTGCTAAAAATGGAATCGTTGCATATGATGATGTTACAAAAGAATTCTTAGATAAAACAGCAGAGTTAAATGGTGGTTTAAGAGCAGAACCAAAAATTCATTATAGTGATGCTGATGCTGTTTATTGTCAAGTAATTGAAATTGATGTTGAAGCCTTAAATCCTGTTATTGCATATCCATTTTTACCATCAAATGGTCACTCAGTAAATCAAGCAGTTACTGATAATATTAGAGTTGATCAAGTATTTATTGGAAGCTGTACAAATGGAAGATTATCAGATTTTAAAGTTGCAGCTGAAATTTTAAAAGACAAAAAAGTTGCACGACATGTAAGACTAATAGTAACACCAGGAACTCAAAAGATTCTAAGAGATGCAACAAAAGCAGGTTACATTGATATTTTAATTGATGCAGGTGCAGTTGTGTCAAATCCTACATGTGGAGCATGTTTAGGTGGATATATGGGAATTTTAGGTGATGGGGAAGTTTGTATTTCTACAACTAATAGAAACTTTGTTGGAAGAATGGGTTCAAGAAGCTCAAAAATATATTTAGCAAATAGTGCCGTTGCAGCAGCAAGTGCTATTTCTGGATATATTACAGATCCAAGAAGTTTATAAAAATGAAAACTCCTTTTGAAATTACTTGTGTAATTTTAAGTGGAGGTAAAAGCTCTCGAATGGGAGAAGATAAATCTCTTCTTCCCTTTTTTTCTTCAAAAACTCTCATACAATATCAATATGATAGATTAAAACCTTATTTTAAAAATATTTATATTTCTTCAAAAGTAGATAAATTTGATTTCTTAGAAAAAGATTTTTTGATTTTAGATGAAAAGCAAGATATTTTCTCGCCAATATTGGCATTGGATACTATATTTAAAAAATTTAAAAATCAGAAAATTTTTATAATTACAGTTGATACACCTTTTGTATCGATTGATTCAATTGACAAACTAATAAAAGAATCAAAGGATTATGATATTTGTGTTGCTCAAACAGAAAAAACACATAATTTATGTGGAGTTTTTTCATCTAATATAAGCTTAACTATTAAAACAATGATTGAAAATGATATACATAAAATTGGTTATCTATTGAAAAATAATATTCATAAAATCTTAAAATTCCCAAATAATGGTGAATTTATAAATATCAACGATAAAGATGATTATAAAACTGCATTAAATAATATAAATTTTGCTTATAATAATTAAAAGCTAAAGCAAATCATATATAAGTCTACTGTTATATCTTTTTTGTTATTCTTAGTCTATAGTTATTATTAAAAAAGGAAAGAGAATGATAAAAAATGAACTAGAAAAAGCCTTAGAGCTTGTTGATTGCGAATTAAAAAAAAGTGGAATTTCAAGAAGAGAAGCTTTTAAAGTAGCAGGACTTGGTTCAGCTGCATATTTGATGGGTGGAGGTTCTGAAGCAAACGCTGCTACAGAATTAAAAGCAAGTACTGCAACAGGGAAAATAGTAATAATTGGTGGAGGATTAGCTGGTATTTCAACTGCAGCAAGATTAGCTAATACTTTATCAAATCCTGATATTACAATAGTTGAGCCAAACCCGAAATCGGTATCTTATCAACCAGGAAGTACATTAGTTGCTGCTGGAATTTACACAAAAGCAGATATTGATTATAACACAAAAGATTTTTTACCAAGTGGAGTTACACTTTTAAAAGATAAAGCAATAGATTTTAATCCAGAAGCAAATAAAGTAGCACTAGAATCAGGTGAAACTTTAACTTATGATTTTTTAATTATTGCAGCAGGACTAGCTTTGGATTATGGTGCAATAAAAGGTTTAGAAGAAATTGGAGATGCATATACAGTAGGAGATGCTTCAAAAATATTAAAAGTTTTTGCAGATTCAGGAGTAACATCTGTTTATAATGTTGATTCAGCAGTTGCAATGTGGGAACAAACACAAAAGTTTATTCAAAAAGCAAAAAATGGACAAAAAGTAAAAGGTGTTTTCACTGATCCAAATACTGCAATAAAATGTGGTGGTGCACCTAAAAAAGTTATGTATCTTACAAATGCTAGATTAAATGAAGCAAATGCAAGAGCTAATGCAGAATTAACATTTTATGCAGATTCTGGAAAATTATTTGGTGTAAAAGAGTATGCAGATGCTATTGAGAAACAATTTATTGCAAGAGATATGAAATGGAATTTTAATCATAATTTAACAGGTGTAGATATTGCTAAAAAAACTGCTATGTTTAATAAACATTGGCAAGAAAAAGGTGCTTATGATAAAGATTTAGAAGAATATGAAATAATTAATAAACATGAAAATGTTGAAGTACCTTTTGATTTATTACATATAACTCCTCCTCAAAAAGCTCCAGATGAGATAGGTAAATCAGCTGTTGGTTCAGCAAAAGGTTGGGTTCCAGTTGATAAAGAAACATTGCAACATGTTAAATATAAAAATATTTTTTCTTTAGGTGATATTGCAGCTGTTCCAATGGGTAAAACAGGTGGATCAGTTAGAAAACAATATAAAGTGCTAGTTGACAATTTAGTTGCTGTAATGGAAGGGAAAGAACCTACTTCTAAATATGGTGGTTATACAGTTTGTCCTTTAATCACTGATATTGGAAAAGTTATGTTAGCTGAGTTTGATTGGACAGCAAAACCAACTCCATCATTTCCCCTTGACCCTACACAAGAGAGATATATTTGGTGGTTATTAAAAGTTTATTTATTAAAACCTATGACACAATATGGAATGTTAAGCGGTAAAGCATAAAATATTTAAATGAAAAAAGAGTTAATACTTATTGTATGCATTTTTATAATCTTAACAATTAGCATGCATTATAATGAGTTTTTAACTCATCCTCTTAATCATATCTTAGCTTTATCAAAATCAGGAGCTTACGGGTTAGGAGGATTACATCCTTTTATATTTACATTTATTGTGTATATATTAATTTTAATACCAAGACTCTTAATTAAACTATTTAAAAGGAATTAAAATGAATATGAAATTTAAGAGTTTATTTTTATCAAGTTTTCTTTTAGCATCAATGCAGAGTTTTTCACTTGAAGTAGAAAATTTTGCTACTCCAACAGGAGCTGTTTTAGAATTAGTTAAGAAATATGAACTAGAACAAGTGGATTTTAATTATGTTAAAAAAGCTATAAATTTAGGTACCAGAAATAGTGTAAATGCAGTTTTAATAGATGTAAGACCTGAAATTAAATATCAAAAAGGAACTATTCCCTCAAGTCTAAATATCCCAGATACAAAATTTGAGGAATATTATTCTGTACTAAAAGATATTCCAATGCAAAAAGAGCTTATAGTTTATTGTGGAGGGTACAATTGTACAAAAAGTCCAATTGTTGCACAAAAGCTAAAAGATAAAGGATATTCAAATGTGAAGGTTTATTCAGGGGGTGAACCTGAATGGGAAAAACTTAGTTATCTTGAAATTGATACATTAGCTGCTAAAGTATATCAAGAAAAAAATTCTGCATTAATTGTTGATGCAAGACCTTACCCAAAATTTTTACAAGAAACAATTCCCGGTGCAATTAGTATTCCAGATACAAGTCTAGCTAAATTACTTGGTCGATTTCCAATAAATAAAGATGAAAAAATAGTTATTTTTTGTGGTGGATATAATTGTGAAAAATCACATATGATTGCTAATAAATTAGTTTCTTTAGATTATAAAAATGTAATGGTTTATGCAGGAGGACTTCCTTCTTGGAGAGAAAGAGGATTAAATACAACTGCTTCAGCTTATATAGAAAAATATGATGAAGTAGTTATAAAAAAAGATTCTTTTAGTAAAAATGGTTTAAAGCATGGAAATGATGTAGGAAGCGTTGATGGAGAATGGTTTAAAAAACAAATAATAGAAAATAAAGTACCTTCTTATATTCAAATTGTTGATGTTACAACACCTAGTGAGTTTAAAAATGGACATATTAAAGGTGCTATAAATATTGAAGCATCAAAATTAAGTGCAAAAGAGTTATTAGAAAAATTACCAAAAAACAAAACTATAGTATTTAATTGCACAGCAGGAGCAAGATCAATAGAAGCTTGGACTAAATTAAATGATGAAAAAATAGATACTTCAGAAATATATTATTTTGATGCAAATATTTCTTGTAAAGATAATAATTGTAAGATTGATGTAAATGAACCTTTATTATAATTTTTAATAAAGGTATAAAAAAAGGGTTAGAAGTAAAACTTCTAACCCTTTTTTAGTGTTTTTGCAAATTTATTTTAGTGCAGCTTTAGCAGTTACTACTAAAGATGCAAATGCAGCAGAATCATTCATAGCCATATCAGCTAAGATTTTTCTATCTAATTCAATTCCAGATAATCTTAATCCGTTCATGAATCTTGAGTAGTTAATATCATTTAATCTACAAGCTGCATTGATTCTTATGATCCATAATTTTCTTATGTCTCTTTTTTTCTGTCTTCTATCTCTGAAAGCATAAACTAAAGATCTTTCTAATTGTTCTTTAGCTTTTCTAAAGTGTTTTCTTCTACCACTAAAGAAACCTCTAGCAGCTTTTAATACTTTCTTATGTCTTCTTCTTCTTACAACACCAGTTTTAACTCTAGGCATATATATTTCCTTTCTTTACCATTATTTTGAAATAAGGTGTCAGCAAATTGCTGAACTTTTCCATCATCGATGGAGGGACAAATTACTTAAATTGTTAAGTAATTACGCTTTACATAAAGCTACAAGTATTCTACCAGCATCTGTTTTATGAACAGTTTTTGGTCCTCGTAGATTTCTTTTTCTTTTTTGTGTCATCTTAGTTAAGATATGGCTTCTAAAAGCTGATCCTCTTTTGATTGACCCGTTTTTCTTCACTTTAAATCTTTTTAAAGCGCCACTAACTGTTTTCATTTTTGGCATTGAAGAATCCTCCTTATAAATTTGCGTTTTCATATACATGAAAAAGTTTTGGATTATACTTAAGAATTACTTATTGTAAGTTTAAAATTAGATTTATTTGAAGCAAAAGAAGAGTCAAACTCTTCTTTTATTTGGAGTGAAATTAATTAATTTTTTGGAAGAGCCATCATATTAACATATCTTCCCTCAAGTTTTGGTTCTTTATCCATAACTGCAATATCTTCAATCATAGGCCAGATTTTGTTTAAAACATCAATACCTGATTGTGGATTAGCCATTTCTCTACCTTTTAGAAAAACTCTAAATTTAACATGATTCCCTTCTTCAATGAATTCTCTTGCATGTTTAACTTTGTAGTTAACATCATTCTCTGCAATTTTAACAGACAATTTAATCTCTTTAATTACAATAACTTTTTGATTTTTCTTAGCTTCTTTTTTCTTTTTTTCTTGTTGATATCTAAATTTACCATAATCCATAATTTTAGCAACAGGAGGTTTTCCATCAGGAGCAATTAAAACTAAGTCTAAACCTAACTTATCAGCAGTTTGAAGAGCTTCAGCTGTACTAATAATTCCATAATTAGTACCATCATCACCTGTACATCTCACTTCTTTTACTGTAATCATTTCATTCATGATTACATCGTCTTTTCTTTTGTCTTTACTCAAATTTTGCTCCCGCTTATTATTTCATTTAGCATTGATATAAATTCATCTTTGCTCATGTTTGATTGTTCTCTAGTTCTTCTATTTCTTAACGCAATAGATTTATTAGCAACTTCTTCATCCCCAATAACTACAATCATTGGAACTCTTTCCTTCTCGGCCATTCTAATTCTTTTGTTTAAACTTTCATTCATATTAAAAATTTTAGAATCAATTCCATCTTCAACTAAATCTTTTTGTAATTCTTTTGCATATTCAAGATGAGAATCTGCAATTGGTACAAAAATAACTTGAGTTGGTGCAATAACAAATGGAAATTCTCCCGCACAATGTTCAGTTAAAATACCAATAAATCTTTCAAAAGAACCCAATATTGCTCTGTGAATCATAACAGGTTGTTCTTTTTCACCTTTATCATTGATAAATTCCGCATTAAATCTTTGTGGTAAATTCATATCTACTTGAACTGTTCCACATTGCCATTTTCTACCAATTGCATCTAAGATTTTAATGTCAATTTTTGGACCATAAAATGCTCCACCACCTTCATCAATTTCATAAGAAATATTTTTCTCATTTAAAGCATCCATAATTCCAGCAGTTGTTTTTTCCCAGAAAATATCATCACCAATAGCTTTTTCTGGTTTTGTTGAAACTTCTATTTCATATTTAAAATCAAACATTTTTAAAAGTGAATCAACAAACTCTAAAACTTCAAAGATTACTTGTTTTATTTGGTCTTGAGTACAAAAGATATGTGAATCATCTTGTGTAAATTCTCTAACTCTAAATAATCCATGCATTGCACCTGACATTTCATGTCTGTGAACTACACCATATTCAAAAAGTTTTTTTGGTAGGTCTTTATATGAAACTAAATTGTTTTTAAAGATTTGAATATGACCAACGCAGTTCATTGGTTTAATTCCATACTCTTGCTCATCAATAGTAGTGAAATACATATTTTCTTTGTAGTTTTCATAATGTCCTGAGATTTTCCACATTTCTGCTTTTAATATCTCAGGTCCACGAACAGGTTCATAACCTCGAACTCTGTGAGCTTTATATAAAAGATGTTCAAGTTTACTTCTTAATCTTGCACCATTTGGTAACCACATAGGTAAACCCGCTCCAACATCATCATTAAATGTAAAAAGTTCTAATTCTGTTCCTAGTTTTCTGTGGTCTCTTTTTTTAGCTTCTTCAATCATTCTTGAATAATCAAATAATGCTTGTTTATCAAAAAATGCAATACCATAAATTCTAGTAATCATTTCATTTTTCTCATCACCACCAAGATAAGCACCTGCAACTCTTGTTAGTTTAAAACTTCTGATCATTCTAGTATTTGGTAAGTGAGGACCTCTACATAAGTCTTCAAAATCACCTTGTTTGTATATTGTTAAGGTATCGTCTTTGATATTTTTTAGAACAGCTTGTTTTAATTCATCATTTTTGAATTTTTCATAAAACTCTTCTTTTGTAGTTTCATGTCTGGTAATTGGAAGTTTTCTATCTGCGATTTCTTTCATTTTCTTTTCAATAGTCGGTAAATCCTCATCAGAGATTTTACTTTCTACCTTAAAATCATAGTAAAAACCTTCTTTTACAACAGGTCCCACAAAGAATTTTGCTTCAGGATAAAGTTCCTTGATAGCTTGAGCCATCATGTGAGCGCATGAGTGTCTTAAAATATCTAATGACTCTTTTGAATCATCGGCTTTTATTTCATCTCCTTGGATATTTAAAGCCAGAGCAGTTTGAAGGTCGTAAATTTGACCATCTTTTAATATACCAATAGGTTCCAATAATTTCCTTTTTTTCTTAATTATTTATTAAATTACGATTATTTTACCTCAAACTGACTTAAACTAATTGAGATATAACTTAATTTAGTAAATTTTCGTTACAATTAAGCATGATTTTAAACTTATCAAAAATAAAAACGCAAAGCTTATTGTTATTTTGTAAAGACTTGATTTTATCGTATAAAGATAAAAATGAGATTGAAAAATATATCATGGATGAAGAAATTATTAATAAATTTAATAATATTGGAAATGATATGTTAAAACAAATTTCAAATATAACTTATCCTCAAAATTACTATTTGGAAAATAGAAAACATTATAGAATAAAAGCTATTTTGGATGGATATAATTTTATAAATAATGAAATATCAAAGAATCTAAAAGAAAATGAAGAATTTAATCCTTCGATGCTTTATTTTTCACTTCTTGCTCTTTGGTTTAAAGAGTTAAATAAAGAATCAAAATCAAAAGAATACATATATTTTATTATTTATCCATATTCAAATGTGTATGATAATCTTTTAATAGAGATAAAAGATAAAGAGTTTAGAAAGTTAAATATTAAGATGATTGAACTTGCAGAAAAAGTGATATATGAATTTGATAGATTTAGTTTTAGATAAAAAAGACAAAAAAAGAAAGATAAAAAGAGGTTTTTAAACCTCTTTTTATTTTAGAATCTATATCTTATATAAGTTTTAATATCTTGAGCAGATACAACATTTAATGTTGCATCTGGATTACCATCTGCTCCAAAGAATGAGTTAGAACCAGCATAATCATAATCCATATAAACATAACTTACACCCCAACTTAAAGCATTAGTTAATTTTTGAGTTCTATAAACTTCCCAAGCTTGACCACGAGTTGCTATTTTACTTCCAGCATATGTATCTTCACCATAAGTCATAGAACGCCAGTATTTACTTCCTTTATTCCATTCTAATCCGATTTTTGCACTATCAGGTAAAATAGGACAAGGTGCATTTACTCCTAACCAAACTGAAGTTCCTGTTTCAGAATCAGGAGAACCTAACATTCCATTTCCATTTGGGTTAGTTTTACTTGCAGCAAATGAAGCAAATGCAATAGTACTATCTAAATAATCAGAGATACCATTTCCAATACCTTCTGTTTTAAATAAAACAGTTGCATAATCAATATCACCCATATCTTTAAATGATAGATTTCCATAAGCATCCATAATTTGAGAAGGTGTAGATGCTGATCCCATTGCAGTTTGATAAGCATCTAATTGGCTTTTTGTAAACCCAATTAAATTCCAAGCTCTTGCATAATTCATGTGAACTGAATATTGTCCATCATCATAAGGAACGGCAATTACTCCTAATAAATCTACATCAACATTCTTACTGTCATCGGCTGCATAAGAAGTTCCTGAAAAATCAAATCTAGGTTTAGCGTTTGTTAAACCTCTTCCTCCACAGATTTTGAACCATGAACCTGTAAATCCTGTTAAATTTTCTGTATCAAATCTAACTGAGAAACCATCAAATTCAACATCAACAGTGTGAGATAAAGGAGAGTTTTCTTTTTGATCATTTCTTATATTAATTGGTAAGCCATCAGTTGAAGGTCTTCTTCCTACTGATGCTGCCCAAGGAATATCTGCACCGAATAATCTCTCTTTTGTATATAACCAGTAAGCTTCTTTTACTTTGATTGTATTATCTGTTGCATTTTCATTTGTAACCCAGTCAAAATTTGCATATCCTGGATTTGTATTAGATTGGCTATGATTTGCAGTATCTCCAAAAGCTTTGTTGTATGATAATTTACTAAAAAATGATGAATTATCATCTGCTTTATATTTTGCACCAAGCCATAATCTATTTGTTAAAAGAGCGTTATTTTCAGATTTTGAACCATCAGCGTGTTTATACTGAATATTATCAACTTGAGTTCTAAAATCAACATCCCATTTTAAGTTATCTTGAGCACTTTGAACTTTAGCTGCAGTTGCTGTTTTTGAAACAGTATCAAGTTTTTTTTCAATTTTTTCAATTCTTTTTTCATCTACAGTTGTCACAGCAGGTTCAACTTTTTGTATTTGTACAGTTTCTTGAGCAGCTACTTTTTTTTCTAAAGCTTCAATTTGAGCTTTTAATGCTTGAATTTGCTTAAACATTTCTGTATTAGCATCACTTGAAAATGATGTTGTGGCAAATGCTGCAACACAAGACAGCGCGATTAAATTTTTTTTCATGTTTTACCTTTTTTTATATTTAGATACTTAATAATTATGATTTAAAAAAAGCATTAAAAAAGGGTGATTTTTAAGCCACCCTTTTTATAATCCTAACTTATAATCTTAACAAGAAGGAACATTACCAGAGTCATTTGCAAATTCAATTGCAAAATCAATAATGTTCTCTTGTACAGATTCACTTAATTCTCCAGCTTTTACATTTGGACAAATTTTAATTGTTTCAGCTTCGAATTTACCGGCTGCTTTTAATTCTTTCCACTCATCTTGTGTATGTTTTGCTGCAAACTTTGCTCCTGTCATATCACAAGGACCTTTTAGTAATTTAATAAATAGTTTTTGTCCTTTAACTGCATCTGCTGATAATGAAGTTGCAGCAACTCCTAATACTAATGAACCTGTCATGATAACTTTTAATAATTTCATGTTATACTCCTATCGAAAAATTTTATACCATTATACCAAATGTAGATAAAGAAACTCTTAGAAAATATTACAAAAAGCGAACAATCATGAAACATTTTTTATTAAAACAAATAGTACAATATCTATCGATAAATACCCAAAATATCAAGTTTATTAAGAGAATTGATAATAATATTATTATAATTGAATTTAATAATAGGAATATAGTTTATATTGATATTTCTAAAGGAAATAGCACAATATTCAAATGTAAGAAAATTTTATCTTCAAAAAAAGATTTTAATGCTCCATTTGATGTTGCCTTACAAAAAAGATTTAATAACTCAAAAATTGATGATATTGAAATGTATAACGACGATAAAATAATAAATTTTAAAGTAAGTTCTTCATCTTCATATAAAAAATTAGTGACTATTTTACAGTTAGAATTTACAGGAAAACATACAAATATAATTATTTTGGATGAAAATCGAATAATTATTGAAGCATTAAGGCATGTTGATGAGTTTTCTTCAAGTAGAGTTGTAAAAGTTGGAATAAAATTAGAAGAGATCCCAAAACAAACTTTTATTCCAATAATAGATGAAGTTCCAGATATTGAAGAGTATTTATATGAAGTTTATGAGGAAAAAGAGAAACAAAGTTTAGAGAATGTAAAAAAACAAAAAATTTCTCAAATAGATAAAAAAGCAAAAAAACTAAAAAAAACAATTGAATCATTGCCAAAAAAAGAAGAACTTGAACTTGAATCAAATATGTTTTATGAAAAAGCAAATTTTATACTTTCAAATTTACACAATATAAAACCTTATCAAAAAACTTTAAAAGTTTTTAATTATGAAGGAATTGAAATAGAGATTGATTTAGAAGAAAAATCAAGTGCTTCAAAATATTCAAATGAATTGTTCAAAAAAGCTAAAAGAACAAAACAAAAAGCTTCTAATATTTCTTTAGAAAAAGATAATTTAGATGAAAAATTAGAGTTTTTATTAAGATTGATGAATAATATTAGTAATGCTCAATCAATAGAAGAGTGCGAATTTTTATCTCCTAAAAAAGAGAGAAATCAAATAAAAACTAAAAAAGCTCAAACTTATGAAAGTTTTTATTTTGAGGGATATAAAATTATGTTAGGTACAAGTGAAAGGGAGAATATATTTCTTTTAGAAAATTCAAAAGCAAGTGATTTTTGGTTTCATTTAAAAGACAGACCATCATGCCATGTGATTGTACAAAATGCAAAAAAAGAGATTCCATTGAGTGTAATAACTCAAGCCGCAACATTGTGTGTAAAGTTTTCAGTAGATTTTGCTGGAAATTATGAAGTTGATTATACACAAAGACGAAATGTAAAAATTCAATCAGGTGCAAATGTTTTGTATAATCCTTATGCAACAGTGATAATAAAGATTTAATAAAAAGATTTTTTTATTATTTATATGTTAATATCAAAGAATTAGTTATTAAAGGAGATAAATTGACAAAAATTAGAACATTAGGAATGAGTTTAATCGCGGCAACTGTACTTTTTTCAGGGTGTGCAACAACTGAGTTACAAACAAGTTCAACAATGACACAAAGTGTATTTATAAATCCAGTTGCAAAAAGTAAAAGATTGATTTTTGTATCTAGCAAAAATACTAGTGGGCAAAGAATAAATCTTGAAAATACAATATTAAATGAATTACAAGCAAAAGGGTATTCAATTGTTGAAGATCCAGAACAAGCAACTTATGTTTTAATGATGAATGTATTATATTGTAATAAAAAACAAGAAAATAATACAGCAGGTGGAGCATTAGCAGCAGGTGCTGTTGGTGCTGGAGTTTCTGGATATAATCATGGTGGAGCAGGACAAATGGTAGGAGTTGGTCTTGGTGCTGCTTTGGTTGGTGGACTTATTGCAAAAGCTACAGAAGATACAATTTTTCAAATGCAAGTTGATATTGTAATTAGAGAGAAAGCAAATGGTAAGGTTTATACTTCAAGTGCATCTGCAAATGGACAAGCAAGCGTAAATGATTCAAGTAAAGCTGGATTTATGAATGGATTTGCGGGTAATATAAAAAATACAGATACTTCAGGAAAAATAAACTCTAATATGGCAAATGGAACGGCTCAACAATATGAGACAGATTATATAGAACATAAAACTATGTTATTTGCAGAAGCAACTAAAATGAATTTGACTCTACCTGAGGCAACTCCGATTTTAGAAAAACAAATTTCATCTCAAATAGCTGGACTATTTTAAAAAAATCTAAAATGTGTATAAAAAGATAATAGGTTTAATAAATCTATTATCTTTTCTTCTCTTTACAAATACCAAGCCAAAATTTAGTATAATCTTAAACTTTTAAATTCAAGGTTATAATGAGATGTTAAAAATAATAAATGAAAGTTCAACTCGTATAAAAACGGGAGTTGTACTATTTGTATCAATGCTGGTGATAGGTTATATCGATTCATATTTTATATTTTGGTTAGTTTTCGGAATTATGTTATTAATTTCAATATCTGAAGCAAAAAAATTATTTAATTTAAAAAGTGATAGTATTTATGTCTATACCATACTTTTATGGATTGCTGCATATTTTTATCCAAAACCTGAAGATTTGATTTTTATTGTTGCAATTGCATATGCTTCTCAATTGGCATATAAAAAAACATTAAATATACACATATTTTTACCACTTTTATATCCAACTGCATCATTTTTGTTTTTACTTTCTCTTTATAGTGAATATGGAACGATGACTCTTTTATGGTTATTAGTAATTGTTGCAAGTACAGATATTGGTGCTTATTTTGTAGGAAAAAGTATTGGAAAAACAAAATTTTGTGAGACTAGCCCTAATAAAACTATAGAAGGAGTTATTGGGGGAGTTGTTTTTGCAGTTATATTCGGAACACTTTTCTCAACAAATGGAATAAGTTTTGTAAATGCTTTAATAATTTCTGCAATAGTTTCTATTGTTTCAATTTTTGGTGATTTATTTGAAAGTTATTTAAAAAGAGAAGCTGATGTTAAAGATAGTGGAACAATTTTACCTGGACATGGTGGAGTTTTAGATAGAACTGATGGATATTTATTTGGCGCAATTATAATGTTAGTATTATTAAGAGTTGTGATTTGATACTTCTTGGAAGTACAGGCTCAATAGGTGTAAATACTTTAAATATCGCACGAAAATTCAATCTTGAAGTTGAGGTTTTAGTAGCTGGAAGAAATATCCAGCTACTAAATCAACAAATAAAAGAATTTAAACCCAAAATTGTTGTAATTGATAGAGCTGAAGATATTCCTTTGGTAAATCATAACAATGTATCTTTTGGAGAAAATGCAATTTTAAAAGCGATTGAAGAAAGTAAAACTTCAACAGTTGTAAATGCACTTGTGGGATTTTTAGGTTTAAGACCAACTTTAAAAGCAATAGAGTGTGGCAAAAAAGTTGCTTTAGCAAATAAAGAATCTTTAGTTGTTGCAGGGAAATTTATAGATCAAACAAATTTAAAACCAATTGATAGTGAACATTTTGGACTTTGGTATTTACTTCAAAATAAAAAAATCGATTCTATGTTAATTACTGCAAGTGGAGGTTCTTTTCGAGATTATCCACTTGAAAAACTTCAAAATGTATCAATAAAAGAAGCTTTATCTCATCCTAATTGGTCAATGGGAAATAAAATCACAATTGATAGTGCAACAATGACAAACAAAATGTTTGAATTAATGGAAGCTGCTTGGCTTTTTGATATTAGAAAACTTGATGCAATTATCGAAACAAAATCACTTATTCATGCTTTTATAAATTTTAGTGATGGAAGTACAACCGCTCATATTGCAAATACTTCTATGCAACTTCCAATTGCTTATGCGATTTTAGGTTCTTGTGATGAACAGATTCTAAAACCTGTGGATTTAGTAGAAGTTGCAAATCTTGAGTTTAAAAAAATAGAAACTTCAAGATACCCAATTTGGGAAATAAAAGATGAGATATTAAATAATCTTGATTTAGGAGTTGTTTTAAATGCTGCAAACGAAGTTGCTGTTGCAAAATTTTTGAACTCAGAAATTGGATTTTTAGACATTCCAAAAATAACATTAAATGCAATAAATAAATTTAATAATGTAAAACCTACTTCAATAGATGAGATATTTGAAATTGACAAAGAAGTGAGAAACTACTGTGAGTCTTGATTTACTGATTCCTTTTGGCATACTTCTGATTATGGTTGTATATTTGATTTATTCAAGAAATAATTTTGAAAAAGATATAGTAAGTTTATATGAAGAAAAATTAGATGAATGGAAAAAACATAGTACAATAGAAAAAGAAAAGACTTCACACAAAGAGTTAGTTGGCTTAGTTTTTAAAACTGATTACAAAATAAATATTGAGTTATTGGATGAAAGCGTAGAATCAACACTCAAAAGAGGAAAGTTTGAAGTATCCAATATAAAGGATAACTAATGAAATATTTATTGTTATTACTAGTTTTTTTGTCATTTCTTGATGCAAAAATATATAGAGATAGCTCTATAGAAGTAGTTTTAGATGATGATGCTAAATTAATGTGGGTTGATGACCCTTCTGTTATTAAAAATTTAATGAACCATTTTGAAGCTGAAAAATATTGTAATAATCTTACTCTTTTTGGTTTTTCAGATTGGAGATTAGCTCATATTGATGAATTTGAAAAAATAGTTTTAAAGAAAAATGTTAAAACAAATATAAATTTTGCATTTAAATACAATGTTCCAGATGGATATTGGGCTTCAACAGCACAATGGCGAACACTTTGGTATAACGCTGATTATATGCATTTTGTAAGTGGAACAGCTTATTATGATAATAGAAAAACAAAAAAATATGTACGATGTGTTAGAAATTATTAATAGGATTAAAAATTGAATAAAAGAGTTTTAATACTTCATGGTTTAGGAGGAAGTGAGTTCCCCCATTGGCAAGCGCAATTGGCAAGTGATTTAATAAAAGAAAATTATATTGTTTCGTTTCCTGCTTTTCCTAGTAGAGAAAATCCAAAACTTCAAGAATGGAAAGATTTTTTAAAAAAAGAGTTAGAACATTTTAAACCAGATATTGTAGTTTGTCACTCTTTGGCAAATATTTTATGGTTTCACGCTTGTGATGAACTTGATATTAAACTTGATAAATTAATGTTAGTAGCTCCTGTTTCAAGAAATAGAAGTATAGAAGAAGCAAAAACTTTTTTCCCATATCCAATAGCAAAAGATTTAAAAGCAAATGAAATAATCATGGCAGCTTCAACAAATGATCCATATATGAGTATAGAAGAAGCAATTGAACTTCAATCAAAACTGAATATTGGTATGAAAATTATGGAAAATGCAGGACATATAAATGCAGCCTCTGGATTTGGAAAACTTGATTGCGCTTTGGATTGGATAAAAAGAGTTGATGAATGTCAAATAAATGAAGAGTTGATAAAATGATTTTAAGTATTGAATCTTCATGTGATGATAGCTCAATTTCTATTACACAAATAGAAACAAATAAATTAATTTATCACAAAAAAATATCTCAAGAACTTCAACATAGTATTTATGGAGGAGTTGTTCCAGAACTAGCAGCCAGACTTCATATAGAAGCACTTCCTAAAATTCTTGAAGAGTGCAAAGAATATTTCCCAAAACTAAAAGCAATAGCTGTTACAAATGCACCTGGATTAAGTGTTACTTTAACTGAGGGTGTAACTATGGCAAAGGCTTTAGTTATTTCATTAAATCTTCCACTAATTGCAGTTAATCATTTAAAAGGTCATATTTATTCACTGTTTATTGAAAAAGATGAAATTTTACCAATGACTGTTTTATTGGTTTCAGGTGGACATACTCAAATTATTCAAGCAAATTCTTTAAATGATATGAAAGTAATCGCAAGTACAATGGATGATAGTTTTGGAGAGAGTTTTGACAAAGTTTCAAAGATGTTAGGACTTGGTTATCCAGGTGGTCCTGTTGTTCAAGAGTATGCTTTAAAAGGTGATGATTTAAGATTTGTTTTACCAATTCCTCTTAGTCAAAGTCCAAAAATAGAGTTTTCATATTCGGGTTTAAAAAATGCAGTTAGAATGCAAATAGAAAAACTAGAAAATAGTGAATTTGGAATGAATGAACAAGATAAATATGATATTTGTGCAAGTTTTCAAAAAACAGCTGTTCTTCATATTGTACAAAAACTAAAAAAACTTTTTAAACAAAATATTCCTAAAAACTTCGCAATAGTTGGAGGTGCAAGTGCAAATATATATTTGAGGGCTCAACTTGAAGAATTATGTGATAAACACAATACAAATTTGTATTTAAGTGAACTAAAATATTGTAGTGATAATGCAGCGATGATTGGACGAGTTGCAGTTGAGCAATACAAACAAAATGATTTTATTTTGATAAGTGATATTGATGTACAATCAAGAATCAAGGAGTTAGTGTGGGCTTAGCAGATAAATTAGCTTTTTCAATGGGTGCAAAACTTGATGGAAATAGTTTTAATACAACAAAAGAAGATAAAAAAAATCCAAATAAATCTTCAACTGAAATCATTCCTAAAAATCAACATCAATTAGTATTTACCTTTGAAAAAAGAAAAGGAAAACCAGTAACTTTGGTTGGAAGATTTAATATAAGTGAAGATAAAAAAAAAGATGTTTTGAAACTTCTAAAGAAAAAACTAGCTTGTGGTGGTGCTATAAATGAAGAGTGGCTTGAACTTCAAGGTGATGTAAAAGAAAAAATAAAAACTATTTTAGAAAGTGATGGTTGGAAATTTAGAAAATAAATAAAAGGATATAAAATGCAAAAAATATTTGATGAGGTAAACTCTTTAGATAAAAGATGTTACGAGAAATTTTTGCTAAGTGAAGATTTACTTATGGAACACGCAGCTTCAAGTATAGCTTCTTATATTCGTGAAAATCACTCTTCTTGTAAATCAATTTTAATAGTATGTGGAAGTGGAAATAATGGTGCAGATGGAATAACCCTTGCTAGACTTCTTCATAAAAAATTTGATGTAAAACTTTATTTAGCTTCAAATCCAAAATCATCGATGACACAACTACAATTCCAAAGAGTAGAAGCTTTAAAAATAGAAATTATAAATGAACTTTTTGAAGCGGATATAATCGTAGATTGTCTGTTTGGAACGGGATTAAATAAACCTTTGGATGAAAAATCTACAAATCTTATAAATACACTAAACTCTTATAACTCATTTAAAATAGCTTGTGATATTCCAAGTGGAATAAATAATCTTGGGCAAGTTCAAAGTGTAGCTTTTGAAGCTGATATTACAATTACAATGGGAGCTTTGAAAACTTCACTTTTTAGTGATGTATCAAAAGATTATGTTGGAAAAATAATAGTTGCAGATTTAGGAGTTGAACGAGAAGTTTATGAAGTAGAATCAAACAAATTTTTACTTGATGAAAGTGATATGAACTTACCTTTTAGAAATAAAAAGAATTCCCACAAAGGTAGTTTCGGACACTTAAATGTAGTTGCAGGTTGTAAGAAAGGTGCTGGAATAATAGCTGCAAATGCTGCTTTTAATTTTGGCTCAGGTCTTGTAAGTGTTGTTTGCCACGAAAATTTAGATTTACCTTATCATCTTATGCAAACACATTTTATAAGTGAAAACTGCACCGCAATTGCCATTGGAATGGGTTTGGGAAAATATGAAACAGATGAAATTAGAAAAATATTAAATAAAAATGTTTCAAAAATAATAGATGCAGATTTGTTTTATGATGAACTAATTTGCGAAGTATTAAATCAAGAAATAGTATTAACACCACATCCAAAAGAGTTTTGTTCACTTTTAAAACTATGTAAAATTGCTGATATAAAAGTTGAAGAATTACAAAATAATAGATTTTTATATGTGCCAATGTTTTCTAAAAAATATCCAAAAGTAACGCTTTTATTAAAAGGTGCAAATGTAATTATTTCTAAAAATGAAAAATTATTCGTAAATAGTTTTGGAAGTGCGGTTTTAAGTAAAGGTGGAAGTGGAGATGTGTTAAGTGGACTAATAGGCTCTTTATTAGCTCAAGGTTATGATTGTCTTGATTCTGTAATCACAGCCAGTTTAGCACATACTATGGCGGCCAAAAACTATGATAAAAATAACTACTCTTTACTTCCTACAGATTTGATTGAAGAGATTAGAAAGTTATGAAAAGTTAAAAGCAAAATAAAAGAATTACATAGTTATGATTTGAGCCAAATTATTTAAAATAAATATATTAAAAATTATAGGAGAAAGTACAATATGAGTGAAATTTTAAGAATAGGTAAATATGAATTTAATAGCAGATTAATAGTTGGAAGTGGAAAATACAAAGATTTCCAAACTACAAAAGATGCGACAATTGCTAGTGGAAGTGAATTAATCACAGTTGCAATTAGACGAGTTAATATTATGAATCCAAATGAAGAGAATTTATTAGATTATTTCAAAGATACAAATGTAAAACTTTTACCAAATAGTGCTGGTTGTTTTACAGCAGAAGAAGCAATTACAACTTTTAGATTAATGCGAGAAGCTACAGGGATTGATATTATCAAACTTGAAGTTATTGGAGATGCTCATAAAACTTTATATCCAGATGTAATAGAAACAATCAAAGCTTGTGAAATCTTAAAAAAAGAGGGTTTTACAATAATGGCATATACAAATGATGATCCAATTATTGCAAAAAGATTAGAAGATGCAGGGGCTGATGCAATTATGCCATTAGCTGCACCAATTGGTTCAGGTCTTGGAATTCAAAACAGATATAACATTGCATTTATTAAAGATGCTGTAAAAGTCCCTGTAATTGTAGATGCAGGTGTTGGATGTGCAAGTGATGCCACAATTGCTATGGAATTAGGCGCAGAAGCTGTTTTAACAAATACAGCAATCGCTTGTGCAACTAATCCAATACAAATGGCAGAAGCTATGAAATACGCAGTAATTGCAGGAAGAATGGGTTATAAAGCAGGTAGAATCCCTAAAAAGCCTTATGCAACAGCTAGTTCGCCAATAGATGGATTAATACAATTTTAATGAATTAAAAGAAATTTCGGTTAATATCGAGATTTCTTTTAAAAAGACTTGACAAATATTGAAAAACTTAATATAATTCCGTCCACTTTTTGTGAAACTTCAAAAGTATTTTGTCGGGGCGTAGCGCAGTCTGGTTAGCGCACCTGGTTTGGGACCAGGGGGCCGGAGGTTCGAATCCTCTCGCCCCGACCACTTTATTTTTTAACCTGTGGTAGGTATAGCTCAGTCGGTTAGAGCATCTGGTTGTGGTTCAGAGGGTCGTGGGTTCGAGCCCCATTACTTACCCCATTTTTTATATTGTTGCTTCCATAGCTCAGCTGGATAGAGCAACGCCCTTCTAAGGCGTAGGCCGTACGTTCGAATCGTACTGGGAGTACCATTCTTTTTAGTTTAGATTACCAACTAAACTTTTTTAATTCTAAAAATTTATTTAATGCGGATGTGGTGAAATTGGTAGACACGCCAGACTTAGGATCTGGTGCCTCACGGTGTGGAAGTTCGAGTCTTCTCATCCGCACCACTTTAGAGCGGGAGTAGCTCAGTTGGCTAGAGCTTCTGCCTTCCAAGCAGACTGTCGCGAGTTCGAGTCTCGTCTCCCGCTCCATTTAAAAAGCCTTGTATAAAAAGTTTTTTTACTTTTTATACAAGGCTTTTTAGCTTTAACTTACTTTAATGCTTCCATAGCTCAGCTGGATAGAGCAACGCCCTTCTAAGGCGTAGGCCGTACGTTCGAATCGTACTGGGAGTACCACTTTACAAATTCAAATCTAATTATTTTTTAATAGATTCATAAACTAAACTATTTTGATAAATTTTTTATTTAAAAAAATAAAAAAAAGCCTAGATAGAAAAATTCTATCTAGGCTTTTTTATAAAGTAATTTAACACTAACCAATAATGGCTAATGTTTCTCCTTCTTCAACAGAATCAGTAGTATTAACTAAGATTTTAGATACAACTCCTGAAACTGGAGATGTTATATCTATTTCCATTTTCATAGCTTCTAAT
>NZ_MUXE01000020.1 GCF_003063245.1 Arcobacter caeni | reverse complement strand
AATAAGAAATTGGAGCTTAACAATTTCACAACTAGCCATCCACTTTGATGGACGGCTTGATGATGCTTTAAATTTATGATAGAATTTTAGGAATTATCTAGGCTGACACAGAATGATGAACACTACCTAATGGGAGGGTAATAAACTCATTATAATCACTTTCCACCATATCTAAAATCTAATCTAAAAGAATTAGAACTATTTTTTCTCACGATAAAATAAAGTCCATCATCACTTAGATCATAATCTTTTTTCTTATTTATACTTTTTTAATTCTAATTCGGTAAGTTTTTACTTATTATTTTAATAATGACAGTACAGCATTTTTAAAATATTTTTTATACTCTCAATTGTACTGTTGTAAAACTGTGCTTTGAGTAAATATATTGATTTTATTTGAGACAAATTGAAACTATAAAAAGTCCAATTTGTCGAGTTTTATGAGATATTTAAAGATTTATATTTATTGTTTAGGAAGCATTTTCATAGGAACTATCTGAAATTCATCCATATTCCAAACATTATTTTTTACATAAGGTTCATTTTCTAACCATTCGTCTAATTCATCATCTGTTTCAAAATTTATATATAAAGTTGATCCAACCATTACATCATCTTCAATTAATGCACCAGCATTTATTATTTTACCTTCAGAGATTAATTTCTTTACACCCTCAATATGAGCTTCTCTTGATTCTAATCTTCTCTCTAGTGCATTTTCGTTATCGTAAGCTATTACTAAATATTGCATTTATTTTCCTTTTTTTGTTTAACTTTAACATTTTATCATAATAATAAAATGATAAAATTAATTTATATCATTTTGATAGCAAATAAAAAAGTCAATGGATATACAATCACATTAAAATATCTTAACATAGGTGTCATTTTTACATTTATTGCCATTATTTCTTCAATAGAAACTCCATTAGATAGCTTCTTCATAATTACTAATTTAAAACTTATGTCTAAAAATTTCACAATAAAAATTGAACTCATCCAAAAACCAAAATTAGTAAAATAAAAAGATAAAAATATTGTGTAAAAGAAAGTTATATGCATAATAAAATAGATAAAAATATTTTTTTTGAAAAGTAAAAAATTGTTAATCAAAACTCCATATAAAGAGTCGGATTTTTGCCAATTTGATTCAATAAATTCAAGAGAAATAAAAATAAAAAGTAATAAGAATATATCCATAAGAGTAAAATCCAATAGGGAAGCCCCTATTGAATAAGATTAATGTTCAGAAAATTTAATTTTTTGGTTTTTGTAAAGACCAGTTCCAACAGGAATTGTTCTACCAATAACAACATTTTCTTTTAAGTCTTCTAACATATCCATTTTTGCACTAATTGCAGCTTCTGTTAAAACTTTTGTAGTTTCTTGGAATGATGCAGCTGAGATAATAGAATCTGATGTTACAGCAGCTCTTGTGATACCTAATAATAAAGGTTCTGCAATAGCTGGATTCCCACCTAATTTGATAATTTTTGCATTTTCAATTTTAAATCTTTTTTTAGAAACCATATCACCAATAATGAATTTAGTATCTCCTCCATCTAAAATAGAAACTTGTCTTAACATTTGAGATGTAATTACCTCAATATGTTTATCAGCAATATTTACCCCTTGAGATCTATACACTTGTTGTACTTCTGAAACAATGAAGTAATGAAGTGCTTTTTCTCCAAGAATTCTTAATACATCATGAGGAGATGTTTGACCATCTGTTAATGCTTCACCAGCATGAACAAACTCACCTTCATGTACAAGAACTTGTTTAGATTTTTCAACTAAATATTCTGTATTGTTTCCTATACCATCTGAAATAATAATTCTTTCTTTATTTCTTAATGGTTTTCCAAATGATACAACACCATCAAATGATGCAAGAACAGCTATATTTTTTGGTCGTCTTGCTTCAAATAATTCAGAAACTCTTGGAAGCCCCCCTGTAATATCTTTTGATTTTTGAGTTGCTTTTGGCGTTTTACCAATAATATCTGCAACTTCAACTCTTTTACCCTCAGCCACATTCAATGAAGTCTTTGGATCTAAAGAGTATCTAATAATCTCTTTATCATCAGTTGCTAAAATAATTGTAGGTTTATATCCACTTGGAATATACTCATTAACAACTAGTTTAGAAGTTCCTGTTAATTCATCAAATTGTTCTGATACAGTAAGTCCTGGAATAATATCTTCAAAAGAAATTGTTCCTGCTTTTTCTGCAATAGTTGGATTTGCATATGGATCCCATTCTGCAATTACAACTTGTTCAGATGTTTTTGGTGTAGTAATAACTGAATCTTTTTCAACTTCTGTATTATCATTTAATTCAATTAATGAACCTCGTGCTACATAATGTCTTAACGCTTCTCTATCTTCACCATCAACGATTACAGCAAATACACCTTTTTCTGTAACAACATCACCAGCTTTAATGTCATGTCTTCTTTCTAAATAATCACCAGTTAATTTATAATATTTAACTAGTCCTTTTGCACCAGAAATTATTTTTGAAGTAATAGGAGCACCATCTTCAACTTTTAATTCAGAAGCAAAAGGAATTCTATTTGGAATATTCCATCCATCTTTAATCATTTCAACAATTGACTCATTTTGCTCAACTTCTTCACCATCTTTATATGGTAAATATAATTTACCTTCGATTTTTCCAGAAATACCAGCTAATTCATTTGCTTTTGCAACATCATTTTTTCTTAAGAAGTATTTTTTCTCTTCTTTTGAATTTGTAATAGTTAAAATAATTTCTTCATGTAAAGTTTCAACTGTAACTTTACCTTTAAATGGTGCATTGATTTTTGGTTCAACCAATAAAAGACCAGCATTTCTTCTATTTGCAACAATGATTTTTCCATCAGCTTTTACATATTTTTTAATATTGTAATATCTAATGAAACCTTCTTTATCAGCTTTTAATTCTCTTTCAGTTTGAGTAGCACTTGCAGTTCCCCCAACGTGGAAAGTTCGTAGCGTTAGCTGAGTTCCTGGCTCTCCAATAGATTGAGCAGCAACAACTCCAACAGCTTCTCCAGGTTTTGCTTTTCTTTGCTCACCAAGGTTTAGACCATAACATTTTGAACATAATCCATTTTCAACTTTACAAGTTAATGGAGTTCTAATTACCACAGATTTAACTTCAGCTTCAGTAACAAGTTTTGCATCTTCCTCTGTTATTAAAGTTCCCTCAGCAAATAAAATCTCATTTGAAATTG
Organism: Arcobacter caeni; assembly: GCF_003063245.1. Lineage (GTDB taxonomy): Bacteria > Campylobacterota > Campylobacteria > Campylobacterales > Arcobacteraceae > Aliarcobacter > Aliarcobacter caeni. Next base: position 28,160 of record NZ_MUXE01000020.1, on the reverse strand, counting down.
GGTCAATAATATCTTCAGCTATAACTCTACCTGTGATTCTTTCTTCTAAACTCTCAATTAATTCATTACCAGAAGTAATATCAGTAATTTCAATACCCTCATGAGTTCCACAATCTTCAACTGTAATTCTTACATTTTGAGAAACATCAATAAGTTTTCTTGTTAAATATCCAGCATTTGCTGTTTTTAACGCTGTATCCGCAAGACCTTTTCTGGCTCCGTGAGTTGAAATAAAGTACTCAAGTACATTAAGACCCTCTCTAAAGTTTGAAATAATTGGTGTTTCAATAATAGAACCATCCGGTTTTGCCATAAGTCCCCTCATACCAGACAGCTGTCTAATTTGAGCTGCAGAACCCCTAGCCCCTGAATCGGCCATCATATAAATAGAGTTAAATCCATTTTTATCAGTTTTAACTAATTCCATCATTTCAGAACCAAGTCTGTTATTAACTTCTGTCCAAATATCAATAATTTTATTATATCTTTCTTGCTCAGTTAATAAACCTTGAGAGAATTGTTTTTGAACTTCAATAACTTCTTTTTTAGATTTAGTAATATGTCCAACTTTTGTTTCAGGAACTCTAATATCATCAATTGAAATAGAAATACCAGCAACTGTTGCATATCTAAAACCTAAATTTTTTAAGTTATCTAAAAATCTTGGAGTTACTTCATATCCACCATGTTTGTAGATATAATCAACTAAAGTACCAATATCTTTTTTCTTTAAAATTTTATTCCATAAATTTGTTGGTACAAACTCAGGTAAAATTTCATGAATAATTAATCTTCCAACAGTTGTATGAATAACTTTATCATCCAATTTTGTTCTAATTTTTGCATGTAAATCAATTTTATTCATATCTAATGCAATTTTTACTTCATTTACATCAGTAAATAATTTATGTTCACCTCTTACACCATCTTTTTCTAATGATAGATAATAAATACCTAAAATCATATCTTGTGATGGAACAGCAATTGCTCTTCCTGATGCTGGTAATAGAATGTTCATAGAAGACATCATTAAAATTTTTGCTTCTGCAACTGCTTCTTGTGATAAAGGCACGTGAACTGCCATTTGGTCACCATCGAAGTCTGCATTAAATGCAGCACAAACTAACGGGTGTAATCTAATTGCTTTTCCATCAATTAAAACTGGGTGGAAAGCTTGAATAGAAAGTTTATGTAGAGTTGGAGCTCTATTTAACATAATTGGATATTCATCAACGATTTCGTTTAGACATTCCCATACTTCATTTGCTTCTGATTCAATTAATCTTTTTGCAGCTTTTAAAGTTGTTGCATAACCTTTTTCTTCTAATTTAGCCATTAAATGTGGTTTAAATAACTCTAATGCCATTTTTTTAGGAATACCACATTGGTCCATATTTAATGTAGGTCCAACAACGATAACAGATCTTCCTGAGAAGTCAACCCTTTTACCAAGTAAGTTTTGTCTGAATCGCCCTTGTTTACCTTTAATAATTTCAGATAAAGATTTTAAAGGTCTTTTATTTGCACCTTTTACAGCATTTGCTGTTTTACCATTATCAAATAAAGCATCAACTGCTTCTTGAAGCATTCTTTTTTCATTTCTAATAATAATTTCAGGAGCATCAAGTTCTGTTAATCTTTTTAATCTGTTATTTCTATTAATAACTCTTCTGTATAAGTCATTCACATCAGAAACTGCAAATTTTCCACCATCAAGTGAAACGAGTGGTCTTAAATCAGGGGGAAGAACTGGAAGTTGAGTAAGCATCATCCATTCTGGTTTATTTCCAGAATTTAAGAAGTTTTCAACAACTTTTAATCTTTTGATTATAGTTTTTCTTTTTGCTTCTGATTTTGTAGAACCCATTTCTTCTTTTAAAATAGTTAATAATTCAAATAAATCAATAGTTTCTAATAAATCTCTAACAATTTGTCCACCCATTGCTGCATCAAATCCAGTGTGTTCAAATAAATCAGCAATTGTTCTATATTGTTCTTCATTTAAAATATCATATTTTAAAACTTTTTTAGTTTTTTCATTATCATAATAAGCTTCACCAGCTTCACTTACGATATATGCTTCATAATATAATACTCTTTCTAGGTCTTTTAATTTAACACCTAATAAAGTACCAATTCTTGTTGGAAGTGAGCTAACCATCCAAATATGAGCAACTGGAGATACTAAATCAATATGTCCCATTCTGTGTCTTCGTACTTTTGAAGAAGTTACTTCAACTCCACATTTTTCACAAACAACACCCTTGTATCTCATTTTTTTGTATTTACCACAAAGACATTCATAATCTTTTACTGGTCCAAAAATTTTCGCACAAAATAAACCATCTCTTTCAGGTTTTAATGTTCTATAGTTGATTGTTTCAGGTTTTTTAACTTCTCCACAAGACCAAGAAAGTATTTTTTCTGGACTTGCAAGTCTTAATTGAAAAGCCGCAAAATCTTGCGGTCTTTCTAACTCTTTAATTTCAATAGGTTGTAATAATTTTACAGTTTTACTCATTGTTTTCCACCTCTCCAAAAATCTCTACATCTAATGCAAGAGCTTTTAATTCTTTTGTCAATACGAAGAATGTTTCAGGAACACCTGAATTTGGAACATTTTCACCATTTGCAATAGCTCTATAAGCACGAGTTCTACCCTCAACATCATCTGATTTTGTTGTAAGCATTTCTTTAAGAACAGCTGTTGCTCCATAAGCTTCTAATGCCCAAACTTCCATCTCTCCAAATCTTTGTCCACCAAATAAAGCTTTTCCACCTACTGGTTGTTGCGTAACTAAAGAGTAAGGTCCAGTAGATCTAGCATGCACTTTTTCATCAACTAAGTGGTGAAGTTTAAGCATATACATGTAACCTACATTTACTCTTTCCATCATTTTACCACCAGTTTTTCCATCGTAAAGGACACACTTACCATCTGTATCAATTTTTGCTAATTCAAAAAGTTTAATAAACTCTTCTTCTTTTAAACCATCGAAGATTTGAGTTGCAAATCTAACACCTTTTGCCCAATCTTGACCATATTTAATTAATTCATCATCACTTAACTTATCCATAAATGCTTTACCATTCATAAGTTTTGCAACAGATGCAATTTCTGTCATTTTTGCTCTTAATTCAACAATAAAATCAGCTTTTTTTGCTTCAAAAACTTCTTGAATTTGAGCTCCAAGTTTTTTACCAACTAATCCTAGGTGAACTTCTAAGATTTGTCCAATATTCATCCTTGAAGGAACTCCAAGTGGATTTAAAATTACATCAACAGTAGAACCATCTTCTAAGTATGGCATATCCACTTTTGGAACAATATTTGAAACAATACCTTTATTTCCATGTCGTCCAGCCATTTTATCACCAACTTTTATTTTTCTCTTAGTTGCAATATAAACTTTAACTTGTTTAATTACTCCTGAAGATAAAATATCATCATGTTCTAAAACTTGAAGTTTTTCTTCATGCTCATCTCTTAAATGAGCTTTTTGTTTAATAAAATGTTCTTTAATATCATTATATGTATTTTCAATATCTTTCGGATAAGAAGAAACAACTTTTTTCATTGCAAATCTATTAACATTCATTAATACATCAACAGGAATAGTTTCACCTTTTTTATATGTAACTTCATCTAATTCTAAATCTTTTGTTAAACTAGATTTTAATAATAAATCATTGATTTTTAAAATCTCTTCTCTATCAAGCATTAAAAGTTTATCATGGTGTTTTAAATCTAATTCAGCTTTTTCAGATGCAATTTCTGCAACTGCTCTTTCATCTTTTTCATAACCTTTTTTAGTAAACACTTTAACATCAACAACAGTACCTTCCATTGATGTAGGGCAAACTAATGATTTGTTTATAACATGTCCAGCTTTTTCACCAAAGATTGCTCTTAAAAGTCTTTCTTCTGGAGTTGGTTTAATTTCACCTTTTGGAGTAACTTTTCCAACTAAAATCATACCTGGCTTAATAAATGTACCAATTTTAACAATTCCAGAATTATCTAAATGAGTAATTGATTCTTCTTTAACACCTGGTAAATCTCTTGTAATTTCTTCATTACCATGTTTTAATTCTCTACACTCCACTTCTTTTTCATAAATATGAATAGATGTAAAAGCATCTTCTTCAATAAGTCTTTCAGAAAGGATAATAGCATCTTCATAGTTATATCCATTCCATGGCATGAAGGCAACCATTGCATTAACACCGACAGCTAATTCACCTTTATCCATAGCAGGACCATCAGCAATAACTTGACCTTTTGTTACAAATTCACCCTCAGTTACAGCTATTCTTTGACCAAAAGAAGTATTATTATTTGTTCTTACATTTTTATTTACAGAATAATGATCAATGAAAGCACCGTTTTCATCTTCACCTCTTACATAAATATTTTTTGCATCAGCTTTTTCAACAAGTCCTGAACGACCTGCTTTTATTGCTTCCCATGCATCTCGTGCAACTGTTTTTTCTAAACCAGTTCCAACAATAGGTGCATTTGGTCTTAATAATGGAACAGCTTGTCTCATCATATTTGAACCCATTAATGCTCTATTAGCATCATCGTGTTCTAAGAATGGAATTAAAGAAGCCGCAACTCCCATAACCATTTGAGAAGAAATATCAATTAAATCAACACTACTTCTCTCCATCAATAAGATTTCACCATCTTTTCTAGCTTCAATTAAAGATTCAATAATTTTTCCGTTTTCATCAACTTTTGTTGAACCAGGAGCAATTACTAATCCTTCTTCTTGAGTTGCTGTGTAGTATTTAATCTCATCAGTTACAAGACCATCTACAACAGTTTTATAAGGAGCTTCAATAAATCCAAGCTCATTAACTTTTGAGAAAGTAGATAATGTATTAATAAGACCAATATTTTGACCCTCAGGAGTTTCAACTGGACAAATTCTTCCATAGTGAGTTGGATGAACATCTCTTACCTCAAATCCAGCTCTTTCTTTTACAAGTCCACCCTCACCAAGTGCAGAAAGTCTTCTTTTATGAGTAACTTCTGATAATGGATTTGTTTGGTCCATAAATTGAGATAATTGTCCTGATGTAAAGAATTCAGTAATTGTTGAAGTAATCATTTTAGAGTTAACTAAATCATGAGGCATAATATCTTCTAATGTACCAGATAAAGTAGTCATTTTATCTCTAATAGCTTTTTGCATTTTGATTAAACCAGCATGCAATTCATTAGCTAATAATTCACCAATTGCTCTAATTCTTCTGTTACCTAAATGATCTCTATCATCAATATGTCCATGACCTGATTTAACTTTAACAAGGTATTGAACAGTTTTAATAACATCTTCATAAGTTAGAGTTGTAACATACTCAGGTACATTTACACCTAACTTATGATTCATTTTCATTCTTCCAACTTTTGTTAAATCATATCTTTCTGGATCAAAGAATAATTTTTTAACAAACTCTTTAGCTGCTTCTTTAGTTACAGGTTCACCTGGTCTCATTACTTTATAAATTCTGATTGCTGATAAATCATTTTCATCATCAAGTTGTTCAGTTTGTTTTAATAATTTTAAAGATTCAGCATCTGCTTTAAATGCATTAATAATAGAATTATCAATACCTGTTGCTAAGTCATTTGCAATATCGAATGATTCAAAACCTAAATCTAAAAGTTTTTTTAATTTTAATTCATCAAGATTAGTTAAAGAATCAAATAAAACTTCACCAGATTCTGGATCATAAATTGTATTTGCTGTACTTCTATCCATTAATAATTCTAAAGGATACTCAATTAATTTAAGTCCACCTTCAATTAAAGCTTTAGCTTTTCTTACTGTTAATCTTTTTCCAGCACCAATTACTAAATTACCTTTGTCATCTTTAACATCAAATTCAATTCTTCCCATAAAATCATCAGGATTAAATTCAGTTAAAAATTTATTATTTTTGATTTTAATATTTACTATTGGGTAGAATAATTTAATAATATCTTCTTTAGAATACCCTAATGCTCTAAATAAAATTGTTACAGGTACTTTTCTTCTTTTATTAATTCTTACATATAATACATCTTTTGCATCATACTCAAAATATAACCATGAACCACGATCAGGAATAATTTGACCTGTATAAATTAGTTTATTATCAGCAGTATTTGATTCTTCTTCTTTAAAGATAACACCAGGTGATCTATGTAATTGATTTACAACTACTCTTTCAACACCATTAACAATGAACGAAGTTCGATCAGTCATTAAAGGAATTTCTCTAATGAATAAAGATTGTTCTTTCATATCTTTAACACCGATTTTTTCACCAGTTTTTTCGTCTAAATCCCATAGTGTTAATCTAATATTAATTTTAAGAGGAATTGAATATGTAAGTCCTCTAACCATAGATTCTCTTACATCATATTTAGGTTTACCTACTTCACTACCTAAATAGTCAAGTGTAATTCGGTTTTGTACATCATGAATCGGGAAAATAGATTTAAATACTTTTTCAATTCCAGCAGTAGTTCTATCACCTTGACCTATCATTAAGAAAGTATCATACGAAGTTTGTTGTAGTTGTAATAAGTTTGGAATTTCAATTTGTTGCGGATTTTTTGCAAAATCAACTCTAAGTCTATTACCAGATTTTAAAGAGTTTAACATTGTCGGCCTTGTTATAAAATTTGGTTAAGTTCTGCTTTTATATTATTATAAAGCACAAAAGCATCCATAAAGGATAGGGTTAAAATTTCATAAAATTTTAACCTTAACCTTCAAAGATGCGAATCTTTATACAAGGCAAAAGCCTTGTATATCAATCATAATTATTTAATAATTATTTAATTTCTACTTTTGCACCAGCAGCTTCTAATGCAGCTTTTGCAGCTTCAGCATCTTCTTTAGAAATACCTTCTTTAATTGTTGAAGGAGTTTCTTCAGCAGCAGTTTTTGCTTCTTTTAATCCTAAACCAGTTAATGCTCTAATTTCTTTAATAACATTAATTTTTTTGTCACCAGCATCTAAGATAATAACATCAAATTCAGTTTTTTCTTCAGCAGCTTCAACAGCAGCAACTGCTCCACCAGCCATTGCAACAGGTTGTGCAGATACACCAAATTTTTCTTCAAATTGTTTTACTAATTCTGATAATTCAAGTACAGATAATCCAGAGATATATTCTAATACGTCTTCTTTAGAAATTGCCATTTCTTATTCCTTATAATTTATTTATTTTGTTTTAATAGCTTAAAAATTAAGCTGCCTCTTCTTCTTTTTTCTTTCTAAGTGCATCAAGCCCAATAGTAAAGTTTGTAACAGGTGCCATCCAAGTAGCTGCAAGCATACCAAGAAGTTGTTCTCTTGATGGTAATTTAGCGAATGCATTAACTGTAGCAAAGTCTGCAATTTTACCTTCAATAATCCCTGATTTAATAACAAATTTTTCTTTGTTAGAAGTAGCAAATTTATCTGCAACTTTACAAGCTGAAATTTGATCATCAGACCATAAGAAAATATTCGTACCAGTTAATTCAACATCACCTAATTCAGCATTTTTTACAGCAACTGTAACTAATGTATTTTTAGCAACTTGAACTTTAGTATCATTAGCTTTTGCTTCTTTTCTTAAAGTTTCTAATTCTCTATGAGTAAGACCTTTATAGTCACAAACTACGATAGCTAAAGAATTTTTAAATTCACCTGTTAAAGAATCAATTATTTCTGATTTTTGTTGTTTAGTCATTTTTTCTCCTCCCTTCAAAACATCGACTTAGGCGGGACTTACAAGAAACGGAGGTGTTTCTTACCAGCTGTCTTCAGTTTTATTTCAGTGCTTTGAATAACACTCAATAATAAAGAAAGAAAATCTTCATTACTGAATGCTAAAAAAAATTAGACAAGGTGAAACCTTATCTAATTTCCATTAATTCCATATTATCTAAAATAATTGATGGACTCATCGTTAAAGATATAGCTGCATTAGTAATATATCTACCTTTTGCAGTTGATGGTTTTGCTTTATTGATAGCTGCAATAAATGTTGCAGCATTTTCTCTAAGTGCTTCAGCAGAAAATGAAACTTTTCCGATTCCAGCTTGCATATTACCTTTTTTATCAACTCTATATGTAACTTGACCACCTTTAGCATCATTTACAGCTTTTGTAACATCCATAGTTACAGTACCTGTTTTAGGATTAGGCATTAAACCTTTTGGTCCTAAAATTCTACCAACTTTTCCTACAATTCCCATACAATCAGGAGTTGCAATTAAAACATCGAAATTAATGTTTCCAGCTTGAATAGCTTCAGCTAAATCATCATTACCAACAACATCAGCACCTGCAGCTTTTGCTTCATCCATTTTTAAACCTTTAGCAAACACTGCAACTCTTACAGTTTTACCAGTTCCATTTGGAAGTACAACAGCACCTCTAATCATTTGGTCTGCATGTCTTGGATCAACATTTAAATTTAGTGCAATTTCTACACTTTCATCAAATTTTGCTGATTTTAAATCTTTTAAACTTGCACAAGCATCAACTAAAGAATATTTTCTATCTTCAATTTTTTCTTTTAGTGCTTTATATCTTTTTGAAACTTTTGCCATTTTTATCTCCGCAATTATATTATTTTTGCTACCGCCATTATTGAGTCTGGTGGTAAGACTTTAATCAAAACAGAATATTATAATTCTATTTCAATACCTATTGATCTAGCTGAACCTGCAACAATTCTTGCAGCTGCTTCTTTATCATCTGTATTTAAATCTTTGATTTTCATATCAACAATTTCCATAACTTGTTCTTTTGAAAGTTTTCCAATTTTTTGTTTAAGTGGATTACTTGAACCTGATTTAATTCCAGCAACTTTTTTAATTAAATCTGTCATTGGTGGTTGTTTTACTTCAAATGTAAAACTTTTGTCAGTATAAACTGTAATAACAACTGGTAATCTAAAACCAGCTTTATCTTTAGTTTTTTCATTGAAAGCTTTACAAAATTCCATTATGTTAACACCTCTTTGACCCAATGCTGGACCAACTGGTGGTGATGGATTTGCAGCACCCGCAGGTATCTGTAATTTAATTAGACCTTGAATTTTCTTAGCCATGTTATTCCTTTATCAATTTTTTAATGATTAGACATTAGGCAAAAAAACTATTTGAGAGACTAGTTTTATTGCCTAATGTCTATAAATTTATTAAATCAAACTACTCTTTCAACTTGAGTGTATGAAATTTCCACAGGTGTATTTCTTCCAAATATAGAAACATTTAATTTTAATAATCCAGAAACCATATCAAAATCTTCTACTAAACCATTAAAATTAGAAAATGGTCCTTCATTAATTCTTACCATTTCACCCTCATCAAATGAAACTTTCGGTTTTGCTGCTGCTCTATTTTTTACTTTTTCTAAAATTAAGTTAATATCTTTATCAGATAATGCAGTTGGTTTTTTAGATTCACCAATGAATCTCCCAACTTTTGGCATTGATTGAATTCTGTGCCATAATCCAGTATCTAAATCTATTCTTGCAAATGCATATGCAGGATATAGTGGTCTTTCAACTATAGATTTCTTACCTTTTTTTATTTCAATTAAATCTTCTGTAGGTACTAATACATCTGATATTCTACCATCTGTCATTTCTTCAGATAATTGTAATAAAGCTTTTTTTACAGATAATTCACTACCTGAATAAGTTTGAATTGCGTACCATTTGTGTGCCATAATTACTTCCTATTTAATAATTGAAGATAAGCTTAATGACATAATTCCATCAATTAAAGCTAAAAATAAAGTTATAACCGTAACAACAATAAAAACAGATAAATATGCAGATCTAATTTGCTCTTTTATAGGGAAAATAACTTTTAATAATTCTGATTTTGCATTTTGATAGTAGTTTTTAACTTTATTCACTATTTACTCCATTTTGATTGCTATTATTTGTCAATAAATTCTTTCAAAAAAAGAGTTTTACTTCTTTTAAAAAAATTTAAGTGGCAGGCCAGGAGGGATTCGAACCCACAACCATCGGATTTGGAATCCGGCGCTCTACCATTGGAGCTACTGACCTATTTCAAAATAAGCTTACAGTTTAACCTGTAAGCTTAAAAATTAAGATTTTAGTTTCACTTCTTTGTGTAAAGTGTGTTTTTTCAATCTTGGACTATATTTTTTAACTTCAAACTTTTCAGTATGAGTTTTTGGATTTTTCCAAGTAGTATAGTTAATATCACCATTCTCTTGACATTTTAATCCAATTTTAATTCTTATATTTGCCATTGCAAATCCTTATTCTATGATTTCAGCAACAACTCCAGCACCTACAGTTCTACCACCTTCTCTAATAGCAAACTTTGTACCTTTGTCTAGAGCAATTGGAGCAACTAATTCAACTGTCATTTCTACATTATCACCTGGCATAACCATTTCAGTACCTTCTGGTAAAGTACAAGAACCAGTAACATCTGTAGTTCTTACATAAAATTGTGGTCTATATCCTGAGAAGAATGGAGTATGTCTACCACCTTCATCTTTAGAAAGGATATACACTTCACATCTGAATTTAGTATGTGGAGTAATTGTTTTAGGTTTACATAAAACTTGTCCTCTTTCTACATCTTCTTTTTTAATACCTCTTAAAAGAACACCGCAGTTATCACCAGCTTGACCTTGATCCATTTCTTTTCTGAACATTTCAACACCAGTTACAGTAGTTGTTTTAGTATCAGAGAATCCAACGATTTCAATAGTTTCACCAATTTTAATTGTACCTTTTTCAATTCTTCCAGTAACAACAGTACCTCTTCCTGAGATAGAGAATACATCTTCAACTGGCATTAAGAAATCTTGATCAACATCTCTTTGTGGAGTTGGGATATAAGCATCAACTGCATCCATTAATGCAATAATTTTTTCTCCCCAAACACCAATAGAACCAGCTTTAGCTTCTTCTAATGCTTTAAATGCAGAACCTGCAACGATAGGAGTATCATCACCTGGGAAATCGTAAGTTGATAATAATTCTCTAACTTCCATTTCAACAAGTTCTAACATTTCTTCTCTATCTTCATCATCTAATTGATCTTCTTTATTTAAGAAAACAACGATGTATGGAACACCAACTTGTTTTGATAATAAGATATGTTCTCTTGTTTGAGCCATAGGACCATCAGTTGCAGCGATAACAATAATAGCACCATCCATTTGAGCAGCACCTGTAATCATGTTTTTAACATAATCGGCGTGTCCTGGACAATCTACGTGAGCATAATGTCTAGCTTTAGTTTCATATTCAATATGAGAAGTAGCAATAGTAATTCCTCTTTCTCTTTCTTCTGGTGCATTATCGATTTGATCGTAATCCATCATAGTTCCACCATCTCTTACAGATAGTACTGCAGAAATTGCAGCTGTTAATGTAGTTTTACCGTGGTCAACATGTCCAATAGTACCGATGTTAACGTGCGGTTTGTTTCTTGAAAATTTTTCTTTTGCCATAGAATTCCCCTTCTAAATTTTGGTTATTGCCCTCTGAGTAGATAAGCCCATTTGGCTTCTCTATTCAGAGGGGATTTGTTTATTTTTAAATTACACAATAAAATTGTGTGCGTATTATATTGAAAAAATACTGAAAAAAACTTTAATGGAAGTTATATTATATATAAAAGAGTTATAAAAAAATATTGTGCTTATAACTCAGCTCCCAGTAATCAATAAAATAAATGGAGCGGGAGACGAGACTCGAACTCGCGACAGTCTGCTTGGAAGGCAGAAGCTCTAGCCAACTGAGCTACTCCCGCAACATTTGCGTGGTGGTGAGAGAAGGATTTGAACCTTCGAAGCCGTAGGCGGCGGATTTACAGTCCGCAGGATTTGACCACTCTCCAACCTCACCGTTGAAAAATATTATTGTTCTGGTCTAGCGCTGTTCTTTAAAAGAAGACGCACGACGAAAAATGGAGCTGGTGAAGGGAGTCGAACCCCCGACCTGCTGATTACAAATCAGCTGCTCTAGCCAACTGAGCTACACCAGCATCCAAACAAAATGGTGGCTCGAGACAGAATCGAACTGTCGACACAAGGATTTTCAATCCTTTGCTCTACCGACTGAGCTATCGAGCCCACGCAAATTGGATTGAGATTATACAAGTTAAAATATTAATATCAACTTAAAGAGTGTACCAAATTTTTAAATTCATTCCCTCTATGCGCGTATGATTTGAATTGGTCCAATGATGCTGCAGCTGGCGATAACATAGCAACAGAATTTTCATTTAAAACCAAATCTATTTTTTCTACTGCAATATTTAGATAAGTACAACTTTCAATATTTATTTTATATTCATTACAAAATTTCACAATTTTTTCTGTGTTACTACCTATTGCATAAACATTTATATCTAAATTTTTAATACTTTCAAAAAGTGGAAGTAAATTTGCACCTTTATCATCTCCACCTAATATTATATGTATATTTTTATTTTTATATGGAACAATTGCATTTATAGTTGCATCAACATTTGTAGCTTTACTATCATCAATCCATAATCTATTTTTTATATCTTTGAACTCTTCAACTTTATGCTTATCAATTACAAATTCATTTATTAATTCATAATTTACCTCATCAAACATAATTTTTCTTGTTGCCATTGCTAAAATTGCATCTAATAGAAATGGTTCTTTGAATTTGATTTTTGATTTATCAATTTTAAAGTGACTACATAATTCATCACTATTTTTATATGTAATCAAAAAAGCATTTGTTTTAATATTTTTAAATTCATTTGGAATTATTGCTATATCATTTTCATTCATTAAAGATAATGGTTTTAATTTTGCATTTTTATACTCTTCAAAAGAGCCATGCCAAGTTATATGGTCTTCTGAAATTGGAAGTAAAATATAAATATTTGGTTTTGAATTATTTGTATAATGTAAAGTAAAAGAAGAAGTTTCTAAAATCCAAATAGAAGCTTTTTCATCTAAATGACTAAGGGGAACACCAATATTTCCACCATATAGGGAACCATACTCTTTTAGTAAATGTTGGCACATTTGTGTTGTTGTAGTTTTTCCATTTGTTCCAGAAATCCAAATAGAAAATGGCATAATCGAAGAGAATAAATCATAATCACTAATTAAATTTTTAGAATTTATAACCATTTCATTATAAGGTGGGATTCCAGGACTTACAACTGTTAGCTCATTTGAATTTAAATCATATGTATTAAAATCGTTATCATCATATAGTGTTGCATTTTGAAATTTATCTTTTAATGCAAGAGCAGTTATACCTTTTCCTAAAATTCTTATTTTTTCATTATTTGTAATCATTATTTATTCTTTATCTGATTTTTAAACTAAGCAATGCAATTAAATTTGTCATAAATGAAATTATCCAGAATCTAACAATTATCTTATTTTCTTTCCAGCCTTTTTGTTCAAAATGGTGGTGAATTGGTGCCATTAAAAAAACTCTTTTTTGTCTTAGTTTGTAAGATCCAACTTGAAGTATTACTGATACAGTTTCTAAAACAAAAATAAATCCAATTGCTATTAAAAGTAATTCTGATTTTGCCACAATTGCCATATATCCCATAAATGCACCCAAAGGAAGTGAACCTGAATCTCCCATAAAAACTTCCGCAGGATGTGAATTAAACCATAAAAATGCGATTAATGCCCCACAAATTGCACTTCCCATTACCGCTAATTCACCTGCAATTTGAATACTTGGCAGTAATAAATATGATGAAAAAATAGCATGACCTGTTACATAAACCAAAATTGAAAGTGAGAAAAATGCCATAATTGAGGGAACTGTTGCTAAACCATCTAATCCATCAGTCAAATTTACCGCATTTGAAGAAGCCACAATAACCATCATCCATAATATAATTGCAAATGCTCCCATATCAAATAAAGGAAGTTTATAAAAAGGAGTATATAATTCCGTTGTATGAGAAAAATAATAAAGAGTAAAACCTATTATAAATGCACAGATAAATTGAAAAATTAATTTAGCTCTTGCACTCAAACCTGCTGAATTTTTTTCTTTTGAAATTTTTGAATAATCATCTTGCATTCCAATAAAAGAAAAAAGTGACAAGGTTAATAAACCTCCAACCACATAAATATTGCTTAATTTCGCAGTTAAAAGTGTTGCAATAATAGTAGCAAAAATAAAAACAATTCCACCCATAGTTGGTGTCCCTGCTTTTGCTTGATGAGCTTGAGGTGCATGTTCATAAATTGGCTGTGAAGCTTTTTTTATTTTTGCCCAAACAATAAATTTTGGCATTAAATACATTGTTAAAACAAAAGCAATAAAAAAACTAATTCCTGCACGAACAGAAATATATTGAAAGATATTAATCTCTAGATGTCTATATAACCAATAAAACAAACTTAAACCTTGATTTTGATATAATTCCGCGATTATATTATATTATACTTTTTAAAAGGTTTAAATCGTGACAAATAAAACATTACTTATAATAACTGATGGTATTGGGCATAACTCTTCTGATAAATTTAATGCTTTTGCTAGTGCTAAAACTCCAACATATGATTATTTATTCAAAAATGCTCCTTATTCATTAATTCATACTTATGGAAAATTTGTTGGACTTCCTGATGGACAAATGGGAAATAGTGAAGTGGGACATATGACTATTGGAAGTGGAAGAATTTTATATCAAGATTTGGTGAAAATTAATATTGCTATTGAAAATGATACTTTAAAAGATAATACAATTTTTAAAAGTATTTTAAATACTTCTAATAATATTCATTTAATAGGGCTTTTAAGTGATGGTGGAGTTCATTCTCATATAAATCATATAATTGCTATGGCAATAATTGCAAAAGCACATAATAAAAAAGTCTTCATTCATGTAATCACAGATGGGAGAGATGTTGCACCAAATTGTGCAAAAACTTATATAAAACAACTTCTTGAGATTTGTGATAAAGATATTAAAATTGCAACTGTTGCTGGAAGATATTATGCAATGGATAGAGATAATAGATGGGATAGAGTAAAAAAAGCTTATGACTCAATTTCTTTTGCACAAGCATCAACATCATCTGATATTTTAACTTATATTGATAATTCATATAAAAATGAAATTTTTGATGAATTTATTCTTCCAACTGCTTTTAATGATTACAAAGGATTAGAAAAAAATGATGGAGTGATCTTTTGTAATTTTAGAAGTGATAGAATGAGAGAACTTTCTTCTGTATTCGCAAATGAAAATTTTAGTGAATTTCCTACTTTTAAAGATTCTTTAAATCTGGCAACTATGACTCAATATGATAAAAACACTCCTATTCCTGTTTTATTTCCAAAAGATTCTCCAGAAAATACTTTGGCAGAAGTTATTTCAAATGCAAACTTATCACAACTTCATACAGCTGAAACAGAAAAATATGCCCATGTTACATTTTTCTTTAATGGTGGGATTGAAGAACCAATGTTAAATGAAACAAGAGTTTTGATTCCATCACCAGCAGTTGCTACTTATGATTTACAACCTGAAATGTCAGCACCAGAAGTTGGAAATGCTGTAAGAACTGCTATGAATGAACAAATAGATTTTATAGTTGTAAACTTTGCAAATGGTGATATGGTTGGGCATACAGGTATTTTTGATGCCGCGGTAAGTGCTGTTGAAGCTGTTGATTATGAACTTGGATTAATTCTTGAAATTGCAAAAAAAGAGAATTACAACATTATTTTAACCTCTGATCATGGAAATTGTGAGAAAATGAGAGATGAAGATGGAAATACTTTAACAAACCACACAGTTGGTGATGTTTATTGTTTTGTAATTGCAAAAAATGTTAAAGAAGTTAAAACAGGAAGTTTAAATAATATTGCACCAACTGTTTTAAAACTTATGAACTTAGAAATTCCAAAAGAGATGGATGAACCATTAATATAAAGAAGAATTGTGTTAAATATTAATATAAACAAATTAGAAATTAAAACCAAAGAAAAAAAATTAGTAGCTATATCTTTTGATATTACAGATTCTACTGCTTTAATTGGTGAAAGTGGAAGTGGAAAATCATTAACTTTAAAAGCATTATTAAATTTACTTCCATCTTCTTTGGAAGTAAAAAAAGATATTAATTCTAATTTTGAATTAAATTATAATTCAATTGGTTTTATTCCTCAAAATCCATTTACTTCTTTATCAATGATGACAAAAATTACAAATCAGTTTTTTTGTGACGAAAGAAGAAAAGAAGAAGTGTTAAATTTAGTAGATCTTGATAAAAATGTATTAAAAAAATTTCCCTCACAATTAAGTGGAGGTCAAATTCAAAGAGTTGTGATTGCAATTGCATTAAGTCGTGATATAAAACTACTATTACTTGATGAACCAACAACAGCTTTAGACGAAGAGAATAAAAAAAATATTATTGATTTAATAAATGAAATAAAAAATCGTTTAAATATCTTGATTCTTTTTGTAACTCATGACATAAATTCAATTAAAACTATTTGTAAAGATATAATTATCTTAAAAGATGGAGAAATAATTGAAAAAGGATTAACAAATGATATTTTATCAACACCAAAAGAAGATTACACAAAAAGATTAATTAACTCAACATTTAAAAATAAAATTTTTAGGACATAATATGATGAAATATATTTTTGGTTTATTTATTATCTTAGGATTAATGGTAGCTGGTTGGCTATATAATCTATATGATGAAATTAAACATGACATTGATGTAGTTGTAAACTACACACCTAAACAAAGTACTCAATTTTTTGATAAAGATGGAAAATTAATTGCAAATACTTTTAAAGAAGAAAATAGAGAATATGTAAAATATGATGATATTCCAGCAAGAATTATTGAAGGATTAGTTGCAATTGAAGATACTCAATTTTTTGAGCATCATGGAATTAACCCTGATGCAATAAGTAGAGCAATAATAAAAGATATTCAAGCTGGTGGATTTGTTGAGGGAGCTAGTACATTAACTCAACAATTAATTAAAATGCTAATTTTAACACGAGAAAAAAAATTACTTAGAAAAGTAAAAGAAGCCCTACTTGCAATTAGACTTGAAAATGTCTTGACTAAAGAAGAAATATTAGAAAGATATTTGAATCATGTTTATTTTGGACATGGGTATTATGGAATAAAAACAGCTGCAAAAGGATATTTCAATAAAGATTTATATGAATTATCATTAAAAGAAATGGCAATTTTAGTTGGACTTCCAAGAGCTCCTAGTTTTTATGACCCTACAAAAAATCTTAAAATTTCACTTGCACGAGCGAATCAAGTTATTGCCAGACTTAATACTTTAGGGTGGATTAACAAAGAACAATTTGAAACTTCAATGAAAGAAAGCCCTGAAATATTTAATCAAACACTAACTAAAAATAAAGCTCCATTTGCTGTTGATTATGCGATAAGTTTATTAGTAAATGATATTCCTGATATTTTATATGGTGGATATAAAATATATTTAACAATAGATTTAGATGCTCAAGAAATTGCACAAGACGCACTTAAAGCTTCTTATGATGAAGCTTTAAAAAGAGATTTAGATATAAGAAAAGGTGAAAAAAAACCTGATGATTCTTATGTTAAAGAGTTAAATGGTGCAATAATATCAATGGAAAGTAGTACAGGGAAGATTTTGGCGCTTTCAGGAGGAATAGACTATAACCAATCTATGTTTAATAGAGCTTTCCAATCTAAAAGACAAGCAGGAAGTGCTATCAAACCATTTTTATATTTATCTGCTTTAAATAATGGTTATAATCCTGCTTCTCAATTAATTGATATTTCAAGAACATATAGTTATACAGTTGGCGGCGAACAAAAAAAATGGCAACCAAAAAATTATGGTGGAAAAGTTGAGGGAATAGTAAGTCTTAGAGATTCATTAACACAATCAAGAAATTTATCTACGCTAAATTTAGTAACTGATGTTGGAATTAATACTATTACTAATGAATTAAAAACTTATGGATTTAAAGATATTTCAGACAATCTTTCTATAGCACTTGGATCAATGAGTGTTTCATTAGTTGAATTTAGTGAAGCATATAGTATATTTTCAAATAATGGGACTCAAGTTAAACCTTATATTGTTGAGCAAATAATAAATCAAAGTGGACAATCACTCACATTCGAACCACAAACAAAAAGTTTAATTAAACCTGAACAAACTTATTTAATGACTTCAATTTTAAATGATGTTGTAACAAAAGGAACAGGAAAAGCAGCACAAGTTCCAGGTATTGAGCTTGCTGGAAAAACTGGTACTACAAATGACAATGTTGATGCATGGTTTTGTGGATATTCGCCTTCAATACAAACAATTATTTGGTTTGGAAAAGATAACAATACTCCAATGAGAAAAAGTGAAACTGGTGGGAAAATTGCAGCACCAGTGTTTTCATATTTTTATAAAAAATATTTAGATATTCATCCTGAAATTACAAGAAATTTTACAATGCCAGAAAATGTTTACACTGCAAATATAAATGGAAGAAGTGAACTTTATACAGATACTTCTCCTTTGCCTGAAGTTGTATATCAAGCACAACCACAAAATCCAGGTGAAGAAGTTTTAGAATTCTAAAACATAAAAAAAGGGTAAGTTTAAAAACTTACCCTTTTTTATTTTAATGAAATAAATACTAGCAAGAATACATAGTTTTTAACTCAAATGGAGTTGGTCTAGCTTCGTTAGGCCATACTTGAGTTTCAAATTTATAGTGTTGGTAAGTATCAATCATATCTTTTGAAAATACTGGTTGTAAGAATTCGTTATCTCTAACTAACGCTTCTAACGCACCTCTTAAAGTATGAGGCATTTGAGGAATTCCTCTTTCTCTAATTTCATCTAATTCTAATTCATATAAATCATCATCCATTGGTCCAATTGGTTCGAATTTATTTTTGATACCATCTAACCCAGCTAATAACATAGCAGCAAATGCTAAGTATGGGCATGAAGTTGAATCAGGGAATCTCATTTCAATTCTAGTTGCTTTTTCACCAGCACCATAAGGAATTCTACAAGATGCAGATCTATTTTGAGATGAATAAGTTAAGATTGAAGGTGCTTCAAATCCTGGAATTAATCTTTTGTATGAGTTAGTTGATGGATTAGTAAATGCAGCAACTGCGCGTGCATGTTTAAATACACCACCTACATAATGTCTAGCCATTTCTGAAAGATTACCATATTCACCTTGTTTGTAGAATAAGTTTTTACCATCTCTCCAAATTGATTGGTGTACATGCATTCCACTTCCATTATCACCATAAATTGGTTTTGGCATAAATGTTGCAGATTTACCATTTAAATGTGCAACCATTTTAATTACATATTTTAATTTTTGTACATTATCAGCAGCTTCTAATAAGTCTCCAAAAACAATACCAAGTTCATGTTGACCTTGAGCAACTTCATGGTGTCCAAGGATAACTTCAAGACCAACTTGCTCTAATACTTGCATCATTTCAGCTCTTAAATCTACACCTGTATCAATAGGAGCTACGGGGAAGTATCCACCTTTAGTTCTAGCTCTATGCCCCATGTTTCCACCCTCAATAGTAGCGTCATCATTCCACTCACCATCTTCTGTATCAACTCTATAATATGACTCATTTCCTTTGTCAATGATTTTTACATCTTCAAATACAAAAAATTCATTTTCAGGACCAAAATATGCAACATCACCAACACCTGATTCAGTTAAGTGTGTTAATGCTTTTTTAGCAATAGATCTTGGACATTTTTCATACATTTCACCTTTATAGATGTCATAAACATCACAAAATACAATGATTGTAGAATCAGCTGTAAATGGGTCTAAAAATGCTGTACCAACATCTGGTTTTAATAACATGTCTGATTTATGAATTGGTTGCCAAGCATCAATAGATGAACCATCAAAAGGCATACCATTATCTAATTGAGAAGCACTAACTGCACTCATCATATAAGTTACATGGTGCCATGTACCTTTCATATCAGTAAATCTGAAATCTACAAATTTAACTTCATTTTCTTTACAATAAACAAAAAACTCTTCAGTATTATTAACAAACTTTCCCATAGGTTTAACTCCTTAAAATTATTAGAACATTCTATCAAAATTACTATAAAATAAAATAAAATACCTGTATATTTTTTATACAACTCAATTAAAAAGTATCTACTTTATTTTTTATATTGAAATTACTTTTTTACTTCTTGATTCAAAACTAATACATCTGTTATATCCAACTTCTTTAGCAAGTAATAAAGCTTTATCATACATAAACCCAACCTGCTCCATACTATGCGCATCTGAACCAAAAGTAATATCTATTTGCATTTCAAACGCTAATTCTAACAATTGTTTAGATGGATAAGTTTCATTAATAGGTTTTCGTAAACCAGCTGGATTAATTTCTAAAACCATATTTGATTTTTTGATTTCCAACAAAGCATCTCTTGCTATTAATCTAATATCTTTTTTTGGCAAAAATTTAAATACTTTTATTAAATCAAAATGTCCAACAATATCAAATAAATTTGTTTTTGCCATTGCTTTAATTGCATCAAAATATTCAACCCAAATCGAATCAATATCTTTTGATTTATATACACCTATAAATTCAGGATTATCAAAACCCCACATATCGCTTTTATTTCTTAAAAAATGTACAGAACCTATCAAATAATCAACTTTTGCATTTACAACTTCATCTAAAATAAATCCATCTAAATAATCAACTTCATAACCTAATAGAACTTTTATTTTATCTTTGTATTTCTCTTTTGCATCTATTATCCATTTTTCATATTGTTGTTTTTGAGAAATATCCATACGATATTTTGGATCATAGTTCATAGGAGCATGATCAGCAAAACCATATTCATCAATTCCTAATTCAATTGCTCTTTGAACATATTCATCAACACTATTTGTTGCATGATTACATAATATAGTGTGATTATGTAAATCTATTCTCATTTATTTTCCTATTTAAAAATTAAGATAAAATTCCAGCACCATTTATTGCTGTACTTCTATCTTTTGCATAAACTCTTTGATTATCAATAATATCATATTTCCAAATTGGAGCTTGAGCTTTAAAATCTTCAACAAATTCATCCATTAATTCTAATGCAACTCTTCTTTTTGGGCTACAAACACCTGCAATATATGAGCTTTCATGATTAAAAACATCACCTCGACTATGAGCCATTAAAACTATTGCATTCTTTTCATTTGCTTTTTTTTGCCATAAATCAAACCATGAATCTAAAATAGGTTCATAAATATCAAAAGATAATCCATCGATTTTATTTTCATCTCTTACAACACCTACAAAAGTTATAATTGCTCCAAAATTTGAGTTTTTATATTTATGATACCAAGAATTTGTAATTTGTTCTACTGGCAAACTTCCATCAAATAGTTGTAAAAAATCTTTTCTATTATCCATTTTCATCCACCACAAACAGGAGGAAGAAGAGAGATTTTATCACCATCAGTTAAATCAAAATCTTTTGAACAAATTAATGTATCATTAATTGCAACCGCACATGTTTCCAACCAAGATGAAATCTCTTTATCATTTTTTAGTATTTCACTTAATTCAGCTAAATTTTTTATATCTAATTTCATATCATCTTTATTTATTGGTCCTAAGAACTCAACTATTACCATTTTAACCACCTCTTATAATATTTGTATTATTATGTCAAAAAATTTTACCATAATAAGGACAAATGTTTTATGATATTTGCAAAAATTGATTTTATAAATTTATTACCTTTTCATATATTTATCAAAAAAAACATACAATCATCTCAATTAAAAGCAAGTATTGAATACAAAAAATCTTATCCATCTTCTATAACAGAAAAATTTAAAAAACGAAAAGTTGATAGTGCTTTTATATCTTCAATTGCTTCAAGAAATGAGAAATTCTTAGATTTTGGAATTGTGGCACAGGATGAAGTATTATCAGTATTATTGCTTCCAGGAAATGAACAAAACGATTATCAATCCAAAACATCAAATGCACTAGCAAAAGTTTTAGATTTAAAAGGTCAAGTAATAATTGGAGATAAAGCTCTTAATTTTTACCATCAAAATCCAAATTTACAGAAAATTGATTTAGCAAAACAGTGGAAAGATAAGTATAATCTACCCTTTGTTTTTGCAGTTTTATGTTTTAATTCAAATGAAAAACAACTAACAAAATTGACAAAAAAATTTAATAAAAAATATATAAAAATTCCTCAGTATATCCTAGAACAATATTCACAAAGAAGTGGTGTTTCTAAAAAACATATTTTAGAATATTTAAAAAAAATTGATTATAACTTAGGAATAAAAGAAAAAAGAGCATTAAAACTCTTTTTAAAATTAACAAAAGAAAAAGGATTAAAATGACAGTTTTGGATTCCATAATATTAGGAGTTGTTGAAGGTTTTACAGAATTTTTACCAATCTCTTCAACCGGACATATGATAGTTGTTAGTGAATTTCTAGGAATTGAACAAACAAATATAAATAAAGCATTTGAAGTAATAATTCAGTTTGCAGCAATTTTAGCTGTTGTTTTAACTTATCCTTCAAAGTTTACTTTTAAACATATAAATTTATGGACAAAAATAATAATAGCTTTTTTGCCAATTGCTGCTATTGGTTTTTTATTTTCGAAACAAGTCAAATCTATGTTTAGTATAGAAATTGTTGCTTGTATGTTTATTATTGGTGGTATTATTTTTTTAATTGTAGAAAAATTCTATAAAGAGAATGAAACACATACTTTAGATGTTGAAGATGTCACTTATAAACAAGCAATATGGATTGGATTTGCTCAAATTTTTGCATTGATTCCAGGAACATCAAGAGCTGGTGCTAGTGTTATTGGAGCAATGTTAGTTGGACTTAATAGAAAAACAAGTGCTGAATTTTCATTTTTATTAGCATTTCCTGTTATGTGTGCAACAACAGCTTATGATTTATTAAAATACCATAATGACCTTTTTGTAGGTGCAAATTTAATAAATCTAACTGTTGGATTTGTGGTTTCATTTATTGTTGGTTTTTTAACAATAAAGTTATTCTTAAAATTCCTAGAAAAATTTACTTTTGTAGCCTTTGGAATTTATAGAATAGTATTTGGAGTTTTACTTCTTATTATTTTCTAAAATAATATTTATTATTAAAGATATGGCATTTGAATTAATTGAACTTATTAATCCAATGCTAATCTTATGAATATCAGAGCCTATAATTTTGAAAAACTCATCTACATCTAACTCATCTTCTCTTTTTAAAAAGCATAATCCCTTATCATATAAAGCTTTTGCATTATAATACTGATGATCACCAGCTGCATGTTTATATGGAATAAAAAAAGTAGGTAATGAGTTTGCACATAATTCCCATAAAGTGGAAGCACCAGCACGACTCACAGCAAAATCTGCACTTGACATTTTAGAAGGAATATCTTTTGAAAAATCAAAAACATCTGCATTTATATTTAATTTCTTATACTCTTCAGCTACTCTATTGAAATCATTTTTCCCAGCTTGATGAATAATTTTTATACCCATTTCATTTAATCTAGGAGCTACTTTTAAAGCAAAATCATTTATACAAATTGCCCCTTGTGAACCACCAAAAAATGCAATAGTTTTTATTTTATCTCTTACTCTGGCTGTTTCAAAAAACTCTTTTGCAACAGGATAATCTTTAACTAAAGAGTTTTCATCAAATGATGAAAAAACTTCTGTTGCAAATTTTGATGTAATTTCATTTAATTTACCCATTTTTGAATTTTGTTCATGAATATATAATTTACATCCAAACTTTAAAATTGAAGCAAAAGTTGCAGCAGCTGCTGAAAATCCACCTACTGAGATAACTGTCTTAACATTGTATTTTGAATATACTGCTAAACATTGTATAGTTTTTGAAAATATATTTAATAAAGATGTAACTTTTCCAAGTGAATTTTTATTAACAACTCCTCTTGTATCTAAGAAAATTGTTTTTTTTAATCTTCTATCATTTTCAAACCAAGCTTTATCTTGACCATTTGAAGAACCTATAAAAATTACATCAATTCCACGATTATGAAACTCTTCTATAAAAGCATCTGCAACTTTTAAATGCCCACCTGTTCCACCACCTGTAACAACTACCGTTTCATTCATTTATTTTTTAACCTTTCTAATAACTTCCTCTTCTTTTGCAACTTTACTAATTGATAGAACTAATCCAATAGATATGGCCATAGATAGCATAGATGAACCTCCATAAGATAAAAGAGGAACCGCAATACCTTTGATAGGAATCATTCCTGATATTCCATAAGAATTAATTAAAAATGCAATTATTATCATTAATGCAATTCCAAGTGTAAATAAATGATAAATCGGATTTTCAACTCTTCTACTTATTTTAAAAATTCTCCAAATAATCAAAAACATAATTGCTGAAATTAACATTAATCCAACTAATCCTATTTCTTCAGTGATTCCAGCTAAAACGAAGTCCGTATGAACTTCAGATAAAAATCCAACTTTTAAATCACCTAATCCTACACCTTGCCCAAAAAAACCACCATTATGAATTGCATTTAAAGAGTGAGAAACTTGATAAGGTTCTGGTAATTCATCGATACGAAGATATTTCTCTGCCCATGAAGGTAATACTGATAATATTCCGTCTTGAACCATTGCCCACCATGAATGAATTCTTTTAATTCTATGCGGTGCTACAATAATTAATCCAATAACACCAACAATTGCAATAGTTCCTAAAGCTAGAAATATTTTAAATGATCTGTTTGCAAAAATTAATAAAACAACTAAAATAATGGCTAATAAAACAACTTGTCCTAAATCTTTTTGTAAAAATGCAATAACAAATACAACAATAAAAAAAGTAAAAAAGTAAGGAGACAAAAGCAAAACTTCTTCAATTAATCCAATTTTTTTTGGTTGATGAATTACTTTTCTATGAAATGACCAAGATAAAAAATATATAAATCCTATTTTAAAAAATTCAACTGGAGATAATGAAAATCCAGGAAGCCTAATCCATCGATTAGCTCCTCCTGATTCTGTTACCATAAAACTAGGTAAGAAAGGCATTAATATCATTATGACAAAAAAAATCACAAAGAGATTCATTCCAATTTTTTTAACTATTTTATCAGGGTCTAATAAGGAAAAATACCACATTATAAAAATAGCAAGAATTCCTACTAGTCCTTGTCTTATAAAAAAATGAAATTGATCATATCCAAAAAACTCCACAGTATAAATGGTTAATGAATATGAAAAAGTTATACTTATAATTATTAATAATGACACCAATATAAACAAAGGATAGTCGGCTTCATTATTATTTGATTTATTGTTATTTGATTTAATATTAGTTTTGTTAAAATACATTTCTCATTATATAATAATATGGATAAATATGCCTTCAAAAAAAATCGAAAAAGTTGATAAAACAAAAAAAATCGTGATTCTATTTTCATTTATTTTTTTCTGTTTAAGTATTTTATTTTTTTCAGTGTTTAGAACAATTACTGAAAAACGACACATGCCCTCATTAAAAGGTGAAAAAGCAGAATTATCAGTAAGAGGTAATATTATAAGTTCTGATAATTTTAAAATCGCATCTTCTAAAAAAGTTTATAAAGCAATGATTGATACAAGATATTTAGACCCCGATAAAGAAGAACTTTTTTTAAATTTATTTTCAATTTATAGTGGAATTGATTATAAAACACTAAAAGAAAGGCTAGTGGAAGGGAAAAAAGAACCAGGAAGTTTAGTACTATCATATAGCATAGATTCAAGATCTGCAAAAAATCTAAAAGAGTTAGCTTTTAAATTAATACAATTAGATGTATTTGAAAGTAAACTTATAAATGGTGCAAAAATATTAAGAGGTTTGACAATAAGTGAAAGTGGTGAAAAAAGAACATTTTCATATAATGATACATTAACTCCTGTTGTAGGATATATTTCAAAATTTGAATCAGAATCAGGAAAAACAAAAGTAAATGGAATAAAAGGTTTAGAAAAAAACTACAATAAAGTATTAAATCAATCAAAGGATGGAATTTTACAAGGTGATAGAGATGTATTATCTTATATATCTTTTGATAAGAATTCAATTATTAGAAAAAGAGTTGACGGTGCAACTTTAAATTTAAATATTCCTCTAAAACTTCAAAAAAATAATGAAATTACTTTGGATATGTATAAAAAGAAATTAAGTGCAGATGAAATTATTGTTTCAGTTATGGAGAATAAAACTGGAAAAATTATTACAATGGCATCTTCAAATAGATTTAATCCTGAAAAAATAGTAAAAGAGGATATTCCATCATTAAATGTTAATGCTATTGAATACCAATTTGAACCTGGTTCTATTATAAAACCGATTTCTATTTCATTAGCAATGGATAAAAATTTAGTAAAAAGAAATGAAAGTTTTTATGCATATAATGAGGGTGAAAAAGGTGTTAAAGGATTTCCCCGAGGTGGTTATAAAATAGGACGATTTACAATAAAAGATGACCACCAATTTGCTAAACATAATTTATCTTTAGATGATATTATTATGTTTTCATCAAATATTGGAACATTACAAATTGCTCAAAGATTAACTGGACCAGAATTTTATGAAGGAATGAAAAGATTTGGTTTTACAAGAAAAACAGGAATAGATTTACCCTATGAGAAAAAAGGCATAATGCCAAAAGTTTGGCAATTTTCTGTTGGAGATAAAGACAAAAGAGATAATGTTTTTAAAGCAACAGTATCTTTTGGACAAGGTATGACTTCTACTTTTATACAAATAATAAAAGCTTATTCTGCATTTAACAATGATGGATATATGATTACCCCAAGAATTGTATCTCACTTAACATATGACAACAACAAATACAAACCTTATGATGACAAACTTGAAAAAGTAATTTCAAAAGAAACAGCTAATGAAATGAAAAAGTTATTAATTAAAACAGTAAATGAGGGAACAGGTCGAGCTGCAAGAATTGAAGGTTTAGAAATTGGAGGAAAAACTGGAACAGCACAAATAGCACGAGGAGGAAAATATCTAAAAGAATATATTTCATCTTTCTTTGGCTTTGTAAATGACGAACATAATAACTCATATACAATTGGTGTAACTGTAATTAATCCAATATCAACTGGACCAAATTGGTATTATTATTACGCTTCAGCATCTGCAGTTCCAGTTTTTAAGGAAATTATTCAAAATTTAGTAAAATTAAATTATTTAGTGCCAAAAGATACTATAAATTTTGATAAAAAATCAAATGACGATATAATGCTAGAAAAGGATTAAAATGTTTGGATTTAAAAAAGAATTGAAAGAATATAATTATTCACAAGAAGAGCTATCAAAATTAAATTATGCAAAAATTACTACTGAGAAAGGAGTTATTTGGGTTAAACTTTTTAGTAAAGAAACACCCATAGCCGTATCAAATTTTTCAACATTAGCAAATGATGGTTTTTATAATGGATTAAATTTTCATAGAGTAATTGATGGTTTTATGGCACAAGGTGGTTGTCCAGAAGGTTCTGGAATTGGTGGACCTGGATGGACAATTGAATGTGAAACAAATGCAGAAAAACAAGTACACAATAAAGGAAGTTTATCAATGGCTCATGCTGGTAAAAATACAGGAGGAAGTCAATTCTTCTTATGTTTCGTACCTTGTCCTCATTTAAATGGAGGACATACAGTATTTGGTGGTATTGAAGAAAATGATAGTGATAGTTTTTCTGTTCTTGATTCAATCAAACAAAAAGACAAAATCGTATCTATAGAAATTTTAGAAAAAAGAGATTAATTCTCTTTTTCTATACAATCAAAAAGAGTTCAAGAATAGAGTTTCAATTTTTTTTCTGGCCCAAGGGGTTTTTCTAAGGAAAGTAAGACTAGATTTAATAGAGGGGTTGTTGCAAAAACATCTAATGTTAATTTTGTGAGATAATTCTTCCCATCCATATTTGTCTAAAAGAGAATTAAGGATCATTTCTAAAGTAATTCCGTGTAATGGATTGTTTGGTTGCTCGGTCAAATTAAAATC
>NZ_MUXE01000001.1 GCF_003063245.1 Arcobacter caeni | reverse complement strand
AATAAGAAATTGGAGCTTAACAATTTCACAACTAGCCATCCACTTTGATGGACGGCTTGATGATGCTTTAAATTTATGATAGAATTTTAGGAATTATCTAGGCTGACACAGAATGATGAACACTACCGTATATATTTTTATATGTTGAAAAAGTTAAATATTTTCAACATAGATCTAAACCTATGTAAAATAAATGTCAAAATCTTTACATGTTTTCAAAAGTCACGCCCTAAAAAGCCATAGCTGCACCACTTGCTCCCATAATTTCCTTTGCATCTTCGCTCATCATTGATGGATCCCATGGTGGAGAAAATACTAGTTTTACGAATGCTTCATCTATTTCATCAACTGCTAAAGTTACATATTTTACTTGTTCTAATAAACTGTCTGCTACTGGACAAGTTGGGCTTGTTAGGGTCATTGTAACTGTGCAATATAAATAGTTGTTATTTACATCAAATTCAATATTATAAATTAATCCCAAGTCATAAATATTTGTTGGAATTTCAGGGTCATATACTTTTTTTAAGTGTTCTATTAATTTATTTTCTATTTCTTTTAAATCAAAAGTTGGTTCCATTTTTTATCCTTTACGCGTTTAGTGCATATTCTTTTATTTTTTTCATCATTCCTATTACTCCACTTTGTCTATTTGGAGTGATAACTTCGCTTAATTTTAGTACATGAACAATATCCATATCAATATCTTTTAAGTCTTGAATAGTTGAATCTGAAAAGATTTTTAGTATCATATAAACCAAACCTTTTACGATTATTGCATCACTTGTTCCATAAAAATATAGTTTTCCATCTTTTTGTTTATGTGTTAACCAAACTTGTGATGTACATCCATGAACTATATTTTCAGGTATTTTATCTTTTTCATCAAACTCTTCTAGTTTTTTTCCTAAATCTATAATATATTCATATTTTTGTAATTCATCTTCAAAAAAATCTAAATCTTCTTTTATCTCTTCTACTCTTTGTTCTATCGTACTCAATCTTAATCCTTTAACATACTTAATGCTTTTTTTAAAGCTTCAATCAATTTATCAACATCAACATAGTCATTATAAAAAGCAGTACTTACTCTAATCGTTCCTCTAATTCCTAGTTTTTTCATAATAGGTTGCGCACAATGATGCCCAACTCTTACTGCAATCTGCATTTTATCAAGTAAAATTCCAATATCATCATGAATTATTCCTTTAAAATTAAAACTTCTACTTCCCACACAATTAGTTAAATCATTATAAAAAATAATTCCAGGAAGTTTTGATAACTCTTCATTTAGATATTTAAAAACTTTATTTTCTAGGCTTTGAATATTTTCATATCGTACATGATTTATATATTCTAAAGCTTTTCCAAATCCTATAACACCTGCAATATTTTGAGTTCCTGCTTCAAATTTATAAGGAGAATCAAGTAAAATCGAACCACTATAATCAACTTCATGAATAGTAGCTCCTCCTGTTTGATAAGGTTTGATATTTTTTAAGTATTTCTCTTTTATATAAATAGCTCCAACTCCTGTTGGTGCAAAAGTTTTATGACCTGAAATTGCATAAAAATCAACATCAAGCTCTTGAATATCAACTTTAAAATGAGCTAAACTTTGAGCTGCATCAATCATTACAACAGCACCATATTTATGGGCTAATTTTGTGATTGTTTTTACATCATGAACTTTTCCAAAAGCATTTGAAACATGAGTAATACTAACAAAAGCATTTGGATTTGCTTTTAAAAGTTCTTCAAAATGTTCAAGGTCAAAATCCAAATTTTCATTACAATTTACAACTTCAAGACCAGCTCCTAAAGTTCTATTTTGCATATGCCAAGGAACGATATTTGAATGATGTTCTAAAGAAGAGATTATTACTGTTTTAAAATCAATTGCATATGAAGAAGCTATAAAATTTATAGATTCTGTTACTCCTTTTGTGAAGATTATTTCTTCATTTTTTGAAGCATTTATAAACTCTTTTAAAAGTTTTCTTGTTTTTTCAAACTCAGAAGTTGCTTTATTGGCATGACCAAAATTACTTCTGTGTGTATTTGAACAATATTGCTCATAATACTCAACTTGTGAATCAATAACACTTTTTGGTTTTTGCGTTGTTGCTCCGTTGTCTAAATAAACAGTTTTTGAATTTTGAAAATATGGGAAATCTTTTCTAAACATATTTATCCCTTTTATAATTTTTAATAAATTCTTTTATTAATTCATCTTTTATATTATCAACTATTTTGTTTTCAAAAGCACTTAACAACATCTCATAAGATTCATTTTTACTAATTCCTCTTGATTGAAGATATAAAAGTTGCTCTTTATTTAAAGTTCCAGTTGTTGTTCCATGACTAGCTTCAAGTTCATCTATATAAATTTCAAGATGAGGTTGCGCAATAATTGTTGCATCATCACTTAATAAAATCGTGTTACAGTGTTGAAAAGCTTTTGAATAAAGTGCTGTTTCATTTACTATTGATTTTGCTTTAAATACAGCTTTTGAACTATCTTTTAAACTATGTTTATAGTTTATATTACTAATTGAACTTTTTTCATTGTGAATAGTTTTTATAAGATTTGAAGTTGTTGCATCATCAAAAAGTTTTACTAAGGCATTTAATTCATAGTTTACATTTTGAGCATTAATTATATTTTCAAAACTATTTACTACAAAACCATTTCCATATTCAAAGTTTGAAATTTCTAAATTTGAACTATTTTCTTGATTTATTGCAGTCGTAAAAATCATTGAATTTGAAGCATCAATATCTTGAATTTTTGCGTATTCTAAAGAGGCATTTTCTTCTAATTCTATTTTTCTATTTACTGTGTAAAAGCTATTTTTACAAGAGTTTATGAAAACTTCAACAATAGTTGCTTTTATATTTTTTGCAACTTTTATTTTCAAAGAGTTTGTATAAACTGTTTCATTTTCTTTTAATTTATGAATCAAAAAAATAGGTTCAGCGATATTTTTATTTATTGTTATTACTTTTTGTTGATTATCCAAACTTCTAGTAATATCAAATAAAATTGATTCATACTTTTCTTTATCAATTATGGTTTCTAATCCTACAATATCAAATTCATAAGTTTCAGTTTTTGCAAAATCATAAGAAAAAAGCGAGTCAAAATTTATTTTTAAAAACTCTTCATCTTTTTTATTTGGAAGATTTAAACCTTTGATTTCATTTATTTGCATCTTTAATTCCTATTGCTTCATAACCTTTTTCATCTAGTTCTAAAGCCAAGCTATAATCTCCTGTTTTTGCAATTATTCCATCATTTAAAATATGTACAAAATCGGGTTTGATTAATTCTAAAAGTCTGTCATAATGAGTTATCATTAAAATTGATTTTTTCCCATCAAGCATAGAATTTATAACATTTGCAACAGTTTTTATAGCATCAACATCAAGTCCTGAATCTATTTCATCAAGCATAATTAAATCAGGTTGAAGCATTAAAAGTTGGATAAGTTCATTTCTTTTTTTCTCACCACCACTAAAACCATCATTTAAATCTCTTTGTAAAAGTTTTCTATCAATATTAAATTTTCCTGTTTCTTCTTTTACAAGTTTTAAGAATTCCATTGCATCAATTTCAGAAAGTCCATTATGAGTTCTTTTTGCATTTATAGCAGTTTTTAGAAAATAGCTATTATTTACACCTGCAACTTCAATAGGAGATTGAAAACTCATAAAAATTCCCTCATTCGCTCGTTCTGATACATCAAGTTCAAGTAAATCTTTCTTTTTATAAGTAATTTTCCCTTGAGTTACTGCACAGTCATAATGTGCACTTAAAGTTTTTACTAATGTTGATTTTCCAGCTCCATTTGTACCCATTAAAGCATGAACTTCACCTGCTTTTATCTCTAAATTAAGACCTTTTAAAATCTCTCTATCGTTTATATTAACATGTAAATTTTCTATTTTTAATATTGTTTCTTTTTCCATGATTTAACCCACACTTCCTTCTAATGATATATTTAATAATTCTTTTGCTTCAGCTGCAAATTCCATTGGTAACTCTTTTAGTACTTCTTTACAAAAACCATTTACAATCATAGCAATTGCATTTTCTTCACTAATTCCTCTTTGAGATATATAAAAAAGTTGTTCATCTGAAATTTTTGAAGTTGTTGCTTCATGTTCTATATTTGCACTTGAATTTCTAATCTCATGATATGGATAAGTATGTGCATGACATTTATTTCCAATTAACAATGAATCACATTGAGAAATATTTCTAGCATTTGAGGCACTTTTTCCAACTCTTACCAATCCTCTATAAGCATTTTTCCCATGCATTGCAGAAATTCCTTTTGAAATAATAGTTGATTTAGTATTTTTTCCTAAATGAACCATTTTAGTTCCAGTATCTGCTTGTTGTGATTTTGAAGCAATAGCAACTGAATAAAATTCTCCAACACTATTATCACCTGCTAAAATACATGAAGGATATTTCCAAGTTATGGCACTTCCTGTTTCTACTTGTGTCCAAGAGATTTTTGAGTTATCACCTTTGCAAATTCCTCTTTTTGTAACAAAATTTAAAATTCCACCTTTTCCCTTGTCATCACCTGGAAACCAGTTTTGAATAGTTGAATATTTTATTTGAGCATTTTTCAGTGCAACTAATTCAACAACGGCTGCGTGAAGTTGTCTTTCATCTCTTGTTGGTGCTGAACAGCCCTCATTATAAGATACATAAGAGTTTTCATCACAAATGATTAAAGTTCTTTCAAATTGTCCTGTATCAAGTGCATTTATTCTAAAATAAGTTGATAATTCCATAGGACATCTTACATTTGGTGGAATATATACAAAACTTCCATCTGTAAAAACGGCGCTATTTAAACAGGCAAAATAGTTATCAACCGTAGGAACAACACTAGCTAAATATTCTTGTATAAGTTGTGGATGTTTATGTGCTGCTTCACTAATTGAACAAAATATAATTCCTAGTTTTTCAAGTTCATCTTGATATGTAGTTTTTACAGAAACAGAATCAAATACAGCATCAACAGCAACATTTTTAACACCTGCTAATTGTTTTTGCTCTTCAAGTGGAATTCCTAATTTTTCGTAAGTTTTTAAAATCTCAGGATCAACTTCATCTAATGAATCCAAGGCTTTTTTTGGTGCAGAATAATATGCTATATTTTGGTAATCTATTTTTGGATAATCTAAATGTGCCCAAGAAGGTTCTTCCATCTTTAACCATTTTTTATAAGCTTTTAATCTAAAATCTAAAAGCCATTCAGGTTCATCTTTTTTTGCTGATATTGCTCTAATTACATCTTCGTTTAAACCTTTTTCAAAGGTATCACTTTGTACTAGAGTTTCAAAACCCAGTTTGTAATCTTTATTAATAATATCTTCTAACTGTTTATTATCACTCATCATTAACTCCAGTATTCTTTAATAACAAAATAGGATAAAACTTATCCTATTTAGAATCTTATCATAAAAATTTTAAAAAGTATAACAAAATTATGAAAAAATAATTACATTTTCAAACTAAATAGAGTTCTTTATTAAAATTTAAATACAATACAATTTTAAAAAAATAGAATGAATATATTTAATTAAGACAAGATTTATCCTATTTGCATTAGAATACGGAAATGTTTTTGAAATGCTAGTATTTTTTGGAATACTTTTTGCATAGGATAAGATTAAAAATATAGGAACAATAATGGAAGTTTATTTAGATAATAATGCAACAACAGTAGTAGACCCTAAAGTTTATGAGGAAATGAAACCATTTTTTTGTGATATTTATGGAAACCCAAATTCTTTACATAAATTTGGTTCAGGAACTCATCCAAAAATGGTTGAAGCTTTGAACTTTTTATATGCAGGAATCAATGCAGCAGATGAAGATGATGTTATCATCACTGCAAATGCAACAGAAAGTAATAATACAGTTATAAAAGGTATCTGGATAGATAAAATTTTAAATGGTGATAAAAAACATATCATTACAAGTGAAGTTGAACATCCAGCAATTACAGCAACATGTAAATTTTTAGAATCTCAAGGTGTAGCTGTAACTTATCTTCCAGTAAATGAAGATGGAGTTTTAGAAGCTAGTTTAGTAAGAGATTTTATAAAAGAAGATACAGCTCTTGTAACTATTATGTGGGCAAATAATGAAACAGGAAAAATTTTCCCAATTAAAGAAATAGGAGCTATTTGTAAAGAATTTGGAGTTCCTTTTCATACAGATGCAACTCAAGCTATTGGAAAAGTAACTGTTGATGTTCAAGATTGTAATGTAGATTATTTATCTTTTTCAGCTCACAAGTTTCATGGACCAAAAGGTGTTGGTGGATTATATATAAGAAAAGGTTTTGGACTAACTCCTCTTTTACACGGTGGTGAACAAATGGGTGGTTTAAGAGCTGGAACAGTTGATGTAGCTTCAATGGTTGGAATGGGTTGGGCTATGAAATTAGCAACTTCAACTATGGCAATTGCTTATGAAAAAAATCATGTAAGTAAATTAAGAGATAAATTAGAAAATGCAATTTTAGAATTACCTGAAACTGTGGTAATTGGAGGGAAAGATAATAGAACTCCAAATACAACTTTAATTTCTTTTAGAGGAGTTGAAGGTGAGTCAATGCTTTGGGATTTAAATCAAAATGGAATAGGTGCAAGTACAGGAAGTGCATGTGCAAGTGAAGATTTAGAAGCAAATCCAGTTATGAATGCATTTGGAAGTGATAGTGAATTAGCACATACGGGTGTTAGATTCTCTTTAAGCAGATTTAATACAGAAGAACAAATAGATTATGCAATTAATGTTATTAAAAATGCAGTTACAAGATTAAGAGGAATCTCAAGTTCTTACGCTTATACACCATCGTGTCATAAGTCTAGTTTATAATAAAAAACGAATAATAAATAAAGGAAAATTTTTATGGCAAAAAATAGTTTAATTAGCGGATCTATTTGGGATGAATACTCAAATCAAGTTGTAAATAGAATGAACAACCCAAAACATCAAGGTGAAATCACAGAAGAAAGAGCAGCAGAATTAGGAGCAAAACTAATTGTTGCAGATTTTGGAGCTGAATCATGTGGTGATGCAGTAAGATTATATTGGGCTGTTAATGAAGAAACAGATGTAATCTTAGAATCAAAATTTAAATCTTTTGGTTGTGGTACTGCAATTGCATCTTCTGATGTTATGGCTGAGCTTTGTATTGGGAAAAAAGTTGATGAAGCAGTTAAAATTACAAATATTGATGTTGAATTTGCACTAAGAGATAATGCAAATACACCAGCTGTTCCACCTCAAAAAATGCACTGTTCTGTAATGGCTTATGATGTTATCAAAAAAGCAGCAGCAGAGTATAAAGGTGTTGATATGGAATCTTTTGAAACAGAAGTTATTGTATGTGAGTGTGCAAGGGTTTCATTAGGAACAATTAGAGAAGTTATTAGAATAAATGACTTAACAACAGTTGAGCAAATTACAGATTATACAAAAGCAGGTGCGTTTTGTAAATCATGTATTAGACCAGGTGGTCATGAAGCAAAAGATATTTATTTAGTAGATATTTTAGCAGATGTTAGAGCTGAAATGGCAGAAGAAAAAATGAAATCAGCAGCAGATGCAAGTGCAGCTGGAACTTTATCATTTGAAAAAATGACATTAGTTCAAAGAATTAAAGCAATTGATTCTGTATTAGATTCAGATATTAGACCAATGCTTGTAATGGATGGTGGAAATATGGAAATTATAGATATTAAAGAAAATTTACCACATTTTGATTTATACATCAGATACTTAGGTTCATGCTCTGGATGTTCGTCTGGAAGTTCAGGAACACTATACGCAATCGAATCTGTATTACAACAAAAAATTGATGAAAATATAAGAGTTTTACCAATTTAATTTTTATTGATTAAAAATATTTAAAAGGTTCATACAGTTTGTATGAGCCTTTTTTTATAGAGCAAAATTCTATAAATGAAGATATTTTGTTATAAAATGAATAAAACAATATTAAGGAGATACAAATGTTTGCAATATACAATAAAGGAAGTGTAGGATTTAGAAGTACTGTTGATAATTTGTATAGTTTAAATAATATTGAAAATATCCAAGAAAGTAGATTTAATCCAGATGAGGGAACTATACAAAATTTTGATAGCCTTTTAAATAAACAAGATAAAGAAACAAAAAAAGAAGCTATAAATACTTATAAAAAAATGGCAAATATTGATACTTCTGAAATTATTTATCAAGTTAAAGATATTATGACAAAAAATTGTATTTATATTGATGAAAAATCTTCGATTAAAGATGCGTATGATGTTTTAAAAGAGTTTAAAGTTGGTTTAATGCCTGTTGTTTCATTTGGAAAAAGAATTATTGGAACAATAGATAAAAAAATTATTTTAAATCTTTTGATGAATAATTTAGAAAATCCTCAAAATGTTTTAGAAAGAAAAATTGAAGATATACATTTACCTCAGATTATTACAGCAGACCCATTAACAGATATAAGAAGTGTTTCAAAAGTAATGATTGATTTTAAATTACACGCTATTCCTATTGTGGATGAAAGTGGTATTTTAATAGGAATTGTTTCTAAAACTGATATTATAAAAGCAGTTTCGCATATTCCTCAATTTCAGCTTTGGTCTTGATTGGTATCAATAAAAAATAGTTTAGTTTTACCTACAATACAGAAAAATATATTATAAGGTAAACAACATGGATACAATTGCATCATTTTTAACAAGTGATCACAGAGCCTGTGATGGAGAGTTTGCAAATTTAGAAAACGCTGTTGCTTCTCAAGATTGGGAAGAATCTCAAAAACAATTAGAAAAATTCTCAACAGATTTAAATCATCATTTTAGTATGGAAGAAACAGTAATGTTTCCAGCATTTGAAGAAGTAACAGGTATGACTCAAGGTCCTACAATGGTTATGAGAATGGAACATTCACAAATGAGAACTATTTTAGAAGATTTAAAAGCTGATATAGAAAAAAAAGATAAAAATCATTTTTTTGGTGTTAGTGAAAGTCTTATGATGTTAATGCAACAACATAATATGAAAGAAGAACAAATGCTTTATGCTATGGCTGATATGCATTTAGGTTCGCTTGTTTCAAAAGTTATCGAAGATATGAAAGCTATATAAAAGATGTTCAATCAAGGTTTAAGCCTAGATCAAGCACCACCTATAAATATACCTTTTAGATTCTTTTTAAGTGCTCCATTTTTTGGAGTGCTTATATCTTTTATTTTCTTTTTTGTCCCTTTTAATGAACTTTCAAATCAATATTCACATTTTGCAATAGGTTTAATTCATCTATTTACTTTAGGAATTTTATCTATGATAATTTTTGGAGCAATGCAACAAATGATGCCAGTTCTTGCAGGTGCGGTTATTAAAAAGCCAATATTATTTGCAAATATTGTTCATACTAGCCTTGTTCTTGGAACTTTATTTTTAAGTTTTTCTTTTATTTTGGAAATAAAATTTTTACTTCATATTGCAGTATTATTTTTATCAATTGCATTTTTGACTTTTTTTATTTTAAGTATAAAACTTTTATTTACTGTGAAATATTTAACTTCAACAGTCAAAGCTATGCGATTATTTAGTGTTGCTGGAATCATAACTTTATGTTTTGGTTTATATCTAGCAATTTCACATATAAGCCTAAATTTTAATGAAAACTACTATATATTTGTATTTTTACATATATTATTTGCTTTGTTTGGTTTTACACTTTTACTTATAATGGGTGTTTCATTTCAAGTAATTCCTATGTTTTATGTGGCGCTAGATTTTCCAAAATTTATTCAAAATAAAACTCCTTTGATTTTATTTATTTTGCTTTTTATATCAGCTGTTTTTTTCTATTTTAATATAAACTTTTTAATACTAAAATTGGCTTTTATAGGACTAATTATAAGTTTCGCTTTTTATGGTTTAAAATCACTAAACAATAGAAGAAGACCTGTATTTGATGCAACTTTATGGTATTGGAAACTCTCTTTGAGTTCTTTAATTGTTGCAATGAATTTTTGGTTATTTGACTTTTTTGAATCAAACTATATTTTGGCTATTATTTTTGCTTTTGGGTTTTTGTATTCACTTTTACAAGGAATGGTTTATAAAATAATTCCTTTTTTATCGTGGTTTCATTTAAGCTCAAAAGGTTATTTTAAACTTCCAACTATAAGAGAGTTTATAGATGAAAAATATATAAAAATTCATTTTTTTATACATTTTATTTCTATCATATTTTTTGTTTTGAGTTATTTTCAAAATAGTTTTATTTATATAGCTGCTGTTTTATTTTTGGCTTCAAATATCTTATTTTTTATAAATTGTTTAAATGCTGTTAGAAAATATACGGCAATTGCAAAAACAGATCCTATGGATTTAAGTGCGTTTAAATAATATCACTTGTGTTATAATGCGACCTTAATTTTAAGGTACATTATAATTTAGGGAAACTCATGTCAAATCAAAGCAATCAAATTTTAAAAAACACAAATGCACAAATATTAGATGAATTTAACGCTTCTATTATGTTTGATAAAGAACTTTATGCACAAGATATAAAAGGTTCAATTGCTCATTCACAAATGTTAGCAGAACAAGGAATTTTAACTCTTGAAGAACAAAAAGCAATAGAAACAGGACTTTTACAAGTAAAAAATGAAATTGAAAGTGGAGAGTTTAAATTCTCTTTAGCTTATGAAGATATTCACATGGCAGTTGAAACAAGATTAACTGAAATTATAGGTGAACCTGGAAAAAGACTTCACACAGCAAGAAGTAGAAATGACCAAGTAGCAACTGACTTTAGACTTTATGTTCAAGATAAATCATTAAGTATAAAAGCACAATTAAAAGAGTTGGTTGAAACTTTTGTGTCTGTTGCATCTAAACATACAACAACATTAATTCCCGGAATGACTCATTTACAACACGCTCAACCTCTTAATTTTGGTTATCATTTATTAGCTTATGCAAATATGTTTAAAAGAGATTTTGAAAGATTTGAAAGTTCATATGAAAGAAATAACTATTGTCCCCTTGGAAGTGCAGCACTTGCTGGAACTCCACATAATATAAATAGAGTTTCAACTTCACAAAAATTAGGATTTATAGCTCCCACTTCACATGCTATGGATACAGTTTCAGATAGAGATTTTGCATTAGAGATTTTATTTAATATAAGCACAGCAATGATGCATATAAGTAGAATCTCAGAAGAACTTATTTTATGGTCATCTTATGAATTCCAATTTGTAAGAATGAGTGATGAATATGCAACAACAAGCTCAATTATGCCACAAAAGAAAAATCCTGATGTTCCTGAACTTTTAAGAGGAAAAACAGGAAGAGTTTATGGAAATCTTATTTCACTTTTTACAGTTATGAAAGGTTTACCACTTGCATATAACAAAGATACTCAAGAAGATAAAGAGGGAGTTTTTGATTCAGTTAAAACTATGGAAATTTCAATTTCTATTTTAAATGAAGTAATCAAAACAATGATTGTAAATGTAGATAAAATGCAAAATGCTTGTAAAATTGGGCATTTAAGTGCAACAGATTTTGCAGATTATTTAGTAACTAAGCAAAATATGCCATTTAGAACAGCATATTACCTTACAAAAGATGTGGTTACAAAAGCAAATAGTTTAAATAAAGATATTAGTGAATTAAATATTGATGAAATTAGAAGTTCAAATGAAGAATTAAAAGATATAAATGAAGAAATTCTGATGTTTTTAGATTTAAGAAACTCAATGAATGCAAGAACTTCATTAGGTGGAACAGCTACAAGTCAAACAGTTAGTCAAATAGAAATATTTAAAGAGTGGTTAAAAAATTAGAGTAAAAAAATAAGATGAGAAAATCTCATCTTATTTATAAAAGATTATCATATTATCTTAGTAAGAATTTTTTCGTTAATTTGAAAAGATTTGAAATATCAGTTTTTCCAACAAATCCATCAACACCAACTTGACTCATTTTCCCTCTTACTGCATCTGTTGTCATTGAAGAGTTTACAATAACTGGAATATGAGCGAAATTTTTATTACTTTTTATAAATGAAGCAACTTGATAACCATCAGTTCCAGGCATTTCAATATCAGTAATAACCATTCCGATCTTATCAGGATTTAGTTCTTCTAATCTTTTTATTAGAAGTGTTCCATTTGCATAAATTTCATATTCAAGACCAGTTTCTTGAAAGAATGAACTTAAAACTTCCCTAGCAACTCCTGAATCCTCAGCTGCTAAAATAATTTTACTTGAGTGAAGTTTTTCATCAACATATTTTTTAATTTCATCAGAACCATCATCAGTCCATTTAATATCTCTTAATAATTGTTCTGCATTAAATACAGTACAAAGTTCGTCTTTATTATTTACTTTTACATAAGTTGTATAAGTTATCTTTGAATTTGTTTCTTCTGTATGTCTTAATTCATCAGTTGTTTTTTCAACAATATCAAGCATATCTTTTACTAAAAAACCAATTTTTTTATGATTAAATTCACAAAAAATAATAAGTTTATAATCTTTCACTTCTAAAGCTGGAAGTCCAAGCCAAGCATCAAGATTTATTAAAGTTACAGGTTCACCTCTTATTGTTGCAATTCCTGCTATAACATTTGTGTCTTTTGGAGTATCATTTATAGCAACTTCTTCAGTAATTATAAAAGCTTTAACTTTTGCTATATTAATTGCGTAAATATTACTGTGACCAGTGTAAAATACAGCTAATTGTTGAACATTCCTAAGATGTCCTTGAGTCATTTGTTCAACACTACTACT
This sequence comes from Arcobacter caeni, assembly GCF_003063245.1. Classification (GTDB taxonomy): domain Bacteria; phylum Campylobacterota; class Campylobacteria; order Campylobacterales; family Arcobacteraceae; genus Aliarcobacter; species Aliarcobacter caeni. The sequence continues at coordinate 286,946 of NZ_MUXE01000001.1, read as the reverse complement.
AATACCGCTCATGAGAATCCTTTATTAAGTATAAGTTAATTATTATATATCTTTTAAACTTTAAGTAACTTTAAGTTATTTTTTTGAATTTATTTATCAATTTTTGAATAGTTACAGATGCCATCATTAAACCGAAACTTCCTGTAACTCCCTCAAAACTTCCCTTTTCTACGCATATTGGAAGTTCAGATGAAAAAATTACTTTGAATTTTTTCTTAAAGCCTTGAGCTTTTAATTCAGTTCTTATTTTTTTTATAAATGGGTCATTGTATGTATCCCAAATAGAAATATATTCTATTTTAGATGGGTCAATTCTTTTTGCTCCACCACTTGTACTGATTATTTTTGTAAAATATTTTTTTATTAGGTGAACTTTTGGTTTTACATCATCAATTGCATCTAAAATATAATCATAAGACGAAAAATCAAAATCGTCAATCCATTCAGGTGTAATTTTTATATGAATAGCTGTAACTTCGGGATATTTTTCTTTTAAAGCTTCTACTTTTACTCGTCCAATATTCCCAAAACTTCCCATTTGTCTATTTAAATTTGATTCTTCATATGTATCAAAATCTACTATTGTGATATTTTTAATTCCAGTGTTATAAAGTGCATCTAAAGCAAAACTTCCAACACCACCAACTCCTAAAAGTATTAGTTTAACATCTTTGAATTTTTCAAAAATATCCTCACCAAATAGCTTTTTCGATCTATCATATTTCATCTAAACTTCTCTTTTACTTGTTTTTGGGTATTATAACATAAATTAATTTATTGGAGATGTTCATGGATAAAGAACCAATGACCCTAGCTGGGTATAACAAAATTACTGGTGATTTGGAATTTTTGAAAAAATCAGAAAGACCTGAAACTGTAATTGCACTTGAAGAAGCTAGACAATTAGGAGACTTAAAAGAAAATGCTGAATATCACTCTGCTAAAGATAAATTAAAACTAATTGATTTTCAAATAGCTGAATTAAATGCAGTTATTTCAAAAGCTGTAATAATTGATCCAGCAACTCTTCCACACAATAAAGTAAGTTTTGGTTCAACTGTTTCTTTAGTTGATTCAAATACTGATGAAGAACTTACTTATATGATTGTTGGTGGAGTTGAATCAAATGCCGAAAAAGGAATGATTTCATTTAATTCTCCCTTAGCTAAACAACTAATGGGAAAAGAAGAGGGCGATGAAGTAAAAGCTACACTTCCAGGTGGAGTTAGAACTTTTGAAGTTTTAGGTGTATGTTACAAGGAAATTATTTTACAATGAATGTAGCAATTATTGGTGCTAGTGGTTATACAGGTTTAGAATTAATAAAGATTTTAATAAACCATCCAAAGTTTAATATTGCTTATATTGCAAATTCAAGTGGGGATATAAATGTTAAAGATTTACATCCTTGTTTAAAAAATGTAATAAATATGGATGTAAGTTTAGCAAATGCGTCAGAAGTTGCAAAAGTAGCTGATTTAGCCTTTTTAGCACTTCCCCATAAAACTGCAATGTCATTTGCAAAAGAGCTTTTAGAACTTGGTCTAAAAGTTATTGATTTAAGCGCTGATTATAGACTTGAGCTTGAAACTTATGAAAAATATTATTGTGAACACCTTGATAAAGAACATATCAAAGATGCTGTTTATGGTTTACCTGAATATTTTAAAGAAGATATTAAAACTGCAAAATTAATCGCAAATCCAGGTTGTTACCCAACAGCTTCACTTTTAGCATTATTACCATTTATTGATTATATTGACACCGATGCACAGATTTTTATTGATGCAAAATCTGGTGTTAGTGGAGCTGGAAAAAATCCTAGTGAAACGACTCATTATTGTCAAATAAATGATAATGTTCATGCTTATAATCCATTTAAACATAGACATATGCCAGAGATTCATGAAAAAGTGAAGATTTTAAAAGGTAAAGATGTTTCTATAAATTTTGTACCTCATTTATTGCCACTCACAAGGGGAATGTTGGTATCAGTTTTTGCCACATTAAAAGATGATATTGATGTAAATGAGATTTTAAATAAAGCTTACAAAGATTGTGAATTTATAAGAATTAGAGAAAAACCAGTTGATGTTAAATCAGTTGCTGGAACAAATTTTTGTGATTTATTTGTAGCTAAAAATGGTAAAGCACTTTTTGTTAGTTCTGCTATTGATAATCTTCTAAGAGGAGCTTCATCTCAAGCTGTTGTAAATGCAAATATCATTTGTGGGTATGAAGAATATGAGGGAATCCCTAAAATAGCCTATGTTCCTTAGTATAAAACCAGATGCTATTTTTGTAGCTGATTCGCATTTTAATAATAAAAACCAAGAATTATTAACATTTTTAACAAAAGTTGAAAGTAAAAAAATACTTACTTCTCAACTTTTTCTTATGGGTGATATGATAGATTTTATTTCAGGTGAAAGTAGATATTTTGTCAAACAAAATAGTGTTGTAATAAATCTTTTAAATAAATTATCAAATGAAATAGAGATTATTTATTTAGAGGGAAATCATGATTATAATCTAAAAAATCTTTTCCCAAATATTCAAGTAATAAAAAGAGAAAATCAACCATTATTTGCTAACTTTGAAGAAAAAACTGTTGCAATTTCACATGGAGATAATTTTATAAATTGGAAATATGATTTGTATTGTAAGTTTATAAGAAACGCTGTTTTTTTAAGAGTTATGAACTTTTTGGATATAAATTATTTTATTTCAAAGAAAATAGAAAATGCATTATTGAGTAAAAATATTTGTCATAAAATGAACAATTTTGAACATATTGTAAAAAGAAGATTAGAAAATTATAATACAGATATTGTAATAGAAGGACATTATCATCAAGGTGTTGGATATTTCTTTGATAATAAAGAGTATATAAATATTCCATCTTTATGTTGTCAGAAAAAATATATGAGAATCTCAAAATCAGGATTTCATGGAGAAGAAATATGAATTTGATGTTTTTGGTCATAGGATTAGTTGTTTTATTAATAGTTGTTATTTTAATTCCTACATCATTGGGTAGTAAAAAAAATAAGAAAAATAGTGAAAATATTAATAATTCAGAAATAAAAATAAATGATTTAATACTTCCAAGAAAAATAGAACAGATGAATCCTTACTCTTTATTTCAAGCTTGTAAAATAATCACAGATTCTTATGTAGCTTTAAATTATGTGAATAAACTTGCAAGTGCTTTAGATAAAATCGAATGGCATTCATGGCAAATATCGATTTTGATTCAATTTTTAAAAGTACATAAAGATTTTATTCTTCCTTATGATATAAAAATAATTAATAGTATGATTTTAAATTTGAGTAATGATTTAAAAGAAAAAGAGATGCAAAAAATCTTTAAAAAATATATAAACCATGTTAATATAGAAAAAAATAGAGATGAATTAAGTAGAGAAATAATTTGGACAGCAAGAGAAGTTTCTGTTATTTTATTTAATATATTGAAAAACCAAAAAGGATAACCCATCGCAAAGTTTGAAGTAGTAAGTGATTATGAACCAGCAGGTGATCAACCAGTTGCCATAAAAGCTTTAAGTGATTCTATAAACGCAGGAAACCAATACAACACGCTTTTAGGGGTTACTGGTTCAGGTAAAACATATACTATTGCAAAAGTAATAGAAGCCACACAAAAGCCAACTTTGATTATGACTCACAATAAAACATTAGCTGCTCAGTTGTACTCAGAGTTTAAGCAGTTTTTTCCTAATAATCATGTTGAATATTTTATTTCTTATTATGATTATTATCAGCCAGAAGCTTATATTCCAAGAAGTGATTTATTTATTGAAAAAGATAGTTCGATAAATGAAGAACTAGAAAGATTAAGATTAAGTGCCACAGCTTCACTTTTATCTTTTGATGATGTTATTGTAATTGCATCAGTATCAGCAAACTATGGTTTGGGAAATCCTGAGGAATACAAAGCTATGGTTCAAAGGGTTGAAGTTGGATTTGAATACTCTCAAAAAGCCTTTTTGATAAAACTTGTGGAAATGGGTTATAAAAGAAATGATAAGTTTTTTGATAGGGCAGATTTTAGAGTAAATGGCGATGTTATAGATATTTTCCCTGCTTATTATGAAGATGAATTTATAAGAGTTGAGTTTTTTGGCGATGAGGTTGAATCAATTTCAAAAAGAGAATATTTAACAAATAATAAAATAAAAGATTTGCAAGAATCAATTATTTATTCAGTAAATCCATTTGTTGTTTCAAATGATAAATTAGCAACTGCTGTAAAAAGAATAGAAGAAGAACTGGATGAGAGACTTGATTTTTATACAAAAGAGCAAAAGTTAGTAGAATATCAAAGACTAAAACAAAGAGTTGAGTTTGATTTAGAAATGATTGAGGGAACTGGAATGTGTAAAGGAATTGAAAATTACGCAAGTCATTTAACTGGTCAACAACCAGGTGAAACTCCATATTCTCTTTTGAATTATTTTGAACAAATGGATAAAGATTTTTTATTAGTTGTTGATGAATCTCATGTTTCTTTATCTCAGTTTCGTGGAATGCACGCAGCTGATAGAAGTAGAAAAGAAGTTTTAGTTGAGTATGGTTTTAGACTTCCAAGTGCTTTGGATAATAGACCTTTAAAATTTGAAGAATTTATAAAAAAAGCGCCAAATTATGTGTTTGTAAGTGCCACTCCAAATGAGTTAGAATTAAATTTAAGTTCAGTTGTAGCAGAGCAAATTATTCGACCAACGGGATTACTTGACCCAATTATTGATATTGTGGATAGTGAATTTCAAGTGGAAAAACTTCATGATGAAATCAAAAAAGTAGTTGCTAAAAATGAAAGAGTTTTAGTTACTGTTTTGACTAAAAAAATGGCAGAAGAACTAGCAAGTTATTACGCAGATTTGGGAATAAAAGTAAAATATATGCATAGTGAAATTGATGCAATACAAAGAAATCATATTATTAGAGAATTAAGACTTGGAGTTTTTGATGTATTAATTGGAATTAACCTTTTAAGAGAAGGTTTGGATATTCCAGAAACTTCTTTGGTTGCTATTTTAGATGCAGATAAAGAAGGATTTTTAAGAAGTAAAACATCACTTATTCAAACAATCGGACGAGCTGCTAGAAATGAAAATGGAAGAGTTATTTTATTTGCAAAAAAAATCACAGCATCAATGCAGTTTGCAATAGATGAAACAAATAGAAGAAGAAAAATCCAAGAAGAACACAATATTCTTCATGGAATCACACCAAAATCAACAAAAAGAAAACTAGACCAAAGTCTAAAACTAGAAGAGTACGATGAACTTGCATGGAAAAAAGAAAAAATAGAAAAAATGCCAGCAAGTGAGAGAAAAAAGATTTTAATTGAACTAAATAGACTAATGAAAAAAGCAGCTCAAGACTTAAATTTTGAAGAAGCTATTAGGCTAAGAGATGAAATTTCTAAGGTTAAAGAGATATGAAAAAAGCAACAAAACAAGATATAGAAATCATAAAACAAGCCTTTATAGAAAAATACAGTGATGCTGTTACTGAACTTAATTATAAAAATGATTATGAGTTATTAATTGCGATTATTTTAAGCGCACAATGTACAGATAAAAGGGTAAATATTATAACTCCAGCACTTTTTCTTAAATATCCAAGTGTGAAAGAACTAGCACTTGCCCAACTTGATGATGTAAAAGCTTTATTAAATTCTTGTTCATTTTTTAACAATAAATCAAAAAATATTATTAAAATGGCTCAAAGTGTATTAACTGAATATGATGGAGAAATTCCACATAATCAAAAAGAACTTATGAAATTAGCAGGTGTTGGAAACAAAACTGCGAATGTTTTTATGATTGAATTCGAAGGTGCAAATCTTATGGCTGTTGATACTCATGTTTTTAGAGTTTCTCACAGACTTGGTCTTAGTGATGGGAAAACAGTAGATATAACTGAAGCTGATTTAGTTAAAAAACTAAAAGGGCATGATTTACATATTTTTCATCAAGCGATGGTTTTATTTGGAAGATATATTTGTAAAGCTGTAAAACCTGAGTGTGATAATTGTTTATTTCCACAGGTTTGCAAAACTAAAGTCTCTTTTAAACCTGCATAAATATGAGAGAAGAAGAGTTATTTTAGACTATCTTTTTAGACACTCTTCTTGTAAATCTGAGAAATTTTTAAATATAAAATTATCTTTAATCTTATCTATTTCAATATTTGTAGCCACACACAAAAACTCTTGATTATCTTTTTTTACAATGTATGTAAATTTATAAATAAATTTATCTTTTGAGCTTACAACTTTGTTATTTAAAAGTTCTGCACTTAAGCTTTCAATAATTAAGTTTTTTTCTTTTTCATATTTTTCTTTAAATAAATTTGGAAAAAATTCTTCTTGTTTTTTTTCGTATAATATATAAGTAATAGTAGATATTACGATAACTAATAAAAGGATTATAAGCTCTCTTTTTTCAAATTGATTATTTACTCTATAAATTATCAAAGTAATAGCGATAATTAAAGCAGCAATTATAATTATTATTTGCATTTTATTCCTTTTTGTTTATTTTTATTATATCCTAGCTTAACAAAAAGCTTTTGGAATAAAGCTTTGAAAGTAGGGGAATTATGGAATTGTCTGAGGAAAAATATGATATTGCAATAATTGGCGGTGGCTGTGTTGGAAGTGGGATTGCTTTGGATGCAACATTGCGAGGATATAAAGTAATATTACTTGAAAAAAATGATTTTTCAAGTGGATCTAGTTCTAAAAGTTCCAAGTTAGTTCATGGTGGTGTTAGATACCTTGAAAAAGCTATAAAAGAGCTGGATATAACTCAATATAATTTAGTAAAAGAGGGCATAAAAGAAAGAGCAATTTTTCTAAAAAATGCTCCATATTTCTCAAAAAAAATAAAAATCAATATTCCAATATTTTCATATTTAAATCTTATTTATACATATTTTGGAATTTTAATTTATAAATTAATTGCTAGAAAAAAAAGCTTAGGTAAAAACTCTTTTATAAATAAGATTGTTAGTGTTTTATGTTTTCCAAATATAAAACAAGAGAAATTAAAAGGTTGTATTTCTTTTTATGATGGAAGTTTTTTAGACTCAAGAATGATAATATCACTTCTACAAACAGCTTCTAAAAATGCAGCAATAATAAAAAATTATTGTGAGGTAATTGAATTCTTATATGATGAAAATAATAAAATTAAAGGCGTTAAATATTTTGATAAAACTCAAAATAAAACTTATGAAATAAATGCAAAAATTGTTGTAAATGCAAGTGGTGCAAATGTAGATAATTTGAGATTAAAAGATGATGAAACATCAAATGAAGTTTTGGCTTTAAGTAGTGGAATTCATATTGTAGTTTCAAAGGAAGTTTTGCCTTTGGAGGAAGGACTTTTACTTCCAAATACAAGTGATGGAAGAATTATTTTTATTTTGCCTTATTTAAATCATTGTTTAATTGGAACAACTGATAATAAAACTATTTATGAAGAAAATCAAAGAGTGAAAGATGAAGAAATAAAGTATTTATTAAAAGAGATAAATAATTATTTTGAAAAAGAGATAACAAAAGATGATATTTTGTCTTCATGGAGTGGAATTAGACCATTAATAAAAAGTAATAAAAGCACAACACAACAAATGGTAAGAGAACATATAATTTTAAAATCAAAGAACAATTTAGTTTCAATAGCTGGTGGAAAATGGACAACTTATAGAAAAATGTCTGAAGATTTAGTAGATTTTTTAATTAAAAATAAGTTTATAGAAAAACAAAAAAATTGTGAAACTAGAAATTATAAATTAGCTGGAAATGAAGCAAATATAGAAGAATTTGATAAATTTATGAGTTTTTATCCTATATTAAAAATGACAAAAGAGTCTTTGAAAACTTTATATGGAACTTTTTGTATTAAAATTTTGAGTTTAGCAAATGAAACAGATAATTTTGAGTTAATAAATGAAAATTTGCCATATTTAAAAGCTGAAATAGAATATTGTATAAAAGAAGAATTTGTAGAAAAACCAATAGATTTTTTAGCAAGAAGAATAGGGCTTTGTTTTTTAGATAAAAAAATGGCACTTGAGTGTGTAAATTGTGTTTGTGAAGAAATGGGAAAAATTCTTTTTTGGGATGAAAAAAGAGTCGAAGATGAGAAAATTGAGTGTAAAGAGTATATAAATAATTATTTCTAATAGATAATTAACAAAAAATTAACAGCTCTTGGTAATACTTTTATAAATTTATTAATTTAAGGCAAATTTATGAAAAAATTTATTTCATTATCACTTATAACAACTGCAATTTTGTTAAATGCAAGTGAAGTTGAAACTTTAGAAACTATAAGTGTTGTAGAAACTGCGAACTCTAAAATAGTAAAAGATGTTAGTTCTGAAGAACTAAAAAGTGCTGATTTAGCTGAAGCTTTAAGTAAAAATGTACCATCTATTTCAATAGTAAGAAGAAGTGGAATTGCAAATGATATTATTTTAAGAGGTCAGAAAAAAGATAATATTAATATTCTTCTTGATGAAGCAAAAATCTATGGAGCTTGTCCAAATAGAATGGATCCTGCAACTTCTCATGTATTAACAAACAATATTCAAAGTGTAAAAGTAATCGAGGGACCTTATGATGTTGAAAATTTTGGAACATTAAGTGGACTTGTTCAAGTAAAAACAAAAGAACCAACAAAAGATGTTCATGGGGAAATCAACTTAAACGCTGGAAGTTTTGGATATAAAAAAGCTAGTGCAACGGTAAGTGGTGGAACAGATAGATTTAAGCTTTTAGTATCAACTTCAACAGAAGAGGGTGATCAATATAAAGATGGAAATGGGGATAATTTTTCGCAGCAACAATTAGAAAAAGGTGTTGAATATAAAAGTCAATACTCAAATCCAAAACAAAAAGCATTTGAGAAAAAAACACTTCTAACAAAAGGTGTATTTAATATCAATGATGATTCTGAAATAAAATTATCTTATACTGCAAATAGAAGTGATAATATTTTATATCCAACTGGTTCAATGGATGCTGATTATGATGATTCAAATATTTATACAGTTGGATATACTGCTAGAAATTTAGGTGATTTTTCTAAAGAGTTGAATTTAGATTATTATTATTCAGAAGTTGATCATCCAATGAGTACTACATTAAGAAATAGAAAAGCAACAGCAACATCAATGATGCCTATGGCTCCAATGATAAGTCGTCTAAAAACATCTATTTGGGGAACTAAAGTTAAAAATAGTGTAGAAGTTGCAGATTCAATTGTTACAGTTGGCTTAGATACAAGTGTTAGAAATTGGAGAGCCGTTGATACTGCAACTCCTAGTATTCCCTCAACTGATACTACAAATAAAGCAATTTTCTCAAAAGTTGAAAAATCATTCGGTAAATTAGATTTAGAACTTGGAGCTAGATATGATTATACAGATATTGATACAAGTAAGATAATAAATCCTGATGATAAAAAATATGTTGGATTAAATGCAAATATTTTTGGTGTTTATAATATTGATGAAAATACAAAAACTTTTGCTGGTATTGGTAAATCTTCAAGAGTTCCAGATGCAAGAGAACTTTATAATAGTATGGCTGGAAATTCTACATTAGATCAAACAAAAAATTATGAAGCAGATATAGGTTTTGATAAAACTATTGGAACATTTAACATTAGACCAAAACTCTTTTATTCAGTGTTAAAAGATTATATTTATAATTCAACAGTTACTTCAACAACAAGTAAATTTGAAAATGTTGATGCAAAAATCTATGGATTAGATGTTTCAGGATTTTATTTTATGACTGAAAATTTATCACTTGATTATGGAATAGCATATCAAAGAGGGACAAAAGATGGAGATTTTGCAGACAAAGATTTAGCAGAAATTCCACCATTAAAAGGAAATTTAGCATTAAATTATGAAATGGATAAATCAAAATATACAGCTGAAGTTGTAGCTGTTGATTCTTGGGATAGTTATGATAGTTCAGCTAAAGAGCAAGAATTAGGTGGATATGCAGTGTTTAATTTAAAATATACTAATCAATTACATAAAAATATCGGTATAACTTTGGGAGTTGATAATGTATTAGATAAAAATTATGCTTCAACAAATACTTATCAAGATATAAGTTACTTATCATTGAATAATGAAAGAATTTTATTCAATGACCCAGGAAGATATGGATATGTAAATTTAAAATATAGCTTTTAAAAGCTATATTTTAATCAAACTCCATTCGGACTTGTGTTTGTCCAGTTGTTCCAAATTCATAATCTATTTGTGTGGCAATTGCTTTAAAATCAATACCTTGAACTACTTTTAAACCTTTTAGAATCTCTTTTTTCCCACTTATTAATTCTTTTGATTTTATTCCATGAGAAATAGATAAACTAGCTTCCACAAATGCTGATAATTTATCACATTGTTTTAAAGCTAATCCATCAATTGCATTATATTTATTTGAGTTATATTTTGAAATATCTTCTACTATTTGAATCTTATCTTCATAGATTTTATCTTGAAATTCTTCTTTAATTCCATCATAAAGACCTAAAATATAAGAAAATTCATCATGTAATATTTCTGGAATATTAGGCAAAATATCATCTTGAATTTTTTCTATTTCATACTCTGCAATTATGTCTGATAACTCATCAACACAATATTTTACAGGTGTTATAATATCTCTAGTAAGAGCTTCAGGTAAATCATGAAATAGTGCTGTAAAGAAGTTATTTTGTAATCTTTTATCACAAGCATTTACTTCAACTGAAAAGAAATATCCAAAAATTGCAACTGTTAACATATGTCCTAAAACTGATGTTTCAGGAACTCTTGGCGTTTGTGCCCATCTTTTTTGAAATCTTAATCTTCCACTTAAATCAATAATTTTTCCAAGTTTTTTATTTAGTGCAATTTTTCGAACTCCAATTAATTCATAATAATCTTCAAGTTCTTCATCAACACTTTTTTTGACATCTTCAATATCATTTAAAAATTGACTTGTTTGATAAACAATAGAAAATTCCCATTTAGTTGCTAAATATGAAGCAGCTTTGAGAACAAATCTCTCTTTTTTATACATTTCAGGATTACTTAAATATTCTTCAAATTTTTGTAAAAAATTCCCATTATCTATATCTTTTATAGATGGAGTCAGTTTTGAAATAACCCAAGCATTAATCTCTTTTGATTTTTTTTGTAAAGCTTTTCTAAAAACATCAGGTCTAATATCAGTTACAACAACTCGTCTTAAAAACTCAAAAATTCCAGCTTCTATCAAATGAGTATAGTTTATATCTGTTTCAAGTTTTGCAATAAAATATGCAATTATAAATTTATGTGCTTGTTTATCAAGTTCAACAAGTTCAACCATTCGAGGATAATCATTCCATCTTTGAATTGAAGCTGAAGTAAAAATATAATCTATAATTCTTGGATTTATCAATTTCTAACCTTATTTGTCTTTTTTTGAATCATCAAAAAACATCATTTTTTTACCAAGTAACATTAGTCCAACAACAACAAACATCATTAAATATACTTGCCAATCACTCATAATTAACTCCTACAATTTCCCATTTTCCCCAAAGCATTGATTTTCTCAACTCGACCTTGGTGTCTTCCACCCTCAAATTCTGTTTTGTCCCATGATTTAATAATAGCTTCAATCATACCATGACCTGAAACTCGCTCACCTAAACAAATAATATTTGCATCATTGTGTTTTCTAGCCATTCTTGCACTATATTCATTGTGACAAAGTGCTGCTCTAATCCCATCAAATTTATTTGCAGCCATACTCATTCCAAGTCCTGAACCACAAATTAAAATTCCCATAGTTCCTTCATTTTCAAGAACTTTTTTACAAACTTTTGCTGCATAATCAGGATAATCAACTCTATCTTTACTAAAAGGTCCTAAATCAACCACTTCATGACCTCTTTCTTCAAAAAGTTCTTTAACATAATCTTTTATATCGATTCCAGCATGATCAGCACCAATAAAATATTTCATTAATAAATTCCTTCTTGCTGTTCAATTTTTAATTTCTCAAAATCAACAGTTTCTTCTAAAGTTTTAACACTTTTTAAAACTCTATTCCATCTAATTTCTTTATGCTCATCCCATGAAAAATATATAAACCAAGGAGTTCCAACTATATCTTTATACGGAACTGTTCCCCAAAATCTTGAATCATTTGAATGGTCTCTATTATCTCCCATCATAAATGTTTCATCTTCTGGAACAATTATTGCTGACATATTAAATAATTCAGCTGGATTTAGACCATTATCCACAACATTTTCATCATTATGAATACCTGAATGTTCTTTTCTATATGGATTTACAACCCAAAGTTTATCCCCAACTTCAACAATATTCTCTTTTGGATAGTTTGCTTTTACAAACTCATTTCCCTCTTTTGGATGAAGTAAAAGATGCTTATCTTGGATTGCTACTAAATCGCCACCTGTTGCTACTGCTCTTTTTACATAGTGAATAGTTTCATTTTTTGGGTATCTAAAAACTACAATATCACCTCTTTTTGGTCTTGGTCCTTCAATTAAGTGACCATTTCCATTAAAATCTGGTAATACTTTTATTTCTAGCCATGGAATTCTAGGAGTTGGAATACCATAAGAGAATTTTTTAACAAAAAGCATATCTCCAATTAGAAGAGTATTTTTCATACTTCCACTTGGAATCACAAATGCTTGTGCAATAAAAAATATTATTCCAAGAACAATTATAATCGTTCCGGTCCATGAAGAAGACCATTTATATATTTTGCTAAACATTTATTTTTTTTCTCTTTTTTCTCTTAGTTTTGCGGCTTTAATTGTATTTTTTAAAAGCATTCCAATAGTCATTGGTCCTACACCACCTGGAACTGGTGTTATATGAGAACATTTGTTTTTACAGTCTTCAAAATCTGCATCACCTGTTAATTTACCAGTATCAAGTCTATTAATACCAACATCAATAACAATAGCACCATCTTTAATCATGTCAGCTTTTAATAAGTGAGGAACACCAACAGCAATTACAACAATGTCAGCAGCTTTTGTGAAAAATGCTAAATCTTTTGTTCTACTATTACAAACAGTTACTGTTGCTTTTGCATTAATTAAAAGTGAAGCCATAGGTTTTCCAACAATATCAGAAGAACCAATTACAACAACATTTTTTCCACTTACTTCAATTCCATACTCTTCAAACATTCTCATAACACCAAAAGGAGTTGCTGGTAAAAATGCATCAAGATTTGAAACCATTCTTCCTACATTGTATGGATGAAATCCATCAACATCTTTTAAAGGATCAATTGCTTCAAGAACTACAGTTGTATCTATATGTTTTGGAAGTGGTAATTGAACTAAAATACCATCAAGTTTAGGATTTTCATTCATTCTTGCAATTGTTTCAAGTAACTCTTCTTGAGTTATACTTTCAGGCATTTCATGAACAACTGAATAAATACCAGCATTTTTGCATGATTTTGCCTTACTTGCTACATATGTTGCACTTGCTGCATCATTTCCTACTAAAATAACAGCAAGACCTGGAGTGATTTGTTTTTCCTCTACAAGTTCTGCTACTTCAACTTTTACTTCTTCTTTGATTTTTTCAGATAATGCTTTTCCATCTAATAATATCATTGGATTTTACCTTGTTTTGTATTTATATATAAGACAGTCATTTTATCCAAAAATGAATTAATAAAAGTTAAATGTAAAATTAATAAAAACTTAAACTTACATTTAGAAAACTTTTTATATAATTCTGCCCTAAATTTAAAAACAAAGGAACCGTTATGTTAGAGGGTATCATCAGAGATAGTATGACAAAACAAGCTACTAAAACTTTAAGAAGAGATGGGTATTTAATTGCGAATATCTATGGTAAAGGTTTAGAAAATATTTCAGCTGCATTCAAAAGAAATGAATTCATCAAATTTTTAAAAAACAAAGAGACTTTAGCATTTGATGTTAATCTTGGTGGAAACATTGTAAAAGTTGTAGTTCAAGAATATCAAAAATGTCCATTAACTTCAGAGTTATTACATGTTGATTTAATGGTAGCACAAGCTGGTCTTAAAACTGCATATAAAATTCCTGTTAAAACAACTGGTATTGCAAAAGGTCTAAAAAATAAAGGTCTTTTAATGATTCATACAAAAAGAGTACCTGTAAGATGTACATTAGAAAACTTACCAAATAGTATTACTTTAGATGTAACAGAATTAGATACAGGTGATAATATCTTAATTAGAGATTTAACTTTATCTGATACTTTAGAGTGTTTCTTAGACCCTAGAGTTCCTGTTGTTGGTATTATTAAAGCTAAATAGTTTTAATTAATGCATTTAATTGTAGGTCTTGGTAATATTGGTGAAAAATACCAATTAACTAGACATAATGTAGGATTTATGGTTATTGATGAAATAACCAAAAGTCTTACAACTTCTAATATCCAAAAATCAAATTTTCATTCTACCTTAGAAAAATCTGCTTATGATTTATTCTCAAAACCAACTACATATATGAATAATTCTGGAATGGCAGTTCATGCAATTAAAGAGTATTATAAATTAGGAATTGAAGATATTATTGTAATTCATGATGATATTGATTTACCATTTGGAGCTATAAAGTTCAAAATTGGTGGTGGTCATGGTGGACATAATGGCTTAAAATCAATAGATGCACATATAGGAAAAGAGTATATTCGTGTAAGAATTGGTGTTGGAAAACCACAAGATAAAGCAGATGTTGCAAATTATGTTCTTAATAACTTTTCAAAAGAAGAATTAAACAAACTACAAGATATAATGCCTCATATTATGAATGCTATAAAAGCACTAAAAAGTGAAGATATAGAACAAGTAAAATCTAAATTTACATTGAAGTAAGATGAACATATTAACAAAATATATTTTAAAAAAGTACCTAATTAATTTTATTATTGTTCTTATTTCCTTAGAGTTCTTTTTTGTAGGTATTGATATTTTACAAAACTTCAAATCTATTCCTCAATCAGCTAATTTACAAATTTTATATGTGCTATATATGGGATTTTTTACATTAACTCTAACTTTACCTTTATCAATTGTTTTTGCTTGGATTGTAACTTTAGTTGTATTTATTAAAAATAATGAATTTGTTGCTTTTAATGCACTTGGTTCTACAAATAAAAGAATCTTTTTACCAGTTGTAAATATCTCTATTTTATTATTAATAATGCTTATTTCTCTTCAAATGACTCCTTTAGCCTATTCATCAGATCAAAAAAGTAAGATATTAAGTAATCAATATTTTACAAATACAAAAAAAGATATTTTTTTAAAATATAATGATTATTATGTATATTTTAAAAAATTATTCCCTTTAGAAAAAAGAGCAGAGGGTATACATATTTTTAAAGTTTCAGGAAAAGATGTTATTGAAACAATTATTGGAGAAAAAGCATATTTCCAAAATAATAGATGGTATGTTTTAGATGTAAAGATAATTAATAAACCAAAAGATTTAAATTTAGATAATTCAAAATTAGATATTAGATATGAGAAATTTTTACATACATTAGATGGATTTAAGCCAAAAATTCTTGATAATGTTTATGATAATAAGTCTGATTTTTCTATATTAGATGCTGTTTCAGCACTTACTTTACTAAAAGAACAAGGAATAAACACAGCTAAAATAAGAAGTATTTTATATAATCAAACTGTAATTCCTTTTTTTGTTATTCCTCTTATCTTATTAATTTTTGCCTATGCTTCTTTAAATAGCAGATTTTTTAATATGGGAAAATTTACTTCTATTTCAATTTTTGGAACATTAATAATCTGGGGTATTTTCTTTATGTTATTTAAACTAACAAATGGTGGAATTATCCTCCCTGAAGTATCAATTTTATTGCCAATGTTATTTTGGATAATTATTTCAATCTATTTTTATAATAAAAAAATCAATTCTTAATACCAAGGCTAAAAATGAGATCTCATATAAAATCATATGGAGTAGTTCCTTATCTTGTAAAAGGTAATAATATAAAAATATTATTATGTAAATCTGTTGCAAGTAAAGATAAATGGGGTTGCCTTAAAGGAACTAAAACTAGTAAAGAAAGTGCTTATGAATGCGCTAAAAGAGAGTTTATTGAAGAGAGTTCAATTAATGTTGATATTGCTTTATTTGAGAACTATTTTGAGCAAATTAATATAGATAAAGATGTTGGAATTTGGCTAGTAAATGCAAATAATATTGAAAATTTAGAACAATATTTTGTTGATGATACTTTAAAAAATAGCTATTTATCTTGGGAAAATTCAAAAGTTAAATTTTTTTCTTTAAGTAATTTACCTAGAATAAAAAATAAGCAAATAACTTTAATAAAAGAAATTAAGGATTTTTTGAAAAATAAGAATCTACACCATTAGCAATTCCATTTGCTAATAATTGTTGATATGCTTTATCATATAATCTTTTACTTTCTACTGGATGTGAAACATATCCTAATTCTACAAGAATAGAAGGCATTTGAGCACCTACAAGAACCCAGAATGGTCCTTCTCTTACTCCTGAATCTTTTATATCTTTATATTTACTTCTTGCTGATTGTAAAATTCCTGATTGTACATCAATTGCAAATTTATGTGATGCAGTTATTCTTGGACGATTTAAAGATTCTAAAAATACATCTTTTGATGAAGCACTCATTTCTCTAATATCAGTTTTATTTTCTAGTGCAGCAACTCTTTTTGCTCTTTCATTTCTTGCAGGACTTAAGAAAAATGTTTCAATTCCATCAACCTCATTTGCTTTTTCTTTAGGAACTGCATTTGTATGAATTGAAATAAATAAATCTGCATTTTTTTCATTTGCTAAAACAGTTCTATCCATAACTTTTATAAATGTATCATCATTTCTTGTCAAATAAACGGTATATCCTCTTTGTTTTAAAAGAGCTCCCACATATTTTGTAACATTTAAGTTAATAACTTTTTCATATCTATTATTTGGTCCAACAGCACCAACATCATCAGCACCATGTCCTGCATCAAGTACAATTACTTTATTTTTTGATTTAGATTCTGATTTTATAGATGAAGAGATAGAACTTGGAAGATTTAATGGTGCTTCTTTGGTTTTTGAAGATTCTTTTTTATTTGGAATTACAGTTGCTACATTTGTATTTGATAGTTGATTATTTATAGTGATAATTAATTCTCGAGGAGCTAAAGAATATGTAATTTTTGTATTTTCTTTATTAGAAATTTTAATATTTACACTGTCTTTATTATCATTTACAGAGATAGTATCAATATTATTTATTTCCAATTTTGTAGGCATTGTATATTTATATTTACCTGCTATATCAAAAGAATATACATAATTGTTAGCAATTTTTTGTGATGTTTGTTTTATATCATTTTTTACATAATTTTTATTGAATTTTACTACTATTTTATTTTCATTTGTAGAAATAGAACGAATAGAGTTTATTGTATCAATATTTATTTGTTCTGTTTTTAAGATATTATTTTCAGGTTCATTTTTTGCAAGAACTTTTTCTTGCACTTGATTTTTTACTACATTAGATGTTGTAACTTTTTTATTTGTTTTTGAATTTGAAGAGATTTGTCTTCCTAATAAAATTTCAAGTTTCTTTTTATCAGGTCTTACATCTTTATTTAATTTTTCACCAATAGATACAATATTTTTTAATTCGTCAATTTTTAATTGTTCATCATTTTGCATTACAGCTTTTAGGTAATTCATTTTTGATGAATGATATTGTTCATTTAAGCTACTACTTGATTCGGCACTAAGTAGTAAGTTAAAAGTTAGAGTGATGAGAATAAAAAATTTTTTAAAAATTTTTATTCTCCTTTTGTTAATTTTTCCATTAGTTCTTTTACAGATATAATTTTTTCAATTCTGTACCCATTTGAACCTGAAAAGAATAAACCTGTTTCTACATCACCTTTATATGCAGCACCTAATCTATCTGCAATACAGTAACCTACAATTTTAGCTTCATGTCCTCTATTGCAAGGAGCAACGCAGTTTGATACACATTGAACTTTTGGAGCAGTTTTATTTACAATTGAAAATTGTAAATTAGTCATAACTCCTCTTGCAGGAAGTCCAACAGGTGATTTCATTAACTGAATATCTTCAGCTTTTGCATTTAATAAAACATTTTTAAAGTTTGCATCAGCATCACATTCAAAAGTTCCTATAAATCTAGTTGCCATTTGAACACCTGTACAACCCATTTTTATAAATTTATCAATATCATTTTTATCCCAAATTCCACCAGCTGCAATAATTGGAATATTTCCCCAATTTTTGGCTTCTTCAATAATTGGTCCAATAATATTTTCTAATTGAAATTCTTCTTGTGCACATTGTTCATATGTAAATCCTTGATGACCACCACTTAATGGACCTTCAACAATTATTGCATCTGGAAGTTTATTATATCTTTGCCATTTTTTACAGATTAATTTTAATGCTCTAGCACTTGAAACAATAGGAACAATTGCAACATCTGGAAAATCTTTTGTAAATTCAGGCATATTTGTAGGTAATCCAGCACCTGTAATAATTATATTTGCACCAGCTTCACAGGCATCTCTTACAACTCTTCCATAATCGTTAATTGCATACAACACATTACATGCAATTGGTGCATCTCCACAAATTTTTCTTGCATTTGCAAAAATTTCAAAAAGTGAATCTCTACTATAAAAATTTAAAACATCTTTTGGTTTATCTTTTTTTGTAACAATATGAATATTTTCACTTATATTTTTATAATAACCAGTCCCAACAGCAGATATTACACCTAATCCACCTTCTAAACTAACATTTCCAGCTAATTGGTCCCAGCTAATTCCTACACCCATTCCACCTTGTATAATTGGATGTTTTATCTCATATTTTCCTATTTTCACAACTAGCCTTTCTATTTTATTACTATCTTAGCGAAATTTTTTTTACCTTTTTGTAAAATGTATTCGCCAGTTTCTAAATTTAACTTATCATCATCTATTTTTTCTTGATTTATTGATACTGCATTTGCTTTTATATCTCTTCTTGCTTGAGAAGTTGAATCAACAAGTTTACTATCAACTAACGCTTGACAAACCCAAATTGGAGCTTCAAATACAAATTCAGCCATATCTGTTGGAATATCTTTTTTAGCAAAAACTCTTTCAAACTCTTCTTTTGCTTTTTGTCCCTCGCCCTTTCCATGGAATCTTTCTACTATTTCCATAGCAAGTTCTTCTTTTATTTTTTTAGGGTGTAAAGTTTCATTTTTTACACCTTCTTTAATTTCATCAATCTCTTTTAATGATTTAGAAGATAATAATTCAAAATATCTCCACATTAATTCATCACTAATTGATAATATTTTCCCAAACATATCAAAAGGTTGGTCTGTTACACCAATATAGTTACCTAATGATTTAGACATTTTTTGAATACCATCAAGACCTTCTAAAATAGGCATCATTAAAACTGCTTGTTGTTTTTTACAGTTATATGCTTTTTGTAAAGTTCTTCCCATTAGAAGGTTGAATTTTTGGTCTGTTCCACCAAGTTCAATATCTGTATTCATTGCAACTGAATCATAACCTTGAAGTAAAGGATATGTAAATTCACTTAATGCAATAGGTGTATTACTAGCATATCTTTTTGAAAAATCATCTCTTTCTAACATTCTAGCTACCGTTAAATTTGAAGCAAGTTGAATAAGTCCACCTGTTCCTAACTCTTTTAACCAAGTTGAATTAAACATTACTTGTGTTTTTTTAGGGTCCAAAATTTTAAAAACTTGTTCTTTATATGTTTCTGCATTATTTAAAACTTGTTCATTACTTAAAATCTTTCTAGTTTCACTTTTCCCTGTTGGGTCACCAATAGTTGCTGTAAAATCTCCAATTAAAAATTGAATAATTCCTCCAAATTTTTGGAAAGTTGCTAGTTTTTGAATAAGAACTGTATGTCCTAAATGTAAATCAGGGGCTGTTGGGTCAAATCCAGCTTTTATATAAAAATTTTCACCAGTTTCAAAATATTTTTTTATAAGTTTCTCTATTGCTTCAATATCAATAATTTCAGATGTTCCTCTTTTTATCTCACTTAATGCTTCTTGAACTTTTTTTTCCATTAATTTTTTACCCTTTAATTATTTGTTATAAGCATCTTTTTTTGAATAAAATTCTATAACTTTTACTTTTCTTTCTATTATTTTTCTAACTTCTTCTATATTTGATTTGTTTATTTCAAACTCAATATAACAGTATTGTATATATGAGTGAGTTTGTCGTCCAAACTCTACACCTAATATATAAAACTCATATTCAGCCATATAAGTTAGTACTTTTGCTAATTCACCTTTTGTATTTGGAATACTAATTACCATTTTATATTGATAAACTGTATCTATTGTCCATTTACAAAAAAGCATTTGTTGATTTGTTTTTATTTTGTCGTAGGCTTTATCACACATTTTATGATGAATTATAGCTTCATTACCACTTCTAAAAGCAACAATATCATCACCAAACTTTGGATGACAACAATGGTCAAATGATACAGAACTTATACTGAAATTTGAATTTATTAAAACATTATCAAATTTATATTCTTTAATTTTACTAGTTAATATTTTAAATCTGGTCATTAAACCTTTATGACTTATTATTTTTTTCTCAATTATCTGTTTAGTATGTTTAAAAAAATCTAAAATTTGTGGTATTTTATGTGGAGATTCTATTGGATATATTTCTGTAATATCATCAGAATATCTCGAAAATACAGTATTTATAATATTCTTTCCAGATAATTCGTCTATCTCTTTTTGTCTATGTGTACATAAAAATTTAATTTGTTTTTTTGCTCTTGAAGTTTTTACCATATCCATCCAAGAACATCTAACAATAATCTCATCACCTAATTCAATAGATACAATATCTGTACTTTTTAATTCAGTTAAAAGAGGTTTTTTTATTTTATTAATATAACATCCAATTGCTTTTTTCCCAACATTACTGTGAACTGCAAATGCGAAATCATAGGCTGTTGAGCCAACCGGTAGCATAAATACTTCACCTTTTGGTGAATAAACAACAATTTCTTGAGTATACAAATTGTCTTTTGCATCTTGGTAAAACTCTTCTACATTTTCATTTGAAAACTCTAAAGATTTTAACCAGTTAAGATTTGTAGTATTTTTAGCTCCAGATTTGTATTTCCAATGTGCTGCAATCCCAAATTCTGCGATTTTGTTCATCTCAAAAGAACGAATTTGAATTTCATAAATTTTAGAATTATAAAATATTGTAGTATGTATCGTTTGGTAACCATTTTCTTTAGGAGTTGCTACATAATCTTTAAATCTTGAAATTAATGGTTTAAATTCTAGGTGCATATATCCTAAAATTTTATAACAATCAATATCATCTTCAACTAAAATTCTAATTGCAAATAAATCTAAAACTTCATCTATTGAAATCCCTTTTCTTTGCATTTTTAAATAAATTGAATAATGATGTTTTATTCTACTGTAAATTTTAATTTTATTTAAATCATAGCCATTTTTTTCTAAAAGGTTTTTTGTTGTAGAAATAAATGTATTAAAAGTAAGTTGCATTGCACTTTGTTGCTCTCTTAAAAAATTATCAATCTTTTTATATTCATTTGGATAAATATAAAAAAATGCCAAATCTTCTAAAGCATTTTTTAAAGTAGAAATTCCTAGTCTATTTGCAATAGGAACATAAACAACTAAAGTTTCTTCGGCAATTCTTTTTTGTTTATTTGCAGGTAAAACACTAAGTGTTAACATATTATGCAATCTATCACAAAGTTTTACGATTAAAACTCTAACATCATCTATTGAGGCTATTAACATTTTTCTAAAAGTAAGTGCAGAAGATATTATTTTAGAATCACTAGCATCAATTGAAGTTATAAATTCATTTTCTCTAATTTCAACAATTTTAGTTAATCCATCAACCATATGAGCAATATCACTGCCCCATCTCTCTTTTATGAAGTCCAAAGAATAATTAGTGTCTTCTACTACATCATGCAATAATGCAGTTGCAATAATTGCTTCGTCTTTTGAAAAATGAGCTGTAATAGAGGCAACTAAAATTGGATGAACGCAATATGGTTCTCCACTTTTTCTGTATTGACCTTCATGGGCTTCTATTACAAAATTAATTATTTCACTTAGTTTTTCAGATATTTCTGTTTGAGTATTTAGTTTGTTAATTGCATCTTCAACATTGTTTATATGTTGAATTTCTTTGATAAATGGATCCATAGTATATTAGACTTTAAAGATAAGCTTTTGGCTCATCTTTATTTCTTGTCCACAAAACCTTCTATTCTTAGTAAGCCACTTGCAATTTCATCAATTGCAATATCAGTATATTTCATTTTTTGAGTATTTTGTTCTAATAATGGTTTTGCACCTTTACTTAATTCATCCGCTCTTTGTCCAACAGCGATTGCTAAAATATATCTGTCATTGTCAACATATTTTAAAGCTTTTGATATTCTTTCTTCTAATCTCATCATAAGTTATCCTTTTGTATTTAATTATTAACTAACTATTGAACATCTACTATAATCACCTAAAATGATTTTTAGTAAGTTTCCTTTTTCATTCATATTTGCAACAACTATAGGAAGTTTGTTGTCTTTAGCAAGTGCAATGGCTGTATCATCCATTACTTTAATATGGTCTTCTAATGCTCTATCATAAGATAAAGTTTCTAATTTTTTAGCATCTGGATATTTCATTGGATCTCTGTCATAAACACCATCAACTTTTGTAGCTTTTATTAACATACAAGCCCCAATTTCAGTTGCTCTTAAAGTAGCTCCTGTATCAGTTGTGAAATATGGATTACCTGTACCTGCACCAAAAATTACAACTCTTCCTTTTTCAAGGTGTCTTGTTGCTTTTCTTACAATAAATGGCTCAGCTATTTGCTCCATTTTAATTGCAGTTTGTAATCTTGCACTTAAACCTTTGTACTCCAATGCTTCTTGCATAGCAATACCATTAATTACAGTTCCTAACATTCCCATGTAATCAGCACTTGTTCTTTTAATAACACCATCAGCTGCTGCTGTTACTCCTCTGATTATATTTCCACCACCAATTACAATACCAACTTCAATACCGTTTTCAACTAAACTTTTTATCTCTTCAGCAATATAATCTAATATTTGAGTATCAATACCATAACCTTCAGCACCAGCCAATGCTTCACCAGAAAATTTTACAAGTACTCTTTTGTTCATTATGCATATCCTTCTATAATTTTTGGATTTTATCTAAAAAATCATTAACAAATACTTAGCTTAACGCCCATTCGTAAAATGGAATTATATTTATTTTCAATTTTGGATCAGATATTTTTTCATTGTTAGAAATTGTAATAATATTTATCTCATTTATTTCAAATTCATTAGCATTTTTAATAATTTTTTTTAGTGCATTATTCATTAAAAATCTATTAAAAAATGGAATAGGTATGATTGCAATATTTTTTGATTTAATATAAAAATCAATACTATCTAAATAATAAATATCTTTATATTTATGTACTAATTCTAAAAATATCATATTAGAAAACTCATTTTTAAACTTTTTTACATGGGAAATTGCATTTAAAAAAGAGTGATTATAACAATATATTTTTTTTACAGATTTTTCTTGATTGTATTTTTGTAAAAAATAGATAGATTTATTATTTTCATAAATTTTACAAGTTTCATAAAACTTATCTTTTGATATTTTGATTTTTGATTTTAAAGTGTTAAATAGTTGAAATAAAGACTTTTTTTCATCTATATTTTCAATTAAAATTTTAAAAATTTCATATTGAGTTTCATTTTTACATTGTAATTCTATTATTTCTTGTAAACGATTTATTTTTTTGTGATCTTCATAATTAATTAATTCAGGAATATTTCCAAATTTTAGAAAACTATTAAAACTTTGAGTTATATTTTGATGTCTATTATCATGTAGTAAATACTCTTCAAAATCTAAAGCAGAAATTATTATATTTTTGAAACCTTTTAGATTTATAGGTGTTTTGGTAGAAATAATAATATTTTCACAAGTTGGAAGTTCAAAATCAAAATCAAAATTTTCTAATACTAAAACAGTAATTTCATTCATTTTTATAAATTTTTCTAAATTTTTACTAACTTCACTAGCATCATTTCTTAAATCTGAAAAATCAATATAAAGATAATCTTTGGGTTTAAAAGTAGATAAAAAGTCATAAATAAGATAACTCTTTCCCGTTTTAAAAGCACCACTTATTAGAGTTTTTGATTCAGTTATTTTTGTTTTTCGCTCCATGAAATTAACTTTTGAGAAGTTAATTTCATAACAAGCTTCTAGTGTTCTCATTTTTTATTTTGTATTAAAATGATTGCTTCTTTGATTGCATTTACATAACTTTTTGTATTTATTTTTTCATGTTTATAAGCAATATTAAAAGCAGTTCCATGATCAACAGAAGTTCTAATTATTGGAAGATTTAAACTTACATTTATACTTTGGTCAAAATATAAAGCTTTAAGTGGAGCTAATCCTTGATCATGATACATTGCAACAAAATATTTAAAGTTTTTTCTTGAAAGTGGTGAAAAAGCAGTGTCAGGAACTAATGGTCCTTTGAAAATATCTTTTTCCAAATATTTATTTGCTTTTTTTATAGCTTTAATTATTTGTTCTTCTTCATTTCCTAATACACCATTATCACTTGCATGGGGATTTAGTCCTAAAACACCTATATTATTACTTTTTGTATTTTTATAAAAATCAATTAAAAAAGTTGTTAAATCTTTTTCATTTATTTTTTTTGCAACTTTTTTAAGTGGAATATGTTCTGTAAAAAGCCCTACAAACATTTTTTTACAACCAAGCATCATAATTGCATTTTTATCAAAATAATCTCTTAAAACTTCAGTATGACCTTTGTATTTTATATTTGCTTTACTCCAAGATTCTTTATTAATTGGAAGTGTACAAATTGCATCAACTTCTTTTTTATTGGCCAAATTAATTGCATCTATAAATGAATCATAAGAATATTTTCCTGCTTTTTTTGAAACAGTTCCCGCTTCTAAATCAAAGTTACCCTTTGTTTCAAATAGTTTAAAATTCTCTGGAACAGCAATTTTTAATTCATAACTTGCAAGTTTTAGCATTTTGTTATTTATACAATAAATTGGTTGGCAGATTTTTGATATTTTTTCATGACATCTTAAAGCTATTTCAATTCCAATACCATTTAAATCACCTATACTAACAGCTATTTTTGGTTTTAAATCAGTCATTTTTAATTAACTCTCTCATGTCAATAATTGCTTTATTTAAACCTGTAAATACAGATCTTGCAATAATACTTTGTCCTATATTTAACTCTTCAATTTCAGGTATTTTTGAAATAAGTGTAACATTTTGATAGTTTAATCCATGTCCAGCAGCTATTTTTAGATTTAATTTTTTTGCTAATTTTGATGAAGTTTCTATTTCTTTAATTGCTTTAGTTAATTTGTTTTTTAACTCTTCTTTACTTAATTCTAACTCTTTTATACTGTGATGCGTTGAAGATAAGTTTGAATGAATCATTGCATAAACATTGGCAAAAGTTCCAGTATGTAACTCCACCCATTCAACTTCCAGTTGGCTTGAAAGTTCTATAATTTCTTCATTTGGGTCAATAAAAAGTGATACTTCAATCTCATTTTCATGAAGTTTATCTATTACTTTTTGAAGTTTTTCAAAATTTCCTTTAACATCAAGTCCACCCTCAGTTGTAACTTCATTTCTATTTTCAGGAACTAATGTTGCCCGTGCAGGTTTTAGTTTGCAAACAATATCAATAATTTCAGGGTTAATTGAACACTCCAAATTAACAGGAAGTGATGATTGCTGAATAATGGCAATTGCATCATTGTCATGAATATGTCGTCTATCTTCTCTTAAATGAATAGTTATTTGATTCGCACCTGCAAGTTTGCAAATACTAAGAGCATCAAGTGGATTTGGATCGTTGATTTTTCTAGCTTCTCTCAAAACTGCAATGTGATCAATATTTACACCAAGTAGCAATTTATATCCTTTAATATTGGCTTTTTCTATGAAATAATAGCCAATATTAAATAAAGAAGTCTTTGTGGGATTTTTTAGATTATGATAAATCTTTTAGTGTTGCAATATTTGCAGCTAGTTTATTTTGAACTTCTAAATATTCATCTTCAGGATTAGAATCTGCAACAACTCCTGCACCTGCTTGAAATATTAAAGTATCATGTGTAAGCATTGTAGTTCTAATAGTAATTGCACTATCCATATTTCCATCAAAACCAAAATAAGCAATACTTCCTGAGTAAAAATTTCTTTTAATTCCCTCAAATTGAGCAATTAATTCCATAGCTCTAATTTTTGGAGCGCCAGTCATTGTTCCTGCTGTAAAAGTTGCTGCAAATAAATCAAACATATCATACTTATCATCAATAATTGCTTCCACATCTGAAACAATATGCATAACATGAGAATATCTTTCAATTCGCATTAAATCAGTAACTTTTACAGTTCCTGGTCGTGCAACTCTTCCCACATCATTTCTTCCTAAATCAACAAGCATTAGATGTTCAGCTCTTTCTTTTGCATCGTTGATTAGTTCATTTTCCATTTCAAGGTCTTTTTCTAAAGTTCGACCTCTTTTTCTTGTTCCTGCAATTGGTCTTAAAAGAAGATGCCCATCAACAAGTCTTATCATAACCTCAGGAGAACTTCCAGCGATTGAGAAATTTTCAAATTGTAATAAAAACAAATATGGACTAGGATTTTTACTTCTTAATGCTCTATAAAAACTAAGATGATCAACAATGGCTTTTTGAGTAAATCTATTAGACATTAAAATCTGAAAAACATCTCCTGATTTTATCATCTCTTTTGATTTTGCAACCATTTCAAAGAACTCTTTTTTTGTAAAGTTGAATTTTCCTTCATCAAGAATAGTTGCTTTTTTTAATGGAGTATATTCATAACTTTTTAAGAGTTCTTTTTCTATTAATTCTAAATCTTTTTCTTTTTCATTCATGGATGTAATAATCACAAGTTTTGAAGTTTTGTGTGAAAATCCAAGAATTATTTTGGGTCTTATTAAATCTAAATCGGGAATATTTAGTTCATCAACTAATGAATTCATAGACTCTTTTAATTTAGGTTCAAACTCTTTTCCAATGTCATATCCAACATTTCCAATGAATCCATCAATTAGACCAATTCCTAATTCTAAAGATTTGTTTTTGTAAAGTTCTTTATCGAAATTTTTATAATATCTTTTTAAAAAAATTAATGGATTTGATTCAACTGTAGAAATTTCTTGTTGTTCATTTTTATAAAAGCAAGTTCCATTTTCATACCAAACTCTTTCTCTATCCCCAATAATAATATAAGAATAATTTCCAGTACTTGAATTAATAGTACTTTCAAATAAAAATGTTATTTCATCTTTATATAAATTCTTTATTTTTTCATATATTGAAACAGGTGTAAATTGATCTAAAAACAGTTCTTTGCTATAAAAATTCATTAATGTCACTTTTTCTAAAATTTAACTACAAATGCACTTGTAACATTTAGTTTTTGTTTTACATCTTCAACACTTTCACTTGCTGCTGCTTTTGAACTATAAGGACCAATTAATACTTTATTATAAGCTACACCGTTTACTGTGTCTTGATATATTTTATATTTTAATTTTGCATTTCTAATTGTGCTTACATAACTATCTGTTGGTTTTTTTGTAAATGCTCCAATTTGAATAAAATATCCACTTGACATACTAGTTGATACTGTATTTTCAGAATGAGTTTCTACTAAATCTTTAATAGAAGATTTTTTTGTCTCTACTTTTTTTGTAACAATTTCTTCTTTTTGTGTTGAAACAGGAGTTGTAGATACTTTTTCTTTTTGTCCAGAAGATTTACTTCTTTCAACTTTTTTTATAGTTTGATCAATTGCTTCATCTGAAATTCCTGTTGATTTTGAATTATAACTTTCAGCTTCTTTTTGTAGGTTTTCAAAAGCTTGTAGAGTATTTGAATCTTCTGCTTTTTCATTATTTTGAGATTTTGATGCTGAGTTATGAACTTCTGGTGCCATTGGTTCATTTGTATCTTTTTTTACTCTCTCATTAATAATTTTTTGAAAATTTTCTTCAATATTATCACTATCTTGTAGTTTTTTCATTTCAGTAGAACTAGCACTATTTGATGTAAATTGGTCTTCTTTGGGAGCATCACTTGTTAATAGTCGTATAATAATTATAGTTAGTAAAAATAAAACTACAAGAACAATACCTAATATTAGATATTTTTTCTTATTATCTTCATTTGCATTAGATGAACCCAGCATAATATTATCAAGCTCATGTTCATTTGGTTCAACATTATTATTATAGCTATTGCTATTATAATCATTAGTATTGTTTCTTTCCAAAATAACAGAGTCATTATTAATTGACATTTCTACTTCTTCAAGTTCATTTAATTTTCGTTCTAATTCTTCTCTTTCTTGCTGAATTTGAACTTTTTTTACAAACTCTTCACCTTTTATTTGCATAACATATCCTTATTTATATAAAACCCTTAAAAAGTCGATTTATTGTAAATCACAAAACCACTAGCTAATTCTTCTAGTTCTTTATTAATCTTAGCATGTAAAACTGTATCTTCAATATTATCTAATACATCACAAATTTTGTTTGCAATTATTTCAAACTCTTTTTCTTTCATTCCTCTAGCTGTTAATGCAGGACTTCCTATTCTAATACCTGAAGTTACAAATGGGCTTCTTGTTTCACCTGGAACTGTATTTTTATTTACAGTTATCCCTGCATTTCCTAAAGCTGCATCTGCATCTTTACCACTGAATGGTTTATTTAAAAAACTCACTAATACTAGATGATTATCTGTTCCACCTGAAACTAAATCATATCCTCTTTTAATTAACACATCAGCTAATACTTTTATATTTACTTTTACTTGTTTTGCGTAATCTTTCCATGCAGGATCTAAAATCTCTTTAAATGCTACTGCTTTTGCAGCTATTACATGAACAAGTGGTCCACCTTGAATTCCTGGGAAAATTGCACTATTGATTTTTTTAGCTATCTCTTCATCATTTGTCATAATCATCCCACCTCTTGGACCTCGTAAAGTCTTATGAGTAGTAGTTGTTACAACATGTGCATAAGGAAATGGACTCATATGCTCATTTGCAGCAACAAGTCCTGCAATATGAGCAATATCAGCAAATAAAATAGCACCAACGCTATCAGCTATTTCTCTGAATTTTTTAAAGTCAATTTCTCTTGCATATGCAGAAGCACCACAAACAATGATTTTAGGTTGACAAACTTTTGCAATTTCCATAACTTTATCATAATTGATTCTACCATCAAGTTCAACACCATAATAAAATGCAGAATAGTTTTTTCCAGAAAAAGATGGTTTAGAACCATGAGTTAAATGTCCACCATGAGATAAATCCATACCTAAGATTCTATCACCAGCATTTATAAGTGCAGCATAAACAGCACCATTAGCTTGAGAACCAGAATGAGGTTGAACATTAGCATAAGAACATCCAAAGATTTCACAAGCTCTATCTATTGCTAATTGCTCAACAGCATCAGCAAACTCACAACCACCATAATATCTTTTATAAGGATAACCCTCAGCATATTTGTTAGTAAAAACAGAACCCATAGCTTCCATAACAGCTGGACTTGTAAAGTTTTCACTTGCAATCATTTCTAAATGATTAGTTTGTCTTTTTAATTCATTCTCTATTATGTCAAATACTTCTTTATCTGCTTGTTCTAGCGTTGCGTTTGTTATATATCTCATCTTTGTATCCTAAATATTATAAATTATTGTATTTCTTCATCATGAAGATTTATTTCATTTTTGATTGGTTTCATTGCTGGGAAAAGTAATACATCTCTAATTGAGTGCTCATTTGTAAGCATCATAACTAATCTATCAATTCCTATTCCTTGTCCAGCTGTTGGAGCCATTCCATAAGATAAAGCATTTACAAAATCTTCATCCATTTCATGGGCTTCATCATCTCCACCACACTCTTTTGCTTCCATTTGACCTTCAAATCTTTGAAGTTGATCAATTGGGTCATTTAACTCTGAGAATGCATTTGCTATCTCTTTTCCAGCAATAAATAATTCAAATCTATCAGTTAAATGAGGTTTTTCATCATTTCTTCTAGCAAGTGGAGAAATTTCAACTGGATATTCTGTAATAAATGTTGGATTTATAAGTTTTGCTTCAACATATTCATCAAATAGTTCACCTTGAAGCTGTCCGATATTCATTTTATCATTTACATCTAATTTCTTTTCTCTCATAAATGTAATAATTTTATCTTTATCTTCAACAATATCAGCAGGAACTCCACCTATTTGTACTAAAGATTGAATTAATGGAATTTCAGTAAAGTTACTAAAATCTATTTTTAATTCTCCATAAGGTAAAACTGTTGGTAATTCTAAATGTTCAAATAAATATTCAAAATACTCTTTTGTTAAAACGATTAAATCTTTGTAAGTTTTATAAGCCCAATAAAATTCAATAGATGTAAATTCAGGATTATGCGTTGCATCCATTCCTTCATTTCTAAAGTTTCTATTAATTTCAAATACAGCTTCAAATCCACCAACAATTAATCTTTTTAGATATAACTCAGGAGCAATTCTTAAAAATCTATCAATTCCTAAAGCATTATGATGAGTAACAAATGGTTTAGCATTTGCTCCACCTGCAATTGGGTGCATCATTGGAGTTTCTACTTCTAAAAATCCTTTGTTTTCAAAGAATCTTCTTGTTAAACTTATTACTTTACTTCTAATATGAAAAGTTTTTCGCACTTCTGAATTCATAATTAAATCTAAATATCTTTGTCTATATCTTAACTCTTTATCTTGAATACCATGAAATTTTTCTGGAAGTGGAGAAATAGCTTTTGTAAGAATTTTTAAACCATCTGCATGAAGTGAAAGTTCACCTTGTCCTGTTACAAATGGATAACCAGAAACTTCTATAATATCTCCAACTTCAATATTTTTTTTGAATATGTCGTTATAAAATCCCTCAGGTAAATTATCTCTTGCCACATAAATTTGAAGCATTCCACTTTCATCTTCGATTTTTAAGAAACTAGCTTTTCCCATAAGTCTGAAAAGTTTAATTCTTCCAGCAACTGTATAAGTTCTATTTTCATCTCTTTTTTCTTCTGTATGAAGAATATCACTATTTACATTTAAATATTTTGCAATCGTACAATTTCTTGAGCATTCATTTGCATAAGGATTAATTCCAACTTCTCTTAGTTTTTCAGCTTTTTCAATTCTTTGTTGTATATATGTATTTTCAAACAATATTAAATCCCTTAATTAATTTTCTTGTGGTTTATTAGCAATACTTCTTAGTTTTTCTTTTGTACTACCTAGTTCTTCTTTTGTTGTATTTTTTGTATCTTCTATTTTTTCTTTAATAGTATCTATAACTTCTTCTTCAACAGCTTCTTTTACACTATCTGTAGTTGTTTGAATATTTTCTTTTATGTTATTTTTTGTATTTTCAATAACTTCAGAAGCTTTTGTTGTATCAATTACTTTATTAACATTTGTTGTAATTGCAGTTGTATCAAGTTTTATAATAAATGAACCTGTACTTATTAAATGAGGCATCATAAATGAGTTTTCAAATTTTTCATCCATTACTTTTTTGAAAGATTGAACTTGATATAAAGCATAAGCGATAACTGAGAATATTAAAAATACTTTTGATGCTCCAAATATAAATCCAAAAATTCTATCAACAACACCTAATCCACTCGCTGAAAAAATCTTACTAACAATTATACCAGCTGTATAAACTATAAGCCAAACAGCAACTAACGCAGTTATAAATCCAATTAATTTTATGGTTGCTGGATTATCTAAAACTAAAACTGGAGCTAATAAATCGCCTGTTTCTTTTGAAATTCTTGAAGCAACAAATATCGCACCAATAATTCCAATAATTCCAAATACTTCTTTTATTAATCCTCTAAATAGTCCTTTTAGTCCTAATATTAGAGTAATAGTTATAATAATTAAATCAAAAATAGAAAAATCTTGCATTAAATCCCTTTTCTTATAATTCGTGCATTATATCTAATCTTTACAAAATCGAAGTTTAATTAAAATCGATAATAAAGTTAAGCCCAGAATAATTTTTATTTTTATAATCATAAGTTACATTTTGAATATCAATTTTATAACCAAGATTTTGAACAAAAAATTCGTTTACTATATAAAGCCCAAGTCCGACTCCAAAAGCCTGATGTTTAGTTGTAAAGTAAGGTTCTAATATCTTTGAAATAATATTTTCATCTATACCATTTCCTGAATCTTTTATTTGTAAAATATTATTTTTAAATTCCATAAATATAAATCTATCTTCAATATTTTCAACATTTATTAAAGCATGAACTGAATTATCTAAAATATTTAAAATAGCTTGTGAAAAATCATTTTTATTACAGTTTAGAATTATGTCATTATCGTAAATCAATTCACATTCAATTGAATTTTTTTCTAAAATTGAATCCATAAATTTTCTTGTATTTTCAAGAGCTTCTATTAATGAAAATCTAGTTGAATTATCATCTGTATTAAAGAAATTTGTAAAATTATCTATAGTTGTAGATAATTTATTTGTATTATTTATTATTCCATCACAAGATAAATTAAATTCATTATCATCAAGAATATTTAACTCTTTTTGTAGTTTCATTCCACTTGTTATTGTACTTATTACACTTAAAGGTTGTCTCCATTGATGGGCAATATTTTTTAAAGTATCTGTAATCGCAGCAATTTTTGATTGTTGAAAAAGTATTCTATCTTTTTCCTTATTTGCTTGAATTTGTTCTATTTCTTGAGTTATATCTGTAAAAGTTGCGATTATAAAATCTTCATCTTTAACTATTGAACATTTAATAGAAAAGTGTCTTATTTCTTCTTGCATATTTTTTATAGCAACTCGAAAATTTTTATCTGGATTTGCTAAAACATGTTCAGCCCAATTTTTTCCATTGTAATATTTTTCAATAATATAAATATCATCTTTCATATCTATGAAAGCACTACAAATACATTTATATTTTCTTTTAAAACTTTCTAAATCTTTAGTATTTGTAAAAAAATCATACAATCTTTGATTTGCATCAATAATTTCATTTCCAAGCGTAATTACAATAATATTTTCTTGAGAATTAAGAATAGCTTCTTTTTTATTTTCTTGAATTCTTAAAAGTCTTAAATAACTTGTATAAAGATAAATTAAAAAGAAGAAAAGCATAGTAATTAGAACTATTGCGGAAATCATAATGGTTTGAATTTTAAAAGATTCCACAATTCGAATATCTATATCTGATAATTTTACAAAATTTAAAATATATCCTAGTTTTTCATTTTTATTATTATAAAGATCATATTTTGAAATCATATAGTTGTTTTCTATTATATAATTATCAATTTTAAGATATTTCTCAATTTTATTTTGTTGTAAATAAGTGATTAATTCTTTATTTACATTTTCATTTGCAATATAATAATCATCTATAAATATTTTGCTAAATGGAAGTTGAATTATTTCATTATATTTTTTATCTGCAATTATTACAGAATCAATTTTATTTTCTTTTAAATCAGTAGAAATAGAATTAAAATTACCAATAACTTCAATAGCTCCTAAAAAGTTATTTTCTTCATCCATTATAGGTGCTCTGGCTTTTATTGTCATAGAATATAATCCAACACTAATAGAAGTAGAAACTTTTTTATTTTCGATAAATTTTTTTAAATCTTTTCTAAAAAAAAGATTGTCACCTTTTTTATCTGTCCAAGAACGATAGACACTATTTCCGTTTTTATCTATTATTTGAATCCAAATATTCTTATATTTTGTATTTTCTTTTATTTGTAGTGAAATATCGTTATAGTTAAATTTATTATACTCTTCACTCGACATTAATTTATGTAATTCAGAATCTTTTACCAACGATAAAGCTATTGCTAGTGTAGTGTTTGTTTTATTATCTATAAAATTTTCAGTAAGTTTTAAAATATGTGTATTCATTGTATTATAAGTAGAATCTAATAGAATTTTTTGTTTATTTAAGATGTAATAATAAGTGCCACTAAGGACACAAATAGTTAGAACTAAAAAAGAGAAAATCGCAATAAAAACATTTCTTTTGGTGTGCATTAATATAAACTTTTAGTAGATTTAAGAGTTTTTACTATACATAAACCCAACTTTCTTTTTAATTAATATTCATTTAGAATTAATAAATTTGTGATAAAATCACACCATGATAAAAAGATACCCAACTAAACAAATATTTGTAGGAAATGTACGAATTGGTGGCGATGCCCCAATTCCTGTACAATCAATGACATTCACAAAAACATCAGATGTAAAAGCAACAGTTGAGCAAATCACAGCTTTACATTTTGCAGGTGCTGATATAGTAAGAGTTGCTGTTCCAAATATGGAAGCAGCATTAGCATTAAAAGAGATTAGAAAACAGGTTGATTTACCTTTAGTAGCTGATATTCATTTTCATTATAAATTAGCTCTAATTGCTGCTGAAGTGGTAGATTGTATTAGAATTAATCCAGGAAACATTGGAGATAAAAAAAGAGTTCAAGAAGTAGTAAAGGCTTGTAGTGAGCGAAATATACCTATTAGAATTGGAGTAAATTCAGGGTCTCTTGAAAAACAATTTGAAGATAAATATGGACAAACTCCTGCTGGAATGGTAGCAAGTGCAGATTATAATATTAAGTTTCTTGAAGATTTAGGTTTTACAAATTTAAAAGTTTCACTAAAAGCCTCTGATGTTCAAAGAACAGTTGAAGCTTATAGAACTTTGCGACCTATGAATAATTATCCATTTCATTTAGGTGTTACAGAAGCTGGAACTCAGTTTCATTCAACTATTAAATCATCAATAGCTTTAGGTTCACTTTTACTTGATGGAATAGGTGATACTTTAAGAGTTTCAATGACAGGTGAACTTGAAGAAGAGATAAAAGTTGCAAAGGCAATTTTAAAAGATGTGGGAATTGCAAAAGAGGGCTTAAATATTGTTTCATGCCCAACTTGTGGAAGAATTGAAGCTGATTTAGTAAGTGCAGTTTCTGAAATAGAAAAAAGAACAGCACACATTAAAACATCAATGGATGTTTCAGTTATGGGTTGTGTTGTAAATGCAATTGGAGAAGCAAAAAGTGCTGATGTTGCTATTGCTTTTGGAAAAGGAAGTGGACTTGTTATGAAAAGAGGTGAAATTATTGCCAAACTTTCAGGAGATGCTTTAATAAACAGATTTATAGAGGAAGTGGAAATAGAAGCCCAAAAGAGAAAATAATGGATAGCGTTTATAGTATAAATATAGAAAGAGCTGTATTAAGTTCTATTTTATTTAATCCTGAAGAACTCGAAGATGTTTTAGGTGTTTTAAAACCTAAAGATTTTTATTTACCAGCACATAAAAAAATATTTGAAGTAATGGTAAAACTTCATAATGACGATATGCCAATTGATGAAGAGTTTATAAGAAAAAGAGTTGATTCAAAAGATGTTGATGATTCTATTTTATTAGAAATTCTTTCAGCAAATCCAATCACTAATACTTTAGCATATGTACGAGAAATAAAAGATGGTTCAGTAAAAAGAGAATTAGCAACACTTGCCACAACTATAAAAAAAGTAGCAATTGAAGAAGATATGAGTGCAAATGAAGCCCTTGATACTATTCAAGGAGAACTTTATAAAATCTCAACAGACTCAGCAACTTCTGAATTAAAAGATATGCAGGTTGTAACTCATGATACTCTTGAATATATAGAAAAAATGAAAAAAATGGGGAATAAACACCTCATTGGTGAAACAACTGGATTTGAAGCACTTGATAGAAGAACAACAGGTTTTAATGCAGGGGATTTGATTATTATTGCAGCAAGACCTGCGATGGGGAAAACAGCACTTGTTTTAAATATGGCTTTAAAAAATGTAGAACAAGGAAAAGGTGTTATTCTTTTTTCACTGGAAATGCCAGCTGAACAATTGATGTTAAGGATGCTTTCTGCAAAAACTTCTATTCCTTTGCAAAACCTTAGAAAAGGTGATTTAGATGATCAACAATGGACAAACCTTAGTGGCGCTTTTGATGATTTAAATACAAAAAAACTTTTTGTTGATGATGGTGGAAGTATAAATATTAATCAACTTCGAGCAAGAGTGCGGAAACTTGCTCAAAATGAATCAAATAATATAAAACTTGTAATCATAGATTACCTTCAATTAATGCAAGGAACAGGAAATAAAGATAGACACCAAGAGGTTTCAGATATTTCAAGGGGTTTAAAAATGTTAGCAAGGGAGATGAAAATCCCAATTATTGCCCTTTCTCAGTTAAATAGAGGACTTGAAAATAGACCAGATAAAAGACCAATGTTATCAGATTTAAGAGAATCTGGAGCAATCGAACAAGATGCCGATATTATAATGTTTGTTTATAGAGATGATGTTTATAAAGAACGAGATGAAGCACGAAAAGAAAAAGAAGCAAAAGACAAAGGTGAAGATTATAAATCTAAATTTATAAATAAACCAGAAGAAGAAGCAGAAATAATTATTGGAAAACAAAGAAATGGACCAATTGGAACAGTAAAACTTAATTTCCAAAAAGCACTTACACGATTTGTAGATAAAGAAAATGAGCATAATAATTCACCAATAGAAATGGTATTTGAAACAGTTGCTGATACGGAACGAGAGACAAATATCGATATGCCGGATATTTTTTAAATAATACATAAACTTATTTTAAGAAATAAGTACATATAATCTTTAAAATTATTTTAAGGATTATTATGAAATCTGCTTTTTCACTTTTAGAACTTATTTTTGCTATTGTTATTTTAGGAATAGTTGCATCTTTTGCAATTCCTAAATATATTGATACAAAAGATTCTGCTTTGGTTTCAACTATTAAAAGAGATTTAAATACAGCTGTTTCTTCTCTTCAAAGTTATTATTTATTAAATCAAAAAATTGAAAAAATAAGCGATGTTTTGACGATAAATGACACTAACTGGACGGTAAGTGATACAAAAATAAGTGATAAAAATTCTTGCGTATATTTAGAAGTTAAAACTTCACAAAGTGAAAATAAATCTATTGAAGTTGTAGTTGATAGCCAAAAAGATACGACTATTTGTAAAAAAATAAAAGAAGCAAAGATAGTTACAGCTTCTTATGAGCTTTATTAAATTATTATTCTTTTTTTCTTATTCTTAAAAAAGAAGCAAATTTTGGTTTATTATTTTTTGTTAAATCATAATACTTAAAAGTTACAATATCTCCAATTTGAGGTGGATTTTTTCTTTGTATATCTGAAAAACCACCACCTAAATTAAAAATAATTCCATTATTTAATTTAAGTTTTAAACTTTTAAATTCATCATTTTTTGAGTAGTTTAATCCTATTACCAAACCCTCATTATCATAAAATTTTTTAACTTTTAAAATATTTTCACTTCGCCCACTAAAATATTCTAAGTTAGGATTTTTTAGAATAATTCCCTCTGCTTTTTCATTAACTAATTTTTCTAAATAGATATTTAATTCAGTATCATTTTTACAAATTATTTGAGGAATTATTTTAATAAATTTAGTAGGATTTTTATCTAACCAATTTTTTACTTTTTCTAATCTTTTATCAAAATTTCCTTTTTCATTTGGAACTTCAAAGATATTGTAAGTTATTTCTTCCCATTTTAATGATGGATTTGTATCTAAAACTATATTTTGTATATTTTCAAAATCTTCTCTTTTTGTCCATAATTCACCATCAAGTTCAAAAGGCGGGAAATCTTTTGTAAACCAACTTGGTGTATATATTTTATTACCATTTTTACTAAGAAGTTCTTTCCCATTCCAGTATGCACGGATTCCATCAAGTTTTTCACTCATATACCAATTTGTAATATTATGTTTTGAATTATCATAATTTTTTGCTTTTTGAAGCTCTTGAGAATTTAGGTTAATAATAAGAAAAAATAGTATCAAGAATCTCATAATAATCCTTTATAAATAATGTTTTATATTATATATTATAGATTCTTAAATATTCGAAAAACATCATTAAACAATAATAAATATTTAGATAGAATATTCAACTTATGATAAAGTAGCGATAATAAAAGGATTTTGATTGAATAAAAATATTGTATTAAATGACAATGATAAAAAAATATTAGTAGATTCAATAAGAAGTGTAAATGATTTTCCCAAACATGGAATAGTTTTTAAAGATATTACAACTTTATTAAATAATAAAGTTGCATTTAAGCTTTTGATGAACCATTTAGAAGATAGATATAAATCTTATAATTTAGATTATGTCGCAGGTATCGATTCACGAGGTTTTATTTTTGGTGCTGCACTTGCTGATAGATTAGGCGTTGGTTTTGTTCCTGTAAGAAAAAAGGGAAAACTTCCAACTACGACAGTTTGTGAAAAATATGAGCTTGAATATGGTTTTGATGAAGTTGAAATTCACCTTGATGCTTTTAATAATGAAAAAAATGTAAATGTTTTATTAATAGATGACATAATTGTAAGTGGTGGAACCGCAAACGCAGCTGCTACTTTAATCAAAAAATTAGATGTAAATTTAGTAGAAGTGTGTTTTTTAATGAATATACAAATATTAGATGGTGCTAAAAAATTAAGAGAAATAGCTCCTGTTTATTCCGTGTTAGAAATTTAATAATTTAATAAAAAGAGAAAATAAATGAGTAATTATATTCCAAAACCAAGCATATTTGACCCAAATGAAAAAGGTCAATTTGGTATTTTTGGTGGACAATATGTTCCAGAAACTTTGATGCCAATTTTAAAAGAATTAGAAGCTGAATATAAAAAATATAGATTTGATAAAGAATTTTGGACGGAAGTTAATTATTTATTAAAAGATTATGTTGGACGAGAAAATCCTTTATATTTTGCAAAAAATATAAGTGATGAAATTGGTGCAAAAGTATATTTAAAAAGAGAAGATTTAAATCATACAGGTGCTCATAAAGTTAATAATGTTATAGCTCAAGGATTGTTAGCAAAAAAACTAGGGAAAACAAAAGTAATAGCAGAAACAGGAGCAGGGCAACATGGAGTTGCGACTGCAACTATTGCTGCTCTTATGGGCTTAGAATGTACTGTTTTTATGGGTGCAAAAGATGTTGAGAGACAAGAATTAAATGTATTTAGAATGAAACTTTTAGGGGCAAAAGTAATAGCTGTACAAAGTGGAAGTAAAACTTTAAAAGACGCCATGAATGACGCAATTAGATATTGGGTTACAAATGCACGAGATACTTTTTATATAATTGGAACAGTTGCAGGTCCTCATCCATATCCTATGATGGTTCGTGATTTCCAAGCTGTTATTGGATATGAAGCAAGAAAACAGATTTTAGAAAAAGAGAATAGATTGCCAGATTATGTAGTTGCTTGTATTGGTGGAGGTTCTAATGCTATTGGTATTTTTTCACACTTCTTAGAAGATAAAGAGGTAACTTGTATAGGAATTGAAGCTGGTGGTTTAGGACTTGATACAGATAAACATGGCTGTTCACTAGAAAAAGGAAGTCCTGGAGTTTTACACGGACAATGTTCATATTTACTTCAAGATGAAGATGGTCAAGTAATAGAAGCTCACTCTTTTAGTGCGGGACTTGATTATCCAGGAATTGGACCTGAACACTCTTTTCATAAAGATAATAAATCAGTTTCTTATGATTCAATAACGGATAAAGAAGCTTTAGATGCTTTTGTATGGCTTAGTAGAAAAGAGGGAATTATTCCAGCTTTTGAATCATCACATGCAATCGCTTATTTAAAAAAGGCAAAGGAGAAATTTAAAGATAAAATAGTTATCGTAAACTTATCTGGTCGAGGAGATAAAGATATGGTACAAGCTAAAAGTTTGTTAAATTTTGAATAAAAAAGGGGTATTGTGAAAGAGCTTTTTAGGAGAATACAACCCCATTCGGGAAAAATACTAGCAATATTTTTGATTTTATTTTTTTCATTTCTAGCTTATAATTTATATAATGCGCCAGTAGATGGCTTAGAAGAAAAGTTTGTATATCTTCTTAGAAAATATGGATATATAATACTTTTTGCATGGGGAATGTTAGAGGGTGAAGCTGGTCTTATAATGGCTGGATTATTGGCACATACTGGTGATATGAATCTTTATATTGCAATATTTGTTGCAGGTCTTGGTGGTTTTGCTGGAGATCAAGTTTATTTTTATATTGGTAGATTTAATAAAGATTATGTTTATAAAAAATTTAGAGGACAAAGAAGAAAATTTGCATTTGCACATTTACTTTTAAAAAAACATGGATGGCCAATAATTTTTATGCAAAGATATATGTATGGAATGAGAACAATAATTCCTATTTCTATTGGACTTACAAGATATGATGCAAGAATGTTTGCATTTATAAATCTAATATCCGCATGGTGTTGGGCAGCTCTTACAATAGTTCCTGTTTGGTATTTTGGAAATGAGATTATAATAGTTCTTGAATGGACAAAAAAACATTGGTATTTTGCAATTCCCCTTATCGTTATTTTAGGCGGAAGCATAATATTTTATATTAATAAAGCTACAAAAAAAGTTGAAAAAGGAGTTATAAATGAAAATTAATTTAGTTGATAAAAATATAGAGAAAAATGATGCAGAAATTGAGATCATTTTTGTAAAAAATATTGAAAATTTAGAGGATAAAGAGCTTTTAGAATTTTTAGATTTTAAAGCAAAAGATGAAGCTTGTATACTATTAGCAGAATCAAAAAAGATTTATGTGGGTTACGAAGAAGAAAATTATGACTCAATTGCAATTGCTAGTGCAACTGCAATCAAAAAACTTCAAACAACAAAATTTGCAAATGCAAGAATTGAATTAAATGAAGTTTTAGAAAATAATTTTAAAGCTTTAATCGAAGGTGCAATTCTTGGTGAATATAAATTTGTAAATTATAAATCAGAAAAAGATAAAAAGAGAATTGAACTTCAAATTTTAGTACCAAATAAAAACGATAAATTTGAAGAAATATTAAATGAATCAATAATTATTTCAAAAGCTGTAAATAAAACAAGAGATATGGTAAATACTCCACCTGCTGATTTTTATCCTGAAGTTATGGCTAAATTTGCAAAAAAACTTGCAAAAAGTGCTGATATTGAAGTTAAAATTGAGGGTGAAAAGTTTTTAAAAGAAAATAAAATGAATGCAATGTTAAGTGTTGGAAGAGCTTCTGTTCATGAATCACAACTTATTCATTTAACTTACAAACCAAAAAATGCGCAAGCTAAAATAGTTTTAGTTGGAAAAGGTTTAACTTACGATTCAGGTGGATTATCTTTAAAACCTGCTGATTTTATGGTTACTATGAAATCTGATAAATCAGGTGGTTGTGCTGTTATGTCAACTCTTTGGGCAATTGCAAAATTAGAACTTCCTTTTGAAGTTCATGGAATTGTTGGAGCTGTTGAAAATATGATTGGTGGAAATGCTTATAAACCGGATGATGTTTTAAAAGCAAAAAATGGGAAAACTATTGAAATAAGAAATACAGATGCAGAGGGGAGACTTGTTCTTGCTGATTGTTTATGTTACGCTCAAGATGAAATAAAAGATATTGATTATATTTTTGATTATGCAACACTAACAGGTGCTTGTGTGGTAGGAGTTGGTGAATATACAACAGGAATCATGGGAAATAATGAAATATTAAAAAGAAATGCAGTTTTATCTGCTTTAAAATCAGGTGAATATGCAACAACTTTAGATTTCAATAGATTCTTAAAAAAATCTATTAAATCAGAAATTGCTGATATTTGTAATATTGCAAACACAAGATATGGTGGAGCAATTACTGCTGGAATGTTTTTAGATAACTTTATTAATGATGAAAACAAAGAAAAATGGATTCATTTTGATATAGCAGGACCTGCATTTGTAGAAAAACCTTGGGGATATAATCCACATGGAGCAAGTGGCGCTGGAGTTAGAATGACAATTAAATTTTTACAAGATTTAGTTGATAATAACTAAAATTTTTATATAAAAAGAGATCAAGTATTCTAATACTAGATCTTTTTTTACTGCACTTTTTCTGTACTTATTTTTTAAAATAATATCCTAAAAAAATAAAATAAATAATTGAGTTATTTAATATATTGTTCCTAAATATACTTGATAATTTGGTGATTTGTTTATTTATATTTCCAAAAAGTAATCAAATTTTTTATTAACAATAATTATGGTATATTAAGTAAAATAATATATTACAAAGAGTTCAAGATGGCACAAGAAGAATCTAAATCTATCAAGTATTTAAATAACAAAGTTCAAATAAAAGAAAAAGCACCAGTTGGTGAAAACATAGCTATTTATGTAAGACCTGGTGATAAAATTGATCTTGAAGCCCTTGGGATTAATTTAGAAAATGCAAAATTTAAACTTATTGGTGGTGATATAGTATTAGAAATGCCAGGTGCAGGAAATTATACTTTTGTTTCATTAGCTCTAATGGGATATGGTGAGAATACTCCTGAATTTATTGGTTTAAGCGGGAAAGTTACATCTTTATCTACTATTTTATCAAATATTGAAGAGATAAATGCCTTACCAATTAACTCTGTTGTTACTAATGAATTTGTAAATCTACCTGATGCCTCTGAACAAGATAAAAAAAATAAAGCTGCCGAAGAAAAACGAAACGAAGCCACTCCTCAAGTAATTGTAATAGATAATAATGTTGCAATGGATGATAATATATCTCAAAGTTTGGCTGAAAGTACTGCTCAATTTATTCAACCATCAATTCAAGAATCGGTTATAAATACAAATATTTCAATGAAAACTGAGACAAACAAAGCTAAAGCAACAAAAACAGAAGATGCGGCTGTTGAAGGAGTAAAGCCTTCGTTGACTTTTGATATTAATATTGAGCATGTAAAATCAAGTAGCGAATTTTCAGGTGATGGAGTAGATAAAACTTTAATTGTAAAAGGTGGTGGAGGAAATATTTATGCTAATGATTATCCTAATTCACCTGCTTTAAGCGAGTTACAAAAACAGACTAATGCTGAAGATATTGATTATAGAACAGTTAATAATTTACTTGCTAATAAATCAGTTATTAAAGCAGATAATGAAGCTTTCTTTGGAAATACATTTACTTCTAGGTTGATTAATCTATCTCCTTCTCAACCTCTAGGTTTTGGTGTTACTACTATTAAAATTAGCGGAATTCCAAGTATCGCTTCTATTGTAGGAGGTACAAAAGTAAGTGAGGGTGTTTGGACAATTAATAAAGCTGATGCTCTAGTAAATGGCTTTACTATTGATTCTAATAATGGTTCAATTAATTTTGTAATTAAGTATGATACGCAATTAACTGAAGCTAAAAATTTTACGATGAATATTGAAGCTCAATCTGTATGGGATATAGCTAATGTTCCTGAACACCTAAAAACAGATGCAGAAAAACCTCTTATTTCAGATCTAACATTTAACAAATCATATGGTATGAATATTAAAGAAGTGGATATAAATGCTCCTTTATCATACAAATATACACCAGTAGGTGGAAACAAAGATGGATTTGTTTTAGCAACAAACTTAAATGACAATATTATTCGTACAGGAGATATAGATACAACTGTTATAGGTGGAGTTACTCAAGATACTATTTATGCACAAAGTGGAAATGACACACTATATGGAAATGAAGGCAATGACACAATTGCGCCAGGACTTGGGAATGATATAGTTGATGGAGGAGCAGGAAATGATACAGTTTCTTACTCAAATTTAGCTATTTCAAATGCTGGTGCTGGAGTTGAGGTTAATCTAACAGCAGGTACATCAACAGGTTCTGGAAATGATACGCTAATTAGCATTGAAAATATTATTGGGAGTGATTTTAGAGATACTTTAATTGGAAGTTCAGGTATTAACACTATTCGTGGTGGTGCAGGAAACGACACTATTGATGGAAAAGAAGGTGATGACTCATTATTTGGTGAAGCTGGAGATGACATTTTTAAAAGTGGATTTGGGAACAATTACATAGATGGAGGAACGGGGAGTAATACAGTAGATTATTCACAAGTAACTGACACAAATGGAGTAATTGTTAAGCTTTTAAGTCCAGATGCGGTTATTCTAGGAGAGAAATGGGGAACATCCACAACAAGTTCTGGAAATGACCGTTTAGTT
This sequence comes from Arcobacter caeni, assembly GCF_003063245.1. Lineage (GTDB taxonomy): Bacteria > Campylobacterota > Campylobacteria > Campylobacterales > Arcobacteraceae > Aliarcobacter > Aliarcobacter caeni. Next base: position 242,392 of record NZ_MUXE01000001.1, on the reverse strand, counting down.
AATATTCAAAATGTTGTAGGAACTCAGTTTAACGATACTTTTAGCGGAGCGGATAATACTAATAATAGTTTTGATGGAGGAACTGGTGGAAGCGATTTAGTTGATTACAGCTACTACAAAAGTAATGCAATAACTGTTAATTTAGATGAAAGCTGGGCAACTGGTCAAGGAACAGATAGTTTTAAAAATATTGATGCTATTAGAGGGACAGATATATTAGCCTTTGGAGATACACTTATAGGTTCTTCTACACAAGGGAATACTCTTTATGGTATGGCTGGTAATGATATTATAAAAGGGATGGGCGGAAATAACTCTTTATATGGAGGAAGTGGAGCTGATACTATTTATAGTGGAACAGGTAATGATATTATCGATGGTGGAGCAGGTAATGATACTGCAAGTTATGAAGAAGTTAAAACAGGTGGAGTTACTGTTTACTTAGGAAAAACTGGTTCTCAAAATACAGTTAATTCAGGACAAGACACTTTAATAAATATTGAAAATTTAATAGGAACAGTTTTTAACGACACTTTGGGTGCAAGTTTAACAGAGGTTAATACTCTTAATGGTTTAGGAGGAAATGATACAGCTGATTATAGTGTACTACCTAAAGCTGTAGGCGATGATGGAGTTATTGCAAACTTACTTTTAGGAACTGCTTCAAAAGGTCTTAGTACAGATGATACGCTAATTAATATTGAAAATCTAATAGGAACAGATGGAAAAGATACGCTAATAGGAAATAACTCTAACAATATTTTAGATGGTGGAAAAGGGAATGACTATTTTATATCTTATGGTGGAAATAATAGCATTATTGGTGGAGAGGGGATTGATGCCCTTGATTACAGCCAATCTGGTAAATCTTTAATTATTGAAGACCTAGATATTACAGGAACAGTGAAAAGAGGAACAGGTTCAGCTCAAGAAATAGATGCACTAAACAGTATTGAAAAGATAATAGGAACAAGTTCTAAAGATATTATAAAAGCCAATGCAACTTCTACTGTTAATTTTGAATTTCAAGCAGGTTCTGGAAATGACACACTTCAAGGTGGTGCTGGAAATGATATTCTTTCAGGTGAAAGTGGAGATGACTACTTTTATGCAAGTGCTGGAAAAGATTATATAGATGGTGGAAATGACGGTGAAGTAACGGGTGATACAGTTGATTTTTCAAATATAGCTAATAAAATAGAACTAAAACTAGCAGAAATAGGAAATGAAGCAAAAGTTTTAGAAGGTGATTCAAAAACTCAAACACACACAATTATAAATATTGAAAATATTACTGGAAGTTTGACGAATGAAAATACTTTAGCAGGAAACTCACAAAATAACACGCTAATAGGTGGAAATTTAAATGATACTTTAAGTGGTGGAAATGGTGGAACTAACTATCTTGATGGTGGATTAGGAGTTAATACTATTGATTATAGTGCCATTAATACAAATGGAACAGGGGTTACATTAAACTTAAATAATACAGCACTTCAAGAAGTATTTACAAATAATAGTGGAATAACTGTTCGTGAAACAGTTAAAAACATTCAAAATGTAATAGGAAGTAGCTATAAAGATATTATTACTGGAAATTCACAAAGCAATTCACTTTTTGGTGGATTGGGAGATGATACACTTATAGGAAGTGCTGGAAATGATACTTTAAACGGTGGAGATGGAATTGATGTTGTAAGTTATGCAAATGCAACTGATGATTTGAATATTGATTTAGGAAGTACATCGGTTTATATTAATGCAACCTATGGAACAGATACCTTTATTAGTATTGAAGGAGCTATTGGAGGAAGTGGAAATGACACGATTAAAGGAACAAATGGTTCGAATGTTTTAATTGGTGGTGCAGGAGATGATACTTTACTTCCTAATGGAAATAATGGGATTGATGAATTAGATTATATCGATGGAGGAACTGGTACAGATTTCGTAAGTTTTAATTTTGGAGATACTCCAAGTGCTACAAATGTGACTCTTGATTTAGCAAATGCTGATATTCAAAATACAGGAAAAGGTCGAGTTCAAATTATCAATGTTGAAAATGTTGAAGGTGGAGCTGGAGATGATAAACTTTTTGGAAACAGCAGTGATAATGTTTTAAAAGGTGGATTAGGAAACGACACTTTAGTTGGACGACAAGGAAATAATACATTAGATGGTGGAGCTGGAATTGATACTGCGGATTATAGTGCGGTTGATAGTTCAAATGGATTAATTGTTAATTTAGGACTTACTTCTCAACAAGTTCAAAATAATGGTTATGTTGGAAAAGATACTCTTCTTTCAATAGAAAAAATTATTGGAACAAAAAACAGTGATATTATCATTGGGAAAACTACTAACTTATCAACAGATACTATGACTTTTGAGTTGGGTGCTGGAAATGACACTATTTGGGCAGGTAGTGGAACTAATGTTATTTATACATCAAGAATGACTGAGAGTGGTGTAGATTATACAAGTTATAACAACACTGTATTTAGTGGAACAGGAAGTGATACAGTAATAGGAAGTAGTGGAAATGATACTTTTATTGTGGCTCAAAATGATACATTAGCAACAGCTGGAAACGATACTTTTAATGGAGTTAGTGGTTCAAATACGATTGATTATAGTTTAATTCTTGATAGCGATTCAAATCAAACAACGGGTGGAATTAATGTTACTTTAAATGGTTCAAATCCTGTAGCTATATCTTTGAGTGGTGGAAATACAGTTACGATTCAAAATGTTTCACATATTATTGGAACAGCAAATAGTGATACCTTAACAGGGGATAATTTTAATAACATATTAGATGGTGGAGCTGGAAATGACACTATTTTTGGAACGGCTGGAAATAACACATTAAGCGGTGGAAGCGGAAATGATAGTATTACTGGTGGAACAGGCGTTGATACTATATATGGTGGAAGTGGAGATGATACTATTTTCAGTAGTACAGGAAACGATACTATTTATGGTGGAGATGGACTTGACACTTTCGATTTAAGTTCTCGTAGTGGAAAAATATATGTAAACCTATCTGAAAATAGAGCTCAAATAGATACAAATAGTAGTGGTACTTTTGATATTGGTGATGAAACGGATATTTTAAATAGTATTGAAAGAGTTGTTGGAAATAGTTCTGATAATACATTGTTTGGAGATGGATTTGCAAATATTTTAGATGGTGGAACTGCTGGAACAAACTCTTTATATGGAGCAGGGGGAAATGATACTTTAATTGGAAGTGGAACAGGAATAGATATTGCTTACTACAAACCTACAAATGCTTCAATTTATGTTGATATGAATCAAACTGCTCAAGTTGTTCGTGATGGAGATGGGGGAAGTGATACTTTAATTGATATTAATGAAATCCACGGAAGTGATTACGGAGATACATTTTTAGGAAACAGTGCAAATAGTACATTTAGAGGTGGAATAGGAAACGATACTTTCTACAGTAGTGCAGGAAGCAATATTCATGACGGTGGTGCTGATAATGACTTGTTTATTATTACTTCTTCAACTCATGGAGTAGATTCTTTAATAGGTGGACTTGGAAGTGATACAGTTGATTTTAGTGGCGTTACTGATTTAGGTACACCAACTAAAGGTTTAGTAATCACTTTAAATGGAAACGAAACTGTACAAGCCTCTTTAAATGATGTTCTTTCTCATAAATTAACAGGGATTGAAAATATTACAGGAACAATTTATAATGATACTATCCAAGGTGATTATAATAATAATATTTTAAAAGGGTTTGCTGGAAATAATACGCTTATTGGTGGTGCTGGAGATGATACTTTAATTGGTGGAACAGGTACAGATGTAGCTAGTTATGAAACATCAGCAAGTGGTATAAAAGTAGATTTGACAAATGTTAACTTCCAAGTGACTGATGATGGGCTTGGAGGAAGAGATAATTTAATCGGAATTGATACTATTGTAGGAAGTAATTATGCAGATACTTTTAAAGGTAGTACTTCTAATGACACTTTTATTGGTGGAACAGGAGATGATTGGTTTATTGGAAGCCAAGGAAACGATTATTTTGAGGGTGGTGTAAACAGTAGTGATACAGTTGATTATAGTGCCGCAATTACTAATTTAGTAGTAGATATTAATGATGGCTCAAAATATATAAATTCATATTATGGAACAGATACTTTTAAAAATATTAATGGAATTGTAGGTGGAAGTGGAGATGATACATTAATAGGAAACAGTGGTCGAAATACTTTAATTGGTGGAAGTGGAAATGACACACTATTGGGGTATGGCGGAGATGATTATATTGATGGTGGAAGTGGAAGTGATTTTGTTAGTTTTGCTTACACTGCTAAAAATATTAAACTCGATTTATCTATTATCGATGCACAAGAAACAAATGATGGAAACTTGACGATTAAGAGTATCGAGAATATTGCAGGTGGAGCGGGAAATGATACTATTTATGGTAACGATAGCAACAACACTTTAAGTGGTGGATATGGAAATGATACTCTTTGGGGTCGTGGAGGAAACAATACTCTAATTGGTGGATTAAATGGCTATCAAATAGTTCTTGGAGCTATTGTTTTAGGAACGACTTATAGTTTTGCATTAGAAGGGAAAACTGTAAGTTATGTAGCACAAAATGGAGATACAAAAGCAAGTGTACTAAAAGCACTAGAAAATAGTTTTAATACGAATAATATAGCAAACAGTTATATAGTAAATGATGGTGAAAAATTATATATAGAAACAAATAGTGCTATTAGTTCAAATACTAATCTAACAGCTACTGCAGAAACATTTATTGATATTGCTGATTATAGTTTAAACCCATACAATGGTATTAAAGTCGATCTTTCTAACGCAACTCAACAAGTTTATGATAATGGTAATGGTGGTCACGACACTTTAATAGGAATTGAGCAAATAAAAGGAAGTAATTTTGCAGATACTTTTATAGGAAGCAATAACGCAGACACAATATATGGTGGAGCAGGAAATGATACTTTTACAGGAAAAGCTGGAAACGATACTTTTTACGGTGAAGCTGGAGATGATATATTTATAAGCTCATATAATGATGGGAATAACACTTATTGGGGTGGAACAACAGCTGAGGTAAATGGAGATACTGTAGATTATAGTGGTATTACAGACAGTCAATACAAAGTTGTAGCAGATTTAAGTAGTAGCTCAATTAGTGTATATAACTCTTCAGATGTACTTCAAAAAACAGATACTATTCATGACATAGAAAACCTAACAGGTGGAGCGGGAAATGATACTTTAAGAGGAAATACAAGTAAAAATACTTTAAAAGGTGGAGCTGGAAATGATACTTTATATGTAAGTTCTGGTGGAGATTTTCTTTTTGGAGAAGCTGGTGATGATAGATTTGTTTTTGAAGATGGAATTGATGGAACTTCTGTAGTTATTGATGGTGGAACAACAAATCAAACTCTTGGGGATACTGTAGATTATAGTGCTTTAACAGCTGGTGTTAATGTAAGACTAAAAGGAAGTTCTTATAGTGATGTTACTGTAGGAGCTACAGCAAATCATCATAAAATAAGAGATATAAATAATATTTTAGGCTCTAAAGGTGATGATATTATTGAAGGTGATAGTTCAAATAATACTCTTGATGGATATGATGGAACAAATACTATAAGCTTTGAAAATTCAGGGGCAAAAGTAGTTGCGAATATTGGTGTGCAAGTTACACTTGATGGCACTAATTATACTGAAAATCAAGCAACAGGTACAACAATAGGTACCGATACTATTTTAAATTTTCAAAATATTAAAAGTGGAAGTGGAAATGATACTTTAATAGGAAGTAGTGTTCAAAACACAATTTATGGTGGTTTGGGAGCTGATATTATTTATGGAATATCAGGCGATAACAAGCTTTTTGGAGAAGAAGGAAATGACACAATTTCAGGGGGTAGTGGAAACAATATCATTGATGGTGGAGATGGAAGCGATACTGTAACTTATAGTGGTGCTGATAAAGTAACAGTTACATTAAGAGGTGCAACAAATGGTGTGGGAAACTCTACTTATGGTGCCACTAATTATCTAGATAAACTTATTTCCATAGAAAATGTAATGGGAAGTGCTGGAAATGACACAATCCAAGGAAATGAAGGAAATAACACTCTTGATGGTTCAGGTGGAAACAACACTGTAAGTTATAGTGGAGCTTTAGGAAGTGTAAGTGTAAATTTAGGTTTACAAGGACAAAGCCAAAATACTAATGCAGATGGAGATGATTATCTTCTTAATTTTCAAAACTTAATAGGTTCTTCTTATTCAGATACTTTAAAAGGTGATGCTAATACAAATATTATTAATGCAGGAGCCGGAGATGATGTTCTTTATGGAATTGCAGGCTCTAACTATTTATATGGTGGATTGGGGAATGATACTTTTATAGGAAAATTAACTGGAAGTGACTTTATAGATGGAGAAAGTGGAAACGATAAAGTTGATTATAGTAATTTATCTTCAGTAAATAGTATTAGAGTAAATTTAGGAACAACTACAACAATAAATGATGAACAAGGTATTTCACAAACAGTATATGAAATTTCAAAAATAGGTGGAAATAGTGACTATGTTAAAAACATCTCTGTTTTTGAAGGAAGTGCTGGAAATGATATTTTTACAGTAGGAGCTGGAAATTATACTTTTATAGGTGGAGCTGGAGATGATACTTTTAATGGTTCAAACTTTAAAGATGTACTAATAGATGGTGGCTCACACATAAATGGTGATTATGTTGATTATAGTAGCGTAAAAGATAAAATCATTATTTCTTTACAAGATGGAAGTGACCCTACTGTTGTAAGAGTTGGTGGAGATACAGTAAACCATACTATTAAAAATATAGAAAATATTATAGGTTCAAACACTGCTGATGATACTATCATAGGAAACAGTAGCAATAACACTATTATTGGTGGTGGTGGTGATGATACTATTGATGGAGCAGGTGGAAGTAACTATCTTGATGGTGGAACTCATACTACAGGAGATACTGTTTCGTTTGAAAGTGTTACAAGTGTAAATGGAATTAGTGTAAATATTGGAAATAGTGCTGTTACTATAAATGGTACTTCTTATGCTGCAGAAAGTGCTATTAGAAATGGTTTGACAAGTACGGTTGTAAACTTTGAAAATATTCAAGGTTCAAAAAACGCAGATATTCTAATAGGAAGCGATGAATCAAACATTATAAAAGCAGGAGATGGAAACGATACTATTTATGGTGGTAAAGGTTCTAACTTCTTATTTGGTGAGGCAGGTTCTGACACTTTTATTATGGGTGGGTTTTTTGGAAGTGGAAATAACTATATTAATCAAGTAGATGGTGGAAGTGGGACTGATATACTTGATTATAGTAAAGTAACTACAGGAGCTATTAGTGTAACTCTTGATGGAGAAGAGTTCTCGAAAGTAAGTATTTATAGTGATAATGTAAGAGCTACTGAAATAGTAGGTACATATGATACAGTTAAAAACATTAAAAATGTTATCGGTACAAGTGGAAATGACTACATCAAAGGTGATACAAATGCCAATGAACTTTATGGAGGAGCTGGTGATGATACTCTTGATGGAGGAGCTGGTGATGATAAACTTTTTGGAGGAAGTGGTGATGATACCATTATAAGCTCAGGTGGAAATAATACTATTGATGGTGGAGACCATACGACTGGTATTGGAGACTGGGTTTGGTATAACCAAAAACTAATGGCACTTAATATAAATATGAATAGTATTGATGCCAGTGGATATGCTAGTGCAATTTTTGGAAGTGAAACAGATAAATTAATTAATATTGAAAATATAAAAGGAACAATATTAGCAGACTTTATTGGTGGAAATAATTCAAATAATATACTTGATGCTTATATGGGAGATGGAAATACTCTTGTAGGAAGTGGTGGAGATGATACACTTCTTGGAAGTAGTAATGGAAACGACATATTTAAAGCAGGTATTTTACTATCAGATGGAAGTATCGTAGATGGAGATGATGGAAATAACCTAATTAATGGAGTAGGTGGTACTAGTAACACTGTTGATTATAGTGCATATGCAAGCAATAGAACAATTGAAGTTGATTTAGCCAGTGGTAATAATGAAATAACTAAAAAATTAAATGGTACAATTTTTGGAAAAGACACAATAACAAATATCACAAACATAACAGGTGGAGCTGGAGCTGATACAATTATTGGTTCAAGTACTCAAAATAACACTTTATTAGGTGGAGCTGGAAACGACACTATTAGTGGTGGTGGTGGAAAAAACTACCTTGATGGTGGAGCTGGAACAGCTGATTATGTAAGTTATGACTATCTTGCAAATGGTGAAAAAGTTGTTGTTGATTTAGCTGCAGGGACAGGATATGTAGATGCTTCAAATAGCGATGTAGTTGTTGGATTTGAGAATGTTATTGGCTCGTCTGGAAATGATATTATTAAAGGAAATAATAGTGCCAATATCTTAATAGGTGCAGCTGGAGATGATACATTTATAGCTAGTAGAGGTAAAGATACTATTTATGGTGGAACACTTGATAATTCATTAGTATCAGGTGAAATCAATACGATAAGTTATGAAGATGAAACACAAAGTGTAATTGTAAATATGTCTCAAAATTTAAGTGGACTAAATGTTAGCGGAAGTATAAGCACTACAGATAATGCAACACTTTACGGAGTTCAAAATGCAATTGGTGGAAGTGGCGATGATATATTTAAAACGAATACTTCTGTAAGCAATAGTTTTGATGGAAAAGACGGAATCGATACTGTTGATTATTCTACATTAACATCAACTCAAAATATTAATGTAACACTAGCTGGTGCAAGTTTCGCTACTGTAACTATTGCAAATGCTCAAAGTGATACTATAAAAAACATAGAAAATGTTATTGGTGGAGCTGGAGCTGATATTATTGTTGGAGATACTCTTAATAATATTTTAAGAGGTGGAGCTGGAAACGATACGATAAAAGGAACTTCTGGAAATAACTCTCTTTATGGTGATGCAGGAGCTGATACTATTTTTAGTGGTAGTGGAAATGACCTTATTGATGGTGGAGCAGATATTGATACTGTAAATTACTCAGAAGCTTTTTCTGCAGTTACAGTTGATTTAGGAAGTGAAGCTGCTCAAAATGTTGGTGGAGGTATGGGTATTGATACTCTTGTAAGTATTGAAAATATTGTTGGAAGTAACTTTGACGATACTTTTAAATCACATTTTAATAGAGACAATAAATTTGATGGAAATGGTAATGGTATAGCTGGAAATACAGTTGATTATAGCAATTTAACAGTTACTGATGCAACAAAAGATTTTGTAAGAGTTGATTTAACTACAAATGGATTAGTAATTCAAAATAGTGCTACAACAGCAACAGATACTTATATAAATATTCAAAATATTATAGGAAGTGCTGGAAATGACACAATTTCTGGTGATGAAAATAATAACACTTTAAAAGGTGGAACTGGAAACGATACTCTTATTGGAAAAGGTGGAAATGATTATTTAGATGGAGAAGCTGGTAATAATACTGTAAGTTATGCATACTCAACAAGTAGTGTTGAAGTTGATTTCAAAATAGGACAAGGATTTGTAAGTGCTAGTGATAAAGATACGCTTGTAAATATTCAAAATGCTATTGGTGGAAGTGGTCAAGATATTTTTAAAATGGCTTCTGGAAATACAGCAAATATAATCGATGGAAATAGTAGTAGCGGAAACCTTGTAAGTTATGAGAATTATACAGCTGGAGTTAGTGTTGATTTAGGAAGAACTGATTCTCAAGAAGTTGTAACAGGAGATGAAGATACTTTAATAAATATCCAAAACATCAAAGGTGGAGAAGGTAACGATACTTTTAAAACTAACTTTACTATAGCAAATCAATTTGATGGAAATAGTGGTAATAACACTATGGATTATAGTAATGCAGATGCTTCTCAAAGTATCACAGTAACACTTGATGGAGCTAACTTTAGAGATGTAATTATCGGCAATGGCACAACAGATAGCATTAAAAATATTCAAAATGTTTATGGTGGAGCTGCTAATGATACTATTATTGGAGATGGAAATAGTAATATCTTAAAAGGTGGAGCTGGAAATGATGTTATCAAAGGAATTGCTGGATTAAATTCACTATATGGAGAAGCTGGAGATGATATTATCACAGGTGGAACAGGTGATGACTTTATAGATGGTGGAGCTGATAATGATATTATTTATGCAAATGCAGGAAATAATATTATCTATGGTGGGACTGGAACAGATACTATTTTTAGTGGAAGTGGAAATGATACTATTTATGGTGGAACTGCTACTGATGTTGGGACTGAACAAGATTGGGTAAGTTTTCAAAATGCACTAGCTGGTGTTACTGTAAACTTAAACAAAATAGCAGGAGATACTGTTACTAATGTATTTACAGGAGCAACTGGATATGCAACAGGTTTAGCAACAGGAATAGATAGTTTATTTGGAATTGAAAATATTATAGGAAGTGCCAATAAAGACACAGTAACTTTAAGAGATACTCAAATAAACACTATTTATGCAGGTGCTGGAAGTGATACTATAAAAGCTGGAACTATAGCTTATACAGGTGGAAACACAATAGATGGTTTTGGAGTAATAGGAACTCAAGATAGTACCGATAGTGATACTATGGATTATAGTGTTTTAGGTGCAGGACAAAATATTAGTGTTGATTTAAATGTAGTTGATGCAAATGGCTTTTCAAATGTTACTTTTAATGGTGGTATAAATCTTGACAAACTTAAAAATATAGAAAATATCATAGGAACAGCAGGAAATGATACATTAAAAGGTGCAGATGGGGTAAACAACACTTTAATAGGTGGAGCTGGAAGCGACTTTTTGATGGGAAGAAGTGGAAACAACACTCTTGATGGTGGAGCTGGAAGTACAGGAAACTATGTAAGTTATGAGTATGTTGTTGATAATACAAAAAGAGTAGTAGTAAATCTTGACGAACAAACAGCAAATGTTGTAGGAAGTGGATATAACGACACTATAAGAAATATTCAAAATGTAATAGGTGGAGCTGGAAATGATACTATTACAGGAAGCAGTAGTTCAAATACTTTAATTGGTGGCGCAGGTGCTGATAGATTTGTGATGAGAGGAAAACTATCTGATACTGTTTATGCTGGAAGTATTACTTTTGATGGAAGCGGCAATATTGTTTTAGGTACAGATGATAGTCTACAAGATACAATAGATTATAGTAGCTACACTAATAAGGCTATTATTAATTTAACATCAGGAACAGCAAAAGTTGATTTACTAAATAATAACTTTGCTAGTGGCACAAAAGATGATACTTTTTTCGGAATTGACAACGCAATAGGAACATCACAAGCAGATACTATATATGGTGGAGCTGGTATAAATACCATTTTTGCAGGAGCTGGAGCTGATACTATTTTCACAGGAGCAGGTGCTGATACTATTTATGGAGAAGATGGAGATGACTATATTAATATGGTATCTGTTACAAATTCTCTTTCAAACTTTGTAGATGGTGGAACAGGCTTTGATACAGTAGATTATAAAGACTTAGCTGAACGAATAGTTGTAAATATGCAAGGTGTTACAGCAGTTGAAGTTCAAGTTGGAAATACAGCAAATCAACATGTTATTACAAATATAGAAAATATCGTTGGAACAAACCAAGCTGATACAATTACAGGAAATGATGGCAAAAACATTCTTGTAGGAATGGATGGAAGCGATACTATTTCTGGAATTGCTGGAAATAATATTATTTATGGTGGAACTAAAGAGCGAAACTCTACTTCAACAGCAGCTGATACTATTTATGGTGGTACAGGAGATGACACTATTTATGGAGCAGCTGGAGCTGATGATTTAAGAGGTGGCTTAGGAGATGACACTATTTATGGTGGAGCGGGAAATGACATTATAAAAGGTGGTTCAGGGTCTGATAAGCTTTATGGAGAGGCTGGAGATGATACTTTTGTATTTGAAGCAGCTGATAATATGACAGATTATATCTATGGTGGAAATGAAACTAAGGATGATGGTTCTAGTGATATGGTTGATTACTCTTTAGCTATTAAAGGTATGACTATTGATTTAGGTGGGAAAAATGGAATTAGAGCTCAAGATGAAGCTTTATTTGATAGTTCAAATATTCCTACATATAACTATAGAGGATATTCATATAGTGCAGATCAAGGATTTAATCTAATTTATGGAATAGAGTCTGTACGAGGAAGCGATTTAGAAGGTGACACTATTTGGGGAAATAGTGCAAATAACTCTATATTTGGGCTAGGTGGTAATGATACCATCTATGGAGTAGCTGGAAATAACTATCTTGATGGTGGAGCAAATAACGATACACTTTTTGCAGGAAGTGGAGCAGATGTTATGGTTGGTGGAAGTGGAGATGATACTTTTAAAACTTATTATAATGCTTCTGGAGACGATGATACAGCTAAATTTGGTGGAGTAAATACTATCTATGGTGGAACTTGGGATGGAACAACCGCCATAGCAAGTGGAAGTGATACTGTTGATTATGGTGCAATAGTAGATAATACATATAATATATTTGCAGATTTATCAGGGAATACTGCTAATGTACAAATTAGAACAGGCACAACCGTAATAAAAGCAGATAATGTAATAAATGTAAACAATGCCATAGGAACAAGTGGAAATGATACATTTAGAGGAAATTCATTTGCTAATACACTTAATGGATTAGGTGGAAATAATACAGCTTTATACACAATGGCAGCCTTGACAGCTGGAATAGTTGCCGATTTACAAGCAGGGGAAGTTACAAAAACTACTGCTAGTGGGACAGTTAAAGATACTTTAATAAATATTCAAAACCTTGTAGGAAGTAGCTATGATGATTATTTTGTTACAAAAATAACTGAAAATAATATCATAGATGGTGGAGCTCATGGAAGTGGTGGAGATACTATAGATTATAGTACTAATGGAGCTTCAAAAATAATTCTTGACCTTGATGTGACACATACAACAGATTTTTATGGTGTTGGTGCAATCAATGATGGAGAATATGCAAATGCTTATATTGGTGATGGTACTTTTGTAGATAAAATCAAAAACATTGAAAATATAAAAGGAAGTGCAGGAGCTGATACTATTTATGGAAATAGTGAAAATAACACTATTTTTGGTATGGGTGGAAATGATACTATTTATGCAGTTGCTGGAGCAAACTACATAGATGGTGGAGCTGGAAATGACTTAATTTATAGTGGAATAGGAGCTGATAAGTTATTTGGAGGAACTGGAAATGATACATTTAGAGGAACAACGGCTTCAAGTTTTGCTGGGGATGTAATAGATGGTGGAAATGAAACGGATGGAGTAAATATAACAGGTCGTGGAAGTGATACGGTTGATTATAGTTTGGTTGATACAACTGGATTTTCAAAAGGGCTTGAACTTACATTAAACGATACAGTAGCCACAGCTGTTACAATAAATGGAGCAAATGCACACACTATTGTAAACATAGAAAATATAATTGGAACATCTCATAATGATTCAATTGTAGGTGACAGTGGAAATAATACTTTAATTGGTGGAGTTGGAGCTGATACTATACGAGGAACTGCTGGGAATAATGTTATTTATGGAGATAATGAAAACGGTAGTGAAGCTAATATAGCTGGAAATAATGACTTGATTTATGCAGGAACTGGTGATGATAAGATATATGCAGGTGGTGGAAATGATACAGTACATACAGCACTTGGAAGCGATACTATATATGGTGGTGATGGTGATGATACTATATATGGGGGAATTGGTAGCAATAAAATATATGGTGGAAACTATATAATAGCAGATCAAACTCACACTGATAGCGGAAATGATACTGTAAGTTATGAGTTTATTTCAGGAAGTGGCGTTATTGCTAGACTTAATTCAAATCTTGCAATTGTAACTGCTACTGGAAATGCCGATGTTCTTTTTGGTATAGAAAATATCACAGGTACTGCTATGGCTGATGAAATAGTTGGAAGTAGTGTTGCAAATATATTAATTGGTGGAGCTGGAAACGATACTATCAATGGACTAAGTGGAAATAATAGATTAGAAGGTGGAGCAGATAATGACACACTTATTTCAGGAAGTGGAAATAACTATTTAGATGGTGGAACTGGAAGTGATACTGTTGATTATAGTTATTTAACGGGGACAGATTTTGGGGATGATGATGCAACAGCTGGTCAAGTAAGTGGTGTTTATTACAATGGTATCAAGGTTGATTTAACAAATACTTCAGCACAAAGAATTCATACAAATTATGGAACAGACACTATTTTAAATATTGAAAATGTGATTGGTTCAACAAAAAGTGATTATATTGTTGGAAATGATGAAAATAATATTTTAGATGGAAAAGGTGGTAATGATTATTTTGTATTAGGAAAAGGGACTGATACAATTTTAGGAGATATTGGAAATGACACTATTGCCTTTAGTGATGCTGGACGAGATGGAACTACAATTGGTGGAGTTATTGTAGATTTAAGTAAAAATCAAACTTATGGAAGTTTAGATACTTATAGAGTTATTAATGATGGATTTGGAAATGTTAAATATCTTGATAGTATTGAAAATGTAATTGGTACAAGTTATGATGATACTATTTTTGGAAATAATGACTCTAACTCGCTTATAGGTGGAGCAGGAAATGATACTTTAAAAGGTGGATTAGGAGCTAATGTCCTTGATGGTGGAATTGGTCAAGACTGGGCATATTTCGATGATATTGCAGTATCAGGTGTAAATATAGTTTTAGACACAGATGGAAGTAGTGCTAATGGAAGTTCTGGAACAGCTAATATTACAGGGTACACTACAACTCTTATTGGAATTGAACATATCAAAGCTACATCACTTGCAGATATTATAAAAGGTGACGATAACAAAAACTCAATTTTATCAGGTTCAGGAAATGATACAATTTTTGCTTCAAAAGGTGGGGATTATATTGATGGTGGAGAAGGAAGTGATTTATTAGATTTTAGTGCAACAATCAGTGCTGATTCGGTTACTCCTTATTCAGGTATTAAAGTAAATTTAGGACAAACAGTTGCTCAAACAGTTCACGACTATTATGGAACAATGACAATTCTTGGAGTAGAAAATATTCAAGGAAGCAGCTTGGATGACTTTATAAAAGGAAATGGACAAAATAACACTCTTTGGGGTGGAGCTGGAAATGATGTTTTAGATGGAGTTAGTGCAAATAATATTTTAGTTGGTGGAATTGGAAGTGACACATTTAGAGGTGGAGCTGGGGATAATATTATCTATGGAGAATCTTATTCAACTTTAGGTGCAGCAGGAACGGAAACTGATACAACATCAAGAGATTTAATAGATTTTAGTGGAGCAGGAAATTCTGTTATATTAAATTTAAGTAACTCTACTTCTATAAACTACAAAGATGAAACAACTTTAACATTAGAAGCTATAACTTCTGTAGGATATGGAAAAAATAAAATTTATAATGTTGAAGATGCACTTGGTGGAAGTGCAAATGATACTTTAATAGGAAATAGTAGTAAAAATATTCTTGATGGTGGAGCTGGTGATGATATTCTTTTTGGTTTTGGTGGAACTGGAAATATTTTAGTAGGTGGAACTGGAAATGATACTATTTTAGGACTTCTTGGTGGAGATACTATTTATGGTGGAACAGTAACATATACTGTTGCTAGAGATGGCATCGCTACAAGCGCAGTTTCTGGAAGTGATTGGGTAGATTATAGTTATATTACAGATACAAGAGCTGTAAATATTGATTTAAGCCAAAAGAAAGCAGAGCAAATAGGAACAGTTGTAAATGCAGATACACTCAATCATATCCAAAACGCTAAAGGAACTAAAAACAATGATATTTTAAGAGGCGATGATGATTTTACTACTATCAATTCACTTTTTGGATACAAAGGTGATGATAGCTTTATAGTATCAAAAGGAAGCGACTATATCGATGGTGGAGATGGTTTTAATACTATGGATTATAGTAGTGTGGATTTAGGAAATGGTGGAAATAGAGTAATTGTTGATTTAGGTCTTAGTAAAGCTTTAGATAATGGTTATAAAAACGCAGGAAATGTTGTTGAAGATACACTTCTTAATATTCAAAAAGTACTTGGTACAAGTGGAGATGATATTCTTTATGGAAATTCTTATGGAAATGTATTTGTTGGAGGAGCTGGAAACGACACTATAGATGGAAGGGAAGGCGATGATACTATTTGGGGAACTTCTGGAAACAATACACTTATTGGTGGAGCTGGCAAAGATACTATTTACGGTGGTACTGGAAATGACACACTTGATGGTGGCGCTGATAATGATATTCTTGATGGAAGTTTAGGCGGAAATAATAGATATATTGGTGGAGCTGGAAATGATACTTTTATAGGTGGTTCGGGAGTTGATACACTTTATTATTTAAATGCAGAATCTGGTATTACCGTAACGCTTAAACCAAATGGTGAAGATGGAACGATTACAAGCTTAACAGATGGAACTGATAGTTTAAAAACACATTTTGAAAGAATTATTGCTACAAACTTTAAAGATACAATAGATTTAACTAGCGCACAAGGTGCAAATACAATTTTAGCAAATGGTGGAAATGATACGATAACTGCAAGTGCAACTCATAATGACACAATTTATGGTGGAGATGGAGATGATGTTTTCTTTGCAAATGGTGGAAACAATGTTTACTATGGAGGAAATGCAACTTTAGATGCAAACGCTGATATTATAGGAAGTAGTGCAAGTGGTACAGACACTATAAATTATAGTAATGCAACGCAAAGCGTGAATGTAAATTTAAGTACTAATAGTGCAATTGCAAACGGTTTTGGCGGAACAGATGCACTTCATGATATAGCTAATGTAACAGGTTCAAATAAAAATGATATTTTAAAAGGTGATGCAGGAGTAAATAAAATTCTAGCTGGAGATGGCGATGACTGGATTATAGCAACTGCTGGAAACGATGAAATATCTGGTGGAAACCATACACAAACTGATGGCACACAAGGAAGTGGAGTTGCAAAAGATGGTAGCGGAGATTGGCTTAGTTTTCAAGAAGTGGCAAATGGACTTGATGCGACTATGAGTGCTAACTCTATTTCTTTTGGTGGTTATACTCCAAATATTAAAGAGATAGAAAACCTTTTTGGTTCTTTATATGCAGATATTTTAAGAGGAGATAATAGTAATAATACTCTTCATGGAAATGCTGGAAATGATATTATTTATGGAACAGCTGGAAATAACTTCTTAATAGGTGGAAGTGGAGATGATACTTTACTGGGTGGAAGTGGAGTTGATAAATATGATGGTGGAGATGTTTCTATTGGGACATTCTACACTTCAAGTGGAATTCATGGAAACAATACTATTAGCTTCTACGATACTACAAGCGCTGGAGTAAATGTTGATTTATCTTATGATAATGGGGATACAACAACAGGACGAGTTATAAATGATGGGTATGGAAACACTGAAACTTATGTAAGAAATATTAATAACATCACAGGAACACTTAATTATAACGATATTTTAAAAGGTAATAACTCAAAAAATATTATCAATGGATATGGTGGTAATGACACTATTTATGGAATTGGTGGAGAAAATACACTTTATGGTGGAACAGGAGTAGATGTAATCTATGCAGCTACTACAAAAACAGGAACAGAACGAGGAGATGTATTATTTGGTGGGATAGGTTCTGATACTCTTGTTGGTTCTTTTCATAAAGATTTTCTAATAGGTGGAGAAGAAAATGGATCAGATGTTGAAAAAGATTGGGTAGATTATACTTCTCTTACAAATGCACATAATTATGGTATTCGTGTTGATTTATCATCAAATGTTACTTTTACAGATGCTGATGGAGATAGATTAAGTTTAAATGGAAACTACTCTCAAATATTTGAATTAGATAATACGGGAACAGTAACAGCTAATTTTGATTATATATCTCAAATTGAAAATATTATAGGAAGTTCTAAAAATGATATTTTAAAAGGAGATAATACAACTGCAGCTGCTGGTGGAGCAAACACTATTTTTGCTGGTGCTGGAAATGATACTATTATTCTAGATGCTGGTGGAACAGATTATATAGATGGTGGAACAGGAAGTAACTGGTTAAGTTTACTAGATAATTACAGAGGAACTATTGATTTAAGAAATATAAATGGTTCTGGTGGTACAACTAATGGAAATGTGACATTAGTAAATATTCAAAATATTTTAGGTTCAAATATAGGTGAAACTGTATGGGGAAGTTCTACTACTAGTAAAGAAACTTTTATTATGAATGGTGGAGATGATTATGTTTTAGGTGGAGCGGGAGATGATGTTTATGATATGGGTATTGGAAATGATAGAGTTTCAAATAACTATGGAAGCGATACAATAATCGGTGGAGCTGGAATTGATACTCTTGATATGTGGAATAATATTGGTGCAAATCAAGGAACAAATATAGTATTTAATTCTATTTTAGCATCAAATTATACAGGACTTGCAACAGATTTAGGAACATTAACTCTTTCAAATCAAACAGTAGTGATAGAATCAAAAACTATAAATGGTCTTTCAACTTTAACTGATGGGTCTTATAACTTTTATAAAATTAAAGATGGGCAAGGATTTTCTGATTATTTATATCAAGATGGAAGTAATCCAGATTTTGAACAATTTTTAATGACAAATTATGCTGATATATTCGTTGGTTCAAATAATGCAGATACAGTTTATGGATATGGTGGTAATGATACTATTTGGGCTATGGATGGAAATGATAGCATTTATGGTGGAGATGGAAATGATACTATTTTTGGAGTTAGTGGAAATAACCTTCTAGAAGGTGGAGCTGGAAATGACCTTATTTTCGGTGGAACAGGTAATGATATAATCAGAGGTATTACAGGAAATAACACTCTATATGGTAAAGCTGGAAATAATGTTATAACAGGTGGTGATCTTATTGATATTATTTATGCAGGAATAGGACAAGATGTTATTGATGGTGGAGCTGGAACTGATACTTTAAGATTTGATGGAGCAGCTCAAAGAGTTGTGGTAAATCTTGGAACAGATGTATTAAATTACGATAGTACATCTATTGCGGCAAATAGATTTATTAATAGTTGGCAAAGTGGTGGAAGTAATCAAACAGGAACAGTAAGTAATATTGAAAATGTTGATGGTACACAATTTAATGACACTATTCGAGGAAATGACTCTATAAACACTATATTAGCAGGTGCAGGAGATGATTATATTTTTGCTAGTTTAGGTGATGATAAATATGATGGTGGAGCTCATACTGTAGGTAAAGGTGACTGGGTAGATTACAGTTTGGTTACAACAACTTCTGGTGTAAATATAGATATAAATACTCAGAAAAATGCTTTATTTACAGCTAGTGGTTCAACATATAATCAATCACTTATAGATATAGAAAATATTAAAGGTTCTGCTCAAAACGATATTATTAGAGGTGGAGCAGGTCTAAATACTATTTATGGAGGAGATGGTGATGATCAAATCTATGGAACAGCTGGTAATAACTTCCTTTATGGCGATGCTGGAAATGATACTATTTACAGTGGAACAGGAAATGATTATATAGATGGTGGAGCTGGAACTAATACTGTAAGTTATTCTGACTTTGGAACAAATGTTAAAGTAAACTTGAGTGGAAGTACTCAAGGTGTAATTGCAAATAATACAGGAGTAACTACAGGAGTACTTGATACTTTAACAAATATTCAAAATGTTACAACAGGCGGTGGAAACGACACTATTTGGGCTGGAAGTACTGCGAGTGTTATTAAAACAGGAGCAGGAACAGATACTATTTACGGTGGAACAGGAGTTGAAACTATTGATGCTGGTTCAGGAAATGATTATATCTATGCAAGTGCTGGTAATGATGTTATAGATGGTGCAGATGATAGCGATACGGTTGATTATAGTTCAAGTACAACAGGAATAACTGTAACTTTACTAGATAATGGAGTTACGACAAGCGTTAATCATAATATTGGTGGAGTTTTTACAGATAGTTTAACAAATATTGAAGGAATAAAAGGTTCATCTACAGTTTCAAATACTTTAACAGGTAATAATATGAATAATACTCTAATAGGTGGAAGCCAATCAGATATTATTAAAGGTGTGAGTGGAAACAACTATTTAAATGGTGGAGCTGGACTTGATACAATATATGCAGGAACTGGAAGCGATACTATAATCGGTGGAAGTTTAGATGAGAATTGGTTGAACTATACAGAAGTTGGTGGAGCCAATGTTAATGTTAATTTAAAAGCAGGAACAGCAACTTATGGTTCAAGCATAGATACTATTTCTCAAATTAGAAATCTACAAATGGGTAATGGAACAAATATAGTTGAGGGTAATTCAGATGCAAATAGTTTTATAGGTGGAACTGGAACTGATACTTTAAGCTACAGCGGAGCTTCAAATACAGTTACTCTTAATGTTACAAGTGCAGGTGCTGGAACTTCAACAGGTGATGGATCAGATACTTTTGTAAACTTTGAAAACTATACTCTTTCAGGAAATGCAGATATGGTAAACCTAAGTGGAGTATTTGGGAGTACAATAAACGGTGGAGCAGGAAGCGACACAGCAAGTTATAGCTCTGTAGGAAGTGGAACTTCTTTAACTGTTACTGTAAATAGTGGAAACACAAGTGCTACAGTAGTAGGTGGTGGGAAAACTGATACTCTACAAAATATCGAGAAAATAATAGGTGGAGATGGAAATGATACATTTATTGTTTCAAATGTAACAGGTATTAATACTCTTGATGGAGATGCTGGAGTAAATACTTTACAACTGAGTGGAAATATAGATTTATCAAGCGTAACACTTCTTAATTTCCAAAATATAATAGTAGCAAATGGCGATACATTAACTTTGAATGCAATAGATTTATCTGGTAAAACTATGAATATCACAATGAATGGAACAGCTAATTTAGTGATAATCTCAGATGCAAGTAGTCATGATTTTAGTAATATTACTCTTACAAAAGGAACAGGAAGAGTTACACTTGATGTTAATGTAAATAAAGATATAAGTGGAGCAAATATACACAATATAGTAGACATATTTGATGTGGCAAGTGGTAATAGTTTAACATTAAGCAATGCACAATTCAACACACATACAGGAATTGGAACAGGAACATTAAAATTATCAGATAGTTCATTAACAGGTACTCAAATTAAATCTATAAATGATGCAAGTACTAATGCAATTGATTTAACAAATGTTACAACAATATCAACAGCAACAATTTCTGAAATGTTAGAAATTGTAAATAATACAAATGCAACCTTTACAACAGCACCTAACTATGCAGTAACTATAAGTGGTACAGTAAGTGCAGCTAATATAAATAGTGTATTAGGTGATACAAGTGGAGTTGTAACGGCAACTGTAACAGCTACAGGTTCTGTATCAGCTTTAAATACAGCACTTTCAAATGCAGGTTCAAATCACGATGCATTGACATTAGTTTTAGATGCAACAAGTGCATCAGCAACAGACTTGAATACACTTGATAGTAAAACATCTGTAAATGTAAATGCTTCAAGTATTACAGATATTACAAGTAGTGATATATCAGATGTAAAAACTTTAATCACAAATAAAACAACTGCGGGGATAGACACCGATTGGAATGTAGTTATTTCAAATACAACAGTAAGTGCAGCAGATGCTAAAATAGTAAATACAGCAACATCAGGAACTATAAATATCTCAGCTTCTACAACATTAAATGGCTCAACAGCAGATGTACTTGAAATTGTAAATAATTCAGGAGCAACATTTATAACAGCATCAAACTATGCAACAACATTAAGTGATACAGCAAGTGTTTCAAATGCAAATACAATCTTAGGTGATACAACAGGAAAAGTAACGGCAACAGTAAGTGCAGATACAGCAGCGAATTTAAATACAGGTTTATCAAATGCAACAGCAACTGATGCTTTAACATTAACAACAACTGATACAAGTTTAAGTTCATTAACAAATTTAATAGCTCTTGATTCAAAAACAAGTGTAGCAGTAGACGCATCAAGTATAACAACAATAACAGAAACATATGCTAATTTAAATACAGTATATTCAGCAGTTGGAATAAGTGGACTTGGAAATGAAGCGGTAACAATCACAGATACACAAAGTGCAAGTAATATAAATACAATGTTAAATAAAACAACTGGAATAGTAACAGCAACAGTAAGTACAGATACAGCAGCAAATTTAAATATAGCTTTAGCAAATGCAACAGCAATAGATGCTTTAACATTAACAGTAAGTGCAGGAAGTGTAACAGCTACTGATTTAACAGCATTAGATAATAAAACTTCAGTTGCTGTAAATGCAGCTGCAGTTACAGTATTAATAGGAACAGCAGTACAAATTCAAGCTGCATACGATGCAAATACAGCAGGAACAATAAGTGGATTAGGAAATGAAAATATATCTATTTTGGATACTGGAACATTAGCATCATCAGTAATAACTTCTTTAGATGTAGCAACTACTGGAACTATAACTTTAAATGGAGCAGGTTCATTAATATTAACAACTACAGCAGGGCAAACCGTTGATTTAAGTGGAGTTACAAATAGTTTAACAGGAACATTAACTATAAATGACAGTACGGGTAATGAGAATATTACAGGAACATCAGGAAATGACACATTAAATCTTTCAAGTGGAAATGATACAGTTAATTTAGGAAATGGTAGTGATACAATAAATACAACTATTGTAAATTTAGATGTGAATGATAATATTTCTGATACAGGAACTATAGGAACAGATACATTAAATATTACAAATAGTGGAACTATCGATTCAGCTAATCTTATTAATGTAAAGGGAATCGAAACATTAAATTTATCAAGTGGCAATGATACGATTACATTCGATGATACAACAGAATTTAATGCTTTTAGAAATAATTTTACTGATATAGTTGATTCAGGTGGAAATGATACATTATCTTTTGGAACAACAGCAGTTTCGGGTGACC
This sequence comes from Arcobacter caeni, assembly GCF_003063245.1. Classification (GTDB taxonomy): domain Bacteria; phylum Campylobacterota; class Campylobacteria; order Campylobacterales; family Arcobacteraceae; genus Aliarcobacter; species Aliarcobacter caeni. Next base: position 219,153 of record NZ_MUXE01000001.1, on the reverse strand, counting down.
TTGACTTTAGTAAATTAACTGAATTTGAGAATTTAAATTTATCATCAGTTTCAGATAATTTAATAATTAGTGGAGATGAACCAACTAATATTAATGGTTTAGGTGGAGATGATCAATTTACTTTAGATTTCTCGACAGTTAGAAATTTAGATGGTGGTACGGGTGCAGATACTGTTAAGTTTACAGGAACTACAAGTTCTATATCAGCAGATACAGATTTTGCTCCAAGTTCAACATTTACAAATATTGAAAGACTTGATATTTCAGGGCTTAATTTAAATACAAGTGATAATAATACAGAATTTAATTTTACAGAAGCTATGTTAGATGCATGGACAGGAAGTGATACAGGGAGTTTAACCTTATCATTAACTTCTTCTCAAGTAGAAAAAATTAAGTTTACAGATAGTTCTAATGTAGTACATGATAGTTCATTAACTATTACAGATAATACATCTTATTCTATAGGTAATAATACATTTACTATTGATATTATAGATGCACCTTAAAATTAAAAAAGGCTTTTAGTGAATAAAAATATTATTGACACAGGTTTCAACAAAGTTATAAAATCAAGACATGGTTTTCTTTCATACAATAAAAATGATATTTATATTGGAAAATCGATAGAAAAATATGGGGAATTTTCTCATCTTGAAGCAAAACTATTTGAACAAATTTGTAAAGATAAAGATGTAGTTATTGAAGTTGGAGCAAATATTGGAGCTCATACTGTATATTTATCCAAACTTGTTGGAAGTGGTTTTGTGATTGCTTATGAACCACAACGATTGGTGTTTCAAAATCTATGTGCAAATCTTGCAATAAATAGTATTTCAAATGTATTTGCATATCAAGAAGCAGTTAGTAATGAAAATGGAACTATATTAATCCCAGAGTGTGATTTTACAAAAAACAATAACTTTGGTGGAATTAATATTGAAAATAGTAAAAATGGAACTCTTGTAAATAAACAAAAATTAGATAATTATACAAATAAAATAGATAGACTAAAATTGCTAAAAATCGATGTTGAAGGTATGGAAATATCAGTAATCAAAGGAGCTATTGAGTTAATTAAAAAATTCAGACCAATGATTTATGTTGAAAACGACAGACAAGAACACTCAAAAGAATTAATTGAGTTATTATGGAGCTTGGATTACAAAATGTATTGGCATTTACCAAGGCTTTATAATGAGAATAATTTTTTTAATGAGAAAGAAAATATTTTTGGAAATATAGTATCTGTAAATATGCTATGTTTGCATAAAGACAGTTCTATTCAAATATTAGAAATGGATGAAATAATCGATTCAAAACATCATCCAATGAAAAAATGAATATAATAATAATCTAAATTTTTTAGATATAATTCCCCTAATTTAATGATTTGAAGGTAACATAATGATAGAACAAGAAAAAAAACTTTTTGAACAAGCAATTGAATCTTTTAATAAAAAAGATTACGATAAATCAAAATTTTTATATGAAGAAATCTTAAAAATAAATCCAAAGTCTTCTAATATTTATGGAAACTTAGGTGTTATTTATAAAATAAAAGGTGATATCAATACAGCTATAAAATATTATGTTGCAGCAATCAATTTAAATCCTAAAAATACTCTTGTGTATAATAATTTGGGTAATGCATTTAAAGAAATAAAAAATTATAAAATGGCACTAAAAGTATATATTGATGCAATAAAAATTAATCCAAAAGATTTTAATATGTTTAATAATCTAGGAATAGTTTATGAATTAATTGGTGATAATAATAGAGCAATTGAAGCATATAAAGAAGCTGTAAGAGTAAATCCAAAGTATGCAAAAGCTGTAAATAATATAGGTGTAGTTTTATATAAACAAAAAAGATATAAAGAATCAGCGCAAATTTTTGAAATAGCACTTCAAACAGACTCAAATTACAATGAAGTTTATAGTAATAAAGGTGCTGCATATAACAAAGCAAAAGATTATGATAAAGCAATAGAATCTTTAGAAATGGCAATTCTTAAAATGCCAAATCATGGTGGAGCATATACAAATTTAGGAAATGTATATAATAAATTAAATGATTATAAAACAGCTGCAAAAATGCATGAAAAATCTATAGAATTAGAGCCAAATGGTTCAAATGCACATAGTAATTTAGGTACTTCATACAAATATTTAGGATTATCAGATAAAGCTGTTACTTCATATAAAAAAGCTATAGAACTTGACCCAAATTTTGTAAATGCACATTTTGACTTAGCAACTATGTATTTAGCATCTGAAGATTTTAAAAATGGTTGGAAAGAGTATGAATGGAGATTTAGAAAAGAAGAGATGATTCCTCATATTATAAAACATAAAGATATTTTTTCTAAGCCATTGTTTACAGGAATCGAAGATATAAAAGGTAAAACTTTATTACTTCATTCAGAGCAAGGGTTTGGAGATAGTATCCAATTTATAAGATTTCTACCACAATTAAAAGAAAAATTTGGATGTAAAATAGCAGTAAAATGCAGAGAAGGTTTAAAAGAATTATTTACAACAATTGATGAAATTGATGTATTAGTTGATAGAAGTGAAGAAACTCCAGCGTTTGATTATCAATTATCAATTATGAGTATGCCATTTATTTTGGATATGAAAAGTACAGATGAATTACCAAAAAAAATGCCATATTTAAAAGCTATTTTTGATAAAGAATTAGAAATTAAAAAAGAAAAAGACAAAATCAATATTGGTATTTGTTGGAGTGCTTCAACAACAGGTGAAAGTTATGAAGGAAAAGTATTTGATTTGAAATTTTTTGAACCTTTAATGAATAATCCAAAAATTAATCTTTACTCTTTACAAATAGGTGAGGGAAGTGAAGATATAAAAAAACTTGGATATGAAAATAAAATAATAGATTTAACTCATAAATTAACTAATTTTTCAAAAACGGCTTCACTTATAAATGAATTAGATTTAGTTATTTCATCAGATACAGCAGTTGCTCATTTAAGTGGTGCATTAAATAAACCTGTTTGGATTCCTTTACAAAAAATTCCTGACTGGAGATGGACTAACAAAGGTGAAACTACAAAATGGTATCCAAGTGCAAAATTGTTTAGACAAAAAACAGCAAAAGTTTGGGAAAGTGTATTTCAATCAATAAATGCAAAACTTTCAAAACAATATAAAATTAAAATAAATTAATAGGTAGTTTTTTGCAAATTCAAGAAAATATCACATCGCAAGAAGAATCAATATTTGAAGATACAACTTTAAATAGAGAAGAATATCCTTTATTATTTACATTAAAGTATATTTTAGATTTCTATTTTGGAGAAATATCTTTAAATACAATCATAAGTTTAAGTGCTAAATCAAATAAAGGTTTTACCCAAGAATTAGCAGTTGATGTTGTAAAGGAAATCGGTTTTACAGCAGTTTGTCGAGATATGAAAGCTTCAGATATTCCAAATCATTTTTTACCATGTATTGTCTTTGATAAAAAAGAAAATCCATATGTACTAAAAAGAAAAGGAAAAGAGTGCTTATTATACGATCCAATTAATAATAGTGAAATAAAAAAAGATAGTAGTTATTTAAAAAACTTTACAAAAGCAATTTTAGTATTTAGAGACCCAAAAAAAGAAAAAATACTTGATCAAATCAAAGGTAAAGAGTGGTTTTGGAATCCAGTAAAAAAATTTTGGAGAGCATATATTGAAATAGGATTTTTAACTCTATTTATAAATATTTTTGCTCTTGCTGTTCCTTTATTTTCAATGAGTGTATATGATAGAGTTGTTCCAAATAATGCAACAGAAACACTATTTGTACTTGCAATTGGAGTAATAATAATCCTTTTATTTGATGTATTTTTCAAAAGTGTTAGAAATCATATCATTGAAAAAGTGGGAAAAGAATTAGGACTTCATTTAGAAGAAGAACTTTTAAAAAGAGTTTTAAGTATTCAATCTCAATATGATAGTATGCTTGTGGGAACAAAAGCAAATTTGTTTAGAGAGTTAGCTTTAATCAAAGATTTTTTTGCTACAAAATCTATTGTACAAGTAATAGATTTTCCTTTTTTCTTTATATCAGTTGCTGTTATATTTATAATTTCACCAATGATTGCTTTAGTTCCTATATCTATTGCTATTTTAGTACTAGTTTTTAATTTTGCAATGCAAGTTCCAATTTCAAATTTAAGTAAAAAGAATATAGAAAATGTTCAAGCAAAACACTCTTATTTGGTTGAAACTATTCAAGGAAGTGAAATAATAAAACTTTCAAATGCACGAGCAACAAAACTTTTTAATTGGAGAAATATTATCGCTGTAACGGATTCAGTTTCACATAAAATACAATCTTTAAATGTATTTTCAATGAATTTATCTCAATCAATAATACAATTTGTTACGCTCTTAGTTATTATTGTTGGAGTATTTGAAATAAACAGTAAAACTCTATCTGTTGGTGGATTAATAGCAGTTACAATTCTTGCAAGTCGTGCAATGGTTCCTGTAATTCAAGCTTCAATGATGGCAATAAAATTAAAAGAGATTAGTGAATCATTAGATAATATAAATGAATTTTGGCATTTACCATTAGAAAATGATAAAAATATTGAAATTGGTTTGGGTGAAATTAAAGGAAATATTGAATTTAAAAATGTTGAATTTTATTACAAAAATAGTAAATATGCATCTTTAGAAAATTGTAATATAAAAATAAAAGAGGGTGAAAAAGTAGGAATTATTGGACAAACTGGTGCTGGGAAAAGTACCTTTTTACGAATATTAACAGGTCTTGATTATCCAACAAAAGGTTCTGTTTATTTAGATGGACATGAAATATCTACAATTCATCCTGTTGAAATTAGACAAAATATTGGAGTTATGCCACAAGAACCATTTTTATTTTCTGGTACATTAAAAGAAAACATTGAATTATCAAGCCCAATTAGTAAAGAAAAAATGATGCAATTAATAAAAATTACGGGGCTAGAAGATTTAGTAAAAAAATCAGGACAAGGTGATGGATTGCAAGTTGGTGAACGAGGTTGTAACTTATCAGTTGGACAAAGACATTTGGTTGCACTTGCAAGGGCATTATTAAATAATCCTCCTATTTTAGTTTTAGACGAACCAACAACAGGACTTGATGTAGGTCTTGAAAAATCTTTAATAACACATATGAAACAAGTATTGGATAATAAAACTTTGATAGTAATTACACACAGATTTGCAGCATTAGATTTAGTAGATAGAGTAATTGTTTTAAACCAAGGTAAAATTGTTGCTGATGGTCCAAAAAATACGGTTTTAGCTGCATTACAAGAGAAAAAATAATATGAATAGAGGATTATTTGAAGAGAAAAAATGGAATTATTACACTACCGTAATTCCAATTATGATTTTTTTTACGGTTTTTTTATCTTGGGCTGCAATTAGTGAAGTTGATGAAGCAATAAAAGGAACAGGAAAAGTAGTTCCCTCAGGTCAAACAAAAGTAATACAAAATCTTGAGGGTGGAATTATTTCTGCAATTTTAGTAGAAGAGGGGAAAACAGTAAAAAAAGGAGATATTATATATAACCTTTCAAATGCTTTTTTTAGTTCAGAATTTGTTACAAAAGAGATTGATTTATTGAGTCTTCAAGCGGTTTTAATAAGACTAGAAGCCTTAATTGATAATCAAAAAACAATTGAATATCCTGATGAATTAAAGAAAAAAATACCTGATATAATTGAAAATGAAACTAGAATATTTTATGAAGATTTGGAAAATAATCAAAGAAAAGTAGATATTGCAAAAGATCAATACAATCAAAAAGATTATAAATTAAGAGAAACAAAAATTAGATTTAATAATCTTAGTATAGAGTTGAATTTAGCTATGGAAAATATGAAAATATTAGATGAGTTGTTAAATAAAAAAGTTGCTTCTAAAAAAGAATATATATTAGAATTATCAAAAAAACAAAATATTGTAACTCAAATTGATGAAACAAGAAATAGTATTCCAATATTACAAGAAGAAATTGAAGAGTCAAAAAAGAAAATTGCTTCAGTTGAATCAGAAAATAGAAGTAAACAATTGAGTAAATATTCAGAAATTAAAACAGAGATTAACAAAGCAATAGAAAAAAATAAAGCAAATGTTGATAGAGAACAAAGAAAATCAGTAATTTCACCTGTAAATGGGATTATTAATAAACTTTATTTTTATACTGAGGGTGGAATTGTAAAACCTGGTGATAAAATGGCTGAAATTACTCCAATAGAAGACTCTTTAACAATTGAAGCAAAAATAAAAAGTTCAGATAGAGCATTTATTTGGGAAGGACAAGATGTATCTGTTGAAATTACAGCATATGATTTTTCTAAATATGGTTTATTAAATGGAAAATTAATTTCTATTTCTCCTGATAGTTTTGAAGATAGAAATGGTTCAATTTTTTATATAGCAAAAATAAAAGCAGATGTAAATCAATTTGCACCAGATCTTCCAATTTTACCAGGAATGGTTGCAAATGTTAATATTTTAACAGGAAAAAAGACAGTACTTAAATATATTATAAAACCTCTTAAAAATATTAGTAAAAATGCTTTAAGTGAACAGTGATTTAAAAATGTTATTAAATAAAATTATTTTAATAATGAAATAAGAGAAAATAAAATATAATGAAAGTTATTACTACAAAAGGATTGATGTGTTTAGTTTCATAAAAGCTATCCAAAATTTACTTGGCGAATTAAAAAAGAAAAAAGGATTGTGGTTTACAATCTTAAGTGTTTTGTCTATATTTGGAATCACTCTTTCTATGTATTTACTAACAACAATGACAACTAAAATCGCTGAAGAAGTTTATGCTAACATGTCAGTAACTTATAAAAGTAATTTAGAATATAAGTTTGAAGATAAACAAAAAGAGTTTAAAAGAATTGTTTTAGGATTAAAAAATAATGATAATTTTAAAAATAATTTGAGTAACAAACAAATTATAGATTCAATTATGGATGTTTATAATAAAAGTTTAATTGAATCAGGTTTTGATAGTATCTCTATGTCTTTTTATCCAACTGTTTATCAAACAAGTCAATATCGTACTATTATAAATAGTGTAATAAATAGAAAAATTACATCATTTGGTATTGAAGTTTTACCAGATGGACCAAATATTGTTTATATTGAACCTATTATATTAGGGGAAAATGTATTAGGTGTTGTCGAAATAAAAGAGAGTTTAGTATCTTTAAAAAAAGATTTTGAAAGAAATAAACAAAGTATATTTCTAGCATTAATACAAGAAAAAATGATGTCTCATTTAGCAATTGATGCAAAAAATGGTAGGTATCGTCCTATCGTAGATGATCTAAGAGTAGAAGAACAAAAATATGATGGTGCCTTTTTTACAAATGTTATGGAAGAGGGTTTAACAGGTTTCAAAGAGCTAAAAGATAAAGGGTATGTTGTTAATAAAGAATATTTTAAAACATATAAAGAAATGGTAGATGTAAATGGCGTTACTATTGGATATTTATTAGTTGGAGAAAAAGTTAAAGGTAATGACGGTTTTGTAAGTATTGTTGATAAAATGACTAAATCTGTTACTATGATAGCATTAGGTTTAGTAATATCTATATTATTATTTATGTTTTAAAGGCTATAAATGAGAAGAGTTAAAATATTAAAAATCTTTTTTATTGTCTTGTTATTTATAACATTTATTTTATATGCAAATTTTTCTTTAATAAAAACATTTTTTCTTGCAACATTAACATTTAATATTCCTATTATTACTGTTTTTTCACTTGCATTATTGGTAATTTATCAATCAGCAATAAAATTAACAATGTTAGCAGGTACTTTTGGAATATTGGCATATAAACAAGGTAAAAGTTTAGAATTCTATTTAGAAGGAATTAGTAAAATTATGCCTGCAAGTATTGCTCATATGTTTCAAAGAAGAGCAAAAAAAGGTGTAATACATTTTTCTGAACAAGAAGCAAAAGATGTAACTGAATGGTTAGAAAATCAGTTTTTTAAAGAAAAAGGCTATACAGCATTTTTTGTGGGAACTTCTTTAACACTTGGATTACTTGGAACATTTGCTGGATTATTGGTTGCAATTGATCAAATGGGAAAAATTATTTTATCTTTTGGTGGAGATAATATAGATATGGGAGAAATAATGACAGGATTCTCAGGTCCTTTAGGTGGTATGGCCATTGGATTTGCTTCTTCATTATTTGGTGTTGCTTCTGCAATTATATTAAATCTTATGCAATATATCTTAACAAAAAGTCAAGCAGCTTTTTTAGAAGATGTACAAGATTGGATAAAAGGAAGAATTGTTGAAACTCAAGCTATAGATACTATTGAAGATATAGGAGATATTAAAGGTTTTAATAAAAGTGGAGCTAATAATATGCAAGCTGCTGGATTTATAGATATTTTTGTAGATACAATAGGTGATTTTACAGAACGAATGGAGCATTCGAATCAAGTATCTCAAGATATGTTTATGAAAATTGCTAATAAATTAGAAGAGACTGTAACTACTTCAGATAATGAGTCGATTTTATTAAAAAACTTGATTGAAGTAATGAAAGAATCAAATGTTAATCAATATTCTAGTTCTAAACTCATTGAAGAATCTTTACAAGAAATTTCAACAGTAATTTTATCAGAGCATAAAACGATAAAGAAAAGTTTATTATTACAAGAAGAAAATAATAAATTACTTATTGAGTTAGTTAAAAGTTTAGAAAAAGAAAATAATTTAGAAAGTAAGAGATAATATATGGCTTGTAAATTTGAAGAAGAATTTAATCCTTGGCCATCTTTTGTCGATATTTTTTCTTCAGTTATTTTAGTATTACTATTATTTTTGTTAGTTGTTCTTGCAAATCTGGGATATTATGCGCAATTTAAATATAAAGTATCCTTTAATGGTTCAATTTCATCTAGTGAATTAATTTCAAGTACAAACAATCCTCCTGTTGTAAGTACTACTAATCCTAATTCAGATCTTAATATACAAATAATAAATGAACAAAAACAGATGATTTTAGCTCTTCAACATCAAATAGCATCAGAAGATACTTCTGTAAAATCTGCTAAAGGAACAGATGAAATAGAATCTTCTGGTATAAATGTTGCAGATAAAAAAGAAGATTCAACTGTAATACAAAAAATTCTTGCAACTGATGAATATATAGTAATAACATATAAAGCAGATGAATTTTTTGTTGATGATGCTGTTTCAAAACAAATAAAAGATTTCGTAAATAAAGCAAAAAATAAATATCCTAATCATCAAGTTAATATTTATGCATCTGACATAAAAGACCAATTAAGTGCAACTATTTCTAAACAAATTTCTCTAGCAAGAACAATGAGTGTTAGAAATTTAATTAGAAAATTTGGTTATGAAAAAAAAGATATAAAAATTGATTTAACTAGCAATCCTGATTTAAAAGAATCTGTAGATGCTAAAAATGGTTATTTAGTAATTAAAATAGTAAAGTAGAAAATAAATGAAAAAACAATTGATATTTTGGATATTTTTAAGTGTTATTTTAAATGCGAATGAAGAAACACTAATAGATGAAAATAAAAATATTTCTGTTTATATTGATGAAAATCCAAGCCGTTCTGAAATGCAGAAAATGAATAGTTTTGGCAGATATGATAAAAATTTTAATGCAGATATGACTAAATATAAAAAAGTATCATTAATGGATGTTGTTCTTGAAACAGTATCAAATAGTGATTTATTAAAAGCAGCAAGAGAAGGAGTAATCCAAAGTGAAATTAAATTAAAAGATTCAGTTGCTGGATATTATCCAACTTTAAATTTTGAAGCAGAAAATGGAAGAACTCAAGCAAGTAATGTAGATAATGGAACAAAAGATACAAAATTTTTTAGATATTACAATGATAGAAATTATAAATTTATTTTAAGTCAAAATATTTATTCTGGTGGAGAAACTTCAAATACTATTAAAAGTTTAGAAAAAAAATTAAATGTAGAAAAAAACCAATATCAAATTGTTTTGCAAGAACAAATTACAAAAGCAATAAAAGCATATTTTGATGTAGTATTTTCATATAGAACTGTTTTAGCTAGTGAAAATAATATGGAAAATTTAAATAGAATTTTAGAAATTGTAACAATAAAATATGATAATGGAGCTGCAACAATTGGTGATTTAACAGCAATTAAAGCAAATGTTTCAAATGCACAAACACAACTTACAAAAGTAAAATCTAAACTTACTGAATCAATTCGATATTATGAATATATTGTAGGTGAAAATTATATTCAAACACTTCCTTATGAGAAAAATTTTAATATTAATGTTTCAACTTTTGATTTATTATATGAAAGAGGAATCAAAAGAAACAGTATGATTTTAAATTATTATGAATCTCTTGATGCTGAAAAATTTAATTTAAAATCAAAGAGATCAAGTTTTGCTCCTAAACTAGATTTTGAAGTTTCATTAGATAATGTAATGGATAAAGAAGACTATAAAGAAAGAGAACAAGAATTTAATGCACTTTTTAGACTAAGTTTTAATTTATATAATGGTGGAAAAGATGAGAATAAAATCTTAAGTGCTTTTAGTGTTATTAGAGAACTAAATTTTAAATTAGATGAAGAAAAGAAAAAATTAAAATGGAATATCTCTAAATTATTTACATCTATACAATCTACAAATGAATCTTTAAAAAGTAATATTTCTGAAGTTATTTCATTAAGAAAAATGGTTGATGCATATTGGGAAGAGTTTAATTTAGGACAACAAGATTTACAATCTTTATTACAAGGTCATAAGCAACTAAATTCAGCAGAAATAGAGTTGATAAAATATGAAAATAGTAATATTACTGATTTTTTCACATTACTAGGATATACAGGAGATTTATTAGCCTTTTTTGATATGGATCCTGAACATCCGAAATTTATTGATTTTACGAAAAGTAATTACACACAAGATGTATATATTGATGATAAATTTCTAACAGAAAAAGAAAAATTAGAAAGAGAAGAACAAAGAAAAAAAGAAGAAGAATTACGAAATTCATTTGCTAATAAAGCTATTAAAGATGAGAATATTAATGATTTTATTAAAAGTTTTTTAAGTACAAATGATAATTTTTATACTATTGAAATAGGAAAATTCAATAATCAAAAAGATGCAATTGATTTTATAAAAAATAATGAATTAGATAAAAATTCTTTTTCTTATGATTCTATTGAAAATTTAAAAGTTAGTTCAAAAATTGCACATGGGATTTTTGAAAATATTGAAATGGCAAATTTAGAAATGAGTAAATTATCAAAAAACAATAGCCAAAAAACTCTTGTTATAAAAAAAGTGAAAGATATTAAAAAATCATATAATGACTATATTATAGGGTTAAAAGTTCAAGCACCTGCTCCTGAGATTAAGGTTGTTGAAAAAACAAATACTATTGAGAAAATCAAACAAGAGAAAAAAATAGAAGAGTTTCAATTTGATGAAACAATAAAAAATACTTTTATAAATGCAAATCCTGAAGCTTATACTATTAATGTAACATCATTTAATAATAAAAAAGAGTTAGAAAGAATTCTGATTGAAAATCCAACTTTGTATAAAAATTCTTTTGCATATAATTATTCAAATGGAACAAATCTAATTAGATGGAATTATGGAATTTATAATACATACGAAGAAGCACAAAAAGCTATTGAAGAACTCAATAAAATAGGAGCTTCTTATTATCCAGTTGTTCAAAAAGTTTCAAAAGAGCAAGAATTGTATAATTTAAATATTCAACAAAATATAAATGAACCCAAAAAAGAACCAGAATTTGAATATATAAATGAAACTTCTAAAACAGAGTATACAAATCCAAGCTCAAGTAGTGTAAAAGAAAAATTCTTACTTTTAGAAAAAGTTAAATAATGCAGAAAAATATAAAAATTAGAATAATAAAAAATATCGCAACATTAATATTAATATTTGTTGGTATTTTATTTTTATTCTTTTGGTCGTTTTTTTTAGATTTCAAAGAAAAAGCTTTTATAAATGCCCAAAAAAACATTGAATTAAATGTGGATAAATATACTGATAAACTCCAAAGTAAAATTATTTTGTTTGATAAAATATCTATAAATCAGTATATTAAAGATATTAAAAATACTAATTTTATAAGCAATGTAAAAATCAAATACAACAAAATTTTATTTAATAAAGAGAGCTTGATTTTCCAAACTGATGGTTTTGATGATAATTCATGGAATTTAGCAGATGTTACAACAGATATAAGATTTGGTGAAATAAAAAAAATAGAAGGAACATCTTTCTTTGAATTTATACCATTAAATGACTCTAATTTAAATGAAGATTTAATAATTAAATTTCAATTATTTAAAAATAATGAGATTAAGAGCTTTTTAGTTTCTCTTAATCCAAATTTAGTAGATAATAAAGATATTGAAAGAAAACATGAAGAATTTTATAGTATTTTTGAATATTTTTATAATATAAAACTAGAGAATGTAATAACAAAAGAATTGAAAATCGGTGATATAAACTATGCAACAATAGAATATATTATTGATGAATATAGTTTAAAAAAAGAGATTTATGACTTTTCCAATAAACTATTTATTTTTATAGTAGTTTTATTTTCTTTAATAATAATATTTATAGTTTATTATAATAATTATATAGAAAATAAATATATAATTGAACCAATTAATTATCTTGAGAATGTTGTTTCTGATATGTTAAACAATAAATTCTCAAATATAGATAATAAAGTTTTTAATGAAAATCATGAATATAAAAATTTGTTGAGTAATATATCAAAATTATCAAATAGAGTAGCATCTTTAGTAAATGAATTAAATATTAATAGAGAATCTATGGAAAGAAATTTATTAACTGATAATTTAACAGGATTATATGATAAAAAAATGTTTGATATTGATATGAAAAGTATGTTTGTATCATCTTTTGAAGGTTATATCTTTTTATTAAAAATTGCTAAACTAAATCAAATTGAGAGCTTAAATGGTACAGTAAAAACTGATGATTTTCTTTTGTCTTATGTAAATATTATAAATAATATTATTAATTCATATAATAATAAAATATCTTTTTATAGATTTCATGGAGCAGAATTTATAATTTTAGCAAAGGATTTTGATTATTCAGAAGCAGTTAATTTTTCAAATAGAGTGATTAATGGATTATTTACTGAAATATCAAAAAACTATAAATTACCTGATAATATATTTCATATTGGAGGAACACCAATTGATAAATATGGAACAATAGATTCAATCTTAAGTTTAGTAAATGATGCATATAAAGAAGCTGTTTCAAAAGATAAAAATAGTTATGAAATTATTGAAAAAAATAAAATCTCTGAAGAAGTAGAAAAAACAGAAAAAAAAGTAAGATATATAATTGAAAACAATGATTTTGATATATCATTTGCCTTTGATAGTTATTCTTTTGAGAATGAATTATTAATGAGAGAATTAAAACCAATATTAAAAGACCAAGATGGTAATATCTTGCCAATAGGTTCATTTATTGCAATTAGTGAAAAATTAAAATTGAATAAATTTTTTGATAAACAGGTTATTTTAAAGGCTTTAGAATATATTAAAAATAACAATATCGAATATAAAATTGCAATTAATTTATCAATTAAAACTATATCAGATGATGAATTTATTGAATTTTTAAATAAATTAGTAGTTGAAAATAAAAATATTATAAATAATATTTTATTTAGTATTACATCTTATTCTGCTTCTGTTTATAAAAAACAATTTATAGAATTTGTTAAACAATTAAATAAATTAAATTTTGAAATATTAATTAAAAGATTTAAAACAAAAGAGTATTCACTAGAAGAGTTATCAGAAATAAGAATTAATTATATAAAAATAGATAAAGATTTAACACAAAATATTCATAATGATTTAATAAAAAAGCATAGAATTAAAAATATTATTGTTTATGCTGAAGTGAATGAAGTAAAAATTATAGTTGAAAATGTAGAATCAGATCAAGATTATAAATTTTTGAGTAGATTAGATTTATATGCAGTTAATAGATAAGGTTATTTATGAATAAAATTATAGTTGTGTTGATAATGATAATATTTGTAGGTTGTTCTCAAAAACAAGATATTTTGGTTACAAAAAAAGTTTATCCTGATATTTCAAAAAATGCTGTTTTTGATGCTGCTAAAACTCTTTTTACTCTTTCAAATAAAGAAAATGGAAATAAATCTTTTATTGTAGATGTTTATAGAGATAAAATAGAAGTAAATAAAATAATATTTGAAGATAATATAATCAAAGTAGATATTGTTTTAGATAAATGGATATTAGAACTATATCAAACGGAAAAAGAAACAAGAGCTAACTTAATTGTAATTAGAAGAGATGGAATAAATCCTGATGATATTGAAAATATAAATCAAAATGTACATCAGCTTTTTTGGGATAGATTGGATTATTTATTAGGTTTAAAAAAAGAGTGGAAAATGTGTAATAAATATTTCTCATATAATTTATTAAATGGTTTTTGTGATAATTATTTTATTAGATTTAGTCCAGATAATAGTTATATCCAAAAAAATATTTTAATATCACAAGAAAATAGTAATAAAAACACAATTGATACTATAAAAGCAGATATTTATGAAAAAACAGATTTATCATTAGGTTTAAGTAATAGCGATATTTTTAATCAAAGTGAAAATATAGAAGATACAAATATGTTATCTCCCGTTATTATGGATGATATTTTTAAAACAGAAGCACAAAAAAAAGAAAGAGCAAAAAAAGTACAAAATTTAGATACAAATGAAAAAATTGGTTTAAAAGATTTAAAAGAAGACAAATCATTGAAAGAAGATAAAGATATTGATAAATTTAAAGAAAATTTAGAAAATATAATAAATATGAGACCTCAAAATGAGAATACTGATTCAAATAAGATTATTTTAAATAGTAATAATTTAAAAGAAAATAGTGAATTTGATTTGAAATCAAAAGAAAAAAAATGATAATTTAAAAGGATTTTTATGAAACTAATTATTTATATATTTTTATTTTTTACAACTTTATATGGAGTAACTTTTGAAGAAGCTACTGATAGTTTTAATAAAAAAAATTATATTGAAGCCTATGACAAGTATAGTGAGTTAGCATTAAATGATGATGCAAATGCCCAATATAATATTGCGTTAATGAATTATAAAGGATTAGGCGTTACAAAAAATTATAAGTTAGCTTTTTTTTGGTATGAAAAATCTGCACAAAATGGTAATCCAGCTGCACAAAATAATTTAGCACATATGTATCATTTAGGTGAAGAAGTTAAAAAAGATTTAGAGTTAGCTGAAAAATGGTACAAGCTTTCTGCTCAGTCTGGTTATCCTTTTGCACAACTTAATCTAGCGATGTTATATGATTCAAGCACAAATGAAGAAAAGGTAAAAGAAGCATTTTTTTGGTATGAAAAGGCTTCTTTACAAGGTGTAATTATTGCACAAAATAATTTGGCAAAAATGTATTATATGGGAAGAGCCACAAAAGTGGATAAAGCAAAAGCACTTTATTGGTTTACTAAATCAGCAGATGCTTCAAATTCTGTTGCACAAGCTAATTTAGCAATGATGTATTTAACAGCTGATGGAGTTGAACAAGATATTCCAAAAGCAATAGAATTACTTACTAAATCAGCAGAACAAAACAATTTACCATCAATGATTAAACTTGCTGATTTATATGGAAAAGGTAATGAAACTTCTTTGGATTATAAAAAATCATTTTATTGGTATAACAAAGCTTCTGAATTAAAAAGCACAACAGCAATTTTTCATGTAGGATTATATTATTATAATGGATATGGAGTTGAAAAAGATATGAATAAAGGGATTAGTTATATTAAAGAGGCAAAAGAAAAAGGTTATCAAAGAGCTGAAAACTTTTTTAAATTAAATAATATAAAATAGAAAACTTATTGATTATAGAAAATAAAAAAACAAAAGTAATATTTCTAGATAGAGATGGTGTAATAAACCATGATTATGGATATGTAAGCAAAATTGATAAATTTGATTTTATAGATGGGGTATTTGAAGCTTGTAGATATTTTATAAGTTTAGGCTATGAAATTATAATTATTACAAATCAATCAGGTATTGGAAGAGGATATTATTCAGAAAATGATTTTTCTATTCTTACAAATTGGATGATAAAAGAATTTAATAAAAATGATATAAAAATATTAAAAGTATATCATTGTCCTCATACTCCTTCTGATAATTGTGCTTGTAGAAAACCTAATCCTTTGATGATAAACCAAGCAGTAGAAGAATTTAATATAAATCTTGATAGTTCTTGGCTTATAGGTGATAATATCTCAGATATTAATACTGCAATTAATTCAAAAATAAAGAATTATATATTAATAGATTCAAAAAAAAACAATCAGAAAGATTATATGATAGTTGATAATTTAATTGATACAATAAACATAATTAAAAACTAGGATAGTTTAATGAAATACAATGATATAAATTTTAATAAAAAAACTATTTTAATAACTGGAGGAGCTGGGTTCATAGGCTCTAATTTAGCATTTTATTTTCAAGAAAATTATCCTAATTCAAAAGTAGTTGTACTTGATTGTTTTAGAAGTGGTGAGATATTTTCAAATGGAAACTTAAAAAGTTTTGGTCACTTTAAAAATCTACTTGGATTTAAAGGTATTGTAATTAGTGGTGATATAAATGACAAAAAACTTTTAAAAGAATTAGAAAATAATTATAAATTTGACTATATTTTTCATCAAGCTGCGATTTCTGATACGACGGTTGGTGAACAAGATTTAATGATAAAAACAAATGTAAATGCTTATGAAGATTTACTAAAAATTGCTATTAAACATAACGCAAATATGATTTATGCATCAAGTGCAGCCACATATGGAGATAGCAATAGATTTGAAGTTGGATATGAATTACCAAATAATGCATATGGTTTTTCAAAAGTAATGATGGATAATATTACTGCTTCATATTTGAAAAAAGATTTAGATATTTCAATTGTTGGATTAAAGTATTTTAATGTTTATGGACCAAAAGAGTTTTTTAAAAATAAAACAGCATCAATGGTTGTTCAATTTGCTCACCAAATATTAAAAGGTCTTACTCCTAAACTTTTTGAAGGAAGTGATAAAATTTTAAGAGATTTTATTTATATTGATGACATTATTCAAGCAAATATAAAAGCTTGTAATCCTAAAAAATCTGGTATTTACAATGTGGGAACAAGTAAAGCTAGAAGTTTTGAAGATATTGTGAATATTTTGCAAAAAGAACTTAAAATCGAGAATGGAAAAGAATATATTCAAAATCCTTTTGTTGGCTCTTATCAATTTTTTACACAAGCGAATATTGAGAAAACTAGAGAATACTTAGATTATGAACCAAATTTCTCTCTTGAAGAAGGAATAAAAGCTTATATTCCTGAGATTAAAAGACTATTTAAAGAGGAAGTTAAATGAGAAAATTAGATAAAAAGCCAAATATTCTTGTAATTGGTGATTTGATGATAGATCACTATTTATGGGGAACTTGTGATCGAATCTCACCTGAAGCTCCTGTTCAAGTAGTAAATGTAAAAAAAGAAAGTTCTGTTTTAGGTGGAGCTGGAAATGTAATAAATAATCTTTTTGCACTTGGTGCAAATGTTGATGTTATAAGTGTAGTTGGAGATGATTTAGTTGCCAATGAACTAAAAGATTTATTTGATAATATAAATGTCTCAAGAAATGGTTTAATTGTTGAAAAGAATAGAAAAACATCTAAAAAAAGCCGTTTAATTGCATCTCAACAACAAGTTTTAAGATACGATATGGAAAGTATTGATGATATTAGTAGCCAAAGTTGTGATGAAATTTTAGGTAAATTAAAAAAAGATATCAAAAAATATGACTCAATTATTTTATCAGATTACGGAAAAGGTGTTTTAACATCATCTTTAACAAAAGAGATTATAAAACTTGCAAATGAAAATAAAGTAAAAGTTTTAGCTGATCCAAAAGGAAAAGATTATAGTAAATATAAAGGCGCTTATACTTTAACACCCAATAAAAAAGAGGCTATTGAAGCTACGAATATAGATATAAAAGATGATTTTTCTTTAGAATTAGCAATAAAACAATTAAAAGAAATCTATAATTTAGAGGTATCTTTAATCACTCTTGGTGAAAATGGAATTGCAGTGTTTGATGAAGAATTAAGAATAAAACCAACAGTTGCAAGAGAAGTTTATGATGTAACAGGAGCTGGTGATACGGTAATTGCTTCAATTGCTTTTGCTATTGCCAATGACTTGGATATTGATGAATCAATACACTTCGCCAATTTAGCTGCTGGTGTTGTTGTTGGAAAAATTGGAAGTGCAATAGCATCTTTAGATGAGATTTTTGAATATGAGTCAAGTTTACATCAATCAACTTCTCTAAATAGAATTAAATCATTAGAAGAAATAGAAATTTTATCAAAAAAAATTCATGCAAAAGGTAAAAAAATAGTTTTTACAAATGGATGTTTTGATATATTACATGCTGGTCATGTAAAATATCTTGAAGTTGCTAGAAGTTATGGTGATATATTAATTCTAGGTTTAAATGCAGATATTTCTGTTAAGAAGCTAAAAGGCTCAACTCGTCCAATTAATTCTCAAGACGATCGTGCTTATATTCTTGCTTCTTTGGAATCTGTCGATTATGTAGTTATTTTTGAAGATGAAACTCCATATGAATTAATCAAAAAAATACAACCTAATATTCTTGTAAAAGGTGGTGATTATGAGGGTAAAGATGTAGTTGGTTCTGATATAGCAGACGAATTAAGGCTTGTTAGCTTTGTGGATGGACAAAGTACAACAAAAATAATCCAAAGGATTCAAAATGCAAAAACAAACAATTAAAGATGAATTTTTAGCTCATTTAGAAGTTATTAATTTAACTATAAAAGCTATAGAGGATAAACTTGAAAAAGCTTCACTTTTAGTTATTGAAACACTAAGAAATGGAAATAAAATTCTTCTTTGTGGAAATGGTGGAAGTGCTGCTGATGCACAACATATAGCAGCAGAGTTAACAGGAAGATATAAAAGTGATAGACGAGGTCTTCCTGCAATTTCACTTACAACAGATACGAGTGCATTAACTTCTATTGGAAATGACTATGGATATGATAGAGTTTTTGATAGACAAGTTGAAGCTTTAGCACAAAAAGGTGATTTATTAATAGGGATTTCTACAAGTGGAAATAGTAAAAATGTAATAAATGCACTTAAAACAGCAACTGAAATGGGTTGTAAAACTCTTGGTTTTTCTGGAAGAGATGGAGGGAATATGAATAATATTTGTGATATAAATCTAATAGTTCCCTCAACTGATACTCCTCGAATTCAAGAAATGCATATATTAATTGGACATATAATTTGTCAAATTATTGATAATGAGTTTTCTTAAATATATGGCGCCATTTATTGAACAAAATCAATAAATAGCGTCATATATTTATCAACTTTTTTCTTTTTCTTTTTATGAATAGTTTCGCCTTTAAAATTAAGGTTTTCAAAGGTATAAATAGTTCCTTTTTGAGGAATTTTATCAGTTTGCATTCCTATTTTGGGTCTCATAAATACTGTTGTATTTACCACTTTTTCTTTATGCAAAGGAAC
This sequence comes from Arcobacter caeni, assembly GCF_003063245.1. Classification (GTDB taxonomy): domain Bacteria; phylum Campylobacterota; class Campylobacteria; order Campylobacterales; family Arcobacteraceae; genus Aliarcobacter; species Aliarcobacter caeni. The sequence goes on along the minus strand of NZ_MUXE01000001.1, from coordinate 199,370 downwards.
GATACTAAAAGAGCCATCTCCAACACATAAAGGTTTTTTTACCTTTGCTGATGCATTTGAGAATGATGTAACACCAGGAATTACTTCAGAATTTTCATAAACAATGCTATTTTGTTCTTTTATTAAATCTAAAAGATAATAAACCGTGCTATAAACAGCACTATCTCCTAAAGTTACAAAAGATAAAGTTTTATATTTTTCAAATGATTTATGAATTGTATCTACTTGATTTTGCCAATCTTCTGTTTTAAAATTCATTGGAGTATACATAGGAATAATAGGTTTAGTAAAATTAAATTCTTCCATTAATTTTTGAACTATTTTATATATCATTGATCGAATAAACTATGAACGGCACTTTTAGTAGGAATACAAATAGCATCAGAATTCTTCAAAGCTTTTATTGTTATAAGTTCATAATCACCAGGTCCTAAAGATTTTTAGAGGTGCCCTAAATTGCACCAATAATTTGAATAAGTGCATTTACCGTTCTTTCAGCAAGGATTTTATTCTTTATTTTTTGAATTTCCTTTATATCATCTGAAGATATTTCTTCAACACATTTATTTCCTAAATATGGTTTGATGTGATTAATGTAGCTTTTCTTAATTTTTTCTATATCTTTTACTTCTGTTTCTTTTTCTTTAAAATATATTTCTGCAAAATCGTGAAATTTTATGATCTTTTTTCTTTTCTTTTTTGCAATAATAGGAGGATCATCTCCTAATCTTAATTTCATAATAATTTCATTTCGGATTCATTTGCAGTAATTTATTCTTATACCTTGTGAATATTTACCAATAGTTTTTAACTTGTCTTTATCATTTTCTCTATAGCGAATAATGTACATTTTATCTACTTCTTTGGCATTATCGTTTATAATCTGTTTATAAAAAATACCTTCCTCATTGGTTGGGATTCTTTTTGATAGTATTTTTAAGTTTATCATTGTTTTAGTCCTTGAAAAGTCCGTGTGATTTGAAATATATTGCTAAATAATGAGATTTATTTTACTATTAAAAACCATGAGAGTTCCTTTGAAAAACCGATATGATGGATATTGTAGTATATTTATAGAAAATGATAAAAGGAATATTATGGGATTAGGTGTAGGAATAGTAGGGCTTCCAAATGTGGGTAAATCAACAACTTTTAATGCTTTAACGAAAGCTCAAAATGCAGAAGCGCAAAATTATCCATTTTGTACAATCGAACCAAATAAAGCGATTGTTCCAGTTCCTGATAAAAGATTAATTGCATTAGCAAAAATCGTAAATCCAGATAAAATTCAACATTCAACTATTGATTTTGTTGATATTGCAGGACTAGTTCGTGGTGCTTCAAAAGGTGAAGGTTTAGGAAATCAATTTTTATCAAATATTAGAGAAGTTGAAGTTATTTTACATATGGTTAGATGTTTTGAAGATGGAAATATCGTACATGTTGAGGGTGATGTAAATCCTTTAAGAGATATTGAAATTATCGAAACAGAGTTAATTTATGCTGATATTTCTCAATTAGAGAAAAAAATTGATAGATTAAAAAAACAATCAAAAACTTCAAAAGAAGCAGCAGCTTCTTTAATTATTGCAGAAGAAGTATTTGCTCACTTAGCTGAATTACAACCTGTTAAAACATTTGAAAATAAAGAGCATGAAGTGTTTATTGCTCTTGATAAAGAACTTAGATTTTTATCAAATAAAGATGTAATTTATGGAGCAAATGTTGATGAAGATTCATTAGCTGATGGTGGAAATAAATTTGTTGATATTTTAAAAGAACACGCAGCAAGCGTTGGTGCTGATGTTATTGTTTTATGTGCAAAAATTGAAGAAGAATTAATTGGGCTTGAAGATGATGAAGCAACTGAATTTTTAGCAGATTTAGGTGTTGTTGAGTCAGGGCTAGAGCAAATTATTCATAAAGCTTTTGATAAATTAGGTCTTCAATCATATTTCACAGCTGGGAAAGTTGAAGTAAGAGCTTGGACTATTAAAAAGAATACAAAAGCACCACAAGCAGCAGCTGTAATTCATAATGATTTTGAAAAAGGATTCATTAAAGCTGAAGTAATTGCTTATGAAGACTTCGTAAATCTAGGTGGTGAAGCTAAATGTAAAGAAGCTGGAAAACTAAGACTTGAAGGTAAAGAATATGTTGTTCAAGATGGTGATATAATGCATTTTAGATTTAATGTGTAAAAAATTTATTTACAATTGATTCAAGTTCTGTTACAATCAAAATAATTATAATTTAGGAGTTAAATTTGTCATCTATTAATATTTTAGAAAAGATAGAGTCCCTTCCGCCTCTTCCAAAGACAATAATTGAAATAGAAGAGTTTAGGAAAAAACTTAATAAAGAAGCTCTTGATTTATTAGAAATAATAGAAAAAGATGCGTTAATAATTTCTACTTTATTAAAAATATCTAACTCTGCAATGTTTGGATTTAGATCAAAAGTTGAAACACCTAGTAGAGCGATTAATCTTTTGGGAATAAATTTCACAATTTCTATTGCAATTGGCGGAACGGTACAAAATCTTCTAATGACAAATTTAGAGCCTTATGGAATAAATAGTGATGATTTCATGAGAGCTTCTAATATCTCTTCTACTTTGGCAAATATATGGTTATCAAAAATAGATATTGATTTAAAAGAAGAGATTATTCTTCCAGCATTATTACAAGAAACGGGTAAATTTATTTTATCAGATTTGATTTTAAATGAGAAAAAATCTGATTTATTTAAAAGTAAAATAGCATCAGGTTCTAGTATCGAAGAGGTAGAAAAAGAGTTATTAGGTTTTACAACTAACCAAATTACAGCTCAAATTTTTAGACATTGGAAATTAAGTGATAATTTGATTAATATGATTGAGCATGTTGATGACATATCAAATGCAAATGAAAATTTTAAGAAAAAATCTCAAATTTTAGATGTAATCAAAACAGCCTGTAATGTTAAAGAGCCATTAAGTGATGAAAATGTTGCAAAAGCAATAAAAAAAGCTATAACTTATGGTTTGGATATAAAAGTACTTAGCAAAGCTATTGAGACTTTACAAGATAGATTATTAGACGAAAAATAATATCTTACAATCCTTGAAGTAGAATGTTCCATAAATATTCTACTTCTTCATCATTAAAACTAATCACTTTCTTTTTTTCAAATAAATCTTTCATTTTATTAAGTTCAAATCCTCTTGAATAAGCACAATTTGCATGAACAGGTAAAAAACCTCTTACTAGTGAAATATCTTGTGTAATTTTATTTTCACATAATAAACATTCAAAATCATTGTGAAGTCTTCCTTCATATTCAATTAATGAAATATATGACTCACAAATAGCTCTTAAAGCGTTCTGTTTTATCATAATATGAACTAAATTTTCAAAAGAATAAAAATAAAAAGCATCAATATGTTCTATATCTTTTAAGTGAGGATAAAAAAGTTTTATATATCTTTGCCAGCAGTACATCTTTTCATTATCTAAAATCCAAGGGAAACCTAGTTGAATAACATCTTTTAATCTAGGAATTGAAGACTTTGTAATTTCAAGCTCAAAATCAATTTTATAACCTAAATTTATATTAGAATGTCTTGCTCCATAAAATCTATAGGTTGTCATAACTTCATGCTCAGTTAAAATCGATACAATTAAATCATCATCTTTTACGGGTTTTATATCAATAATATAACCTTGCATGAAAGCTTTTTAGTCCTCGTCTTCTTCGTCTTCATCTTTTCTCATATCATTGATTTCTTCAATGATTTCTTTACATTCCTCATCATCAATTTCGCCATTTTCTAAATCAACTAACATATCTTCAAAATCTTTTTTCATTTCTTGCATTTCTTTTAATTCTTCTTTTGTACTATCATCTTCTTTTTTTGCAGCAATAATTTCGAATAATTCATCAATATAATCTTCAATTTCAATAAGTACATCATTTTTTATTAAATCTTCTAATTCTTTTTGGATACTCATTTTTACACCTTTATTTTAATTTTAAAATTATAACAAAAAAGAACTACTCTTTTGCTTCAATATAATCATATAATATTTGTGCTAAAATATCTAAAATAATTATGTAAGGAAAGTAAATGGCAGAGTTTAATAATGTTTCTATCGCAAAAGCAGCTAATATTCTTTTTGAAGGAAATATTACTAGTAGAACAATAGTATTTGAAGATGGTTCTAGAAAAACATTAGGAATTATGTTAGCAGGAGAATATGAATTAAACACAGTTCATAAAGAGATTATTGATATTCAAGGTGGTATTTTAGAAGTTATGTTACCAGCTCAAGATTGGGTAAGATATGAAGGTCCAGCATCATTTGAAGTTCCAGCTAATTCTAAATTTAAATTAAGAGTACATATGTTGGTTGATTATTGTTGCTCTTTTATAAAAAATAATTAATCTTTTGTTTGTCATTTATTAACAATGCGATAAAATCGCATTGTAATAAAATATTATTTTACCATTTCTTCTTTTATTTCATCAAAACCTACAACTTTTTTACCAAAATGGTCAAGCATAAATTTTTTTGCTTCTTCTTCATTTTTAAATGGAATTAATTCTTCACCCATTGGACCATAAACATTTGAACCAATTACATAATAAGCTTTTTTACCATCTATTGATTCAAGACTATAATAATCAGTTACATTAATTTGTGATATTTGTTCATTTGTATGAGCATGATATTTTGTTGGATTAAAGTAAAATTTCATCATATCTTTTACGCCATCAAAATAGTGATTATGTCCATCTGGTAGTTGAATTTGTGCCACCCATTTTGGGAATTTTGATACAAACATTCCACATACTGGGCATTTTGCATCTTCAGGAATATTAATCATTTTTGATTTATCCACAGCATAAAGAGGATTGTATAAATAAACTGAGACAGCTTGAATCATTTGAGCATCTAAATTTTTACAAGTATTATTGTCTATTAAATATTGTTTTGCTTCACCAACTGAATTAAACTCTTTTAATTGATTTGTATCACACATAGATTCAAATATTTTTTTTCCTTTTTTAGCAAGAGGAATTCTTTTCTCATCTATAACTTCATTATCTTTTGATAATTTGTCTTTTGAAAGTTTTAAAGTTTCATTAAAATTATGAACTTCCCCTCCAAACTCTTTTTTAAATTTCTCTGCATCTTCTTTTGTAAAAAATGCATATTCGCTTGTGGAACTCATTGTTCCTTCTTTTGAACTTCCCACAACATAATAAGCTTTTAAAGCATCTATTAGTTTTAGTGATTTCGTATCCACAACTTGAATATTTTTAATCTTTTCTGCATAATTCTTATGAATTTCTGCTAAACAATGAAGTGAACAATATTGTTCTTTATGACCATTTTTAAACTCAGCAACATGGTTTGTTTTATAGTATTTTGTTAAGTTCATTCCACAAACATTGCAAAATTCTTTTGAAGAATCTGCTTTTACCAAAGTTGCATCTTTAGATTCGACTGTTTGAAAGTTTTCATTTGCACTTAAATTTGAAAAGATAATTCCAAATAAAAATATAAATAATCCCAAGGCTTTTTTCATAATTTTTCCTTATAATTGATATGAGAAAATTATAGTTAAATGTAGTTAATTTTTTGTTAAATTTCTGATTTAATGTAAGATTTGAGTTTAGAAAATAATATAAATAAAAAAAGGTAGAAGCTAAAAGCTTCTACCTTTTTTATATAGTAGTGCAAAGCTTATTCAGCAACAGCTACTTCTACAGGAGTACCTTCCCAAAAATAATAAATCTCTCAAAATCTAACAAAGCCCTTAAATGCTATATGAGCCCCATAAAATAAGGATTTATTTATATATTTTTGCTTTTTTGAAAGCTATTAAAAGTTAATTAAAGTTAGAAAAAGATAGACTTTACCAACAAATAATCAACAAAAAAATAAAGGTTTTATATGGTAAATAATTCAACTTTAACTCCTACCAAATATACAGGTGTATTTTATAGGCTAACTAAAAATAATGATAAAGTCTTTTATATCACATATATGCAAAATAAAAAATATACAAAAGAAAAAATTGGTAGTTTTAAAGAAGGAATTACCGCAGAGTATGCGAATAAAATTAGAGCAAAAAGAACGTCAGTTGATAGACTAAAAGAAGATGCTCCAATGCTTTTAAATCAGAAGTTACCAACATTTGATGAATGTTTTAATATGTATTATAAATCAATTGAGACGAAGAGTGATAGTTTGAATACGAAGAGAAGATATGAACTACACGTAAAAACAACTTTTTGGCATATAAAAATGGATGATATAACAACTCAAATGATTGAAGATTTTAAGATAAAAGCAAAAAAATTAAAAAGTCAAAAAACGACAAGAGAGTATTCACCTAAAACTATTAATGACTGGATTAATATAATTAGTACAGTATTTAATTATATGATTTCAAAAAAAGATTTAAATATTAAAAATCCAGCAATTGCAGCAAAAATTGAAAGAGAAAAAGTTGACAATGATAGAGAAAGATATTTAGAATTAAATGAAATAAAAAAAATATGGGATGCATTAGATAATAGACAAGAATTATTTGACAATAAAATAAATGATAATGTTACAGAAAATATAAAAGTATTTTTAGCTCTTAGTTTATCAACTGGTGCAAGGCTTAGAAGTGTTTTAACAATTTCAAAAGCCGATATTAATTTAAATTCAAATACTGTAATAATTAAAAATCATAAAGCAAATAGAACATATAATGGGTATATTCACCCTAATTATAGAGAGTTAATTGCTAAAAGAATTGAAAATCTAAGTCCAATTGATTATCTTGTAAATAGTTCACCCGAAGAATTAAATAGAAATTCAATAAATAAGGTATTACAGCCAATATTTGATAAATTATTTAATCAAGGATTAAAGCCTGAAGATAGCAAAAGAAGGGTAGTTATTCATACTTTGAGACATACATTTGCTTCTCAATTAGCAATTGCGGAAACGCCTATCTATACAATAATGAGATTAATGGATCATGCAGATATTAGTCAAACTATTAGATATGCAAAATTAAGTTCAGCAAATGGTAGAGATGCTGTATTTGGGTTGAAATTTATTTAAAATTAATTTGATAAATCCAGAAAAAGATATACTTTTTTCTGCGAAATATAATTAAGCCAGATATTTATTTCCTGTTGCAAAATTTTGTAGATCTGTTGTATGTATTGTATTACATATAATATTCTGATATAATTGTAAAACTTCACAATAGGAATAAGATATGTTAGAAGAGCTTTTTATTAAAAGTAGAGATTTTATAAACCTGAGTAATCAAGAGTATAAAAGATATTTTATAAATTCAAATAAACTAGAACATAGACTTTCTATTATCATAGGACCTAGAGGAATAGGGAAAACAACTACTATTGCTCAATATATAATTCAAAATTATAGAGAGAATGAAGCTTTATATATAAATCTTGATGATATCCAAAATACTTCAAAATTCACAATGACACAAATAGCTGAAGAGTTTGTTTTAAATGGTGGAAAACTTCTTTGTTTTGATGAAATACACAAATATGGTAGTTGGTCTGCGGAGTTAAAAAATATTTATGATAGATTTGATAAATTAAAAATAATAGCAACAGGAAGTTCTGCTTTACAGATAAATAAAGGTAGTCATGACCTTAGCAGACGAGCTATAGTTTATAACATGGTTGGAATGAGTTTTAGAGAATTTCTAGAACTTCATCATGGCTATAAATTCAATAATTATACTTTAGAAGAAATATTAAACAATCATATTGAAATGGCATCAAACATTAAAAAAGAGATTGAAAAAAAAGATAAAAAGATAATTCCTCTTTTTAAGGATTATTTGAAATATGGGTATTATCCATACTACTTATCAATGCCAAATGAATTACTTTTTTTTCAAACTCTGCAACAAAATATTAATGTTTCGATTGAGAGTGATTTGTTGAATGTTTATCCAAAATTAAATGGAACAAGTGTAAAGAAAATAAAAATGCTTTTATCAATCATTATAAAAAGTGTACCTTTCGAACCAAATATGAGTGAATTAAAAAAAGCAGCAGATATAACTGATGATAGAACTTTAAAAGAGTATCTTTCAAAACTAGATGATGCTGGATTAATTAAACTTTTAATGCAAAATTCATTATCAATGAAATCAATTGATAAAGCAGAAAAAATATATTTAGCAAATACAAATTTAATGTACACCAAAGAACCAAATATTGGAAATCTAAGAGAAACTTTCTTTATTAATCAATTAGATAATTACTATAAAAATAAACAAATTTTAAATGATGATGGAATATATGCAAGTAAAATAGGTGATTTTTATTGTGAAGAGAAATATACTTTTGAAGTTGGTGGAAAAAATAAAGGATTTGAACAAATTAAAGATTTACCAAATTCATTTGTTGTTAGCGATAATATTGAAATTGGTTTTGGAAATAAAATTCCTCTTTGGATTTTTGGGTTTTTATATTAATATTAATTTAAATAAAATACAGAAAATATATGCTTTTTTCTAGAAAATATTACAAGGAATAATGACTTGATGCTCTATAGTATAGTATTCCTAGTCATGATAGGGGTGATTGTTTTTATTTACTGATTTGATTAAAAAATTTGATAGACAACAAATTGACAATGTTTTATTAGATTTAGTAAAAGATAAAAAAATTAGACGAGTATCAAGATGAATTTATGATTATCCAACGTATAGTGAATTTTTAAAGAAATAGTTTTACACAGTTAGGAAAAATGCTAACTATGTAAATTATTTAAGAAACCTTTTTTTCATTTTCAACAAGAGCTTTAGCAATGGCTGTTATATTATAAAGAGGTTTTCCTTTTTCTTTGCCATTAAGTCTAGTATATGGTATACCAATTGCTTCTTCTCTATCTTTTTTCAGATAATCTTCACTTCTTCCAATTACTGAAGCTGTTTCTTCTGCATTTAAAGTAATTTTTTGAAAACGGTCAAATAAAAGGCTAGTCATAATTTTAATATCTTGATTTTTATCCATCTTAAGCTCCTATTTTATCAATGTTTGGCAGTTTTGTAAGTTTTGCAGTTTCTATATAGTAAAACTTTGCATTTTTTTCATTAACTCTTTGTTCATAAGACCATTTTCCCATTTTTGACCATTTATCCAATAAAGATAAGACTTTTTTTTCTCCAATTGAATATTTTGAAAGAAATGAAATTTGTTTTAAATATTTCATAATCTCACTTTGATTCATTTCTCCATCTGATAATAGATCTAAAATAGTATTTACAAAAGAACTCTCTGAATAACTTATATTTGCAATTTGAAAATCAATTTCTTCAATTATTTTTCTATTCTCAACTTTGTAGGCTTTTTCATGAATATTATATCTACTTGCTTTTTTAGGTAATAGCAAAATAGATGAATTAAAATCATTTCTTTGTACTAAAAATGTATAGTCAGCATAGTTTTCAATTTGCTGAGAATCTGCAAAAACTCCTGCCTTATTTAAGTGTGTAACTATGATAATAGTTCCATTAGCATCACGTATTTGCTTTTCATATCTATATAATTTCTCAACATCAATAAAACCTTGCTTTCTAGGTGTTATTAATGTTAATGAGTCCTCTATTATAATATATTTTCTTTGTGGAAAATCTAGTTGAATTTGAATAATTTCTTTTAAAAGATTTTGAGAAACAACACTTAAATTATTAGATGATTTTCCAGCGTATCTAAATCTCTCTCCATATTGTTTTATCATTTCTCCTATCCCAAAATCATTGATTTTCCCTAAAGCCATGTCTGCATCTATATATATAATAAATGTGTTTTTGTAGTTTTCTAAAATTTCTTTAGAAAACTTAACAAGTAAAGAGCTTTTCCCAACTCCTGCACCTCCATAGAATACTCCGATTGTCCCACTTGGAATAACTTCTGAAATTAACCATTGTGTTTCATGTGCATTTTCTATCTCTTCAAATGAATAAAAAAAATCATTAAATTTGTTTTCAATAGATAAATTAGATTTAATTAATTTTTTTTCTAATCTGATTTTTTCATTTCTAACTTCTGTTATTTCATTATCACTTAAAAGATGACTATTATTTTTTAAGATATTATCAATTCTTTGAATCAAATCAGGAATTTGCTCCTGATTTTTTATTTTGGTTTCAATTTTTTGAATTAGATTAGACATTACGCTGCCTTCTCATCAAAAATTAGAACTAATTGATAATCACTATTATTTAAAGTTTGTTTTGACATCTTAGGCACAATATAAGGATTGTAAACAAGAACATCAAGAGGTGTAAATCCAAATTTTACACATAGGTCTTCGAAATCTTTTATGTCAAAATCCATATCACCAATAGAATCTTCCCATACTTTTTTAAAAGTATTCGTTAAGCTTTCTTTATCAATCTTTCCCAAATCAATTTCGAAAATAATTTGTTCAAAATTTTCATAAGAATCTTCAATTTGAATTATAAAATTATGAAATTGTTGATAATTTATCTTTCTTGTCGGACTAAAGTAATTTCTAATATTATTAACAATTCGTGATTTAACTTTCTTTAAAATTAAAATATTGTCATCTTTTTTAATATCAAAAAAATATCGCTTATTTATTTGACTTATCGTAATATCCACACCAATTTTAAATAGATCATCATCTGATAAACCAATTGCTATAAATCCACCTGTTTTTAGAAATAGATTGATACATTCATCTTTTAAGTAACAATCATATAGCCATGATTCTGAATTTTTAAGATGAACTAATAATTCATCTTTTTCCATTGAATTTATTTTCAAAATTTGAAAATCTTCCATAATCTTGATATAATCCAGTCTCAAATAAGGGATTAGTTTGTTTCGAAGCATTTCTTGTCCTTTTATTTAATTTAAGATCCTTTTCCTTTAGATACTTTTGCCGAAGTATTTAGGAATTAGATCTTTTTCTCCCAATTTGATTTCTCTTAAAACCTCCGTGGTATCCAAATACTAAAATATGAAACATTAAAATATTCTTAAATATTTAATAATTTTCTTTTAACACCATCTTTTTATAAAATTTATTAAAATCCATTTTTTGGCTTATTTTTATTCATTTAGTAAAATATTAAATATTAAAAATATCTTAATTAGTATTGTGATTTATTCTAATTTATGATACAATTCTTTTAATTATTTATATATGGAGTTATAATGGAATATGAATTATATAAGCTTACAACTCATCCTGACTATTTTAGATTTGATGATCCAGAGTTAAATATTCGTGGATATTGGATTAAAACAGCTGATTTTGCAGTATTAACAGCTAAATCAAAACAAGTAATTATTTCAAAAACAATTAGTAATATCTTACCAGGTAATATAATCTGTGAATTAACATCTAATTCAAGTGCAAATTACTATTTTATATCAATTGAACCATTACCCTATACTCCTGAGGAAGCTAGACTATTTAGATTGGAGTTATTATCTTCTCAATCATCTATTAATTTAGATATTGTTGAATATGTGGATGAAAATGGGAAAAAAATACCACAGTTTCACAACTCAAATATAAAAGTTATGGGATATTGGTTACCAACAGATGAGTATGCAAAACTTTTAAATATTGGTAAAGGTACTTTGATTAGAAGAACTCAAGAAAATCAACTTCATCCTGGTACAATTTATAAACAAGGCACTGGAGCTACTCCAAATTTATATTTTGTGAATCTTTCAAAACCTGCTTATACTGCTCAAGAGGCAGAATTATTTTTAGTAAAATTCATAATAAATAAAATTGAAAAAATGATTTCTGAATTATCAAATTTACCAAAATGGCAAGAGATTAAATCTTTTTCAAAAATGCTGAATGAAAATAAAGGATTGCCAGAAGCTTTAAATTCACTTTCAAGTTTAGGTGTATCAAACTTAAATAAAATGTTTGAGTTTAATAAAAAATTAATGAAGCTTTTTCCTGAAGGATAAATAACTTCTTACTTGTAATTATCAAATTTGTATTAGTTTTTTTAATAGTATCTCATTTCAATTTATTAGATACTATTTATAGATATTAGAATAAATCACAAGGATTAAATATGGCAATTGGTTTTAATAATTCAAAAAATAAATCTGTAAAAGAGATGATTTTTAATAAAGATTTTACTAATGGTATTATTTTTGGAAGAACAGGTTCTGGAAAAACAATATGTGCTATATTGCCAAATATTGAAGATAGAATAAAATCTGATTATGGATTATTGATATATGATTTTAAAGGTAATTTACACCTACAAACAAAATATCTAGCAAAAAAATATAATAAATTATCAGATGTTATTGAAATTGGTAAACCTTGGGGAAAAAAAATCAATCTTTGTGATTATCTATCTTTAAAACAGATTCCTATGATTGTAAAAACTGATGAAAATAAAGGTAATTATTGGGATGTTGCTTCAAGAAATTTACTAGAAATGATATTTATTATAAATAAAAAGTTTAATATCCTTGAAAATGAATTTAAAAGAATAAATAAAGAGTTTGCACTTCCTTATGAAGTAAAACAAACATCTTATGAATCTATTTATAATCAAATATCTTCAGTTGAAGAGACAAAAAACTTTTTTGAAACAATGAGTTTAAATTTAGAATATGTAAAACAAAAATTGGATTTGCATGAAATAGATTCTTATAAGAATAGATTGAATATTTTTCATGAATCTATTAATAGTATTTCTAAATCTTTAAATAGCCTAAAACTCTATAAATCAGTAAATAAAGATGATGACCATGGAAAAAATGCTGTGGTTAATCATTTAAATAGTACTTTAAATCAAGTTGCAGCTAAAGAGTATTTGAATGTAAATGATATTGATATAATAAAAGAGTTAAGAGCTGGGAAAATTGTAATAATTGATGTTTCAACTTTTAGTGAAAATATCCTTGATTCTATTAATACAGCAATATATACAAGATTACAACAAGCAAAATATGAAATAATGAAACCTGTAAGCATTATTATTGATGAAGCTCAAAAAGTTTTAAGTGCAGAATATTTGCCACAAACAGATGTTTGTAGAGAGAGTAAATTTGAATATATCTTTGCAACTCAAGATAAAATACTTTTAATAAATAAATTAGGTAACTCAAAATTTGAAGAACTATACTCAAACCTAATAGATAAATATAGTTTTAGCTCTAATAACTTAGAAACAATGGAACAATTTGAATATCTTAATATTTCTAATAATAGAAAATATTTTGCAAATCCTATGTTTATAAATAAAAAAGAGTTGATAAAAGTAGAATATGAATTCTTAAAATTAAATAATCTCTTAGAATTAGCAGATTATCAAAGCGATGAACCATATATATTTATCTATGATAATAAATTAATTGAAGAGTATAAAATTATGATTGAAACAATCAATGAAAAATATATTACAGTTGATTACTTATCTTTAGCTTGTGAAATACCAACTTTAGAAAATAAAAATGAAATTGCTATAAAAATTAATCCAAATAAATATTCCCCAAAACTAGATGAATTGGAAAAATATGTAAATGATTGTTTGCGTTCTGTTGCTGCAATAATAAAAACTGAAAAAAGATTAGAAGATAGAATCGCAATGCTTGAAAATAGATTTGAATTACTTGAGCCTGAATCAAAGTTTGAGGAAGTATTTTAAATGAATTGCTATTTGTTTGCCTATGGCTCAATGAAAAAAGATTTTATTAATCATAGTAGATTAATAAATGAGAAATTTATTGGTAATGCTATTACTAAAAATAAATATAATATGTACCCTGATAGTTTATATCTATTCCCTTATGCAATAGAAAATGAGAAAGTTCAACACCTAAAAGGAGAATTGTACCTTCTTGAAAATTGTGATATAAAAAATATAGATATATTTGAAGGTGTACCAAATTTTTATTATAGAAAATTAATTTCTGTAATTTGTAATGATGTAGAAATAAAAGCATATATTTATTTTAGAGCTTTTTCTAATCCAAATAGCTTTGAAAATCAATTGCCAATTGATTCTTGGAAAAAAGAATTTGAGGATTTTGGAGTAAAACTTAGTGAGATTTTTAATGTAATTAAAGGTGATAAATAAATGTTTGATGAAGATTTAAGAGCAAAATTAAAAAGTTTAATTACTTTTACTAAGTCTTAATAAGCATATATTGAAACTACCCAGATAATAACCAATATTTATTTTTTAGAACTAAATATTGAGGTTATTCTTTTACCATTTCTAGTTTTCAAAAGTTGCAGGGATCACAATGACACTCCAGATAGTTAAAACTTCGTTGCAACTTTGATAGAATTTTAGCAAAAAGTTAAATTAAAAGCAAAAAAACAATCTCTTCAATGACTATCTATATTCATTTTTTTACTAACTTTAGCACCTAATGTATAAGTCTTAATATTATTAACAACTAAAGAATCATCATTCTTACTTTTAGCTTCTATAGTAGAAATTCTAGGTTCTTGAGATTTTTGAACAAAATAATTTATTACACTTTCAATTGTTTGGTATTTAAAATGCTCAGATATAGGAATAAAATCATTTTTTAATTGTTCACAATAATCTTCAATTTTTTCATAATCTGATTTTTGAATTATATTTGAATCTACTTTCTTGTTATTTGATATAGATATCTTTTTTGTATAGATATATAGATTTGAATAAGAAACATGTATTTTCTCTTTTTCTAAAAGATATTTTTGAATAGATAAAATACTATTATCATTTTCAAGAAGATATTTAATTGCTTCTTTATAATTATCAAGTTTTAAAGCTTTCTCTTTTTTTAGTTTTTTATTAAAAATTTCTGCTTTTTTTATTGAACTCATTTTAAATGTTTTCCTTTTAGTTATTCCTTTATTATCAGCAGATTATCGTTATATTATTTCATAATTATCTCTTGATTATCGTTTTAATAAATATATTTTTTATGAGCCATTACCCCCAAAAGAATTAAAATTAAAAATTTTAACTCTTTGTAGGTTTTTTTATCTTTTTTATAAATTAAGTGAGCTTCGCACACTTTTTTCATTATTTCCATTGGCTGTATTCATACTTAGATCATTTGTATTTGACTCTAAATTTTCATCACTTAAAATAGTATCTACAGCTGTAGAATCATGACCATCTCTTCTTTTTTGTATCTCATTTTCAATACATTTTATAAATTCATCTGTTCCAGAAATCTCTATTTCATCCAACTCCCACCCTTTAGCAATTGCCATATCAATAAGAAGAATTGCATTATCTATTAAATCTTTTGGTTCATGTTTTTTAACTATTAAAATATTTCCACTATCAACTATATGAGTTGTTTCATTATATAGTTCAATATTATGAGTAGTACTATTTTCTTTTATATACCATTTTGTTAAATCATAACTTGTATCAAAGTTATATATCTCTTCAAATAAAATATTTGTTTTTGAAAGAGATTTTGGTGAATAGTTTTTAATTGCTGATTTTAATTCTTTAACATCATAAGAGATATTTTTATTGAAATTTTCAACTAGTTTTGAACGTATATCTTTACTAGATAAATTAAAGCTTGAATAGTTAATAGTAACTATCTTTTTTCTTGAATTTATAAATGTAAACCCCATTCTACTTCTTTTATTATTTATGGTTTGTTGTTTATATTTAAAATCGGTGTATCCAAGATTTATCATAATATTTTGTAAATCTTTTTCATTTTTTGCAAAGATTAGTGCTTGGATAAAATCTTGTTTATAACAATAATCTAAAGTTTTACGATACTTATCATTTGAAGTGATTTTTTTATTTATATTAAGATTTATATTTGAAGAATCCAAATTGATATTTAAAAAATTAACACCTCTTTTTTTAAACTCATCTATAATGATATTATTAAATCCATATCTTGATTCAACATAGGCTCTTGCTATTTTATCTTCTCTATTTGAAATCAGATTATATATATCCTTATGTGAACCTTGATGGAGGATTTTTAAAGAGTTCTTTTGAGAATCACTTAAAAATAAAGGAAAAGTATCTTTTAAATTTACACTATTATAGAAAAAATCTAGATTTTGTCTTGAGAGTCTTGAACTAAAGTCTCTCATTGTTTTTATGTAGTATTGTAAGTTTCCTGTATTTTTATAGTTTTTTATTGCATCATCTATTTCAAGATTTAGTTTAGTTGCATTATTTAAAACTTTCTTTTGGAAATTCATATCACTTGCTCTTTTATTAAACCATGAAAAATTTGAGTTTTTTAAAGCTAATGAATTATCTTTTAAAGAAGCTGTCTCTTCTTGGAAATTAAATATTAAACCATATTTATTTGATATTTTTTCAATTGCACTTCTTAGTTGATAGTATCCTATTCCTGTTCTTTTTTTCTTATCAAATAAAATATGAATATGTGGTTCTACACTATAGTTTTTTGAATTAATATTATCACTTGAGCTATTATGATATGCAAGAAGTGCATTTGTAAAATCAAATTGAACAACTCTTCTTCTTTGGATAGTTTCATTATTTTTATTTATATATTTTCCTTTGCTCTCTTCAAAGGTATGGGAATGAGTTGATAGATCTTTTAAAAATGATTTCATTAGATTATCTACATCATCTTGAGATTTACAATTATGATTTATTAGAAGTTGGCATAGATCAATTGAGAGTGTAAAATGTATATTTTTTGAATCAGATTCATTGAAATCTAAATTTAGTTTATCTATTGTTAATGCACTATGATCTGTTATATGTGACTTTAGATTCCATTGCATGTTTTATCCTTGGAATGGTTTATTTGTTTTTTAACTTTTAAAATTGTTTTTGGATTTGAAGAAAAAGAGGAAATCTCTTTTTCTATTAGTTATTCACAAATTTATTGAAGTAATAAATATGTGAATATTATTAGGCTTAGTGTTATATTGAAAATCACTAATATTTTTAGATTTGAAAAGGATTTTTCAAATAAAATCTTTAAATTTTCTTCCATATTTTTATAGAAATTACTTTTACTATTTTCAAATGAATTTCTTTGAAGTTTGATTTCAAGGGCAAATTTATCAAGTTCAGAAACAACGGATTCCCTTGAATTTTTTAAATCTTCTTTTAACTCCTCTTCTTTTTTTAATATTCTTTCAAAATTGTTTTCCATTTTTAAAGCACTAGATAAAATAGATGTAAGATTCTTTGCATGTTCTGTTTCTACAGCTTCTAATTTTATGTTTAAATCTTCTAGTATTTTATTCCTTACATTTATTTCATATGATTCAACACTTAAAATTAATTGTTTCATTTTTGGAATATGAAACTCTAGATCTTTTATTAAAATAGAAGCTTTTTTATTTTGATCAACAATATCTTGTATCTCATCTTCTAGAAGGTAGAAAAAACCTAATAGAGGATCATTTTCATCAATTTTATATTTTAATTGAAGTTGTAAAATTTTTGAGTTTTTATTTTTTTCTTTATTTTTAGCCATGTTTTCATTTGAAGTTGAAATATCATTATTCATTTTATTTCTCACTATCACAAATTAAATTATCAATAATTGTTAGAAATACATCATCTAAATCTTTTTTCATTTTTCTGATTCTTGATTTTTCAATTAGTTGAAAATTTTTTGAATCTAATGCTTCTTCTTTAGTTAGATTTAAATCTCTCATCTTTTCATGCATTTTTAAAAATGAATCAGTATATCTTTGCAGTTTTACATTTATTATTACACTTCTATTTGACTCAAATAATTTTCCAATTGGTGTATTAAAAAAATCAAATGTTCCAAAGTGATAATTTTCAACAATAATATATTTTGCAAGGATTGAATATCTAGTTAGAATTTCAAATGCACTTTTATGAGTTGTTATATCAGCAGTTACAGGAATAACAACAATAAAATTAAAATTTGAAATTTCTTGATAAAACATCTCAATTGCTTCAACTGAAAATGCACTCAAAAATGGATTAAAAGATGATGATCCATTATCAACAAGAACTATTTCATTATTACCATTTTCAATTTCAAAAGCTATTTCATCTAGTTTTGTGATATCTAATGTTTCTGGAAGAATTTCACCATCTTGATCAATATCATAAATCATTATATGTTTAGCATTTAATGATTTATATTTACATAGCGTTGGAACTTGACTATCATTGTCAAAACATTTAATTGAATATTCTTCTTTTAGTGCTTGAGAGACAGATACTGAAATCTTAGATTTTCCACACCCGCCTTTTCCAGAAAGTATTGAGATTAGTGTTTTCATTTTAGAACTCCTATGTTTATTTTATTTAATCTATATAGGTATTCACAAAATTTTATTTTTTGAAAATTGTGAATAGAGGATTTCTCAAATAGTGAGAAAAAACAAAATAAACTAACTATTCCTAAACTTAAGAAGAAAAATTAGTAAAATTAAGAATTAAGTAAATCTATTTAAATTAAAAGAAAAACTAAATACAAATGTATATACTTAAATATATAAAAATAATTAAATTTGATAAAAAGTTTTTGACTTCTTTGATTGTGGATTTTTAACAACTAAGTTACTAAGTTAAGTAATTCACCTAGTTTATAATTTCACTATATAAACAATAGGAGAATAAAATGAGTTTAGATACTGCAAAAAATGATTTACAAGATTTACAAACTATCTTGTCAAAAATTGGTAGAGTTGCTGGTTATGTTAAAGTTTTTAATGTTGAAGATAATATAACTTCTGATATTCAAAAAGAGTTTTCTAATGAAGTTAAAAGTGCTAAAGGTATTTATTTAGAATTTGAAATCTTACCAACAAGTTCTATTGTTGCTGTGAATGATGTTATGTGTTTTATTAACAATAATATTGATGAAAATTGTGAAGTAATCTTTACAACACAAACAAATGAAGATTTACCACAAAATAGTATTAAATGTAAAATACTGTTTACTGGATTGGTGTAGTTTCATTTGCAAAATATAAATTTATTTATAGAAAAATTGATTAAACTCAAAAATGAGTCAATAAAGAGTCAATTGCTTTGCTATAATCAATCTATGAATTTTGAAAATAGAATAAATAGATTATCCCTAATATTAGAACTACTAAATAAAGGCTATGAGTTATCTACACCAAGTCTTGTTGAAAGATTTGGTGTAAGTAAGAAAATCATTCAAACTGATTTTAAAGAGTATATCTTGCCTTTATTTGTAGATGATAAAATCTATTATGATTACTCTTCTAAAACCTATAAAGCAAAAAACAACTTTCTAACAAAAACTTTGTTTAGTGCAGATGAACTATCTATCCTTGCAATACTAAAAAATAAATCAAAAGATAAATATAGTGATGATGATTTGAGCCAAAAAGTTGATAGTTTGTTTCTAAAATTTGAAGATGAATTAACAAACAAACTTTATCAAACTTCTTCAATAGAAAAAATAGATAATTTCAAAAATGAAATAATCCAAATAAAAAATGCAGTTGAAACAAAATCTATTATCAAATGTTTTTATAATGATAAAAATAGAGAGATATATCCTCTAAAAATCCTAAACCTTGAAGGATTTTGGTACTTAATAGTTTACGAGCCAATTGATAATAAAATCAAAACTTTCCACCTAAATACTATTAAAAATATAGAAGTATTAAATACTTATTTTTCATTCGATGAAGAAAAAATAAACTCTTTTGATAATGCTATAAGTGCTTACTATAAACCAAATAATGCTCCTATTTTAGTTCAACTATTTATGGATAAAGAAGTATCAAGATATTTCCA
Source organism: Arcobacter caeni (assembly GCF_003063245.1). GTDB lineage: Bacteria > Campylobacterota > Campylobacteria > Campylobacterales > Arcobacteraceae > Aliarcobacter > Aliarcobacter caeni. The sequence continues at coordinate 179,585 of NZ_MUXE01000001.1, read as the reverse complement.
AAGAAAACCACTAAATAAATCCCAAAGAGTATTAAAAATCTATGATGATGAATCTTGTGATATAGAACTTACTATTACAGAGTATATGGAGATAATTCCAACTCTTCAAAGATATATTCCACATATTGGTGTGATTGAGCCTGATGAGTTGAAAGATAGGGTAAAAGAAAATATAGATTTATACCGCAAAAGATTTGAGTGATTGAGTTGGGTGATTTATAGATGATAAGATTTTAATCAAAAAAATAATCATAAGTTAGATAAAATATATAATATTTAAAACAATAATTGGAAAAATATGAAATACGCACCAGGTCAAAGAGTAATAATAAGAGATGCACAGTGGAAAATAAGAAGAGTAGATATACTTGCTGATGATGAGTATGAATTAACATGTGATGGAATTTCAAATTTTATCAAAGGTAAAGAAGCTATATTTTTAACCACTTATGAAAAAAATATAACAGTTATAGATCCTTTAAATACAGAGTTTGTAATTGATAAATCTCCAAACTATTCAAAATCACTGCTTTATATGGAATCACTTTTAAAAGATGTTGTTCCAACAGACACTAAAATTCATAGAGCAAACAAAGCTGCAATGGATAGTGTAAATTATCAGTTTGAACCAGCTCTTCAAGCACTTAATCAACCAAGACAAAGAATTCTTATGGCTGATGCAGTTGGACTTGGAAAAACTTTAGAAGCTGGTATTTTAGTAAGTGAACTTATGAAAAGAGGTAAAGGTAAAAGAATACTAGTCCTTGCTGTAAAAAGTATGCTTACTCAATTTCAAAAAGAGTTTTGGAATAGATTCTCAATTCCTCTTACAAGACTTGATTCTCAAGGTATTCAAAAAGTTAGAAATAAAATTCCAGCAAATATGAATCCATTTTTTTACTATGATAAATCAATTATTTCAATAGATACTTTAAAGCAAGAAGCACTTTATAGATCTTATATAGAAGAAGCTTATTGGGATATTATTATAATTGATGAAGCACATAATGTAGCAGATAGAAATAGCGGTTCTCAAAAATCAAAATTAGCAAAATTAATCTCAAGTAGATGTGATACATTAGTAATGCTTTCTGCAACTCCACATGACGGTAGTGCAAAAAGTTTTGCTTCATTACTAAACATGCTTGACCCAACAGCAATTGCAAATCCAAATGAATATTCATCAGATGATTTCAAAGATAAGGGTTTAGTAATAAGAAGATTTAAAAAAGATATTGCAGATCAAGTAAAAGATGAATTTAAAACAAGACAAATCTTTACTATTAAATCAAACGCATCTATTTATGAAGAAGATGTATTTGCATTTATTTCAAATATTAGTTTTAAAACAATAGATTCTAACAAAAGAAAAGGAAGTGAACTATTTAAAACAACACTTATAAAATCACTTCTTTCTTCACCAATAGCTTGTATCGAATCAATTAAAAACAGAATTAAAAAAATATCAGATTTAGGTGATGAGTATAATGATGATATTGATACTTTAGAATTATTACTAGAAAAGCTTGAGGATGTTGATAAAAATAGTTTTTCAAAATACCAAGAGTTAGTAAATCTTATTAAAAACAAAATGAAGTGGAAAAAAGCTACTGATGATAGGATAGTAATCTTTACAGAAAGAATTAAAACACTAGAATTTTTAAAAGAACATTTAAAAAATGATTTAAATCTAAAAGACGATGAAATTGTTTCTATGACTGGTTCAACAATGAGTGATATAGAAATAAATAAAATAGTAGAAGATTTTGGGCAAGAGAACTCTAAAATCAGAATTTTAATTGCAACAGATGTTGCAAGTGAAGGTATAAACTTACACTATTTATCTCATAGATTGATTCACTTTGATATTCCATGGTCACTTATGGTATTTCAACAAAGAAATGGAAGAGTAGATAGATATGGTCAAGAAAAAGAACCAGAAATATATTATATGCAGACTTTATCAAATGATGAAAAGTTCAAAGGGGATAATAGAATTTTAGAAATTCTTATTCAAAAAGATGAACAAGCAGCTTTAAATATTGGTGATCCAAGTGCATTTATGAATGTGTATGATGAAAAGGAAGAAGAGGCTATAGTGGCTGAGGCAATAGAAAGCCAAAAAGATGCAGATGAGTTTAGTAAAGAATTAGACACCAATGCATCTCACGCAGAGTTTGATTTTTTATCATTTTTAAATGAAGTAAATGAACAAGAATCCCAAAAAGAAGATACAAAAAAAGTTGAGTTTGCAAGTTCAGAATCACTATTTAAAGATGATTTAGCATACACAACAGATGCTTTAAAATTCTTACAAACATCTCAAAAACTTGAAGTTCGATTTGAAGAAGATAGAATAGAATTACTAGCAAGTGATCTTGATGATTTAAAATATAGATTTAAAATGCTTCCAAATGAAGTAATACCAGATAAATGGCATTTTATATTATCAAATGACCTTAAAACTATCAATCAAGAGATAAAAAACTCAAGAAAAAATGAATCTGCATGGCCAAATATTCATTATCTTTGGGAACAACATCCATTATTAGAGTGGTTAAAAGATAAATTACTATCAAATTTCAATACTCTTGAAGCTCCTATTTTAACGCTTAATTCTCTAAATCAAAATGAATTAATATATCTAATAAGTGGTGTTATTCCAAATAAAAAAGCTCAACCAATTATTGATGAGTGGCTTGGAATCAAGTTTGTTGATAATAAGTTTGATACTATTTTAACTTTCAAAGAACTTTTAGAAATTAGTAATTTAAACAGTAAAAAATTTCCAAATAGTGTAAGTGAATTTGATACAACTCATATTAAATTCAATCTTCCTATAGCTATTGAAAAAGCAAAAGAGTATATTGTTTTAAAAAGAGATTTTTATGATAATGAAATGACGACAAAAATATATGAAAAACTTCAAGAATTAGATAAATTAAAAGCAAGACATCTTGGACAGCTAGAATTAGACCTAGGACAAGAATCAAAACGACTAGAAAAACAGCATGAAATTGAAAAAATATTTACTGATTATCACAATTGGATAAAAGATAGTATGGAGATTGAAAAAGAACCATTTATCCAAGTAATATCAGCACTAAGAGGTAGTAAATGAATTTAGTTGGAATTACAAATGAAAATGAGTTTTATACAAACCATTATCTTAGTGAAATATTTGAAAAAGATACATTAGAACAAATTTCATCATGGCAAGATAAAGAAAACGAAGATGAAAGTTATAAAACACCTTTTAAAAGAGTTAGAGGAATAGGTCCATCTTACTTAGAACTTCTAAAAGAACTAAATAAAAAAAGCTCAAAAATAGAAGATAAAATCAAAGCTCAAAGAGAGTTTATGAAACTCTTTTTGGATATTTTTGATTATGAATACAACAAACAAAGCATAAATATTGATGATTTTACAATACCTATACTTTCATGTGTAAATAAATCTGATGGTTTGCCATATTTATATATTGTTGAAAGCTTTTGTGAAGATGGTTGTGATATTTTAACAACTACTCTAAAAAAAGAGCAATTAAAAGAACTAGACACTTATAACAGTGAGTTAAATTTTGATTCAATTATAACTTCGCATATCTTTACTCAAAATTTCCCACCAAGATGGGTAATGATTGTAAATGCTTATCAAATAGTTCTTATAGAGAGAGCAAAATGGGCTCAAAAAAGATATTTAAGATTTGACATCAAAGATATAATAGAAAGAAAAGAAGATAATACACTAAAAGCATTTAGTATATTACTTCATAAAGATACTATCGCCCCAACTGATGGATTGAGTCTTCTTGATACACTTGATGAAAACTCTCATAAACACGCTTTTGGAGTAACACAAGATTTGAAATATAGCTTGCGAAGTGCAGTTGAACTTCTTGGAAATGAAGCTATTTATTATCATCAAAAAAACAATTCAGAATTTTTATTAAACACGTTAAACTTAGAAAGTGACCTAACTAGAGAATCTTTAAGATACATGTATAGACTTCTATTTTTATTTTATATCGAATCACGACCAGAGTTAGGGTTTATTCCTAGTAAATCTCAAGCTTTTATCAAAGGTTATTCATTAGAAACTTTAAGAGATTTAGAGCTTATGCCACTTCTAACAGATAGTGATAAAAATGGATACTTTTTTGATGAAAGTATAAAATTATATTTTGATATGATTTTTAATGGAAGAGAAAGCCATAGAGTAAATCTAACAGGAAAGGAGTTATTCTCGATAGCTCCTTTAAAATCACATCTTTTTGACCCAGCTAAAACACCACTTTTAAATGGAGTGAAACTTAGAAATCATATTTGGCAAGAGATTATTCAAAGTCTATCATTAAGTCGTGAGCAAAAAGGAAAAGGGCAAAGAGGAAGAATCTCTTATGCTAATCTTGGAATTAATCAATTAGGTGCAGTGTATGAAGCACTACTTAGCTACAAAGGATTTATTGCTAAAGAGGATCTATTTGAAGTAAAAAAAGCAGATTCAAATCCAACAGAATTAGAAAATGCGTACTTTGTAAATGAAGCACAACTTAGCGAATATACAAAAGATGAGAGAGTATTTAACAGCGATGGAACTATACGAAGATACTCAAAGGGATCTTTTATTTATAGACTGGCTGGTCGTGATAGAGAAAAATCAGCTTCATACTACACACCTGAAGTTCTTACAAAATCACTTGTAAAATATGCTCTAAAAGAATTACTAGAAATCGATGACCAAGGAAAAATTGGCAAAAAAGCAGATGAAATACTAAACTTAACAGTTTGTGAACCAGCTATGGGAAGTGCAGCCTTTTTAAATGAAGCTATAAATCAACTAAGTGAGGCTTACCTACACCAAAAACAAATCGAAACAGGCAATAAAATTGCCCATGACAAATACACAGAAGAACTTCAAAGAGTGAAGATGTATATAGCAGATAACAATGTTTATGGGATAGATTTAAACCCAACAGCAGTAGAACTAGCAGAAATCTCTCTTTGGTTAAATGCTATGTTTACATGGGAAGAAGATAAAGTGCGAAAAACATTTATTCCATGGTTTGGTTTCCAACTAGAAAATGGAAATTCTCTTATAGGTGCAAGAAGAGAAGTATATGATATATCAACACTAAATGCTACAAAAAAAGATCTTCTTTGGTATGCTGATGCACCAAAAAGACTTAGTCCAAAAACTCTATGGAAAACCCAAACCAGAGAAATAACTCTGGCTCAAAGTACAGGTTCACTATTTGATGACCCTACAAAACTTCCACTTGTAACTGTAGATGAAAAAGAAGAAACAAAAAGTGCAGGAAGAACAAAAGATAGAGAGGTTTATCACTTCTTACTAGGTGATGAAGGCATGGCAAATTACTCTGACAAAGTAATAAAAGAGCTAAAAAAAGATGAAATTGATACTATTAATAAATGGCGAAAAGAGTTTATCAAACCATACAACAAAGAGGAAGTAAAACTTTTACTTGATTTATCACTATCTATTGATAAACTTTGGCAAGAACACACTCGTCATATCAATGATATGAAGAAAAAAACAACCGACCCACTTAAAGTTTGGGGGCAACCAAAAGCTGACCAATTTAAACAAACAGACATAAGCTACAAAGATAGAGTTTTTGAGCAAGAAAAACTAACTCAAAACATCAAAAGCTCAAGCCCATATATGAGACTAAAAACAGTGATGAACTACTGGTGTAGTTTATGGTTTTGGCCAATAGATGAAGCTGAATCTTTGCCTTCAAGAGTAGAGTTTTTAACTGATATTGCAATCTTAGTTAAAAAACAAGATGGTATGGTGATGAGCTTAGATAAAGAACTATTTAGTGATACGATAGATGATGATATAAGAGCAACTCAATTAAGTGAGCTTGGAGTACTAGATGTAGAGGAATTTATAGCCAAAAATCCTAGACTTCAAGTAGTAAATAGAGTAAGTAAAGCTCAAAAATTTCTTCACTGGGAGCTAGAGTTTGCAGATATTTTTGCAAAAAATGGTGGATTTGATATTGTGCTTGGAAATCCACCTTGGCTAAAAGTGACTTGGAATGAATCGGGGATAATGGGAGAAGCTAATCCACTATTTGACATTAGAACATTTAGTGCTAATAAATTGAATAACTTAAGAAATGAAACATTTGATAACTACCCAAAATTATTAAATGAGTATATATCAGAGTTTGAAGGAAATAGTTCTACACAAAATTTTCTTAATGCAATAGTAAATTATCCACTATTATCAGGTATGAAAGCGAATCTTTATAAGTGTTTTTTACCACTTGGCTGGAAAATACTTCAAAACAGAGGTGTATGTGGTTATTTACATCCTGAAGGAGTATATGAAGATGCAAATGGTGGGAATTTAAGAAAAGAAATTTATAAACGATTAAAATATCATTTTCAATTTCAAAATGAAAAAGCTTTGTTTGAAATAGGAAATAGAAATAAATTCAGTATAAATATTTTTAATAATAGTAATAAAGAAATAAATTTTAAAACTATCTCAAATTTATTTCTACCAATTACAATCGATTTATCCTTTCAAGATTTAGGAATTGGAACGGTAAGTGGTATTAAAGATGAAAATGATAATTGGAATATTAAGGGGCATAAAAATAGAATATTAGAAGTAACTAAAGATGAATTACATTTATTTTCAAAACTTTTTGAAGAAAATGGAAATTATGAAGAATCAAGTTTACCATCTATTCACACAATAGAATTGGTTAAAGTTCTAAAAAAATTTACTGATTATAATATAAAGTTAAAAGATACATTATTTTATCCTACACCATCAACATTTTGGAATGAAGTTAATGCTCAAAATGACAACTTAATTGTAAGAAATACAGTATTTGTTAATACACCTTTAAATCTAATTTTTTCTGGACCACATTTTTATGTAGCTAATCCATTTTACCAAACACCCAAAAGAATTTGTGATACTCATAAAGCATATTCTATTATAGATTTAACTTGTATTTCTGATTTTTATTTACCAAGAACAAATTATACTTTAGTAGATAATACATTTATTGAAAAAGCTCCTATTGTAAATTTTGGAAATGAAAGAAAAAAAATTACTGATTTTTACAGATATATGCATAGAAGAAGATTGTCTCAATCAGGAGAAAGAACCACTATAGCTTCAATTATTCCTCCTGAATCTTCACATGTAAATACATCAGTTAGTATTACTTTTGAAAATATAAAGCATGTAATATCTCTCTTCTGTTCAATGAATTCATTAGTTATGGATTTTGTAGTAAAGAATTTAGGAAAAGGTGACTTATGGGCAGATGCAATTGAGAATTTTCCTTTAATAAATTTGAATAATAAATTGATTGGTAGGGCATTATCATTATCTTGTTTAACGATTTATTATGCTGAACTTTGGGAAGAACAATTTTGCGAAGAGTTTAAAAACGATAGTTGGAGCAAACCAAACGAGCCACGATTAAACCAAAATTTCTTTAAAAATTTAACTCCAAATTGGCAAAGAGATGTAGCCCTACGAACTGATTATGAAAGAAGACAAGCTTTAGTAGAGATAGATGTTTTAGTGGCTCAGGAACTTGGATTAACACTTGAAGAGTTAAAAACTATCTATCGTATTCAATTTCCAGTACTTAAACAAAATGAAAATGAAACATTTTATGATATAAATGGTCGTATAGTATTTACAGTTTCTAAAGGTCTAACAGGAGTTGGACTACCACGAAAAGCTGTTAAATCTGACACTCCATACAAAATAATCATAAATGGTGAAGTAGTAGAAGAAAAACCACTTGGTTGGGAAGATATTATTGATATGGAAGAAGGAGAAATCCACCGAACTATCATAGACGACACAACACCAGATGGACCAATGGAAAGAACTATAATCTATAAAGCCCCATTTGAAAAATGCAATAGAGAAAAAGACTATGAAATCGCTTGGGAGTATTTTAAAGGAAATAATAATGTTAACTAAAGAAAAAGCTCAGCAATATTTAAAAGATTCTTTACAAAATCAAAGTGTAGATTTTAAAGAAGATCAGTTTAAAGCAATTGATAGTGTTGTAAATCAAAGAAAAAAAGTTCTTGTTGTTCAGAAAACAGGATGGGGTAAAAGTATTGTTTATTTTATTGCTACAAAATACTTAAGAGAAGAGGGTTATGGATTAACAATTATAATATCTCCTCTTTTAGCGCTTATGCGAAATCAGATAGATTCTGCTAAAAAACTTGGACTTAATGTAGTAACTATTAATTCTTCAAATACTTATGATTGGAATATCATTAAATATCAAATTTTACAAAATAAGGTTGATGCTCTTTTGGTGTCTCCTGAAAGATTAGCTAACGAAAGCTTTATGCATGATGTAATAGAACCTATTGCAAGCAAAATAGGACTTTTTGTAATAGATGAAGCGCACTGTATTAGTGATTGGGGACATGACTTTAGACCTGATTATAAAAGAATTACAAGTATATTAAGACAAATACCTTCAAATACTCCTATCCTTGCAACAACAGCAACAGCGAATGATAGAGTAATCACAGATATTGAGAATCAAATAAATGGTCTTATAACGATTAGGGGGAATCTTAGAAGAGAAAGTTTATCACTTCATACTATTAGATTACCTGAACCTTCTCATAGATTAGCATGGTTAATTGAACATATCCCAACTTTTAACGGTTCTGGAATAGTGTATGTTTTAACACAAAGAGATGCAAGAGTTGTATCACAATGGCTAAATCAAAATGGTATAAATTCAAGTGCATATTACAGTGGAGTTGAAGATGATTCTTTTGCAAATGGCGATGAATATAGGGTATTTCTAGAAAATCAGCTTTTAGAAAATAAAATAAAAGTTTTAGTTGCAACTTCTGCCCTTGGTATGGGATTTGATAAAAGTGATTTAGGGTTTGTAGTCCATTATCAAGCACCTGGCTCTATTATTAGTTATTATCAACAAGTTGGTCGAGCAGGTCGTGGTATAGATGAAGCTTATGGGGTTTTGCTCAGTGGTCACGAAGATGATAATATACATGATTTCTTTAGAGGCTCATCTTTCCCTAAAGAAGAAAATATTAATATAGTTTTAAACCAACTGGAAAAAAGTAATGGATTATCAATAATTGAATTACAAAAAGAATTAAATATAACTCAAGGTGAAGTTGAAAAAACATTAAAATATCTTAATGTAGAATCGCCAGCCCCAGTTGTTAAAATTGGGAATAAATGGAATAGAACACCAAATAAGTATGTTTATAATAAAGAAAAAGTTCAAGCTATCTTGAATATAAGATTATCTGAGTGGGAAGAAATGCAAAAATATTTAGATACAAATGAGTGTCTTATGATGTTTTTACAAAAAGCTTTAAACGACCCATATCCTCAAGCTTGTGGTAAATGTGGAAATTGTGTTATGGCCTTAAGCGGGGAATTTTCTCATGAAAATGGTTTAAAAGCAGCAGATTTTCTTAAAAAAAGCGATATTGTATTTAGCCCTAAAAAACAAGTAAAGCCAGATGCTTTGTTAATATATGGAATTAGAGGTAATATAAAAGAAGAATTAAGGGCAGACGAAGGACGAATACTTTCACGATGGGAAGATTCAGGTTGGGGCAGAGTTGTAGCTAATAATAAACATTATGGTGAATTTTCCGATCAACTGGTTGATGCTTTTGTAGAAATGATTAAAAATTGGAATCCTATTCCTTCTCCTGCGTGGGTAACTTGTGTTCCTTCATTAAATCATATAACATTAGTGCCTAATTTTGCAAATAAAGTAGCTAAAAAACTTAATTTACCTTTTATTGAAGCTGTTAAAAAAATAAGACATAATCAGCCTCAAAAAATGATGAATAATTCATATCATCAAGCGAAGAATCTTGATGGAGTATTTGATATAATAGATAAAATACCTAGTGGGGCAGTATTATTGATTGATGATGTAATTGATTCTGGATGGACGGTTACAGTAATATCTGCATTATTAAAACGAAAGGGTTCTGGAAATATTTTTCCAGCCTCATTATCAACTACAGGAAAAATGTAATGAATGAAATAAGTTTAAATTCACAAGCAATTATTTTATTAACTGCCTATTTTAATAAAGATGATAAACCTCTTACAATAACTGAATATTCAAAATTTGCATCTTGGTTATTAGAAAATAATATGAAACCTTCATATCTTTTAGAATTTGATGTTCTTGATATTTTAAATAATTGGAATGACATAAAAATAACTAAAGAAAGATTAATCTCATTACTTAATAGAGGTAATGCAATGGCGATTAATCTTCATAAATGGCAAAATAGTGGTATATGGGTTATAACTAGAGCAGATTCTGAATATCCTAAAAAATTAAAAAGTAGATTAGGACATAAAGCTCCACCTATTCTTTATGGATCTGGAAATAAAAAGATATTAAATACACTAGGTGTAGCAATAATTGGTTCAAGAGATGCTTCTTCAAATGATTTAGAGTTCTCTTTTAAATTAGGAGAAAAATTGGCTTATAGTGGATACAGTGTTGTATCTGGTGGAGCTAGAGGAATTGATGAATCCTCAATGCTTGGTTCAATTAATGCTCAAGGGACAACTATAGGTGTTGTTGCTGATAGTTTAATGCAAAAAGTTTTATCAAAAAAATATAGAGATGCAATAATGTCTGATAATTTAGTTCTTATTAGTCCTTATTATCCTGAAGCTAGATTTAATGCTGGTAATGCAATGGGAAGAAATAAATATATATATACATTATCTGAGTCATCTATTGTTGTTCATTCTGGATTAAAAGGTGGAACTTGGGAAGGTGCAAAAGAGAACTTAAAAAACTCATGGGTTAATCTTTTCGTTAAAAAATGTGATGATAAAAATGCTGGAAATCAAAAATTAATTGATATGGGTGGTAATCAACTTATTGAAAATTTATTAACAATTAAATCTTTAGATTTTTTATTTAAGAAAGAAGAACAAGTAATAAATTTAGAAATTGTTAAAAAAGAAGATACACCTCTCGATAAAAGAATCTTAGATTTAATAGAAGATCAGAAACTTACAATCAAAGAAATCTCCGAATTACTTGAAGAAACTCAAAAAGATGTTAAAAAAATATTAGATTCATTATTAGAATTAGGTGATATTGAAAAACATAATAATAAACCTTTGAAATTTAGTAAAGTTGCAAAATTACCAGGACTTTTTGGAGATGAATAAATGACTTGTGAAGAGCTAACAGAACTCAGAGAAAACTACCAATTTGAAGCAAAATCAGCTCAAGGTCAAAATGGTAATGGTGAAATTCCAAAAGACCTTTGGGAAAGTTATAGTGCCATGGCGAATACTGATGGTGGTAAAATTTTACTTGGTGCAAAAGAGCTAAAAGATGGTAGTTTAGAGTTTTTAGGTATCAATGATATTGATAGAGTTCAAAAAGATTTTTGGACTACGATTAATAATCCTCAAAAAGTAAATAAAAATATACTAAATGATGCTGATTTACAAGTTATAAATTGTCAAGAAAAAGATTTAATTCTTATAAATATTCCACGAGTATCACGAACTATAAAACCAATATATATTGGTCAAAATCCTCTAACTGGAACATATCTAAGATACCATGATTCTGACATCAAAGCAGATGAAGATATAGTAAAACATTTTTTAGCAGATGCAGTAAATGAATCAAATGATACTTCTATAATAGAAGGATTTACTATGGAAGATATAGATATGGATAGCTTAAAAGCATATAGAAATATTTATAAATCAACAAAACTAAATCATCCATGGATAGAACTTGATGATAAAGAGTTTTTAATCCAACTTGGTGGATATAAAAAAGATAGAAAAGATAATATAGAGGGTTTAACACTTGCAGGACTTTTGATGTTTGGTAAATTTAGATCTATACTTGATGGAGTTCCTAATTATTTAGTGGATTATCAAGAACAAACAGAAAATCCTGAAGATAGATGGGTAGATAGAATTACAACAGATGGAACTTGGAGTGGTAATCTTTTTGAGTTTAGTCAAAAGGTTTATAGAAAACTAACATCTGAATTAAAAGTGCCATTTAAACTAAAAGATTCATTTCAAAGAATTGATGAGTCAAATATCCATGAAGCAATAAGAGAAGCTCTAATAAACACACTTATTCATGCAAATTATAATGGAAGAATTGGAATTCAAGTTGTAAAACATCCAAAAGGTTTTAGTTTTAGAAATCCAGGATTATTAAGAGTATCAAAAGAGGATGCTTTTAAAGGTGGACATAGTGACTGTAGAAACAAAACTTTACAAAAAATGTTTCAATATATTGGTATGGGAGAACAAGCAGGTTCAGGTTTTCCAAAGATGCTTAGAGCTTGGATGGAGCAACATTGGCAATATCCATATCTTGAAGAAAACACGCAATTAGAAACAACAATGCTTTTTATGCCTACCATCTCACTTTTTCCAAAAGAGATACAAGATTCTCTTGAAGAGTTATTTGATAAAGATTATGTAAATCTTGATAAAAATGAAAGATTAGCTTTAATATTAGCATTCGTAGAAAATGAAATCTCAAATATACGATTATCAGATATTGGGGCTATTCATCCAGCTGATACATCAAAAATACTTAGAAAACTCGTAGATAAACAATTACTTATTTCAGATGGTATTGGCAGAGGAATGAAGTATTATATCAACAAAGATTTTAATGCCACCGTTGGAAAACCGTTGGAAACCGTTGGAAAACCGTTGGAACAAGAAATAGTAATTTTGGATTATTTGAAAGAGAATAATAAAATCACAACTTCAGAAGTTAAGCGACTTCTTAATCTCAAAGATAGTAGATCTGTAGAGATTCTTAGAAAAATGGTTGATAAAAGATTGATTAATAAATTAGGAAGTGGCAAAAATACCTATTATGAGGAAAACAAATGATACCATCAGTATTAGCAAGTCAACTTATTACTGGAGTTAAAGACTTTTTAACTACAACATTTCCTAGTTCAACTCCAGCATTTTTTGATATGATGAAAAATTTTGTTGAAGAAGATAGTAAACTTTTTAAAGGTCCTTATATATCTGTTTCACTTCCTTTTAAAAAAGGTGTTGTTGAAGAAAATTTATTCCCAGATATTTTAGATGATGGATTTAAACCATACTATCATCAAGAGTTAGCTTTTCAAAGATTAGGAAATGATAATCCAAAATCAACATTAGTAGCGACTGGTACTGGTTCGGGTAAAACTGAATCTTTTATGTTTCCTATTTTGAATCATTGTTTTAAAACAAAAGATACTAAAGGTATCAAAGCAATTATTATCTATCCCATGAATGCTCTTGCAACTGACCAAGCAAAAAGATTTGCAAAAACTATATCAAAAACTCCAAATCTAAATGGTGTAAGAGTTGGTTTGTATATTGGTAGTAGTGATGATAATGCCCAAAAAAGTATGAGTGAAGAGTATGTTATTACAGATAAGCAAACACTGTGTGATAACCCTCCAGATATACTTCTTACAAACTATAAAATGCTTGATTTTATGCTTATGCGTCCAAGGGATCAAAAGATTTGGAAATACAATATTGATACTAATGTGTTAAAATTTATAGCAGTTGATGAGATACATACTTTTGATGGAGCTCAAGGGACAGATTTAGCTTCACTTTTAAGAAGAGTTAGAGCCAAACTAAAAGTAAAAAAAGATTCTATTGCTTGTATTGGTACATCGGCTACTTTAGGTGGAGATAGTACTGAGCCAATAAGAGTATATGCAAGTGATATATTTGATGAAAATTTTGATGAAAACTCAATTGTAAAAGAGTATAGAATAAATGCTGAAGAGTTTTTTGCTAATAATCATGATAATATTATTTTTTATCCTATGCCAAATCAAATAGAAGAATTAGATTATTCAAATTATAAAAATATGAATGATTATATTGCAACTCAATTCAAACTTTGGTTTAATGAAGAAGCTTTAAATGTTGAAGATATAGAGTTTAAAGTTGAATTAGGAAAAAAATTAAAAAATCTTTATTGTTTTAAACTTTTATTAAAAGCTCTTGATGGAAAGATAAAATCTCGTAGTGAAATAATAGATTCATTTGTAAGAAGTATGCCTATTAAATCAGGAGATAGATTTTTTGTTCTTATGATAAATTCATTATTGGCTTTAACTTCATGGGCTAAAAATGAAAAGACGGGGAAAGACTATCCACCATTTTTATTTGTAAAAGTACAATTATGGCTTAGAGAATTAGCAAGAATGGTTGCTACATTAGAAAGTGAACCTAAACTTACATATGATCATGATTTAAAATCAAAAGAAGATGTAAAACATTATCCAATATTACATTGTAGGGATTGTCATGCTACTGGATGGGGTGGAGTTAAAAAAAGTGGTGGTACAGGTGAACTTATAAATGATTTAGATTTATTTTATCAAGCATTCTTTGGTAATGACCCAAGAGTCAAATTTATTTTTCCTATTAGTCAGACTCCTCAAAATATTACGGGCAGTATATATTATATCAATCAGAATGGTTTTGAGATTGATGAAGATGAACAAAGTGGAATCAAAGTTTTTGAATCTAATAATATTGATAGTAAAGGTAAATCACATCATCATTGTCCATTTTGTAATGCAAAAAATGCTTTAACAATTTTAGGTTCAAGAGCTGCTAGCTTAACAAGTGTTTTAATTGGTCAAAATTTTTCAAGTTTCTATAATGATGATAAAAAACTTATCGCATTTTCTGATAGTGTTCAAGATGCAGCACAAAGAGCAGGTTTTTTTGGAGCAAGAAGTTATCAATTTACAATAAGAAGTGCAATCCAACAAGCTTTTGATCTAAATGCTAAAGAATCAATATCTCTAAATGACTTTGGAAAAACAGTTAGTAATTATTGGAAAAATAAATTTAATGATGATAAAGTATATATATCTACCTTAATCGCTCCAGATATGGAGTGGTTAAGGGAATATGATAATTTAACTAAAACTGATGAACTTAATAATCCCAAAGATCTAATTGATTTAATAGATAAAAGAATTGACTGGATGATACATAGTGAATATGGATATAAATCTCATATTGGAAGAACGCTTGAAAGAAGTGGTGCTTCTGTTATGTATGTGGATAATTATCAAGCTATTTTAGATTCTCTTTTAGTGAAATTAGAAAATGAAATAGAACTTCTAAGAGGAATAAACAAAAAAGATTTAGAAAAATTTATTTTAGGTTTTTTAATATATCTTAAAAATAATGGTGCGATTAAAAGTATACATTTAGAGCCATATATAACTACTGGTGGAGAAACTTACCAAATTAATCAGCTAAAACCTAGAAGATTATATATGGCAAAATTTAGTCCAAGTTCTAGAAATCCAAATCCTTTAACTGATGGTAATATAAAAGAGTTTGATAAAGTTTCTAATAAGTCAAAAAATACTTGGTGTGATAGATGGGTAGTATCAAATTTTTTAAATAATCTTATCTTAGTACCTGATACAAAAGAGATTTTTAGAATTGTCTTAGGTGAATTAGTTCGAGCAAAAATTCTTTTAGAATCAGAAGTAAAAGGTTCAAATATATGGATATTAAATCCTGATAATTTATATATAACAAGTAATACTGAAGAGTTAGAGTGTAATATTTGCAAACATAAATTAACAGTAAGTAATAAACAATATGATATTTCATTAGGGATGTCGTGTCTTAGAAAAGAGTGTCAAGGTAATTATTCTTCAAAAATATCAACGAACAGTTATTATAAACAACTTTATAAATTTGGAGATTTACAAAGAATAGTACCAAAAGAACATACAGGACTACTAGCAAGAAATGATAGGGAAAAAGTTGAAACAAATTTTATAAAAAGAGCTAAAAATGAACCATGGAAAACAAATCTTTTAAGTGCAACTCCAACTCTTGAAATGGGTATTGATATTGGAGATTTAAGTTCTGTTGTACTTTGTTCTGTTCCACCAAATGGAGCTAATTACTTACAAAGAATAGGTAGAGCAGGTAGAACTGATGGAAATGCGTTTAATGCAACAATTGCAACAGCAAATAGTCATGATTTATATTTTTATAGTGAACCAAATGAGATGATGCAAGGAAGTATAGATGCACCTGGTGTTTATATAGATGCTTCTGCTATTTTACAAAGACAATTTTTAGCATTTTGTATTGATAATTGGGTCAGCTCTGAAAATATAGAACAAAAAGATTTTCCTCATAAGTTACACCTTGTATTAACAAATATAAAAAATGCAAATGTTACAGCGTTTCCATACACATTATTTAAATATATTGAAACAAAGATTGATGCATTACTAGAAGATTTTTTTTGTTTATATGGAACAAAATTACATGGTTCATCTAAAGAAAAATTAATTGCTTTTGCTAAAAGAAATAGTGAAGAAAGTGGTTTAGTTATAATTATTTTAGAAAAACTTGAACAAATCAATCAAGAACAAATTAATATGAAAAATCAGTTGAGTGCATTAAAAAAGAAAATAAAAGAGTTTGAAAATGCAGAAGCAAAAAATCAAGATCACGATGAAAATCTTGCAAAGATAAAAAGTGAATATGAAGGACTTAGAAGAATATTATTAAATCTAAAAAGAAAATTAACTTTTGAATTTTTTGCAGATGAGGGATTACTTCCAAATTATGCTTTCCCTGAAAGTGGTGTAGTATTAAAATCTGTAATCTATCGAAAGAAAGACAGCGTTTCTGATGATAATGGTAAAAAATATGATATTTTCACTTATGAATATGAAAGAGCAGGAAGTAGTGCAATAAGTGAATTTGCTCCAAATAATAGTTTTTATGCAGGTGGAAGAAAAGTTAATATAGATCAAATAGATCCAAATACTATATCAGAAGTAGAAACTTGGAGATTTTGTGATAAATGTTCACATACTCAAAAAGTAGGTTCAGAAGAAATAGCTATTTGTCCAAAATGTGGAAGTGAACAATTCGCAGATGAAGGGCAAAAAAAAGAGATTTTAAGACTTACTCAAGTAATGGCTACTAGTGATGATAAAAGTAGTAGAATCAAGGATGATAGTGATTCTAGAGAGATAAAATTTTATAACAAACAATTATTAATTAATTTTGATAAAAAAAATATTGAAGATGCTTATGCAATAAAAAGTGATGATAGTGCATTTGGATTTGAATTTATAAAAAAAGTAAATTTTAAAGAGATAAATTTTGGAGAAACTACTTTAGTTGGTAATGATATATCAATTGCTGGAAAATCAGTTCCAAGATCTGGATTTGTAATATGTAAGCATTGTGGAAAAGTTCAATTTGGTAAACCAACGGATGATATTTTTAAAGGAGAGAATCACTCTTTTATATGTGAAATTGAAGATAGAAAAGATGCTAAAAACTATTTTGAATCATTGTATTTATTTAGGGAATTTGATTCTGAAGCAATAAGACTTCTTTTACCAATTACAAATCTTGATATTGATGATGAAAAATTACATTCACTTATAGCATCTATTCATATTGGATTAAAGCTTTATTTTAAAGGTTCTGTTGATCATTTAAAAGTTGGAATATATGATGAAGTAGATAATGTAAATGAAAGTTCAAAAAGATATTTAGTTCTTTATGATACAGTTCCTGGAGGAACTGGTTATCTAAAACAACTAATAATTGATAAAAATCCATTGTTTGAAGTGTTAGAACTTGCAAATACTAAAATAACTAGTTGTGATTGTGAAGATGGTTGTTATAAATGTTTATATGCGTATAAAAATAATTTTGATAGACCATTAATTTCTAAGAATAAAGCAAAATATATAATAGAAAATATTTTAAAAGAAAAAAATACTATTGAAAGAATAGAAAGTATAAGTGATATAAGTCAAGATGGACTTAGTGAAAGTATGCTTGAAGAGTTATTTTTAAGTAAAATAAAAAATGTTACTAGCACATTTAAAAAAGATATGGTAAGAGGCAGAAGTGGATATATTGTAGAATTTGATAATAAATATAAATATGATTTACTTCAACAAGTAAGCTTAGATTTAAAAGATAATGTATCAATATATTCAAAAGCTGATTTTGTTTTTTATCCAAAGAATCCTAAATTAAAGCCTATTGTTGTATTTACTGATGGTTTTGCCTATCATGAAAGAAGAGTAGATATAGATACTGCTCAAAGATTAGCAATTGCAAAAAGTGGTAAATTTATTGTTTGGTCTTTAACATGGGAAGATGTAAATAAATTTGATAAATCAAAACCAAATTATCTTTTTGAAAATTATTTGAATCATCAAGAATTAAATTTAACTATCACAGAAAAATATTTTAAAGAGTATAAACGATATTTAAATCAAACTAGTTTTGAATTATTGGTAGAGCTTTTTAAAGAAGAAGATTATTCAAATTTTGAGAAATTTTCATTGGGAATTATTGCTGGATATTTAAAAATTCCTTTAGAATTAAAAAGTTTTATTGATTTTATACCAAGTAGTTTAAAAGATAATTTTGACTCTGTTACAAAATATTTTGGACAAATTATTCAAAAAAATCAAGTTGCTTTATTATCAATAGCCAATTTTGAGGATTTAAAACAAAACAATTTAGAACAAACTATATTTATAATAAATATAAATGACAATCAAGAATTTGAATTTACATCATGGGCCGGAGTATTAAGAATTTATAATTTAATGCAATTTAGTAAAAATAGTTTATTTGTAACTAATAAAGGTCTTGAAAATGAACTATATGATGAGATAAATTTATTCCCAAATATCTCTAAAAATTTAAGTCATGAATGGGAAACTATATATGATGATGTAATTGATAATGAAGTTAAAAAATTTATAAAAGATTTAAGTATTATAAATCAAATGCCAATTCCAAATGTTGGAGAAGAACTAGTTAATAATGAAGGCATTACTGTTGCAGAAGCAGAACTTTTATGGGAAGAGTATTCTATAGCATTAGTTTTAGAAGAAACTGATTTAAATATAGATGGCATAAAAATATTTACACTTACTAAACTAAATGAATTAAAAAATGAATTATTAGAAAGGATTTCATAATGAAAGTTGCAATATCTTCGGATTTTTTTACATCTTTATCAAAATTACCTAAAACACAACTAAATGAAACAATAAAATTAGTTGAGAAATTTAAAAATGATCCTAAATCTCCTGGCTTAAACTATGAAAAATTAAATTTCACATCTAATATGTATTCTATTTTTTTAGAACAAAATTATAGATGTATTGTAATGAATCCTGATGATAGTAATGTATATATTTTACTTTGGGTTGATAATTGTGATGCTGCTTATGATTGGGCTAAAAAACATACTTGTAGTATAAATAGTGAAACAGGTAGTTTGCAAATTATTGAAACTCAAACAGTTATAGAAGAAGCTCTAGTTCAAAAAAATAGTGATGAACTCTTTTTTAATAAATTTACAAATAAAGAATTAAAAAGTTTAGGAGTAAATGAAAAATTATTAGATTATGTAAAACAAATCCGAAATGAAGAAGAATTAGATAATTTTAGAAAATATTTACCTGAAGAAGTTTATGAAGCACTATTTTATCTTTTAGCTGGTGATAATATAGAAGAAGTATATAATTATATTTATCCTCAATTATCTGAAAAAGTAGATACTAATGATTTTAATAAAGCACTTGAAAATGAGAGTTCTAAACGAAGATTTTATATTGTTGAAAATGATGATGAGTTTATGCAAATGCTTAATGCTCCACTTGAAAAATGGAGAGTATTTTTACATGCAAGTCAAAGAAAGTTAGTAGAAAAGAATTATAATGGAGCAGTAAAAGTTTTAGGTGGAGCAGGAACAGGTAAAACTGTTGTTGCAATGCATAGAGCTAAATATTTAGCAAAACAATCAAGTTTTTTTGAGAATAAAAAAGTTTTATTTACAACATTTACAAAAAATCTAGCTTTAGATATTCATGAAAATCTCAAAAAAATTTGTGATGAAAAAACTTTACAAAATATAGAAGTAGTAAATTTAGATTCATGGGTACATACTTTTTTATCAAAACATGGTTACAAAAATCAAATAGTTTATGATGATAAAACTAAAGAGTTATGGGATAAAGCCTTAATACTAAAAAATAGTAATTTAGATTTACCAGATTCATTTTTTAAAGAAGAATGGTCTCGAATAATTCAACCACAAGGCATAGTAACACTAGAAGAATATATAAAAACATCAAGAGCAGGAAGAGGAACTAAACTAAATAGAAATCAAAGAAAACTTATTTGGGAAGTTTTTGATGAATATAGGTATCTTTTAATTAGTAAAAATTACAAAGAAATTTCTGATGCAATAAATGATGTAATTAATATTCTTAATACATCTACGAATAATATAAAATATAGCTCAATTATTGTGGATGAAGCTCAAGATTTTGGGATGAGAGCTTTTAAACTTTTGAGGGCATTAGTTGATGAACATGAAAATGATTTATTTATTGTAGGTGATGCACATCAAAGAATATATGGACATAAAGTAGTGTTAGGACAATGTAGTATCAATGTTAAAGGTAGAAGTAAAAAACTAAAACTTAATTATAGAACTACAGATGAAATAAGAAAATGGGCTGTAGCTTTATTAGCTGGTGAAAAAATAGATGATTTAGATGAGGGTAATGATTCATCTAATGATTATAAATCATTATATAATGGTCCTAAACCAGAAATAAAAAGTTTTCAAGATTTTAATGATGAATTAAAATATATTCATGAATATATAAAAAATATAAAAAAAGTTGATACTGAATCAAAAATTTGTATAGTTCTAAGAACACAAAAATTAGTTGATACTTATTATGATTATTTTTCATCAAAAGATTTACAAACTTTAAAAATTTCAAGAAACAGTAAAGATGATCTATCAGATACAAATGTGAGAATTGCAACTATGCATAGAGTTAAGGGATTAGATTTTGATCATGTAATTATAGCAAGTATTAATAAAGGAATTGTACCTCTTGAAACTAGTGAAATATCAGATGAAGAATTAATAAATAAAGAATATTTACAAAAAGAAAAATCTTTAGTTTTTGTTGCAGCAACTAGAGCTAAGAAAAGTTTACTTGTAACATCTTATGGATTAAAGAGTGAGTTTTTATAAAAAAGAAATTTAAAAATATGATATTAGTTTGATAATGGACGAGTACTTATTCAATTACGATAAAAATTAATGGATAAAATATATATGAAAAAAACGATTTATATTGGTATTACAGGTAATAGAGATATTTCAAATAAACAATCTACATTTATAAAAAAGAATATTGAAGATTTTTTGAAAAAATCTTTGGAAAATAAAAATCTTGAAGAAATCATCATTTTAACACCACTTGCAGATGGGGTGGATAGGATTATTGCTGATGTAGTATTGGATAGTTTTTCTGATATGAAGATATTGGTTCCTTTACCATTTGGTGAAGAGATATATAAAAATACCTTTGGAAAAGGTTTAAAAATAAATAATATATCTCAAGTGGATTCAATAAAAGAGTATGAAAATTTATTAGAAAAAATAAAAAAACATAATAAATGTGATGATGTTTATATTAATCTAAAATTTGATAAAGAAAATTATTTAAATCAAAATATAGAAGAACAAAGAAAAATTAGAAATGAACAATATGCTTTGCTGGGTGAATATTTGATTGAAAAATCAGATATTTTAATTGCTGTTTATGATAAAAATAGAGAGATTAAAAAAGGTAGTACCCTTGAGATAGTTAACAAATTTGATAACAAAAAATTATCTAATCAGAAATTACATAAAATTATAATATAAGAGGAAATAAATTGATAAATTTTTTTATACTAATAGCTGTTTTAGTGCTTACAATAGGAATGATATATCTTTTGAATCTTAAGTTTAATATTCTAAAATATTTGATAAAAAGAAAAATTAGCTTTATTTTTCTTTCTTTATTAGCTGCTTTTTTGATATCTTTATTTGTCCAATTTTATGAAAATATTTATAGACTTGATAATTACTGGATTAATAAAAATGGTTATTTATTAGAAATAATTGAAGATAAAGAGATTATAAGTAAAGATGAAAAAGTTTTACAAAAATACTTGAAAGATTTTAAACCATCTCCTGAAGAAAATGAAAAATGGAACTGTTATAAAAATTTTGTCTCTAAAGATGTAAACTTTGAAATGTTTGATATTGTAATAAATAGTGTAAGAATTTTACAATTCTCAAGTATTGATAATACTTGTTACAAAAATACTTCAAAAGTTTTTATGGATATATCTTATATTTTAGTTATAGTTGGATTATCTTTTGCTATTTTTTCTTTGCTATATAAACGATTAAATTTAATTATAAGGAAAAAAAATCATTCAGTAGTCATTGGATTAAATAACAATAGTAGAGAACTAATAAGTAAACTAATTGCCAAAAAAGAGAATATTAAAATATATGATAATGACAACACTAATAAATATATAAATGAATTAGAAAATAGTGGTGAGATTATTATTACTGGTAAATTAGAATACACAATTGAAAGTAATAATTGTGAAATAATAAATGCTAAAGAGATATATATCATAAATGATAGTGATGTAGAATCTTTGAATAATTTAGCTTTGCTTTTAAGTAAATTTGACAATTATGAAATAAAAATAAAAAATAGAATAAAAATATATGTAAAATCTTTAAATAAATTAGTTTCAATTTCAACTAAATTTAAAAAATACGAAAATATAAGAATTAATAATAGAAAAAAGATATATGTAAAATTTTTAAATAAATTAGCTTTAATTTTGAGTAAATTTAAACATGAAGATCGTAAATCTAAAGATAAAACAAAAATATATATAGAGATAAAAAATAGAGAAAATAAAGCTCTTTTTGATAAAAAAGGTATATATAATTTAATATCAGATTATTATGAAATTTATCCATTTAGTATAAATGAAATAATAGTTCAAGAGATGTTTAAAGATAAAAAACTAATTTCAAATATTAAAAATAAAAATGGTAAATATGTTGAAAATCTAAAAATATTAATAGTTGGATTTAATGATTTAAGTGAAGAAATTTTATTCAATATTTTGAAATTAGGGCATTTTGATCTTAATAAAATTACAGAAGTTACGGTAATTGATGATAAGTATGAACTGTTAAACTGTAAATATAAGACAATTATTGAAAGAGGTAAAAAGCCTTATGAAAATAGTGATGAATCTCTTTGGAATATAGAATTCTTACCTTATAAAAGTTTATATGAAAATAGAGTGTTCAATAGAATAATTTTATGTGATAAAGAACTAAATAATGGTTTAGATATTTTAAACTATATGAACAATAACTATCATATTCAAATAAGAGAAAAAAATACTATTATCCAAGTATTTAATGAACATAAAAATATAAATAATACTATCAATAGAGATGAAAATAATTTTAAAAACTTTTCTACATTTGGTGATATTGAAACAACAGTTACTTTAGATAATATTAACAATAATAATTTATATAAAGTTGCAGAATATACAAATGATTTTAAAGAAACGGATGAATCTAAAAAATGGAAAAAAATTGATAACTTTACAAGAGAGTCTAATATAACTGAAAAACTACATATGAATATTAAACTAGATATATTTAATTTACATATTTGTAATTTTTTAAAAACTCAAAGTCAAAGTGATTTAGATGTTAAGTTACTAGAATCTTATTATAAAAATAATATTAAAATTTTAAAAAAACATCTAAATGAAGCTATTAAACTACCTTATTCTCTTGAAATATTAAGTAAATTATATAGCTGTTTTTTAGAAAAAAATTTTAATAAATATTCAGAATTAAAAAAGTTAGAAAAAGAAATAAAAGATCTTAAATCTGAAATTGAAAAGTTAGATGAAAAGTTAAGAGAAGTTAAGAAATCTGAACTTAAAGAGCTGGAAAAGAAATTAAAAGAACTAGAAATAGATGCAAAAAATAGTTTAAAAGATAAGAATTTTTATAATGAAGTAAACGAAAAATTAGTATTTAATCTTGAAAAAAGTAATAGTGATAATATGGAAGTTATAATGGCTATATCTTTAGCTAATTTTTATTTAAAAGTAAAAGATAATACTAATTATGTAGAATTTATCAATAATTTGGCTCAAATTGAACACACAAGATGGAATGCTTATCATATTTTAAATGGTTGGATTAGAAGAAAAATTACAGACAAAGATATGTTAAAAAAAGAGCATTATGATTTATGTGATTGGGAAACATTAAAAAAAGATGATCCAGGTGTTGTTAAATATGACTATAAAAATATTTATCAAATTCCTTTTGTTGCATATTGTTTGGGAAATAGTGGAAATTAAAGAAGAGAATAAAGATAATTTAAAAAATAGGAAAATGTAATGTCTAAAAATAAAACAATAAAGTTTTTTATAAGCTCAACATTTAAAGATTTTGAGGCTGAAAGAAATATTTTGCAAAAGTTTATTTTTCCAAAGTTAAAAGAATTGTGCAATAAAAATGGCTTTGGATTTCAACCTATTGATTTAAGATGGGGGATACAAGAAGAAGCAGGATTAGATCAGCAAACAATGAATATTTGTTTAAATGAAATAAAAAGAAGTAGCCATGAACCAAAACCTAATTTACTTATTCTTGTAGGACAAAGATATGGATGGATACCTCTTCCATATGAAATAAAGGAAGATGAGTTTAAAATAATTATTAATTCAAGTAAAATATTGGATGAAGACAAGAATTTAATAAATTGCTGGTATGAAGAAGATGAAAACTCAACAGAAAATATATATTATTTAAAAAATAAACACTATTTAACGAGAGAAGAATGGAATAAAATAGAAAAACAAATAAGAATATCTTTTCAAAAAGTTTTTGATAATCCAAAAGATGAAGAGATTTATAGAAAATATAATACTTCAGCTACAGAACAAGAAATGTATTTAGGACTTGATAAATTTCAAAAAGAAGTAGATAATTCTCATACATTCGCTTATTTTAGAAAAATAATAAATTACAATAATGAAGATGTAACTGACTATATAGATAAAGATTTAATTAAATTAAAAAAACTATGGAAAAAACTACGGAGAAATTCAAATATTCCAAAAGAAAATCAAGTCAGACAAAAAAATGTGCAATGGAATGAGATAAAACAATCAAAGAATGTTTCTTATAATGAATTAAATTTAGAAAGATCTACTTCTTATCTTAAAGAGTTCCATGACCAAATATTAGAGAAGTTTACAATATCAATTCAAAAAGAGATAAATAATTTTCAAGAGCAAACCCAACTTCAAATAGAACTAGAACAACAAGAGAATTTCCTAAAAGAAAAATCAGAAATAGTATTAGGAAGAGATAGAGAAGTAGAAAGAATATTAAACTTTATAAAAAATGATAATGAACAATTTTATTTACAATATGGAAAATCTGGTTCAGGTAAAACTTCTGTTATGGCAAAAGCTATTAGTAAAATAAATACAAAAGAATATGAAGTATATTATAGATTTATTGGTACGACTGAAAATTCAACTTATTCACGAATTTTATTTGAAAATATATTTTGGGAAATAGAAGCAAATTTACAAAATAAAAATGATCTTCCTAAACCAAATATAGAAATAGAAGAGAGAAAATTTAAAGAACAATTTAAATTACAACTTGAAAAATTGAACAACAAAAAAGTAGTTATATTTTTAGATGCATTAGATCAATTTGAAGATTATAATGATTTAACTATCTTTCTTGATCAACTTCAATCAAATATAAAAATAGTATTCTCTACTTTATACGATGAAAATAAAAAAGATAATAGTGATTATTCGGAATATTTTAATAGATTATCTTATTTAAAAAACAAGTATGAATTATTACCTTTAGGTACTACTACAAATAAAAAAATTTTAAAAAAATTATTAGAATCTCAAAATAGAAAATTAACTATAAAACAATGGAAAGAAATAAATTCAAATTTGCAAAATATTACACCTTTACATTTGCGATTAATATTTGAAATAGTTAAACATTGGAAATCTAAACAAAATAATTTACATTTAAAAGATACTGAAGAAAAACTTATTATCCAGTTTTTTGAATTTATAGTTAAACAATATCATCATGAAAAAGAACTCTTAGAATTATCATTTGGATATATAGCTGCTTCAAAAGATGGTTTAAGTGAAGAAGAACTTTTAGATTTATTTTCAAATGATAAAAAGTTTTTAGAATTATTTCAAAATCATAGATATCCAAGTCTAAATAAACTCCCAAATGCTATATGGTCAAGATTTTATTATTATGTTCAAAATATATTTACTGAAAAGTTAATAGATGGACAAATGTTAATAAAACCATATCACAGGATTATTGAAGAGGTTATAAAAGAGAATTTTTATAAAAAAAATGCAAAACAATTACATAAAGAACTTTCTGATTATTTTTATTTGAAACAAGATAAAAATAAAAATTGGAATCAAAGATATCATAATCTTCATATGTTAAGTGAATATCCTTATCAACTATTTCATTCAAAACAATTTAAAGAGTTAAAAGAAATATTGTTTGATTTAGAATTTGCAGGTTCTGTTTATGATAACAATAAACAAGATAGTTTTAGAGATATTATATCAAAAGCTACTCAACTTGATAATATTACAGAAGATGAAATATATCCTTGGGAGAGTTTTTATAGAGAGAAAGAACATTTGATTTTGAGAGTTAATGAAGAGTTCTGGAAACCACATCAATCTTTATTTCAATTAGCATATGAAGATGGCGAAAATTCTCCTTTAACTATCATATCAAATGATATTCTATCTAAAGATAAAATTAATTGGATATGGATTAAAAATGAAAATATTTTAAAACTTTTTGAAAGACAGGGATTATCAGCGTATAGTTATTTTGATGATGAAATTAAATTAATAAAAATATTAAATGATAAATATATAGTTGTAATATTTGATGTAAAAGTATGTGTCTTTAATAATAATCTTAAAATAATAAAAGAAGTTAATATATCTAATATTCAGAATATTTTTTTTATTAATGATGGTTTATTTATTTTTATAACTCTTGATAAATTTATAATATTTGATATTTTCAATAATAAACTTATTAAATTAGTATCATATTATCCATCAACTAAAACTATTATTTTATTTAACTATTTTAATTATGAGTTTAAATTTACATATGTTAATAACGAGTTTAAAAATATAATTGAATTTCATGAATTATTTATCAATAATAAAAAAATTCTTCTAGATTTGAATGAATCAGAAGAGAATGAAAAGGGATATATTAAAAAGAAAAGGATATCAGATTATACTAGTATAGAGATTCATTATTTAGATAAAAATTTTAAATTAATAAATAACGAACAAATTCATATTATAGAAGGACTAGAATTAGAAATAGAAGATGTTTTAATTATCAATGATAAATGTTTATTAGCTTATTCAAAAAAAGAAATTGTAATTGTTAATATCAGTTTTGTTACTAAAAAATTAAATGATAATAATGACATTGTTTTTGATAATAAAAATGTAAATAATAATTTTAAATTTTACGAAAAAAACAATAGTTTATTAAATTTGATTGGAGAATTTGAATTTATACTTAATAATGAAAAAAATATATTGATAGTTAAAGATAATTTATTAAATAAAGTATTTATAAAGAAATTTGCTAATGAAATTCTATTTGATATTTTATTAAATAAATATATTGCTATATATGAAAGAAACGTTTACACTAATTATAAGAAATTATATGTTTATGATTTTAAAGGAAAATTGATTTCTGAATCAAAGAATGATGATGAGTATATAGATTTAGATTTTTTCAAATTCTATATTTTAGATTTAAACACAATTGTGATTTATAAAGATAATGAATTCTATAAAATAGTATCCACACTAGATTTCTATTTTTTTAAACATGGTACAAAAAATGTCTATTTTAGTGAAGAAATAAATTTTATTTTTATTGAAGATAATGGATACATATTATTACAAAGTAGTTTATTTGATTATAATGATGAGGATATGCATAATCTTCATGTTTCATTCAAATACAATGAAAAAGAAAATCAACTTATTGGCTACTTAAAAGACAGAGGAAATTTCGTAATTATTGATCTATTAAGAAATAAAATTTCTAAAAATTATACTTTAAATTCTCATATTGAAGATTTGCTAATAATAAATAATTATGTAATTTATAAATCAGATATTTTTATATATTATTATAATTTTAAAACAAATACATTCAAATTAAAAATACCATTATTTTTAGCAGGAAATTATAATTTTGAGATTATTAACTTGAAAAAATATTCTGTAAAAAGGTTTGAATTTTTGACCAATACGATACGGAGTATAAATTATAAACTAGAATTCGGAATTTTTTTTAAAGATTTTATTAAGTAAAAATAAAAGATTATGTGAACAATATTTTTAGAAAACTAAAAATAGGTGTAAAAATATTTACATGTAGCTTGTCCGAATAAATTGCCTATAGTAGGATACTAATAAAATAATTTTCTAAAATATAAAGTGGATCTCTAATAAATTTGAAAAGCTGCCAAACTTGCCAAACTGCTAAATAGCATATTTTGTTGACAAGTCAATGTGCTACCAACAAATAACCAACAAACATAAAAAAAGGCAAGAGATAAAAATCTCTTGCCTTTACTATAGAATAGGGCTTATAGCTTATTCAGCTACTGATACTTCTACAGGTGTACCTTCCCAGATACCGTGTTTTGTACAGTAACCATGAGCCACTAGGTTTAATTTTGAACCAGTTGGAATAATTGTAAATGTTGTAGTATTATGAGCTTTTACATTTCCTAATGTTCCTGGAACATAAGAAGCTTTAGCTAATTGAACATCACCGTTATATAATGTTACAGATTCAATATAATGATCAAAATCATCTGGATGAGTATATTCGTTACCCATTTTAACAGTTACTTCAAATGGCTCACCTTTTTTTGCAGTTGCTGCACAGTGAATAAATGGACTATGTCTATCTATTAAATCTTTTTTTGCTTCTCTTTCAACAGTATCAATATCAACATATTTGTTAATTTTTGGCATTTTGTCTCCTAATTAAATTATTTAAAGGCGCATTATACAATAATTTCTTTAAAATAAAGAGGATAAAATATATCCTCTTTGAAAAGTTATTTGTAATTTTTTAAATATCGTGTAAATTTTGCACATCTTTGATATAATTGCGAATGAATAAAGAAGAATATTTTATAAAACAATTTTCAAATAATAAAATTATTGGTGATGATGGTGCTTTTATTGATGGATTTGTTTACTCAATGGATGCTTTTTTTGAGAATGTACATTTCAAAAAAGAGTGGATGAGTTTAAAACAAATTGCTTATAAATCAATGATAGTTAATATTTCAGATGCAATTGTAATGAATGCAATTCCCGCTTATGCGCTTTTAAGTGTTGCTATTCCCAAATCATATTCAAATAAAGATTTAAAAGAGTTGGCAAAAGGTTTTAAAAAAGCTGCTCGTAAATTTGACATTCAAATTATTGGTGGTGATACAATATCTAATGAAAAATTAGATATTTCAATAACAATTATTTCAAAAACTTCAAATCCAGTCTTGAGATCAGGAGTTAAAAAAAATAATCTTATTTGTCACACAGGAACTTTGGGTTCATCTAAAGAAGATTTGGAAAAACTTTTAAAAAATGAAGTTATTTCAAAAAAATCAAAATTTATAAAACCAAAACTAAATCCATACTTTTTTTATGAAATTGCACCTTTTATAACAGCTTCAATGGATATTTCTGATGGATTATTTTTTGAATTAGAAAAATTATCAAAATCTAGTAAAGTTGGTTTTGAATTTTTTAATGAAATATCTGAAAA
Organism: Arcobacter caeni; assembly: GCF_003063245.1. GTDB lineage: Bacteria > Campylobacterota > Campylobacteria > Campylobacterales > Arcobacteraceae > Aliarcobacter > Aliarcobacter caeni. The sequence goes on along the minus strand of NZ_MUXE01000001.1, from coordinate 149,620 downwards.
TATTGGAAGTTCAGGAGAAGAGTATGAAATTCTTTTTTCTTTTGATGAAAAGAATTTAGAAAAAATAAATAAAATAGCTTTAAAACATAAAGTAGATTTAAATATATTTGCAAAAGCAATAAAAGGCAAATATAGAACTACTTGTAAAAATCATCATTTTTAGTCAATCAGTGAAAAGAACAACTCGTTGTTCTCTTTAGGGTTTTGCTACTTTTAATAATTTTTTATAAATTATGTTAAAAAGTAGTTAAAAAATATCGGTTCCTTTAAATTAGGAATCTAATTTAAAGGAAAAATATTGGAACAATTACAAAGATATTTAAATCACTCAAAAATTGATGTGCTTTTTAAACAAAACAAAGATGACTTCGTGGTTACAGAAATCCCACTTTATGAATTTTCAGGTGAGGGTGAACATCTTATTTTAAAAATTAGAAAAAAAGATTTAGCAACTTGGGATGCAATAGAAATATTATCAAAGTTTCTAAATTGTAGTTCAAGAGATTTTGGATATGCAGGACTTAAAGATAAAAATGCAATGACAGTTCAATCAATTTCAGTTCATAGAAAATATGAAGAGCAATTAAAATCTTTTCAACATGAAAACCTAAAAATACTTGAAACTACTTATCATAATAACAAAATAAAAGTAGGCCATTTAAAAGGGAATAAGTTTTTTATAAGACTAAAAAGAGTTGGAGCAATTGAAAAAAGAAAAATTGAAGAAGCTTTAGGGTCAATTGTTACAAATGGAATCCCTAACTATTTTGGTTTTCAAAGATTTGGAATTGATGGAGATAATTACAAAAAAGGTAAAGATATTATTGATGGAAAATTAAAAGAAAAAAGAAGAAATTTAAAACAAATGTACATCAATGCATATCAAAGTTATCTTTTTAATTCATGGCTTTCAAAAAGAATAGAAATATCAAAATTAGTTGATGCTTTTGAACCAAAAGAGATTTATCAAAGATTAAATTTACCTCTTGATGTTGTAAAACAAATGAAAAAACAAAAACATCCTTTTAAACTTATAACTGGAGATTTACTTTCTCATTATCCTTTTGGGAAAATATTTACAATTGAAAATTTAGAAGAAGAATCTTTGAAATTCAATGAAAGAGATAGAGTTCCAACAGGACTTTTAAGTGGAAAAAGAGTTAAAAATTCAGTTGATTTAGCATATGAAATTGAAAAAGAATTTGAACAAAACACAGGAGAAGATGGAGCAAGAAGATTTGCTTGGATTTTTCCTGAAGAGCTTTCTTCTAACTATAAAGAAGATAAGAACTGGATGGAAATACAATTTTATTTACCAAAAGGTTCATATGCAACAGAAGTAATTGCTGAAATAATTCATTAATAATTAAATAAATATAAAATGTATTAAGTAAAACTAAGTTAAACTAATCTTAATATTTAAAATAAAGGAAGTTTTATGTCATACGAAGAATTAATTGCGCAATTATGTGAAGTTATAAAAGAGTCAGAGATGAATGCTCAATTAATTTATGATAATATCGAATCTATTGAAGAAATGATAAGTAATTCAGAACTACCATTATATAAAAAAGATAAAGCTATAAATAAAATTTCTGATATTTTTGGTTTACTACAACATCATGATTTACATAGACAGAAAATCGAAAGAGTTGTAAATTTTGTTTGTGAAAAAAATGACATAGATAAAAGCCAATATAATTTAGCTCCAAGTGCTAAAAACATTGACTCATGTGAGGAAACTCTTTCAGATGATGAATTAGAAGCTTTGATTAAACAAATGCAAGCATAAAAGTCTCTAAAGTTTCTCTAAAAGATAAAAGAAGATTTTCTTCTTTTATCTTTTCTTATTTATTTTAAGATTATTAAGATTTGTAAAAATTTTAAAAGTATCTATTTCTACTTCTTTCGCTTTTTTATTTAAAGTTTCATTTGATTCTTTATTTGAGTTTGAATCTACTAAATCTTGTAAGTTAGTATGGAATTTTTTATTTAACATATCTATATTATTTATTATTTCCATATCTACTTTTTTATCTGAATTTACATAATTTTCGCACCATTGTTTTAAACCTTGATTCTCTTGTATTTTAAATGATTTATAATCACCCAATTTTGCATATGCTGTATCTTTTGTATTTAGTATTTCTACTTTTAATAATGCTGTTTGATATACTAAATCTACATCAGAAACTTTATCTAGAGAATCTTCTAGGAAAGAAGCTTTTGCAGCAGCAGTTACTAAAGAGTTAGACATAGTAGCAATTGTATCTGCCATTTTAGAAATCTGATCTGCAACTTGTGCATTTTTTTGAGTTGCTTGATCTAATAAATTAATAGCATCATTAATTTGAACTATTCCTTTTTCTTGCTCTTTTGATGCGTTTGCTACTTCATTTATAGTTAAGATTGTATTTGAAATATTTTCATTTAATTCTTTATATCCATCAATCATATTATCAGATATATTTTTACCTTCTTTAGCTTTTTTACTAGCTAATTCAACTATGTGTTTAATCTCTTTTGCCGCATCCGCACTTCTATTTGCAAGGTTTCGCACTTCAGCTGCAACTACTGCAAATCCTTTTCCAGCTTCACCAGCTGTTGCTGCTTCTACGGCTGCATTTAGTGAAAGAATATTTGTTTGGAAAGCAATTTGATCAATAACTTCGATAGCTTCATTTATAGAGCTTACTTCTTTGTTAATTTCATCCATTGAATTAGCTGTTTGATTTGCTAAATCTTGTCCATTTTTTGCAGAGGTAGTAACATTTTGTGCTAGTTGTGACATTTTATTTGTTGCTAATGTATTTGTTTGAATAGTTGATGTTATCTCTTCTAAAGCAGCAGCAGTTTCTTCTAAAGATGCAGCTTGTTGATTCGAAGAAGCTGATAGATTATTTGATGCACTTGAAAGAGTTTGTGTATTTTCATTTAATGCATTTCCTGTGTTCATAACCATTGCTAAAATTTCAGAAGTATTATTTCCTACTAATTTAATTCCAGCTGTTAAAGAACCTAAGTTTCCATAAATTCCATCATCATTTATTTTGTAGTCAAATTTTGATTCAGAGTAATATCTTAATGTTTCATTGATTTTGTCTACAGTATTTTTTGTACTTAAAATCATAGAATTTAATCTGTTTTTTAAGTCTTCAACATGAGGATTAGATGCAATTGATTCAACTTTGTAAACAAAAAATCCGTTTGCTGTTTTTTCTAAAACATCACTTGCTTCTTCGATTACTTTCTCATCTTGTTTTAATCCAGCTCTAACTTTATCCATATAAGCATTAAATAAAGTTGCAACTTCTCCTATTTCGTCTTTAGATTCTACTGCTAAAGATATATTTGTGTCATTTGAATGTAATAAGTTTTCAAATCCATCTTTTAATTTTTGAATTGGATTTGTAGCTCTTCTTACGATAACAAGAATTAAACCAATAGTTATAAAGGCTAATATTATAGAGATAATTGAAATTTCTGTAATCAAACCTCTAATTTGTATGTCAGCTTCATCTAATGAAAAAGTTAAATCCATTACTCCAATTACATCACCTTCATTTTGATTACCATGACACATTAAACACTCTTGTGTTGCAATCATAGGTTTTATCATTCTTATGTTATGACCATTTTCATTGTTTGTTTGTAAAAGGAAAGGTTGCTTAGAATCAAAAGCATTAAGAACTTCTTTATTTGTTGTATATGGAATGTTTGATGGATATAATTCCATTAAAGGTTTTCCCTTTGCAACAGTTAAATTTTTAACACCTTTTATATGACTTGCATCTTCTTCTGATTTTGCTATTTGTACAGGGTCTCCTGTGTTCATTGCATTTCTTAGACTTTGAAATATTGCAGCATTTAACATCTCAAGATTATCTTTTGTTTTTTCAATAGAATCTTTTGTCACCTTTGATGTTGTAAAATATACAACTGTTATACTACTTAGCGACATTAAAATAAATAGAGCAAAAATTATCTTATTGCTTATTTTTTTTGTTATTAATTCAAGCATGACACCAGCCTTTTTGTTTAAGTGTATTTATTATATAATGAAATTTATATATTAAATATTAAATTCAACATTTTTGTGAGATAAAGAGCTAAATAATGATAGTCGGACTTGTAGGAAAGATAACAAAAAAAGAACCAACATTATTAAATGTAAATGTAAATGGAATTATTTATGAAATTTTTGTTTCATTAAATTGCAGTTCAAAAATTATTTCTGATGATGTAAAACTAGAAATTACTCATATAATTAGAGAAGATTCTCAATCTTTATATGGTTTTTTAGATGTAAATGAGAAAAAACTTTTTGATACAGTTATTAAAATAAATGGAGTAGGTCCAAAAGTAGCACTTGCAATTTGTTCTACTTTTACACCAACATCATTTGCACAAATTGTAAGTGAAAATGATGTAACTATGTTAAAAAGAGTTCCAGGATTAGGACCTAAGGGTGCAAGTAGAATACTTGTGGAACTTTCAGGATTTATTGTTGATTCTCATGACGGAAGTGATAACTCAGCACTTTCTTCATCATTTGAAGCAGCACTTGCTTTAGAATCTTTAGGATTTAAAAAAGATTTAGTTTCAAAAGTATTAAAAACTTGTGTGAGTGGAAATACAAGTGATTTAGTAAAAGAAGCATTAAAAAAATTACAAAAATAAAAATATATTTATAAAAAAGGAATCGGATGAAGATAGCTATAGTTTTTGGTGGAGTAAGTTTTGAACATGAAATTTCAATAGTAAGTTCAATTGCTATGAAAGATGTATTAAACAATGAATTAATTTATCTATTTCTAGATGCATCAAGAGATTTATATCATATTCCAACTGACATTATTAAATCAAAGTTGTTTAGTACAGGGGAATATAAGAAGTTTGATAAGGTTTTTTTACAAAAAGGTGGTTTTTATAAAAAAGGTGGACTTTTTTCAAAAGACCAAACAATACATTATGATGTAGTTTTAAATCTTTCTCATGGTGGAGATGGTGAAGATGGTGTTTTATCTTCTGTTTTAGAATTTTATAATATTCCTTTTGTGGCTCCAAGAACTGAAGCTTGTGTTGTGAGTTCAAATAAATTTTTAACAAAAGGTTATGCTTCAAGTGTTGGCGTTAATACTTTAGATTATAAATACTTTACAAAAGGTGATAAAGTTGTAGTTGATAGTTTTCCTGCAATTTTAAAACCTGTAAAATTAGGAAGTTCTATTGGGGTTTCAATTGTTAAATCACAAGAAGAGTTAGAATATGCTCTTGATGTTGCTTATGAATTTGATAATGCAGTAATAATTGAACCATTTATAAGTGGAGTAAAAGAGTATAATTTAGCTGGAACAAAAGTAAATGGAGAGTTTAGATTTTCTATTATTGAAGAACCACAAAAAGCTGAATTTTTAGATTTTGATAAAAAATATTTAGATTTTTCAAGAACTTCAAAAGCTCTAGAAGTAGATTTGGGAGAAAAATTAAATGAAGAAATAAAAGAGTCATTTAGAAGACTTTATAATACTTTATTTGAAGGCTCAATTATTAGATGTGATTTTTTTGTTGTAAATGATACAGTTTATTTAAATGAAATAAATTCAATTCCTGGATCAATGGCAAACTATTTATTTCAAGATTTCTCAAGATTATTTAATGAAGTAGCAAGTACACTTCCTTTAAAAAAATATATTCCAATTACTTATGAATATGTAAATAAAATACAAGCTACAAAAGGAAAATAAATTTTGGCAACAAAAAATTTGACTGTTGATAATAAAAATTTTGATATTTCTTATGAAATAGTAAACCCAACAGCTAAAAAAGATATAATTTTTTTGCATGGTTGGGGTTCAAATAAGGATATTATGAAAAATGTATTTTCACCTTATTTGAAAGATTTTAGACATATTTATATTGATTTACCAGGATTTGGAAAAAGTTTAAATAATTATGTTTTAACAACAAAAGAATATGCCAAGATAATAGATGAATTATTAAAACTATTATCATCTTCAAAAGATATAATAGCTGGACACTCTTATGGTGGCAAAGTGGCAACATTATTAAATCCAGCAAATTTAGTTTTATTAAGTAGTGCTGGAATTTTAGAAGAAAAATCTTTTGATGTAAAAGCAAAGATTTTCTTTGCAAAAATCTTTAATGCTTTAGGATTAAAATCTGTTACAAAAGCATTTAGAAGTAAAGATGTAAATACAATGAGTGAAAATATGTACACAACTTTTAAAAATGTTGTAAATGAAGATTTTTCATCTTATTTTACAAATTTTACAAATAATGCTTTGATTTTTTGGGGAGAAAAAGATACCGCAACTTCTTTAAAATCTGGCAAAAAAATGGCATCATTATTAAAAAAATCAACTTTTACATCTTATGATGGTGATCATTTCTTCTTTGCAAAAAATGCAAAAAATATAAGTGAGAGAATTGAAAATGGAATACTTTAATATTATTACGCACATTATTTTAATAATGAGTTTAGGTTGGTATTTAATTACTAATCTTCAATGGTATAACTATAAATTAGAAAGAGTTGTATTTAAACATCATAAATGGCAATGGCATATTACATATTTTTTATCACCAATAATTCTTTTTTATATTATTCCAGAACCTTATTATGCTGTTTATTTTTATATCATATATATAACAAGTTTTCTTTTATGGAATAAAAAGCTTGATAAACCTCTTGTTTTAACTGCAAGAGTAAAAAGATTTTTATCAATATTACTTTTTATAACATTTGCAATGACGGCACTTTGTTTAACAAACCCAAATTGTACAAATATGTTTATTTTTATTCCATTGATTCTGGTTTATGTAATTTCTTCAATTATGGAAAAAATATTTTTTATCTCTTTTAAACATAAAGCAAAACAGAGATACCAAAGTATCTCAGGACTTAGAACAGTCGCAATTACAGCATCATTTGGAAAAACATCAATTAAAAACTATTTGTATCATGTTTTAAAAAAGAAATATAAAACCTACAAAACACCAAGAAGTGTAAATACAATTGCTGGAATTGTACTTGATGTAAATAAAGATATTCCACTTGATACACAAATTTATATTGCAGAAGCAGGTGCTAGAGTAAAAGGTGATATTGAAGAAATAGCAATGTTTTTAGAACCTCAGATTTGTGTTATTGGAAGTGTTGGTGAACAACATATTGAGTATTTTAAAACTTTAGATAATATTATTCATACTAAAATGGAAATTTTAAAATCTCCGAAAATGAGAATGGGATTTGTTCATGAATCAGTTCCAATTAAACCATATTCAACTATTACAAAATATCCAAATAATTTGCATATTACAAAAAGTAATTTAGATGGAATTTGGTTTGATGTTGAAGTTGCTGGAAATATTGAACATTTTCATGCGCCAATTTTAGGAAGTTTTAATGCTATAAATTTGACAGCCGTTATTTTAGTATCTCATTATTTAGGTATGAGTATAAATGAAATAAAAATGGCGTTATGTACTCTTCCTCAAGTTGAACATAGACTTCAAAAAATTGAAGCAGGTGGCAAAATTATAATTGATGACTCATTTAATGGAAATCTAACAGGTATGCTTGAGGCTGTAAATATTTGCTCAACTCATACAGGAAGAAAAGTAATCATTACTCCTGGGCTTGTAGAATCAACTGATGAAGCAAATATTCTTTTAGCAAAAGAGATAAATAAAACTTTTGATTTTGTAATATTAACAGGAAGTTTAAATACGCATTTATTTAGTACAAATATAGATAAAGAAAAAGTATATATTTTAAAAGATAAAACACTAATGGAAGCAACATTAGCAAAAACAACAAGAGCTGGTGATTTGATTTTATTTGCAAATGACGCTCCAAACTTTATATAAATTTTAGGAAAATAAAATGGAACATCTATATGCACCATGGCGATATGATTATATTAGTGAGGAAAAAATTGAAGGTTGTGTTTTTTGTCATATTTCAAAAAATATTGAAGATGCAAAAATGCAAGTTTTATTTTCAGATGAATATTGTTTCGTAGTTATGAATAAATTTCCATATTCTCCTGGACATATGATGGTTGTTCCTTTTTTTCATACTTCAAGTATTGAAGATTTAGAAGATAATATTTGGATGCAAATGAGTATTCGAGTAAGACAAGGTGTAAAATTACTAAAAGAAGTTATGCCTTGTGAGGGTGTTAATATTGGTATGAATCTAGGAAAAGCAGCAGGTGCAGGAATTGAACAACATGTCCATTATCATATGCTGCCACGATGGATTGGAGATACAAATTTTATATCAACTTTAGGTGGAACAAGAGTTTATCCTGCTTCTTTTGATGAAATTTTTAACAAATTAAAAGATAATGCTTCAAAATATTTTATATAATATTTTACAGTATTCAGCAAAAAAAAACTCTCTTAACTTCCAACTTTAATAATAAGTATTTTTAAATTTTAAATAGTAATCCACTTAAAAAAGATAAAAAATATATGCAGTAAATCTAATAGGTGAAATATTCATCAAACAAATCATAATCAAAAAAGATTGCTACTGTCAAAAGAGTATTAATCCAGATTATGAAGATATAAAAGTAAAAAATCCAGTTATAATAAGTTAGGTTACAGGAGTATTTAATAAGTTTAATTTGCTTTGAAATGCAGGTAAATTAGCTAAATAAGTGCTATTTCTATATATTATTACATTTTTTAAGTCGTTCTAGACTAATCTTAATCAAAACTTACCTAGTGGTCAAAATCAAGATATCTATCCTTTAAAAAAGGAAATAAATTTATATATTTTTATCCAAGAAGCCCATAATACTTGACATTCTAATACAAAAAAGTTATAATCCGCGTCCACTAAATGTGGTTAGGGTGCATTTATGCGCATCTAACGAGTTCTTTAAAGGAAAAAAATGGAAAAAATTAGATTAAAGCTTAAGGCTTATGATCATAGAGTTTTAGATAGAAGTGTTGCTTCAATTGTTGAAGCCGTTAAAAGAACTGGTGCTGATTTAAGAGGTCCTATTCCTCTTCCTACAAAAATCAGAAGATATACAGTTATTAAAGGTCCTCACGTAAATAAGGATTCTAGAGAGCAATTTGAAATCAGAATTCATTCAAGAATTATTGATATTATAGCTGCAACTCCAGATACTGTAGATTCGTTAATGAAACTTGACTTAGCTCCTGAAGTTGATGTTGAAGTTAGATCTATGGGTCAAGAATAAGAAGAAAGGGTAATATAGATGGAATTTATAGTTCAAAAAATCGGTATGAGTAGAACAGTTTCTGTTCCAAGTACTCCTGTTACACTTTTAAAAGTTCTTGATACTAAAGTGTGTGAAGTGACTGACGGTGTAGCAATTGTATCGTATAGCAATGGTAAAAAATTTAACAAAGCTATCGAAGGTATACAAAAAAAATATAACTTATCTAAAGAGTTTAACAGATTTGCAACAATGACTGTAGCAAATGCTGAAGCTGGTGATTTAGATGTTTCTGGATTAGCTGAAGCACAACGGTTAAAAACAACTTTTAAAACAAAAGGTAGAGGGTTTACTGGAGCTGTTAAAAGATGGAATTTTGCTGGTGGTAGAGCATCACACGGTCACAGAATGGGTAGAAGAGTTGGTTCAATCGGTAACTGCGAATGGCCAGGTAGAGTTCAGCCAGGTAAAAAAATGCCAGGGCAATACGGAAATACAAATGTATCTGTTAAAAATGATGTTATTTCATTTGACGCTGAAACTGGAATTTTAGTTCTTAAAGGTTCAGTATCTGGTCCAAACGGAGCATTAGGAAAAGTAAAGGTTGCTAAATGAGCAAAGCAATAGTATTAAATGAAAAATTTGAAAGTAATGGTGAAGTAGTTTTACCAGCTAGTTATGAAGAAATAAACAAACATAATTTATATTTGTATGTTAAATCATATTTAGCAGCATTAAGATCAAATACAGCAAGAGCAAAAACAAGAGCAGAAGTAAGCGGTGGTGGTAAAAAACCTAAAGCTCAAAAAGGTTCTGGTGCGGCTAGATGGGGTTCAAAAAGATCACCATTATTCGTTGGTGGGGGGCAAGCATTTGGACCTACTAAAAGAAACTATAACCAAAAAGTTAACAAAAAACAAAAAGCATTAGCATTAAAATATGCTATCAATGCTCAAGCAAATAATAGTACTTTATTTGTTGTTGATTCAATTAAACTTGTATCAGGAAAAACTAAAGAAGCAGTTGCAGTTTTAAGTAAAATAAACAAAAGAGATACATTAATTGTATGTGATTCAATTGATGAAAAAACTTATTTAGCGTTTAGAAACATTAAAAACTGTTATATGGTTGAAAAGCAAGAAGTTAACGCTTATTTAATTGCTGCATACCACTCAGTACTTATTGAAAAATCAGTACTTGATGCATTAACAAAAGAGGCTTAAGATGGCAGATATTACAGATATTAAAGCAATATTATATACAGAAAAAACAATTGAGCTTCAAGAAAATGGTGTAATCGTTGTTCAAACTAGTCCTAGAATGACTAAAAACGGTTTAAAAGAAGTATTTAAAGAGTATTTTGGAGTAACACCTTCAAAAGTGAATTCTTTAAGACAAAATGGTAAAGTAAAAAGATTTAAAGGGAAAATAGGTAAAAGACCTGATTTCAAAAAATTCTATGTAACATTACCAGAGGGCGCAGCAATTGCGAACCTTTCAGCTTAAGGGGATTATAAATGGCAATTAAAAAATTTAGACCAATAACTCCTGCAAGAAGATTTATGTCTGTTATGGATACTTCTGACATTACTTCTAAACCAACAGTTAGATCTTTACTTGTAAGAGTAAAAGCAGCAGCTGGTAGAAATAATAACGGTAGAATTACATCAAGACACAAAGAAGCAGGTGCTAAGAAATTATATAGAATTATAGATTTCAAAAGAGATAAATTCGGTGTTGAAGGTACAATTTCAACTGTTGAATACGATCCATACAGAAACTGTAGAATTTGTTTAGTTACTTATTTAGATGGGGATAAAAGATATATTATTCAACCTTCTGGATTAAAAGTTGGAGATAAAGTACAAGCTGCTGAAGCTGGACTTGACATCTTACCTGGTAATGCAATGAGATTATTAAGTATTCCTGTTGGAACAATGGTTCATAATATTGAAATGAAACCAGGAAAAGGCGGTCAAATCGCTAGATCTGCTGGTGGATATGCTCAAATTATGGGTAGAGAAGACAAGTATGTAATCATGAGATTACCATCTGGTGAAATGAGAAAAATTCTTGGTGTTTGTATAGCTACAATTGGTGTAGTTGGAAACGAAGATTTCTCTAACATGGTTATTGGAAAAGCGGGTAGAAGTAGACACCTTGGTATTAGACCACAAACAAGAGGATCTGCAATGAATCCAATTGATCACCCACACGGTGGTGGTGAAGGTAAAACTAATTCTGGTAGACATCCTGTTACTCCATGGGGTATGCCAACTAAAGGTTATAAAACTAGAAAGAAAAAAGCTAGTGACAAACTAATCATTTCAAAAAGAAAGAAGTAAGGGTTTAAGATGGCAAGATCGATAAAAAAAGGTCCATTCGTAGACGCACACCTGATTAAAAAAGTTATCAAAGCTAATGAAGCTAATGATAAAAAACCAATCAAAACTTGGTCAAGAAGATCTACTGTATTACCAGATATGATTGGATTAACTTTCAATGTGCACAATGGAAGAAACTTCGTTCCAGTTAATGTTACTGAGAACCACGTTGGATATAAATTAGGTGAATTTGCACCAACTAGAACATTTAAGGGCCATAAAGGTTCTGTTCAAAGAAAGGCATAAGAATGGCTAAAGCAATATTAAAATTTATTAGACTTTCTCCAATTAAAGCTAGATTAATTGCAAGAGAAGTTCAAGGAATGAATGCAGAGTATGCAATCGCATCTTTACAATTTACTCCAAATAAAGCTGCTGGAATTATTTCTAAAGTTATTGCATCTGCTGTAGCAAATGCAGGTTTAGATCCAGTTGATGCAGTAGTTGTATCAGCTAGAGTTGATAAAGGTCCAGTTCTTAAGAGATTTACTCCAAGAGCAAGAGGAAGTGCTTCTCCAAAACACAAACCTACTGCACATATTATGATTGAAGTAGCTGCTGCAACTAAAGGAGACAAGTAATGGGTCAAAAAGTTAATCCAATAGGTTTAAGATTAGGTATTAATAGAAATTGGGAATCAAGATGGTTTCCTAAATTCGAAACAATGCCAGCAAATGTTGCAGAAGATGACAAAATCAGAAAGTATGTTAAAAAAGAATTATACTATGCTGGAATTGCTCAAACTATCGTTGAAAGAACTGCAAAAAAAGTTAGAGTTACAGTAGTTGCTGCTAGACCTGGTATTATTATTGGGAAAAAAGGTGCAGATGTTGAAAAACTAAAAGATGCCCTTTCAAAATTAGTTGGTAAAGAAATTGCTGTAAATATTAAAGAAGAGAGAAAACCTCAAACTTCTGCTCAATTATCTGCTGAAAATGTTGCTCAACAATTAGAAAGAAGAGTTGCATTCAGAAGAGCTATGAAAAGAGTTATGCAAAACGCTTTAAAAGGTGGAGCAAAAGGTATTAAAGTATCTGTTTCTGGTAGACTTGGTGGAGCTGAAATGGCTAGAACTGAATGGTATTTAGAAGGAAGAGTTCCTTTACATACTTTAAGAGCTAGAATTGATTATGGTTTTGCTGAAGGTCATACAACTTATGGTTGTATTGGTATCAAAGTTTGGATTTTTAAAGGTGAAGTATTAGCTAAAGGTATTCCAACTGAAAAAGCTGAAGACACTTCTTCTAAACCTAAAAGAAGACCAACTAAGAAAAGAGGTAAATAATTATGTTAATGCCTAAAAGAACGAAATTTAGAAAAATGATGAAAGGCCGAAATAGAGGTATGGCTCATAGAGGAAACTCTTTAGCATACGGAGATATCGGTATCAAAGCTGTAGAGCACGGAAGAATTGACTCAAGACAAATCGAAGCGTCAAGAATTGCGATGACTAGAAAAGTAAAAAGACAAGCGAAAGTTTGGATTATGGTATTCCCTGATAAACCACTTACTGCAAAACCATTAGAAACAAGAATGGGAAAAGGTAAAGGGTCTGTTGATAAATGGGTTATGAACATTAAGCCAGGAAGAATTTGTTTTGAGATGGCCGGTGTATCTGATGAATTAGCTAGAGAAGCTTTAACATTAGCTCAACACAAGCTACCATTTAAAACTAAAATTGTAACAAGAGATAGCGAAAATGAACTATACTGATTTAAAAGACAAAAACTTGAATGAACTTCAAGTATTATTAAAAGAGAAAAAGGTGCTTCTTTTTGAATTAAAAGCTAAGCTAAAAACAATGCAGTTAACAAACACAGCTGAATTAAGAGTTGCTAAAAAAGACATCGCTAAAATTCAAACGGCTATGACTGCTGCAAAAGCTAACTAAGGATCTAAGTATGACACATAAAAGAGAGATTCAAGGTGTAGTGGTAAAAAGATCAGGTGATAAAACTGCTTCTGTACTAGTTACAAGATCAGTTATGCATCCAAAATATCACAAAACTGTAAAAAGATTTAAAAAATATTTAGTTCATGACGAAAGAAATGAATTAAATGTTGGAGATAGTGTTATCGCTGTTGAGTGTAGACCATTGTCAAAAACTAAATCTTTTAGATTAAAGACAATTGTAGCTACAGGAGTTAAATAATGATTCAAAGTTTTACAAGATTAAATGTAGCTGACAATACAGGTGCTAAAGAGATTATGTGTATCAAAGTTTTAGGTGGTTCTAAAAGAAGATATGCAACTGTTGGTGATGTAATTGTGGCTTCTGTTAAAAAAGCTCTTCCAACTGGAAAGATTAAAAAAGGTCAAGTTGTTAAAGCTGTTGTTGTTAGAACTCATAAAGAAGTTCAAAGAGAAAATGGTTCATTAATTAGATTTGATGATAATGCTGCGGTTATTCTTGATGCAAAAAGAGAGCCAGTTGGAACAAGAATCTTTGGACCAGTTGCTAGAGAAGTTAGATATTCAGGTTTCATGAAAATCGTTTCACTTGCACCGGAGGTATTATAATATGGCAATTAAATTAAAAATCAAAAAAGGTGATACTGTAAAAATTATCGCTGGAGATGACAAGGGTAAAACTGGAGAAGTTTTAAGAGTATTACCTTCAAAAAATAAAGTAATCGTAAAAGATTGTAAAGTTGCTAAAAAAACTGTTAAACCTGATCAAGAAAAAAATCCTGATGGTGGATTTATTAACAAAGAAATGCCAATTGACATTTCTAATGTAGCAAAAGTAGAAGGTGAGTAAGATGGCAGCAAGATTATTTGAAAAATATAAATCAGAAATCAAACCAGTATTAGAAACAGAATTTGTAAAAAATAAAACTTTAACTGCAAAATTAGAAAAAGTTGTTATTTCTGTTGGTGCTGGTGAAGCGATGAAAGATTCTAAATTAATCCAAAATATTGAAGATACAATTTCTTTAATAGCTGGTCAAAGAGCTGTTAAAGTTATTGCTAAGAAATCAGTAGCTGGTTTTAAAGTTAGAGAAGGTATGCCAGTTGGTGTAAAAGTTACTTTAAGAGGTGAACAAATGTATCATTTCTTAGATAAATTATGTAACGTTGCATTACCAAGAGTTAAAGACTTTAGAGGTCTTAACAAAAATGGTTTTGATGGTAGAGGAAACTTCAACTTTGGTTTAGATGAGCAATTAATGTTCCCAGAAGTTGTATATGATAACATTATTAAAACACACGGTATGAATATTTCAATTACTACAAGTTCTTCTAATGATGCTGAAGCATTTAGATTACTAGAATTAGTAGGAATTCCATTTACAAAAGGAAGAGCGTAATGGCAAAGAAATCAATGATTGCTAAACAACAAAGAACACCTAAGTTTGCAGTACGTGCATACACAAGATGTTCTGTTTGTGGAAGACCTCATTCTGTATATAAAGATTTTGGTTTATGTAGAATTTGTTTAAGAAAAATGGCTAACGAAGGTTTATTACCTGGTGTTAGAAAAGCTAGTTGGTAGGAGAATTTAAGCTATGATGAATGATATAATCGCAGATGCTTTAACTAGAATTAGAAATGCTGCAATGAGAAAATTAGAAGTTGCAACATTATTACACTCAAATACTGTAGTAGGTGTTTTAAATGTTTTATTACAAAAAGAGTATATTACTGGATTCAAAGTTATCGATGGACAAAACAATAAGAAAACAATTCAAGTTGAATTGAAATATGATGATAATGAGAAATCAGTAATCAACGAAATTAAAAGAGTTTCTAAACCAGGAAGAAGAGTTTATAAAAATGCTTCTGAAATTAAAAACTTCAAAAATGGATACGGTACAATTATCGTTTCTACTAACAAAGGTGTACTTGCTAACGATGAAGCACATGCAGCTAATGTTGGTGGCGAACTACTTTGTACTGTATGGTAGGAGAGTTTAATGTCTAGAATTGGAAAAAAACCTATCGCAATCCCAGCTGGGATTGAAGTAACAGCTAATGGTTCTTTAATTAGTGTTAAAAAAGGAAACAACGTTTCTACTGTTGAAACACATGGAAGAGTTGGTATCGAAATTGCTGATGGACAAATTGTTTTAACTAGAAATGGTGAAACAAAAGAGTCTTCTGCATTTTGGGGAACTTATAGAGCTTTAACTGCTAATGCTATAAATGGTCTTAATATTGGATTTACAAAATCTTTAGAGATTAATGGTGTTGGTTATAGAGCTGCTGTAAAAGGTGAAGTTTTAGAACTACAATTAGGTTATTCTCACCCGATTAACTATGAAATCCCTGCGGGATTAGAAGTTACTGTTGAAAAAAACATAATTAACGTAAAAGGTGCTGACAAACAACAAGTTGGTCAAGCTGCTGCAATTATTAGAGGCTATAGAAAACCAGAACCGTACAAAGGTAAAGGTGTTAAATATACTGATGAGAAAATCATCAGAAAAGCCGGAAAAACTTCTAAGAAGTAAGGTGTAACTATGAGTAGAATAAAAGATTTAGCTAAAAAAAATGCTTTAAGAATCAAAAGAAAAAAAAGAGTTAGAGGTTCAATTTTTGGTACAGCTGAAAAGCCAAGAGTATCAATTTTCAAATCTAACAAATATGTTAGTGCACAAGCTATCAATGATGTTGAAGGTATTACTTTAGCAGCAGTTAGCTCAAAAGCTATGGGTTTAAATGTGAATAAAGAAAATGCAGTAAAAGTAGCAGCACAACTTGCTGAGAACTTAAAAACAGCTGGGATTGAAACAGTAGTTTATGACAGAAATGGTTATCTTTATCATGGTGTTGTAGCAGCATTTGCTGACGCATTAAGAGAAAACGGTATCAAATTATAAGGGTTAATGATGGCAGTAAATAGAGAAGACTTTCAAGAAGCAATCGTTAAAATCGGAAGAGTAACAAAAGTTGTAAAGGGTGGTAGAAGATTCAGATTTACAGCTTTAGTTGTTGTTGGCGATAAAAACGGTACAGTAGGATTTGGAACTGGTAAAGCAAAAGAAGTTCCTGATGCAATTAAAAAAGCATTAGATGACGCTTTCAAAAGCTTAGTTACTGTTTCTATTAAAGGAACTACAATCGCACATGATATTGAACATAAATATAATGCAAGTAAAATATTATTAAAACCAGCATCTGAGGGTACTGGACTAATCGCTGGTGGAGCTGCAAGACCTGTTCTTGAGCTTTCAGGGGTTAAAGATATTATTGCAAAATCTTTAGGTTCTAATAATCCAAACAACCTTGTACAAGCTACTGTTGAAGCATTAGCTAGAATTAAAGGATAGAATAATGGAATTAAATAACTTACAACCTGCAGCTGGTAGTACAAAAAATACTAAAAGATTAGGTAGAGGTCAAGGAAGTGGTACAGGTAAAACTGCAGGAAAAGGTAATAAAGGTCAAAAAGCTAGATCTGGTTACAAAATGAAAAGAGGATTTGAAGGTGGTCAACAACCACTTTACAAAAGACTTCCTAAAGTTGGATTCTTTTCAAGAGTAGCAAAACCTTATTCTATTAATGTAGATAAAGTATCTCAAATCGCAACACTTGATGTAATTACACTTGATTCTATTAAATCTGTGTATAAATTATCAAGATCAGTTGAAAAAGTTAAATTAATTGGATCAACTGCTAAAGATTTAGTAGCTAAGATTAAAGACGAAAATATTACAACTACTGGAAAATAGCCATGAGTAAAGATCTAATAAATAAGATTCTTATTACATTAGGCTTTATTTTCCTTTACAGGTTATTGGCATACGTGCCAGTACCTGGAGTTAATTTAGACGTAGTTAAAGAATTTTTCGACTCAAATGCAAACAATGCATTAGGTCTTGTTAATATGTTTAGTGGTAATGCTGTTTCAAGACTAAGTATTATATCACTAGGAATTATGCCTTACATTACTGCTTCAATTATTATGGAGCTTCTAGCCGCAACTTTCCCAGCACTTGGTAAAATGAAAAAAGAGAGAGATGGGATGCAAAAATATATGCAAATCATCAGATATACTACAATTGTTATAACATTAATTCAATCTATTGGTGTTTCAGTTGGTCTTAATTCATTAACTGGTCATAATGGTCAAGGTGCTATTTCAATCGATATGAATACCTTTATTGCAGTTTCTGCAATTTCAATGTTAACTGGTACTATGCTTTTAATGTGGATTGGTGAACAAATCACACAAAAAGGTATTGGAAATGGTATTTCATTAATTATTTTTGCTGGTATTGTCTCTGCAATTCCTCATGCAATTGGTGGAACTATTGAACTAGTTAATAATGGACAAATGAATTTCTTAGTTGTAATTGCTATTTTAATTATAATAGTTGCTACTGTTGGAGCAATTATCTATGTTGAATTAGGAGAAAGAAGAGTTCCTGTTTCATATTCTAGAAAAGTAATGATGGAAAATCAGAAAAAAAGAGTTATGAATTATATTCCTATTAAAGTGAATTTAAGTGGAGTTATTCCAGCAATTTTTGCAAGTGCTATTTTGATGTTTCCAGCAACTGTGTTACAAGGTTCTCAAAACAAGTATTTGGTAATGGTTGCTGATTATTTAAGTCCACATTCATATACTTTTAATGTATTTATGTTCTTATTTGTAGTTTTCTTTGCATTCTTTTATGCATCAATTACATTTAATGCAAAAGATATTTCTGAAAACTTAAAAAAACAAGGTGGATTTATTCCAGGTGTAAGACCAGGAGCAAGTACGGCTGAATTTTTAAATGAAGTAGCTAGTAGATTAACTTTTTGGGGTGCGATTTACATGGGATTAATTTCAACTTTACCTTGGCTTATTGTAAAAGCTATGGGTGTGCCTTTCTATTTTGGAGGGGTTGCTGTACTAATTGTTGTACAAGTTGCTATTGATACTATGAGAAAAATTGAAGCTCAACAATATATGAATAAATATCAAACTTTAAGTGCGGTTGGATTATAAAAATGGCAATCCCATTAAGAAAACCAAATGAAATAGAAAAACTTCGAACTGCAAATATTGTAGTAGCAAAAACTTTAAACTTTTTAAGTCAAACAGTGAAAGCTGGTATGACTTTAAAAGAAGTTGATACAATGGGTGAAAAGTTCCTACGGAATTTAGGAGCTAGACCTTCATTTAAGGGCTTGTATGGTTTTCCTGCTGCTATTTGTACTTCACTAAATGAAGTAATTATCCATGGAATTCCTACAGATATTATCTTAAAAGAAGGTGATATTTTAGGTCTTGATATTGGTACTGAAATTGATGGTTGGTATGGTGATTCAGCTATTACTATGCCTATTGGAAAAGTTTCAAAAGCTGATGAAGAATTAATTGCTTGTTCAAAAGATGCTTTATATTATGCTATTGACATTATTCAAGAAGGTATGAGATTTAAAGAATTATCTAAAGCTATTGAGGATTTTATTGTATCAAGAGGTTATCAACCACTAGTTAGATTTTGTGGACATGGTATCGGAAGAAAACCACATGAAGAGCCAGAAATTCCTAATTACTTAGAAAATGGAAATGCAAAATCTGGTCCAAAAATCAAAAATGGAATGGTATTTTGTATAGAGCCAATGATTTGTGCTAAAAACAGAAACCCTGTTATTTTAGAAAATGGTTGGGACGTTGTGTCTGCTGATGGGCTAAGAGGTAGTCATTACGAACACACAGTTGCTGTAATAGATGGAAAAGCAGTTATTTTAAGTAATTCGGAAGATTAAGGAGAAAATGTGGCAAAAGATGATGTAATAGTAGTAGATGGAAAAGTAATTGAAGCTTTACCAAATGCTATGTTTAGAGTTGAATTAGATAATGGACATGTAGTTTTATGTCATATCTCAGGAAAAATGAGAATGCACTATATTAAAATTTTACCTAATGACACTGTAAAAGTAGAAATAACACCTTATTCATTAGATAAAGGTAGAATTACTCACAGATATAAATAGTTCTATTTATATCAAAATTAAATAAGGAATTTTTTTCCTTATTTTTTCTTCAAAAAAATTAAAATCCCAAATATAAAAAACTATGAAGCCAAAAACTATAATACTTCGCACACTTTAAAAAAGTTATATTATAAAATTAAGCTCCATAACTTTGCATACTAATTTATTCTATCTTTTGTTAGAACAATCTCTTTTTCTATTAAATTCTTTTGTTCTAGTAACAATTCTAAATGTTTTTTTAATACCTCTTTATTTTTATACGATTCTATAATAAATTCAAAAAGCTTAGGTCTATTTTTTTTCCAATTATGTAATGTTGTTTTATTTACTTCTAAATCGAATTCTAGTTTTCTTAAACTAGGTACAGTCATTTTTTTTTCCAATCCCAAACTTTTTTGTATTTTATAAAATATTGGAACAAAAGTCAAGTATAATTTATATTTTATATAAAATATTGGAACAAATATTTGTTCAAGAAAGATTTATGTACAATTTCATATGACAAAATTAGTAAAAAATCGTGTATTGAATCAGTTAAATTATTTAAAATCATTTGGTTATGAATATCATGAATCTTTGGATTTCTTTTCAAATAATATTAAAAATGCAAAGTTACCTAATAATATCAATGACTTAAGTATTAGTGTTAGTCATTGTTACTTATGTGAGCTATCTAAATGTAGAAAAAATATATTGTTTGGATATGGTAATACTAATTCAGATATTATGTTTATTAGTGATGAGCCAAGTAATAGCGAAGATGAGTTAGGTTCTTTTTATGTTGGGAAAAGTGGAGAGTTGCTTATAAAAATGATTGAAAATGTACTTAATATAACTAAAGAAGATGTTTATTACACTACTTTGGTTAAATGTAAAAGTACAAATGGTTTGAATAATTCTAATATTGAAACTTGTCATGATTATTTACTAAAACAAATTGAGTTGATTAAACCCAAATTGATTGTTGCACTTGGAGAAAAAACTTATTCGTACTTATTAAAAAATGGAGATAATTTTTCTCAAAGTAGAGGGAAAGAGTTGGTTTTTAATGGAATTTCATTAATAGCAACATTTTCACCAACTTTTTTATTAAGGAATCCATCTTCTAAAAAAGATGCATATTATGATATGTTAAAAATAAAAAATTACATGGAGAGTTTAAATTGAAGCAAATAATTGCCATTATGGTACTTGTATTTCTATTTTTTGGTTGTACTCAAAGACAAACAGTAGAATTAAAACTACCAAATAAACAAAAGAATATTGCAAAACCTGCAAAAGCAGCACCTATTAAAGAGGATAAGATTACTGTTGTTCAAGAATTAGAACCAATAGATATAATTGAATCAGATAGTAAAGGTAAGGTTATAAAAGAAGAGCCCGTTGAGTATGAAGTAGCTCCTATAATTGAGGGTGATAAAATAGAAAATCAAAAAATTTCTACACCTAAAGGTTCTTCTGAAAATGAAATAGAAAATAAAATTGAAATTGATACTACTAAGGTTAAAATGAAAGTTGCTTTCCTTTATCCATCAAATTTAGTTTCAAAATATGCTAAATCATCGATAAATACCGTTTCAGGGTATTTATCGCACCAAAATTCAGATTATGAATTAGTTGTAATTGATACAGAAAATGAAAGTTCTAGTAGAATTGATTCAGCATTTCAAGAAGTAAAAAAATCAAATATTAAAAATGTAATTGCTTTATTTACACCAAATGCTATTGGAACTTTAAATAATGTAGTTTCAGGTGATTTAAAAGTTTATTTACCTCTTATTGAGAAAAAAGAAGTCTCTTCTAGTAATAATAGTTTAATTTTTGGCTCTATTTCTTATGATGAACAAGTAAAAAAATTGATAAATTATTCAAGTGGGAATAATGTTATGTTTTATCAGGATTCATATTTAAGCTTAAAATTAAAAAAATCTTACGAATCAGTAGTTTCTGATACAAGATTAAAAAAAGAGATTAGTAAGCATGAAAATAATTTTAAAGGAATAGTAACAGGTTCAGGATTAGCTAACTCAACACTATTTTTAAATACTGATATTGTAAAAAGTTCATTGATTTTATCACAATTAAGATCTTATGATGTTTATCCAAAAGCAATTCTTTCTACGCAGCTTAGTTATGACCCTTTATTAATGACATTAACACAAGATAAAGATAGAGATAAATTAATTGTGGCTAATTCAATTGATGTTGTTGATAAAGAGTTAAGAGATGAGATTGCAACTTCTGGTGGAAATATAGTTTATGAATGGGTTGATTATTCAACCTTAGTTGGAATAAATTATTTATACTATGGAAAAAACTCAAGTTTAGTTCCTACAAAAATAGAAAATAATCAAGCAATATATAATCCTAGATTATTTAGAAGTACAGAATTTGGCTTTTCAGAAATTAAGTAAAAATTAGATAAAATCGCGAATATTTATGTGAATGGAGATTAGAATTTGAGAACTCATTATTGTGCAGATGTAACTGAAGCTAAAATAGGTGATACGGTAACTGTTGCTGGTTGGGTAAACAGTAGACGAGATCACGGTGGAATTATATTTATAGATTTAAGAGATAAAAGTGGATTAGTTCAATTAGTTGCTGATCCAAGTGATAGTAAAGATGCTTTAGCAATTGCAGAAACTGTAAGAGATGAATTTGTTTTAATTGCAACTGGTATTATAAGAGAAAGAGGTGAGGGACTTGAAAATCCTAATCTTAAAACTGGTAAAATCGAAATTGTATTAAAAAATTTAGTTATTGAAAATAGATCTAAACCAATGCCTTTTGATATTAATGATGAAAAAGTTAATGATGAGATTAAATTAAGAAATAGATTTTTAGAATTAAGATCAACAAAATCGTTTAATATTTTTCAATTAAGAAGTAAAGCAGCTATTCAAGTGCGAAATACTTTAGATGAATTAGGTTTTTTAGATGTTGAAACTCCAATTTTAACAAAATCTACACCTGAGGGAGCTAGAGATTATTTAGTGCCATCAAGAGTTCATCCAGGTGAATTTTATGCGCTTCCTCAATCTCCACAGTTATTTAAACAACTTTTAATGGTTGCAGGATTTGATAAATATTTTCAAATTGCAAAATGCTTTAGAGATGAAGATTTAAGAGCTGATAGACAACCTGAATTTACTCAAATAGATGTTGAAATGTCTTTTTGTACTCAAGATGATGTTATTGCAGTTGCTGAAAGACTAATCTATGATGTATTTACAAAATGTGGTAAAACAGTTCCTAAAACATTTAAAAGAATGAAATATTCAGATGCTATGGAAACATACGGTTCTGATAAACCTGATTTAAGAATTGATATGCCACTTGTTGATGTTATTGATATTTTTGCTAACTCTACAAATGAAATTTTCGCTGATATTGCAAAAGACAAAAAGAACAATAGAATCAAAGCTTTAAAATGTAAAAACGGAGATAACATTTTCTCTAAGAGACAAATGAAAGGTTTTGAAGAGTATGTTACAAAGTTTGGAGCTAAAGGTCTTGGATACTTTCAAATGAAAGAAGATGGATTAAAAGGTCCATTAACTAAATTCTTCTCAGAATCTGATTTAGAAGAAATCGTAAAGTTGACTTCTCTAGAAGTTGGTGATGTTGTATTCTTTGGAGCAGGTGCAAAGAAAGTAGTTTGGGATTATATGGGAAGATTTAGATTATTCCTAGCAAATGAAATGAATATTGTTCCAGCTGATGCTTTAGAGTTTTTATGGGTTGTTGATTTCCCAATGTTTGAAGTTGAAGATGGAAGAACAAAAGCACTTCACCATCCATTTACTATGCCTAAATCACTTGAAGACACATCTGATTTAGAAGCTATTGAATCAATTGCATATGATATTGTTTTAAATGGTACAGAGCTTGGTGGTGGAAGTATTAGAATTCATAAAGAAGAGATTCAATCAAAAGTATTTGAACTTATGGGAATAGGAAAAGAGGAAGCAAAAGAGAAATTTGGTTTCTTACTTGATGCACTTCAATATGGAGCTCCATCACATGGTGGATTTGCAATGGGACTTGATAGAATGATTATGTTATTAGCTGGAACTGATTCAATCAGAGATGTAATAGCATTCCCTAAAACTCAAAAAGCTCAATGTTTATTAACTCAAGCACCATCAAGTGTTGATGAAGAGCAATTAAAAGAGTTAGGTATTAGATTAAGAAAAACAGTTTCTGAACTTTAGTAATTGTTTAGTTTAAATTAGAGGAAATAATATATTGTTTAGAGTCATTCTTTTGTTGTTATTTCCTCTTTTTCTTTTTTCAAAAAATCTAGTTGTTACATATTTCCCTTTGGAAACTCATCTTGTGAATAAAATTGCACAAAAAGAGGTGAGAGCAAGGGAAATTACAAGTAGATATTTGGATACTTATAAAGAACTTCCTATTTCTGAACTTTCTAAATTAGCAAATACAAAAATATTTTTCCATTTTGGCCTAGATGTTGAAAAACAATATGCCGAAGCTTTATTAAAATATAATCCTAAATTAATAGTAGTTGATATTTCTTCTAATATAAATAAAATAAAAAACAATCCTTATGTTTGGACTGATCCCCTTAATTTGAGAGCTGTTGCAAAAAATATTTATGATACTTTTGTAGAATATGATAAAAGTAAAGAGAGTTATTATAAAGAAAATTATGAAAAATTTCTTGATGAAATAGATCAAACTTTTTTAACAATTAAACAAAAACTAAATAGTTGTGAAGTTCAAAATATCTATGTTTTTGATGATTATTGGGAATATTTTGCAAAAAGATTTGGAATAGTAACTACTTTTAGAGAAAAAAAGAATTTAAATGTTACAGAAATTTCACAATTAAATGAATATACCAAAGATAAAAATATTACAAAATTATTATTTTCAAAAGATGATAAACAAGATTTTATTACTTCTCTTACAAAAAATTTAAATATTAAGGCCATAGAAGATAATATTTTCAATGATTTTTGGCAATTAAATATCTTAGATTTCACACAGCACCTCACAGAATAAATACATAAAAAAATTATATTTCCTAAAAAATATTGTAAATTATAAAGATGAATTGAGAATATTAAGCTCTTCATTAGATATGTTAGCATTATTGGAAAAACAAAAGAAAACTTTTAAATTTAACTAAATGACTTAGAAATCTCAAAAGTTGCCATAGTAGGGGTTAAAATATATTTAGGCACAATACGAAAAAACTAATATATTTTAAAGAAGAAAAATGAGTAATATTAATAAACCAAACAAATTTTTACCTACAACAAAAGAAGAGATGAATCAAAGAGGTTGGGACGAACTAGATGTTGTTTTAATCACAGGTGATGCATATATAGATTCCCCTTTTATGGGAATTGCAGTTGTTGGACGAATCCTTGAAGATATGGGTCTTCGTGTGGGAATCATAGGTCAGCCAGATGTAAATAGTGATGTTGATGTAAGTAGAATGGGTGAACCAAAACTTTTTTGGGGGGTTAGTGGTGGAAGTATTGATTCTATGGTTTCAAATTACACAGCCACAAAAAGATACAGAAGTACAGATGATTATACACCAGGTGGAAAAAACGATAAACGACCTGATAGGGCAACTTTAGTTTATACAAATCTAATCAGAAGATATTTTAAAAATACTGTTCCTATCGTTCTTGGAGGAATTGAAGCTAGTTTGAGAAGGCTTACTCATTATGATTATTGGAGTGATAAATTACGAAAACCAATATTATTTGATACAAAAGCCGATTATATGGTTTATGGTATGGGTGAACAAGCTATTATTGATTTAGGAAATTATCTTAAAGATGGTAAGGATCCTCGAACTATAAGAGGGCTTTGTTATATTTCAAAAGAACCAGTTGATGAGTATATTCAAATACCTTCACATAAAGAGTGTTTGGATGAAAAAGAAAAATACATAGATTTATTCAAAACTTTTTATGATAATAATGACCCTATTTATTCAAAAGGTCTTTGTCAAGAAGTAGATGGAAGATATTTAATTCAAAATCCACCAAGTAGACATATGGAAGAAAATGAGATGGATAAAATCGCATCTTACCCATATCAAAGAGATGCTCATCCATATAATACAAAAGATGGAAAAGTTAAATGTCTTGAAACAATAAAATTTTCTATTATGACACATCATGGATGTTGGGGTGAATGTAACTTTTGCGCAATTGCCGCTCATCAAGGACGAACTATTAGAACAAGAAGCGAAGAGAATATTCTAAAAGAAGCAAAACATTTTACAACATTAAAAGATTTCAAAGGAATCATTTCAGATGTTGGTGGACCAACTGCAAATATGTACGGTTATGAATGTGTAAAAAAAGAGACTTTAGGAACTTGTATCGAAAACAAAAGATGTGTAGATGCACATAGACTTTGCCGTACTATGAAGGTTGACCATAGCAGAAATATTCAATTACTAAAAGATATAAGAGCAATTCCAGGGATTAAAAAAGCATTCGTAGCCTCAGGAGTTAGATATGATTTAATCACAGCTGATAAAAAACATGGATATGAGTATTTAAAAGAAATGGTGGATCATCATATTTCAGGTCAAATGAAAGTTGCTCCCGAACATACAAATGATGAAGTTTTACATCATATGGGAAAGCCAGGGAAACAAACACTTATTGATTTTAAAGCTATGTATGACAAACTAAATAAAGAATCAGGGAAAAAGCAGTTCTTGACATATTATTTGATTGCAGCACATCCTGGATGTGAAGAAAAACATATGCATGAGTTAAAACAGTTTACAACCCATGAATTAAAAATGAATCCAGAACAAGCGCAGGTTTTCACGCCAACTCCAGGAACTTATTCAGCAGTTATGTATTACACAGAACTTGATCCATTTACAAAAGAGAAAATCTTTGTTGAAAAAGACCAAAGAAGAAAAGAAAAACAAAAAGAGATAGTTGTTGCAAAAAAACAATTTTCTTGTAAAAGTAAAAAAAGCGGCAGTTCAGGAATGCAAGGTTAGATTATTTTTTAATAATCATAAGTTAAAAAAAAGGGTAACTATTAAAAATAGTTGCCCTTTTTATTTTTCTAAAAAAAGAGTTATTTAAGTGCCAATAACATATCAGTTGTAACTTCTGAAACATCTTTTGTTCCATCAAGTTCTACAAATACACCCATTTTTGTATAAAAATCAATAAGTGGTGATGTTTGCTCATGATATGCATTTAATCTGCTTATTACAGTTTGGGCATTGTCATCTTTTCTGATGATTAATTCACCATCACAATAGTCACAATTAGCTTCTTTTTTAGATGGATTAAACTCTACATGAAAAGATGCTCCACATTTAGAACAAACTCTTCTTCCTGTAATTCTCCCCACGATTAATTCATCAGGAACATTTAATGAAATTACTTTATCAAGTGAAATTTTCATATTTGACATTAGTTCATTTAAAGCCTCTGCTTGAGCTAAAGTTCTAGGAAATCCATCAAGAATAAAACCATCTTTACAGTCAGCCTCAGCTAATCTATCTTTAATAATACCAATGATAGTTGAATCAGGAACTAATTTCCCCTCATCCATGAATTTTTTTGCTTCCATTCCCATATCTGTTTTATCAACAATCGCAGCTCTTAAAATATCACCTGTTGAGATTTGTGGAATATTATATTTCTCAATTAGAAATTTTGCTTGTGTCCCTTTTCCAGCACCTGGTGCACCAAATAGCATTAAATTCATACTTGTTTCCTTAGTTTTTTCTTATTGTATAGAAAAAGGTTTTAATAATAGATAAGCTTTTAATAGTACATAAAGAATTTAAATGATTTTTGATACAATTATGCCTTATAAATTCAAAGGGCATAGATGAAAAAGTTATTTTTAATTATTGGAGCACCTGGAAGCGGCAAAACTACGGATGCAGAATTAATCGCTGCAAAACACAATAATATCACTCATTATTCAACTGGAGATATGTTTAGAGCTGAGGTTTCAAGCGGAAGCCAAAGAGGTGAAATAATCAATACTTATATTAGTGCTGGAAATATTGTACCAATTGATATTGCAATTGAGACGATTTTAGGAGCTATTAAAAATGCATCAACAGATATTGTAATCATTGATGGATATCCCAGAAGTATTGAACAAATGGTTGAATTAGATAAATACTTGATAAATGAAAATGAAGTTAAACTCGTAAATGTTATTGAAGTTGAAGTATCAGAAGAAGTTGCACGAGATAGAGTTTTAGGGCGTTCTCGTGGTGCTGATGATAATGTTGAAGTATTTAATAACAGAATGAAAGTTTATCTTGAGCCTTTAAAAAAAATCCAAGAGTTTTATACAGCTAAAAATTTACTAAAAAAAATAAATGGCGAAAGAACTATCGAAAAAATAGTAATTGAAATGGATAAATATATCCAATTAAAAATTTAAATTATGTTAGAAAAAAAACCAAATTTTTATAGTGTAATTATAGGAACAGAACTTTTAAATGGGCGTCGTAAAGATGCCCATTTTACATTTTTAAACCAACAACTTTTAAGTCGTGGTTGGGAACACAAAGCCTCTTTTGTAATAGCTGATGATACAAATCTTATGGAAAATATTTTTAATCTAATTAAAGGCGACCCAAATTCAGTAATGTTCTGTTTTGGCGGAATCGGTGCAACTCCTGATGATTATACAAGAGAGGTAGCAGGAAAAGTTTTTCGTGATGGAAAAATGGAGTTTCACAAAGAGGCAAAAAATAAAATCATAAATCAGTTTGCGCAGGAAGCTTACCCGCATAGAATAAATATGGCATATTTGCCAATAAATGCAAAACTTCTCACAAATGTAGTAAATAATGTAGCAGGATTTTACCTAGAAGATAGATTTTTCTTCACCCCAGGTTTTCCATCAATGAGCCAAGCTATGGTTGTCGAGGCTTTGGATAAGTTATATCCAAAATCAAATATAGAAAAATATCGAAAAGTAATGACAATAAATGCAAGTGAAAATGACTTGATAGATACCATGAAAAAAATCCCTGAGCATTTAGACTTTTCATCATTGCCAAAGATTTTAGGAGATAAAAGAAAAGTAGTAATTTCTTTGGCTGGATACGATAAGGATGAGGTAAATAAATATTTTGAGATGTTTGTTGATTATTGTGTGGAGTTTGGGAAAGAGTTTGTTTTTGAGGATGTGAGTATAAATTTATAAATAAATAATAAAATATTTTAAATATTTACTTTTATATAAAGAAATAAGTAATAGAATCACTAATATTTTATTAATAGGAAATTTCTTGGATAAATTTTTAGAAAAATTTGCTGATAGATTTATTGGATTTTTTACTCGTTCTGTCGCTCCTTCTTCAATCTTTTTTGTATTACTTTTTTTTAACGATAAACTTTTTAATTGTAATTTTTCATTATTTAGTAAAATCAAGATACAAAGCACGAAATAAAAAATTGTATATAAATTATTTACTCAAAGAAAATAAACCAAATAAACAACAAATAAAAATAAAATCAATAAAGGAAGAAGTAGATGAATGAAATTATTATAAATATCAATGAAGCAAATAAGGCACAAAAATATCAAAATGAAAATGAACTTTTTCAAATTGATGCTTTTAAAAGAGTATCTGAAATATTAAAAGAGCATAAAGTTGGCAGAGATACGAATGATATAACTGATTGTAGATTCCATGATACTATTTTTATTGATGGTGATAGAGGTGTTGGAAAAACTGCTTTTATGGTAAATATTGAAAATTATTATAAAAATATTGCAAAGATTGAAAAACCTAATTATATTTTTTTAAAACCTGTTGACCCGACACTTTTGGAACATACAGAAAAGTTTTTGGGTGTTATTTTTGGGAAAATTGTAGAGATGGTATCTAAACGACTAAAAAATAATTGTCTAGATGAAGATGATTATTATTTAGATAGTAATTGTGATAGAAAATATAAAAATGAGAAACCTGCAAAAAATTGTATAGATGAATATTATAAAGCACTAGAAAATTTATCTAAATCACTTAGTTCTGTATCTTCTCTTGAAAATAAACAAGATGTTGGTATTGAAGAGATTGCTTCATATAAATCAAGTCAAAAACTTGAACAATATGCACATGAGTTTTTTCAAATAGTAAGTACAATGTTTGGAGTAAATGCAATTGTAATGCTTATAGATGATGTTGATATGGCATTTGATAAAGGTTTTGATGTTCTTGAAGTTGTGAGAAAGTATCTAGCTTCACCTTTTCTTATTCCTATTGTTGCTGGAGATATGAAACTTTATAGAGAAATAGTTGAAACAAGATTTAAAGAAAAAATACAATTTTTTAAAGATGTAAAATATCTAAAAGATTTAAACAGTGATTTAAAAAATAGTGATGAATATAAAGAAAAAATAAAACTTGTTGATAATCTTGTCGAACAGTATTTACATAAAGTTTTTCCAAGTGAATATCACATCAAATTAAAGGATATTTTTGCAATTTTAAAATTAAATACAGTAAAAATAGAAATTAAAGGTAATCAGATACCTTATGAAGATTTAAAAGATTTTGAGATTAGAGTTATAAATTGGGGTATAAATCAAAAAGAGTTTACTCACCAAGTATTTACAAATAATACTAGAGATTTTGTGCAATATCTGTATCATAAAAAAGTAATATTTGAGAAGATATTTGATAAAGACTATAATAAAAACTCTTACGAAGAAAAGAATGAAAAAAAATCTTATACAATAATTACTAATAGATTTGATGACTTGATTAAAAAAAAGATTATTGACAATCCTGCTGAACATCAAAAAACTTTAAAACTAACTGCAGATTTTTATAGATATGCAAATGATACAGATAAAAAAAGACTATCTTTGCTTTTAGATAATGATGTTGAAGCATTTATATTTAGCAAAGACAATAATCTTGGTTATTCAATACATAAAGCATTAAAGGGAAATTTCTTTTTGAATGAGAAATATCCATATAATAAGATAGATAAAGAAATTGTGAGAGATAAATTATATTTACCTAAAAAAGAATTTTTGAAGGAGCTTGAAGATAAAACTAGTAATGAATATTTAGCTTTATATTTAATGCTTCACGATAATTATTATTCAAACACAACGAATAAAATTTTAATGATAACTGGAAAGTTTGTGGAAGCAATGATTTGTATAATTGACAAAACTATAACCGTAGAAGATAGAAAAGAAAAAATTAACGTACTAAATTATGGAATACCATTTTTAGCTGGAATTAATAAAAATAAATATCTTGATGGAGTGAGTAAAGATGAATATGAAGAAGAAAAAGACAAGAATAGTACTCTTTCTAATAATGATTATTCAAATTTTATAAATTCTTTTAATGAAATTATGGATTTAAAATTTACATCTGTTTTCTTGTATGAGATGTTGAAAAAATATATTAACAATCTTAATATATTTAAAGTCGCAAATTATTCAAAAAGCTATGAATCAATAGAGGCTCAACCTAATCCAATTATAATGCTTTCTCCATTATATGATTATGTGCAAAGAGTGAGTTATATATTTTTAAATTCAATAGCAAGTTTTGAATCAAGAGAAAATATTTCAACAGAAAATATTGCCGTGGATGGAAGAATAGAAAATATAAAAACTCATTCAAAAGTCTTTATAAATAATATTCAAAAATTAAAAGAAGGCACACTAACTAATTTTATTTATCAGAAATTAAATGAAATAGTTTTTAAAGAAAAATTAGATGAAATATTGAAGAAAATAATAAGTGATAATACACCAAAAACTACTATAAAGAAAGAAAAAGAAAATAAATATA
Organism: Arcobacter caeni; assembly: GCF_003063245.1. Classification (GTDB taxonomy): domain Bacteria; phylum Campylobacterota; class Campylobacteria; order Campylobacterales; family Arcobacteraceae; genus Aliarcobacter; species Aliarcobacter caeni. The sequence continues at coordinate 118,254 of NZ_MUXE01000001.1, read as the reverse complement.
AGTCAAGTATTAAAAAATTAAATAATCTTTATAATACTCCTTATAGTAAATATTTCAAAAATGATTCATATCAAGAGGGTATTAAAGCAGAAAATTGCTATAAAGATTATTTACAAAAAATTATGGATATATTTAATCAACAAAATTTAGAAAATAAAAAAATATCTCAAGAATTACTTTCAGATGAAAATAGAAAATATCATAAAGTGTTTAGTTTAATTTTAGAAGATATGAACGAAATTAATCTTAGGTTTAGTGATGATGAATTAGTAAAAAATTATCAGAACTTAATTTTTAATGCTTAAAAATAACCTAAAAGACATCTCAAATATCGTACTTCTTAGAAGTGACAAAATACTATATGATTTATTAAATATAGATTCATATGAAAAACTAGATAAAAATCTATCTTACGAACATGGTATGAGGGATTTTTATTCAAATAGTTTTCGAAAGGGAGCTATTGAAAATAGTATGAATCATACTTTATCTCATAGTGATTCAAAATTTTTTACACTTGATTATGAGTTTGATTTTTTAGATGAGTTATTTGATAATTATCTAAAATTTGATGGAAACCATATCTATGCAAAAAGTGAGCTTTTGGATAAATATAGTTCAGTTATTAGTAAAATTCATCCTTTTAATATAATAGGACATAAGTTAGCCAAACTATATAATCAAAATCACTTTTCATTTACAAATATCAAAGAGTTTACAAAATACATCACACCACTTGCTCTTAGTGTAAATAGAGACTATAAAGAATATGCAGAAAATCATTTGCATCTTGGTGGAGCAAATGATGTAGCACTAAATTTCATGGCATTACTTTCTCTTCCTACAAATAATAAATTTTATAATATGAAATATACAAACGAACTTCCTCGAATAAATGAATTTTCATATATAAACAATGGAAACTTATCTTTTGGAAATCTAATAGATATATCAAAATATTGTGTAAGTGTGATAAATGATTTTGTATTAAAAAAAGGTGTTAGAACAGATATAAAAAGAGATTTGGATAATTTATTTAAATATGAAAAATTATCAATGATAGATATTGATTTTGCTTCATTTACAATGATTGAAAAACTATCTGATAATCGTATGAATCTAAAAGATGAATTTTTAAAAGAGATAATTACTTATAAAAAAGATGGATATACTACAAAACAGTGGTTTTTATATAATATCTTGCTTTTTAAAACCCATGAAACTTGTAGAAATAGAGATATAAGAAAAGTGATAAAAATATTTTTACATATTATTAATATTTTGCGCTCTTATATGGTAATGTCTCAAAATATTGGACTTAGTCATTTTTCTGAATTTTTTGGCTCAAGTTTGCGAAAACAAGAAAAAAATAGACACAATAATATCGCTTCAAATATTATCTCAAATGGTACTTCAAAAGTTGAAGCAAAAATATCACCTGATGCACTTTTGAGAAATGATAAAGAATTTATCTCATATAAATTAGCTTTTGATAAAGAGATAATAAAAAAAGAATCTACTTTTATAAATAAAACCCATGAAAAATATTTTTTAAACACAAACCATTCAAAAAGAAATTATCATTTTTGTGTTCATTTTGTTAGAAAAAAAGATGAAACAAAAAAATCAAATGATACAAACTATTGTTTAGCAAGATTTAATAAGTTAAGAACTGACCTTAAAAAAGAAGCTAGGAATATAAACAATTTTTTATATCAAGAATCACATATCATAAATAAATTTGATTTTTATAGTAAGTTTTATTCTAATATTACAAGAGTATTAGAACATAAAAAAGATTTAGAAAATGATTATATAGATCTAACAAAACTAATAACAACCATAGATGTAGCAGGAGATGAAAACAGAACTCCTCCAGAAGTTTTTGCTCCTATTATCAAGTATTTAAGAAGAGATGTAAAAAAGCTTGATGATTTTAAATCTGATTATCTGAAATACCAAAAAGATGGACACGACTTTGTAGAAAATTATAAACTAAGACTTTCAGTTCATGCAGGAGAAGATTTTAATCATATTGTTACAGGTATGAGAAAAGTACATGAAACAGTTAAGTTTTATGGAATGAGTGATAAAGATAGACTAGGTCATGCACTTGCAATTGGATTAAATCCAAAAGAGTGGTGTGAGCTAAACGGAGATATTTTTGTCACTAAACAAGAACATCTTGATAATCTTGTTTGGTTATATCATCAAAGTATAGAAGTATTAGCTTATTATAAAAATACTGATAAATTAAGAGATAAATACGCACGAGTTATAAAAGAACTTTATAAAGATATTTATTTATCAAAAAATGATGATTTAAGTTGTGAAATAGAAGATATGTATAAGGCTTGGAAACTAAGAGAATTTTGTCCTATTGTAATGTTCTCAGAAGATGAAATGCTAAATAAAGCAGATGAATATCTAAAAATTGCAGATTTTGATAATGAAAAACTATGTAAAGAAGAGTATAAAAAAGCAATAGATATTTATAAAAAATATCATACTTGTGCAAGTGTAAGAAAAAAAGGTGATGAGGTTATAAAAATAGAATATGAAAATATAAATAGAAATTTATATAAATATTTTATTACAGATGAAGATTTAGAGCTTATTGAAGCCGTACAAGATAGGCTTATTCAAAAGTTTTGTGAAAAAGGAATCATTATCGAGACAAATCCATCTTCGAATGTTTATATAGCTCATATTCACGCCTTTGATAAACATCCAATATTTAGATGGAATCCTATTGAATGTGATGATTTAGATTTAAATGCAGATAATCCAAAATTCAACAAATATAAGATTAGAACATCAAGAATGAAAGTTTGTGTAAATACAGATGACCCAGCTATTATGCCAACGACACTTCGAAATGAGTTTGATTTATTGGAAAGAACTGCTTTTGGAATTCATAGTAAGAGTAAAGAAAAAATAGAAAATTGGTGTGAAAATATTAGAAAATTAGGAATTGAAATATTTGATTGTGACCATCAAAAAAGTGAGTTTAGAAGAGTTTAAACTCATTTAATTAGATTAGCATAAAAATAGGATTTTTATTTAAATAGAAGTTATTTTATCATTTTGCTTTATAGTTAGATATAACTTTAAGACGCTGCTCTTTAAACTTTGGAAGACCAAATTTAATTATTCATTCAATGGTTGATAAGTTCTAATATCATAAATACTTTTTAAATCATCTTTATCAAATATATTTTAGAAATAAATAGCTCTATCAAGAATAAATTTTTTAGCAGTTTTCCCCATTCCTGAACTATCAGCTAAATCAACAGAAATACCAAAGATGCTACTAATTTCTTCTTTTATTTCATTTATTCTACTTCCATTTTCTTGGACTAATATAACTAAAAATTATTCAACAGGCACATTATAATCCCCAATCCTAAACCCCTCATCTTTTGGATATTTAAATAAATTATAATCATTCCATACTTTTATACAAAATTTATTGCCTTTTTCATATTCACTTTTTGCGAAACTATTTGCTCTTCCAAAATTTGGAAAAACACCTGTTCCACTTGCGTACATATAGGCAATATAACAGTTTGCTTCGTACTCTTTTTGTTTTGAAGCTAGTTTGAAATAGTGTAGGGCTTTTTCGTAATCTTTTGATACGATTTCTCCTAATAAAAAGAATCGTCCAATCATCAGTTGGGCTTTTGCGTGATTTTGATTTGCTGCATCTACAAAAGTGTTATAAGCTTTTTTTTCATCGAAAAATATTGTTTTATTTGAAAGATAAAGTTTTGCCAAAATATATGTAGATTCAGCATTTCCTAAATCAGAAGCTTTTTTTAGAAGTTCTTGAGCTTTATTTATATTTTTTGCAATTCCATCACCTTTTAGATAAATAAGCGCCAATTCATGCATTGCTTGAGGATTATTTTGCTCTACTAATTCTTTATATGCACCAAGAGCTTTTAAACTTCCTTGAACTTTTTGAATAGCATTTGCTTCTTCAAAAGTCATGGCATTTAAAAAACTTCCTAGAATAAATAGAAAAAGTAGAGTTTTTTTCACACTATTTCTTTTTTTATAAATGGACTTAGTGTTGTTGTGATTTCGTATGTGATAGTATCGTGTAATTTTGCCAATACATGAACATCATCAAAAATACAAACATCCTCATCTTTTGTGTTTAGTGAAAGATTATCCATAGAAACACGACCTAAAACTTTATAACCTTTTGGTGTTGTGTAAGCTGTTCTTTCATTTAATCTTAAAAATCCATCTCCATAACCTAAATCATAAGTAGAAACAGTCATATCTTCACTTGCAGTGAATGTTCCACCATAACCAACACTTTGTCCTTTTTTTAACTCTCGTGTTGCTAATCTTGAAGCCCAAAGTGACATAACTGGTTTTAAAACTGGAAAATCAAAAACTCCTGCATTATCTAAATATCCATAAGTTGCAATTCCAACTCTTGCAAAATCTTCGTCAAAATCAGTGGTTCTAAAAAGTGCTGCTGAGTTACAAGAATGGAATGCGGGGATTGCTAAAGAAAGTTTTTCACATATTGTTTTCACATTCTCTTTTACCCCTTTAAATACGGACTTCTGCCAGTAAAAGTCAGTTGTTAATTCATCTGAGTTTTTATGATGTGTAAATACACCCGTGATTTTAATATTTTTTTCTAAAAGCCCTAAAATAGCCGTTTCTAACTCTTCTGGCATTACACCATTTCGGTGCATTCCCGTATCTACCTTGATATGAACATTTATATTTTCAGGTAAGTTTTTTATAGCATCAAGGCTATTTAAAGCTATGTGAAAAGTATGTGAATAAGTGTGAATATCTTTTTGTGCAAGGATTAAAATATCATCAAATAATTTCTCAATTACTAACGCTTCTTCTATTGATTTCACTACTGCTTTTTTGATTCCAAATTCACTTGCCATTGTTGCAATTTCTAAAAGTCCATGCCCATAAGCGTTATCTTTTAGAACAACAGCGACCTTTTCAACAGAACCTGTTTGTTTTGAAATAACACCAAAATTGTAAAGTAAATTTTCTTTATTTAATAAAATTTTTGCCAAAATTAATCCTTTGGATTTGTAAAATAATTTAATATAGTCATTGCATCTTTTTCATTTAAAACATTTTTTAATTCATCAAAAGTTGCATTTCTGATTTTCTCAAATTCTCCAAAATATAAAAGAAGTTTTTTGATTTTTGCTTCTCCTATTCCTTTGATTTGTAATAATGAAATCTGTTTATCTTCTGCTCTTTTTTGTTTCTTATGAAAATTGATTACAAACCTATGAGCTTCATCTCTTTGTCTTTGCACAAATTGTAATCTTTTATCGCTTGTTGATAATTTAAAATTTTTAAATTCACCACTTTTCTTATCTTTATAGTGAATAATATCTTTTGCTGCACCTTTTGCTCTATGAGCTTTTGCGTCGATTTTCTCTTTTGCAACCGCAATTATATCAAGATTTACTCCAACTGATAACACAATATCATAGGCTAATTTTAGAAGAGTTTCACCACCATCAATTATCCATAAATCAGGTGCTGGATTTTTCTCAAAACTCTCAACTCTTCTAATTAACATCTCTCTCATTTGAGAATATTCATCTTTTGATTCAAGATTATAATGTCTAAAAGATTTTTTATCAAAAGCATTTAACTCTTCACTCCAAACAACCATAGCTCCTACAGTTGCTTGTCCCATCATATGTGAGTTATCATAACTTTCAACTCTATATGGAAGAGTTTGAAGTGTAAATAAATCTTTTAACTCTTCATAAATACTTGTTTGGTTTTTACTTGAATCAATTCGTAAAAGTTCATCACAATTGCTAAGAGCGATTTGAACAATATCTTTTTTCTTATCTTTTTTTGGATTTATAATTTTGATTTTTTTATTAAATTTTATTTGTAAAAATTCTTCTAAATCAGAAGTATCAGATAGTTCAATTCCCACTAAAATCTCTTTTGGTAAAAGTGGAATTTCATTATCATAGTAGTTGATAATTGCTCTTTTATAAGCTTCTTGGAAATCAAATTCAAACTCTTCATCAAAGTTATCAACTTTTAAAAAGTCATGGCTTGAAGATGTGATTTTTCCATCTCTTATGAACATTCGAACAATTACAGCTTTTTTGTTTGAAGCTGTTATTGCAAAAATATCTATATCTTCGTTTGTTGTTAAATCAATTCCTGATTTTATTTGAGATTTTTCTATAGTTTTTATTCTATCTCGTATCATCATTGCATCTTCAAATCTAAAATCATTTGAATATTGCAACATTCTTTCATTTAGTTTTGAGATTAATTTTGTTTTATTATAGATATATTCTAAAGCATTTTCTACTATTTTTGCGTACTCTTCTTTTGATATTTTATTTTCACATGGAGCAAAACATTTTTTTATTTGATGGAATAAACAAGCAGTTTTTCCTTTTATGCAAGATTTTTTTTGCACCAATGGAACTATTTCATAAATGCTATCAAGCATATCTTTTGCACCCGTTGAATATGGTCCAAAATATTTGATATTTTTGCCTTTATGAATTTTTCTTGTGATTTCAAGTCGTGGAAAATCTTCACCATAATCAATGACAATATAAGGATAAGTTTTGTCATCACGAAGTAAAATATTGTATTTTGGTTTTAGCTGTTTGATTAAAGAGTTTTCCAAAATCAAAGCATCATGCTCACTTGGAACAACAATCCATTCTAAACTTTCAACTTCGCTAATCATTTTATAAATTCTTGCACCTAATTTATCAGCAGGAAGAAGTTTTGGAGTAAATTTAAAATACGATTTAACTCTATTTTTTAGAATTTTTGCTTTTCCAATATAAAGTAAATGACCATTTTTATCAAAGTATTGATAAACGCCTGCATCATCGGGAAGTTGTTTGAGTTTGTCTAGTAGATTCATTAGGGAATAATACCCGAAAGAGGTTAAATATCTCTTTTAAATATTTGCTTCAAACCAAAGTTTACAGAAACTATCATAAATAATTTTGTAATGTTTTAGTTTTATTTTGTGATAACTTTTTTTAGTTTTAAAATAGCTATTTAAAACTACTTTTTCTTGATTTTTGTTTAGTTTAAACTCCATACAAATAGAAGCCAAATCAAAAAAACAATCATTAACTCCTGCATATTCCCAATCAATAATTTTCAAGCTCATTTCGTTAAAAATTATATTTTTAGGGTTTAAATCATGATGTGTTAATGCAAAATTGTATTTGTATTTTTTTAGTATTTGCAAACTTTTATAACAATTTTTTATTAATTTTTTACTTTTCTTATTTGTAAGTTTTTGCGAATAATTTTTTAAATCCAAAAGTAAATCATAAGGTTTTTCTTTTATTTTAAATTTATGAAATATTTTTACTTTTAAAACCAATTCTTTTAATTCAAAATCTGATAATTTAGTTTTATGAATACCTTTTTCATACTCATAAATCATAAATTTAGCATTTAAAAAAATAGGTTTTGAAGCTATGTTTTTTTTGTAAGCTTTTTTTTGAATTTTATACTCAAATTCACGGCTTATATTTACACTTTCATTTGATTTAAAAACTCTTATTACATAAGAATTTTCGATAGTTTTTAGAAGATAAGATATATTATTAAAACCTTGATTTTTTAATAACTCAAGGCTTAATAACTCTTCTTTAAAAATATTATATTTTTTTAATTCTTTAATTGTCAAAACTTAAATACTCTTTTTTCCATTGTTTATACGCAATCATTGCAAGAAGTGTGTATATTAAAAATAATACAGCTGTTAAATAAAAACCTTTATGAATATAAATATAAATTGAAATAGCATCAATTACAACCCAATAAAGCCAGTTTTCTAATACTTTTTTTGTAAGCATATAAGTAGCAAATACAGCAAATACAGTTGTAAAAGTATCTAAATATGCAAAATCAGCACTTGTATAATTTGCCATAAAATAACCCAAACATAAAGAGATAAATATTAAAATAAATATGATTTTTATATTTGTGAAAAAACTATAACTAGTTATTCCCAACTCTTTTTCTATTTTTTCACTATTTCCATATTTCCACGAATACCAACCATAAACAGCCATTATTAAATAAAAGATATTTAAAACACTATCCATTAAAAGCGAAGCATCAAAAAATAAAATACTATAAATTAATGTACTAAAAAATGCAGCACCCCAACACCAAAGATTTTGTTTAATGGCAAGTAATAAATAACTAACTGATAAAAAAACAGCTAACATTTCCCAAGAAGTCATATAAGATATTGCTTCTTGGATATTATTTGTAAAATTTTCTATTATAGTTCCTTTATTTTAGAAGTTTTTTTATGTCATCTTCTATTGATTCAGGTGTAGTTGTTGATGCATATCTATTTACAATATTTCCATCTTTATCAACTAAAAACTTAGTAAAATTCCATTTTATGGCTTCTGTTCCTAAAATACCTTTTTGATTTGATTTTAAAAATTTATATAAAGGAGCTTCATTATCTCCATTTACATCTACTTTTGCGAACATATCAAATTTTACTTCATAAGTTAAAGAACAAAACTCTTTGATTTTTTCATTTGATTCAGGTTCTTGATTTGCAAACTGATTTGATGGAAATCCTAAAACCATAAAATCTTCATTTTTATATTTTTCAAAAAGATTTTCTAAACCCTCATATTGGCTTGTAAATCCACATTTGCTAGCAACATTTACAATCAAAAGAACTTTTCCTTTGTATTTTTGCATTGAAATTTCTTCACCATCTATTGTTTTTACATTAAAGTCATAAATACTCATTTTATTTTCCTTTGCAATTATTGAACTAAAAGTTAGTATCAAAGTTAATATTATTTTTGTAAACATATTTTTCCTTTATTCCATCAAATCTCTAATTCTTGATTCAAGTGTTTTTATAACATCTGTTAAGTCATTTATTCTTTTCATTTTTTCAGCATTTGTTTTTGTTAAAAGATCAAGTTCTTTTTTTGTAGCAGCTATTTCTAAATTAGCTTCTTTGTTTTTATCTGCGAGTATGTTTTTTTCTTGTTTTAAAATTGCAATTGTTCTTGTATATTCATCTGATTCTTTACTTTTTACAGTCATATGTCCTAGGTATTTTTCATCAACATTGTGCATTTGCAGTTCATAATGTTCTAGTTGTCTTTGTCTACTTAGTGTTTTTGCTTTTTGTTCTTCTAATTCTTCTTGTAATTTAGGAATATATGACTCTAATTGTTCAATTTTATCATTTAGTTCAACTATAAGCTTTTTATATGTAAACTCTTTTTTATTAAATTCTTGAATTGTTTTTATAACTTTTTTCTGAAATTCTCTCTTTTCATTATTTTCTTGAGTTGTAGAAAAACCAATAGTTATATACTCATCTTTGTGATGAGATTCTATTTTAAAAATTGTATTTTTTAAATAAAAAGTTTCTTTGTCTTTTGTGATAAATTTAGTATTTCCAGTCCAAATCTTACCTTTTTTCAAAATTTCCCATGTATCATCAATTGATTGTTTTGGAACATCAGGATGAAGAAGTTCGCTAAAATTAATATTTTTTAATTCATCAAGTGTATATTTTGAAGCAAGTAATAAGCTTTTATTTGCAAATGAAATAACACCATTTTCATCCATTTTATAAATTAATGCCACACTATCAACAGCATCTAAATATGTTTGAAGCTCTTTTTGTTTTTCTTGAAGTTCTGTTTCAAAATAGCTTTTTTCACAAACTTCAGTTATTTTTTTTACAAGAATTAATGTATCTATTGGTTTCATAATATAATTACTAACATTTAAATCAATAGCTTTTTGTAAATTATCAGATTCGCTTCTAGCAGTTGTAAAAATCAAAGGAATAACAGTATCTATTTCTCTAATCTTTTCTAACATTTCAAGACCATTCATAATTGGCATATTAATATCAGAAATGATTAAATCAATTTTTTCATTTGTAATTTTTGATTTTTCGTATTTTTCTAATCCCTCAAGACCATTTGATGCTAAAACAACCTCTTTAAAAAGTTTACTTAATATCTTAGCTAGTTTTTCTCTAGCTAACTCTTCATCTTCAATAAAAAGAACTCTTTGGTTTTTTAAGAAATCAGGTGTTAACATAATTTTTCCTTTTATTCGTAAGGAGTAACCGTTGGAGGAAACTCTTCAAAAGCTTTTTTTATAGCATTTATAATTGAGTTTTTGTATTTATGATTTTGCATAGGATTTGAAAATTGTAGATAATCAATAGCTCCTTGCTCAGTTTTTTCTTTTTTATAAACAAAAACCACTTTTTTGCCAAGTTTTACACTGTTTTCATATAAAAGTTTTGCATAATCGTTTATATATGGAAACTCTTTTTCTTTGATTTTATCTCCCCAGCAAAAGAATACAAATTTTCCACTTGGAATTAAATTTGCAGCATCTAAATACATTATTTCTCTATCAAATTGTGTAGTTTGAAAAGAATTGTAACTTTCTAAATCGTTATTAAATTTTTCTAATAACACTGGAATATCAATATTTCTCTCTATTAAATTAAATAAATTTCTTATTTCAACTATTTTTCCAGCACAATGTTCTCTCATGGCTTGTTTGAATATAGTGATATGATGTTCACCTTTTAATTCAATCATTTTTCCAAAATCTTCAAAATCTTGCTCAAGTAAATATTTGTTTGAATCAAACCCAACTGGAGTTACTAAAGGACTATATAAAATCACAGTTCCTATTATGTTTTTTTTTCTATCTTTTGTTGTTTTTATTTTTTCTTTAAACTCTTTAACTGTAATTTCTTCATCTTCTGCATTAAAATACATATAACTTTCAGTTAAAAAAATCTCTTCATATTTAGTTTCAATTGTTCCAAAATATTGCATTAAAATCCCTTATTTATTATTAAATATATATTATCAAATATTCCTAAATACCTTGCTTATATTAGTTTTTTGACTCTATTTTTTTTCAACCATTCATCTTGAAGTTCTTTGCTTTTTTTATTATCAGCTCGTTTGCTTATAAATCTTGATTTCACATAAGATGTGGTTTCATCATTTTCATTGTAAGTGTAAGATAGATTTAAATCAGCTAGTTGTATAACATCTTTTGCCCTTGTTGCTGCAACATAATAGATATTTAACTCTTCATTTATTCTTTGATATGAGAGTTTGTTTTTTGTGTTTGTTATCTCTTTTTTTGAGATAAAATCATCAGCCATAATTACTTGATTGTATTCCAAACCCTTTGATTTATGGGTTGTTGTAAAAATAATATCTGCTTGATTTTTATCACTTACTAAAAACTCTTTTATCTTTTTATTTATCTCAAAAATATTATCACCATAAGTATTTATGAACTTGATAATATTTAAATAATCTTGATTTTTTGTATCTTTTGCAAACTGTTCTAGCTCATTTATAGTTTCAAAATCTTTGATTTCATCTATTGTGATTTTGTCGTTTTTTTTCTGTTTTAGATAAAAAATAGAATAAACAGTTTGGTTCATAAATGAATAAGAGTTATAACCACCCTCAAAATAGACCTTTTTTTTATCATGGATAAAATAGACTAATTGCTGAATTAAGCCAAAAGTACTTCGTGCAATCACACAAAATTGTTTAGAAAAATCAATATGATTTTTTCCAATCAAAGTGCTTTTCTCTAAACCTGAAATTTTAAGAGGTTTTGAGGAGTTTATTTCATATAAACTGTTTAGATTATTTTGTAAAACTTTGGCAAAATTATCTCCAAATCTAAAACTTTGTGTTAAATCAAAAGATGGTAAATCAATTTTATTTAAGGCATTTGTAGCAAATCTAAAAGTATAAATTTGTTGAAAAGAATCTCCAACATAAATTCGTCTGCAACTTTGATTTTCAACAATTCCAATCATTACATCGCTAATATCCTGAGCTTCATCAACCAAAATCAAATCATAAGGAAGATTTGTCGATACTTTTTTATTTAGATAAAACATCTTTAAATAAAAATCGTGGGTTGCATCTATGATTTTATTTTTCATGGCGCTTAAAATTGTTTTTAGATGTTCAATAACTCTTGTTTCATTTTTACTTATTAGTTCTAGGATTTTTGCACCTAATTCTGATTGTTTTTTATATGAATCCAAAAGTTTTGAATCAAGCGCAATCAGTGAAGAGTTACAATAAAAATTTACTAAATCTTTTATCAAAGCCACATATTCAGGAATTGGATAATAGGCTTTTTGATTCACTGTAAGTTCATGAGTAGTTATTATATTTTCTATAACTTGATTTTTTAAATCATGGGCAAGATTGTAGTTGTAAGCTTCGATTTTATTATAGGCAAGTGAATGAATGGTGCTTACATGCATAAAAGGCAAATTATAAATTTTCAGTTTTTCTTGTAATGAAGTTTGTAAAGATTTATTATATGCAAGATACAAAATCTTTAAGTGGGAGTTTTTTTTCGCATATTCTAAAAGTGTTGTTGTTTTTCCACTTCCAGCAACGGCATTTATTTTAAATGAGAGTTTATCGCTATTGATTATTTTTTCTTGTTCTTTGGTTAATATCATTTTGCAATTGTAGCAATAAAGAATAAATTATCAATAAAAATCCTAGAAATTATTTTTCAATAAATTACTTAAATTTTATGATAGAATTATTATATAAAATATACAGGAGGAAATGAAATGAGTATAAGAAATAAAATTGTTGGAGCGTTTTTAATATTATTGATGTTATCAATATCATCAAGCGTATATGTTTCATACAATATATCAAATATAGAATCAAATGTAAAAGAGTTATCAGATGTAAATTTCTCTGGGATAACATTTCTTCTTGAAGCAGATAGAGATTCTTATCAGTCAAATGTAGCCTTAATTCAGATTATGAATTTGGATGATAATGAAAAAATTAATAAGCTAATTGACAAAGGTGTGAATGATAATATACTACAAATTTCTCAAAGATATGAGAAATTCAAAGCTAGATTAGGAACTAAATTATCAGCTAACAAGGATAAATTTAATGAATTTGAAAAAAATTATGCCTTAACAAAAGCCAATACTGAAAAGATTTTAACTTTAGTAAAAAATAAAGATGTTACAGAAGCTAAGAATTTTTATTTTACTACTTATCTAAAAGATTATGAAGCAATGAGAGAGTTGATTAATTATTTTACAGATGAAACTTATAAAGTTATTGATACTAATAAAAAAGATACAGGTGATTTAATTGAAGCTTCATTAACTATATTTTTGGTAATTTCAATATTGATAATTTTAATGACTATTATTTTTTCATTCGCACTTGGAAAAAACATAAATGATTCTATAAAAAAATTAGAAGATGGTCTTTTAGGATTCTTTGCTTTTTTAAATAAACAAACAAAAGATGTTTCTTTACTTGATACAAGTTCAAATGACGAAATTAGCAAAATTTCAGAAGTTGTAAATACTAATATTGAAAAAACAAGAAAATTAATTGGACAAGATGAACAATTAATTACAGATGTTAAAAAAGTTGTTGAAGTTGTAAAAACAGGTAATTTAAGTATTAAAGTAAATGCAAATACTGAAAATGAATCTTTAGAAGAACTAAAAATAATTTTTAATGAAATGTTAAATGTCGTAGCTCAAAAAGTTTCAACAGATATAAATAAAATTGAGGTTGCATTAATACAGTTCCAAAAGCTAAATTTTGCATATAGAATTCCAGAAGCAACAGGACAAACAGCAATTGGATTAAATGCTTTGGCAAAAGTTATAAGTGATATGTTAGTTTTAAATAAAACAAATGGTTTATCACTTCAAGATAGTGCTGATTATCTTTTATCAAATGTGGATAAATTAAGTCAAGCTTCAACACAAGCAGCCGCAAGTATTGAAGAAACAGCAGCAGCTTTAGAAGAAATTACGGGAAATATGGCAAGTAATACACAAAATGTAATACAAATGGTTTCTTATGCAAATGAACTTACAAATTCTGCAAATGAGGGACAAAAACTTGCAAGTGAAACAACTGTTTCAATGGATCAAATTAATACTCAAGTAAATGCGATAAATGAAGCAATTACGGTAATTGACCAAATAGCTTTCCAAACAAATATTCTTTCATTAAATGCAGCCGTAGAAGCAGCAACTGCTGGTGAAGCAGGGAAAGGATTTGCAGTTGTAGCAGCTGAAGTGCGAAATCTAGCTTCAAGAAGTGCAGATGCAGCTAAAGAGATAAAATCACTAGTTGAAAATGCTACAAATAAAGCAAATGATGGGAAAAATATAGCTGGTAAAATGATTGCTGGATATAGTGGATTAACTGAAAATATTGCTAAAACAATGGAATTAATAAAAGGTGTTGAAGTAGCTATAAAAGAGCAACAACAAGGAATAGAACAAATCAACAACGCAATTAATTCACTTGATCAACAAACACAAGCAAATGCTAATGTTGCTAGTCAAACTAAAGATATTGCAAATCAAACACAAAGTATCGCTTTAACTATTGTTTCTGATGCAGATGAAAAAGAGTTTGAGGGTAAACATAATGTTAAAGCAAAAAAATATGATGGACAAATTATTTCAAATCAAACAATAACTTCAAAACCACAAGCTAAAAAAACTGAACCAACAGTAAGCATAAAAAAAGAAGTTATAAAAGAAGCTAAAAGAGAAATAACAGCTAATACAAAAGATAATGATGAGTGGGAGAGTTTTTAAACTCTTCCTTCGTCCAAAGAAGTTAAACGAATAATCGTTTATCGTCAACTTTTTTAATATCTGAATAATTATCTAAATAATCAAGATAAGTAATCAGATATTTTCTACTTAAATCAAATCTTTCTTTAAAGTTTGGAATTCCTATAAATCCATCATTTTTTATGATTTCTCTCATAGCTTTTACGATTTTATTTAAACTTTCAAAATGAATAAATAAATTATGTTGTAGTCGTATTACTTGTTTTTTTGCGGTTAAAGATTTCAAAATATCATCACCTAATTTTCTATCTAAATCTAAATCATCATAAATATTATAAGGAGCAGTTGGGATTATATCTTCTTGTTTTAATCTTTTTAAAACAATATCTTCTAAATCTTTTGCAAAATCTTCTTTGATATTTGCATTTTTATATAAAGATACATCTTTTGTTAGAAAATTCTCAGCTTCAAGTTCATCTAAAGCACTTTGAATAAATGCAACACTTGCCCATTTTAATCGCAAAGCTATTGAAGTGTTTGAAAGTAGGGCATAAGCATTTTTTGTATAAATCTCTTTTATAAAATCTTTTACAAATTTTTTTGTAGAAAGAGGATAAATAACTAACTCTTTTTCATCTATAAAAACATCTTGCATTTTTTTTGCAAATTCTATTGCTTCACTATGAGAAAGTGCAAATCTTTGAGTTGATGAGATGATTCCTAGACCTTTTTTGTGCGCTTCAAGTAGCTCTTTATAAGCATTTGTAAAATCTTTTTTATCTAAAGCTTCTAATAAATTTCTTTTTTGATTTTTTTTCATTGGGTCAATAATTGGATTTAAAACAATTCCCCCACAAATCGTATCGTTTCCACTTCTTAGTAAGATTTTTTCACCAAAAATTGTATATAGATTTTCGCTTGCTTTTATTGTTGCAAAGCCCTCTTCAAGATTTGTAATACAATCAAAAAGCAATATTTTTACTTCTATTTTTTTCGCTCCAATAAATAAAGAATAGGTTTGATTGTGATTTAATTTTTTTGTTTTTAGACATTTAAAAGATATATCAATTCCATCAAATCCTCTAATATGACCTTTTTTTGTAATTAAATCACCTTTATTTATGTGAGAAATATTTACACCTTGCAGATTTAAAGCAGCTCGATTTGAGATATTTGCTTCAAGTGCATTTTGGTTATGAACTTGAATATTTTTTATTTTTGTCTCTTTTTGAGATTGACAAATATATAATTTTTCATTTAGTTCACATTTTTTTCCCAAAACAGTTCCTGTTACAACTGTTCCAATTCCTTTTGGTGAAAAAACTCTATCCACATAAAATCTAAAGAAATTCTCTTCTTGTTTTGTGCTACTGTTTATAGAAAAAAGTTGATTTTTTAGTTTTTCTACGGAAGTTTCATCATAAATAGATACACAACTTACAAATTTTATTTCAAAATCAAAAGTTGATAAAAACTCTAAAATCTCCTCTTTTTTTAAAATTAATTCATCATCTGTAATCAAATCTTTTTTTGTAAGTACTACAATTATCTCTTTTAAACCTAAAAGATTAATAATCTCAATATGCTCAACTGTTTGAGGTTTTATTCCCTCAGATGCACTAATTACAAGCATTACATAATCAAATCCAAAAGCTCCAGCAATCATATTTTTCACCAGTTTCTCATGTCCTGGAACATCAATAAAAGCGATATTTTGTTGACCTTTTGTCATATTAGAAAAAGATAAATCTATTGTTATTCCTCTTTCTTTTTCTTCATTTGTACTATCACCCTCAAAACCATTTAAAGCTTTGATTAGTGCTGTTTTTCCATGGTCAATATGACCTGCTGTTCCTATTATTATATTTGACATTAGTTAAAAACCTTATTGAAAATATCAGCTATTTTTTCTATTTCATTTTCTTGAATAGTTCTAAAATCAAGAAGAATTTTTTCATTTTCAATTCTTGTAATTAGATTGTTTTTTCTCAAAAGTTTTTCCAGTTGGTTTGCTTTATATTTTTCATCATTTATACAAAGTGCAATTGATGGTATTTTTTTATTTGGAGTTGTTCCACCACCAATTAAAGTTTGAGTTTTTATAACTTCACATTTACAAATATCTTTTATTTTTTCAAAAAGTGTATTTGCTTTTTGCTCTAAAGTTTCAAGAGAAATAAAAAGCATTTTTAAAGTTGGAATATCATTTAGTTCATTTTTTAAGTATGAATTTAGAGTATCTTCCAAAATACTAAGAGTTATTTTATCAACCCTTAACATTCGTAAAAGCTGATTTTTTTTGATTTTCTCAATTAACTCTTTTTTTCCAATTATAATTCCAGCTTGTACACTTCCCAAAAGTTTATCACCTGAAAAACTCAAAAGTGATGGATTATATTTCATAATTTCTAAAATAGATGGTTCTTTTTGAGATAAATTAAATGGCAAATCAATAATATGACCGCTTCCCATATCGTAATAATCAATCAAGTTGTTTTTAAAAGATATGTTTACAATCTCTTCAAAATCAACTTCACTTGTAAAGCCCTCAATAGAATAGTTTGATTTATGAACTTTCATAAGCATTGCAGTATTTTCACAAATTGCATCTTCATAATCTCTTGCATGAGTTTTATTTGTAGTTCCAATTTCTTTTAAAATAGCTCCACTTTGAGTCATAACTTCAGGAACTCTAAAACTTCCGCCAATTTCCACAAGTTCGCCACGGCTTACAATTACTTCTTTATTTTTTGCAAAAGTATTTAAAATCAAAAATACAGCACTTGCATTGTTATTTACTACAATTGCATCTTCACAACCTGTTAGATTTTGAAGAGTTTTTACAATATGTGAGTATCTTTCACCTCTTTTCCCTTCAATTAAATCATATTCAAGATTGTTGTAAGAAGTTGCTATTTCTATGGCTTTTTCTAAGCTTTTTTTGTTTATTAAACTTCTACCAAGATTGGTGTGGATTATGATTCCTGTGGCATTTATCACGGTTTGCAAAGATGGTGCTGTGATTGAGTCATATTCTTTTAGTACATTTGAAACTAAGATGTTTTCATCTATATTTTGGATTTTATTATTTAATATATCTTCTCTTAAATTTGCTATTACTTCTTTTGAAATTTTAGTAATTAAAGTTGTAGATAATCCCTCAAAAGTTTTGTTTGTGATAAACTTATCAACCTTTGGAATGGATTTTAGTAAAGACATTTTTACCCTTTCAGATGGTTTTAAAATTGTTTTATGTAATATTTGTTTCTTACAAGTGGGAGGTTAGTGTACCTGGTGGGCACCACAGGTTTCAACCCTGATTGACGGTTTATGTGTAATACGCCGTGGTAGGTTCGATTCCTACACCTTCTCGCCACTGTAAATCTAAATTATTATATCTCATCCACAATACTAAAAAGCTTAACTTAGGTAAAGTTTTTTTTACTAAATTCTAAATTTATTACCTTCTATTATCATTTTAGATACAATTAAACATACTAAATATAAGGATAAAAAATGAAAAATAAAATAATTTTAAGTATCGTTGCTTTTGGTTTAATTACTAGTTTAAATGCTTATGAACTAAATGGAGATTTAGGGGTTAAATGGACAGGTTTTAAACTGGCTTCTAAAGTTGGAGTTTCTGGAACTTTTAATAAAATTGATTTAGATATTAAAAAATCTGAAAATTTAAGTGATTTTTTAAAAAGTGCAAAAGTTAAAATAGATGCAACTTCTCTTGAGTCAAAAAATGAGGGAAGAAATATTAATATAGTTTCAACTTTATTTTCACTAACAACTGCAAAAACAATTGAAGGACAAATTTCAAGTGTTGATGAAGTAAATAAAAACTTAGTTTTAGATGTTGTTTTAAATAATGTTACAAAAAAAGTTCCTATGAAATATGAGATTATTGAAGGTAAAATTATTGCTTCTGGAGCAATTGATATGTTAGATTTTGATATGAAAAGCTCATATCTGGCTTTTACTGAAAAATGTGGAACACTTCATGAAAATAAATCTTATTCGGATGTAAATATAGAGTTTACACTTCCCTTCAAATAAATGAAATAGCCTTTTAAAAGGCTATTTTTTAGTACAAAATTTAAGGAAAAAAATGAAAAAAATAATTTTAGGATTAATAGTTTTAATTGTAGTAGTTGGTATAATAATTTTTGTTAATAAACCTCTATCTTCAAATGACTCAAATGGTTCAAAACAAAATGTTCAAAATAATAAAGAAAAACCTAAACAGGGATTTGAAACTTTACAAGAAAAAGCTAAAAAAGGTGATTCTAAAGCTCAGAATGAATTAGGAAATATGTATGCTAATGGTTCTATTTCAGATCCTTCAAATAAAGAAGCTTTAAAATTGTTTGAACAATCAGCAAATCAAGGATATGCAGAAGCTCAATATAATCTGGGAACTATGTATCAAAATGCTATTGGAGTAGATCAAGATTTAAGAAAAGCAGTTATGTATTATAAATTAGCTGCTAATCAAGGGCATAAAGAAGCAAAAGAGAATCTTGAAATATTATGTGAACAAGATTCTACTTTATGTAAATAATTTAGTGAATAATTATAGGCGTAATTCCTCTTGGAATTACTTGCCCTATAATACTTGCATATCCAAATGATAACTCTTCTATGTCTTTTATATATTCTTTAGCATCTTCTTCTTTCATGGCTATTAACAATCCACCAGAAGTTTGAGCATCACAAAGTAGGGCTTTGCAATAAATTGATAAATTATTCATATATGTAATTTTATCTTCAACATATTTCATATTTCTTTTTGTTCCACCTGGAATTACATCATCATTTGCTAAATCAATTGCTTCATAAACTATTGGAACACTATTGCATGAAATAGAAAATGAAACTAGTTCATTTATACATTCTAAAGCATGACCCATAAGTCCAAATCCTGTAATATCTGTACAAGAACTTACATCATATTTTCTCATAATTTTTGATGGTAAGAAGTTTAAACTAGCCATTATTTTTGCACAATCTTTAATACTATCTAAAGGCAATAAATCTCTTTTTATTGCTGTTGATAAAATTCCCATTCCCAAAGGTTTTGTTAAAACTAAAACATGACCAATTCTTGGTGTATTATTTCTAATGATTTTATCTGGATGAATCATCCCTGTAACTGATAAACCATAATACATTTCAGGGGATTCAATAGTGTGACCGCCTAATAAGACTCCACCACACTCTTTTATTTTTTCATTTCCACCCTTTAAAATCAATCCTAAAGCTTCTTTTGATATATTTTTCTTATCAAAGCCTACTATATTCATAGCCGTTTTTACATCAGCACCCATTGCAAACACATCACTAAGTGCATTTGCAGCTGCTATTTGTCCATAAATATATGGATCATCAACAACTGGCGTAATAAAATCAAGTGTTTGAACAATAGCTTGTGTTTCGTTTATTTGGTAAACACTAGCATCTTCACTTGTATCAAAACCTACTAAAATTCTTTCATCATTTGGTACTAAACCGCAAATAGTTTGTTTGAGATCACCCGGACCCATTTTTGCAGCTCAACCAGCAGCTTGAACGAATTTTGTTAGTTTATATTCATTATTCATAAAACTAATCCTTGCAATATTGCAATTTTTTTTGACTTTGATTATAACAATATTTTTATTAAATTGTAGATTAGATTAAGTAAATTATTTTTTACCTTTTAAGCATCTATTTATAAATCATATATTAATATTAATAAATATTAGTTCAAGACCATAGGTTATGGTTTGACATAAAGAGAGCTTTTACTCACTTTATCTCTTAATAGAACAAAAACTATTAGAGGTTAATTCCCATGCAAAGAAGAACATTTTTAAAAGGTTCAGCAATCCTATCATCTGCTGTTTTATTAGCTCCAAATTTTGCTTTTGCAAATGAAGAAAAAAATCCATTTGGTATTACTGCAAAACCTAGAAAATTCAGTATTTTAAATAACTATTCAATTAATCCAGCAAAAGAAATAACACAATTATGGATTCCTCTTCCAAAAGATGAAAGTTATCATAAGGTTGTATCTTTCTCATATAAAGGAAATTTTACTGAAGCAAAAGTTGTAAAAAATGATTATGATACAAGAGTTTTATATGTAAAATGGGATAAATCAGATAAAAAATCTGAATTAGAAGTTTCATTTGATGTGATTATGCAAGAAAGAACTACTGATTTCTCAAAAGCTACATCAAATATGAATTATCCTGAGGATATAAAAGTTTATTTAAAAGGAACAACTCATGTTCCTGTAACTTCTGGTTTACAAGAATATGCAAAAAATATCATAAAAGGGGCAATTACACCACTTGAAAAAGCACAAGTAATTTATGACTGGACGGTTACAACTATGTACAGAGATGAGAGCGTAAAAGGTTGTGGAATTGGTGATGCTAAAAAAGCTATTGAAGAAAAAATTTATGGAGGAAAATGTACAGATACTAGTTCAGTATTTGTTTGTTTATTAAGAAATGTAGGAATTCCATCAAGGGAAATTTTTGGTATTCGTGCTGGACAATCAAAAATTTCAAATGCTTGTGGAAAAGCTGATGAAAAAGGATTTGCAAATATAACAGGCGCGCAACATTGCAGAGCTGAGTTTTATATAGATGGATTAGGTTGGGTTCCAGCAGATCCAGCTGATGTTACAAAAGTAAGACTTTCAGAAAAATTAACAAATGAAGACCAAAAAATAAAAGATGTAAAAAAATATTTCTTTGGTTCATGGGAAATGAATTGGGTTGCATTTAATAGTGCAAGAGATTTTGTTTTAACTCCAAAACCAACTCAATTTCCTCTTAATATGTTAGGTTATCCTTATGCTGAGGTTGGTGAAGATGCTTTAGATTATTATGATACTAAAGCATTTTCATATACATATTCTTCACAAGAAAGATTATGAAAAAAGAAAGATTTGTGATAATAAGTGCAGTTACAACTGCACTTTTATCAACTCTTTGCTGTTTACCAGCATTTTTATTTATTTTTTTTGGCTTTTCAAGTGGAGTTTTGACATATTTTGCAACTTTGGAATATACAAGAATTCCTCTTGTTATTTTAACAATAATACTTTTTATTTTTGCATTTAAAAGTTTGAAGAAAAAGATTTCCTGCAAATGTGAAAGAAAAGAGATTTTTAAACAATATCTATTTTTTTTCATATTTTTTATTTTGATAATGGCTTTGCTTTTTTATCCTGAATTTTTGTCACTGTTTATGGAGTAGTTTATGAAAATATTTATTATATTTGTTTTATTTATTAGTTATTGTTTTGCTTCAACTATTTCAGTTATAAAAGTAGAGGCAATGCATTGTCCTTTATGTACAACGGCTGTTAAAAAAGCTATAAAAGAGTTAGATGGAATTGAAAAAGTAAGTGTAATATTAAATACAAAAGAAGTTACAGTTACATATAATGACAAAACAAATTTAAAAGATATTTTAACTGCAATTAAAACAACTTCTTATGAGGGTGTAGAGATTTCAACTATTAAATAAAAGGTAAAAACAGTTGGACTTAGAACAAATACAAGAAAAACTAATAAATGATTTTGATTTTGATAAGACTCTAGAAATTCTTACAAAATTAGGAGAAAATTATACTAAATATGATTTAATAGAAAATGCAAAAAATCTAATTAAAATGACATACACATCAAGAGAAATGGATGATGTATTTTTTTATGCAGCTTATTTAGTTGCTTCAAGAGCTTATATTGAAGGTAAAGAAGTTCATTATAGTTTAAATTTCTCAATAGATATTCAGTCAAATGTAGAGTTTGATTTAAAAGAAAACTTTAGTCATCGAGTTGTAAGTGAAAAAGAGTTTATTTTACGAGAAGAATTATCAAATCTATTGGAGTTAAACAAAACTTATTTTGAAGATAATAAAGATGATAAATTTGTAAAATCTAATATTTTAAAAATAGAAGAAATTTTAGAAATATTAGATTAATAATTGAGATATTTTAAGAAAAAATTATAAATTTTCCAAAGCCGATTCATTAAATCTATAAGTTTTATGTTGTACTTTTGTAAGGATATTTTTTTCTGCTAAATCTTTAAAAAGTTTTATTAAAGTTGGTTTTGAGATTGAGAAATTATCCATAATATCTGTATATGAAGCTGTAAAAAGATTTTGATTATCCAGATTATTGATTATATGTTTTATAATTTCTACTTGTTTCCCATCTGATATTGCTGAGATTGTTTTTATTACATTATTGTTTTTCTGAATCTCTTTTTTTTGAACAATTGGAAGTAAAATATCGTATAAACTATTTAAAAGTTCTTTGATATTTATAGGTTTTACTATGTAGTTTTCTACTTTTAATTTTATTGCATCAAGTAAATATTGAGTATCTGTATGAGCTGTTGTAACTATTGCTGGAGTATTTATATTTTTACTTTTTATGTATTTTAAGAAATCTATTCCATTTTCATCTTTTAATAAAATATCACAAATAATCACATCTATTCTTTTGTGTAATAAAATATCCAAAGCTTCACTTGAAGTTTTTGCCGTGTAAATATTGTTTACAAAATCTTCTAAAATACTTTTTGTATGTTTTAATAAATTTTCATCATCTTCAAGATATAAAACATTGAAATTTTGTAATATAGTTAAATCGTTATTTGTCATTCTTTTATCTCACTACTTTCATTTTGTAAAGGGATTTTTATTGTAAATAATGAACAATCAAATACTTTGTCATTTTTCATCTTATGAATGATATTTTTGCAAAATATTTCACCATTCATATGTTTTTCAATTATCTGTTTTGACATATAAAGCCCAATTCCCGTTCCTGCACTTTTATATTTTGTTGTGTAATAAGGCTCAAAAATCTTTGATAAAATTTCTTGTGGAATTCCGCCACCATTATCAAGAATATTTACAACAAGATGATTTTTAAACTTATTTACAATTATTTTTATCATTCTATCATTTTTGTCAACATTAGAACATAAAGCATCTTTTGAATTAGAAATAATATTTAAAAACACATGAGATAATTCATTGTAATAACTGTTTATTTCTACATCTTTTCTAACTTTTAATTTAACTTCAATATTTTCTTGAGTTAATAAATATTTTGATAACTCAATAGATCTTTCGATACAACTTTTTATACTAAATTCTATTTTAATTTTATTTGGAGAAAAGAAATTTCTAAAATCATCAAGTGTTGTTGACATATTATTTGCTAAAAGTAGGGCATCATTTACTTTCTCATCTATAAATTCAGGGGTTAATTTTCCTAAAGACATTTTTGTTTGGAAACTTTGAATAATCATAGTAATTGAGCCCAAAGGTTGTCTCCATTGATGAGCAATATTATTTAGCATTTCACCCAAAGAGGCAAATCTAGCTTGTTGGAACATGATAATATCTTTTTTTCTATTTTGTAAAACCTCTTTTGAAATCTTTTTTTCAAGAGAATTATTTAGGTTTTGAAGTTCTTTAGTTTTTTCATTTACTTTTTGTGCTAAAGAATTATGAAGTTTTTTAAAGTTGCCAATAATAAATAAAGACAAAATTACTGAAAACAAAAATACTATAAAAATCGAAATTATTGAAAAAATCATAATAGTATTAAAAATCCTATCAGTATTTCTTTTTTCATTAATTGCAAGTGATAAATCATAATTTATCAAACTTGTTAAATATATTGAAATAGCATTTATTTCAAGATTTAAATTTACAAAATAATCATCTGGTTTTATAAGAGTTATTTTATTAATTTCGTTTTTTATTAGCTCATTTTTTTTATCAATATTTTTTATTATAGAATCTTTTAAAGGTTTATTCTCATAATAATTTTCTTCTTTTATAATAGAATCTTTTACAAATGAAGTTAAAAATTCTCTATTTTGTAACTCAATTTCTTGTTTATATAAAATCCAATTTTTATCTATTATTTCTTGGGCTAATTGCAAAACTTCAATAGTTTGCGCATAATTAATCTGTTTTTTCTCGAAATCAAATAAAGTATCTTGAATATTTACTTTATAAGAATCTTTTACTTGTTCAAGTTGCATTAAACTTTTTGTTCTTTTATCAAATAAAGTATCAAAATCTTGTTTCATTGTAAAAATAGAAATTTGAGATAAAATAATTATACAAATCATTCCACCTGCGATTATAAAAACTAAAAAAGCTGTTTTATAGTTGAAATTTAAACTATCAAAATATAAAATTAATTTTCTTAATATATCTCTCATCTTTTAATCTCTACAAATTCATTGTTTTTGTACTCAAATAGAAAAGTTTTATTTAGAAGTTGTGAATTTTTATACTCTAACGGAATTCCTTCTAATAAATGTTCAGGTGTAGTTTTTAAAGTTGAAATAAGTTTTTCTCTTGTTATTTTTCCCTCTATTCTTGAAAGTGCGTTTACCAAAATTTTTGAAGATAAAAATGCTTCAAAAGATAAAAATCCAAAAGGTTCATCTGGAAAATATTTTCGCATAATAGTTTGATACTCTTTAACCGCTTTTATATTTAAATCAGAATAACTAGGAACTACTTGAGAAAAGATTATGTTTTGTGTTGTTGCATTTAGGTTTTTTAGCTCTTTTACCATTGAATTTGCATCACCAAAAGAGATATTACAAAATATTACATCTTTTAAATTCTCATTGTCTTTTGCTTTTTTTATAAATAAAGAGTTTGTTTTATAAGCACCAATCATAAAAATAACTTCAGGTTTTGCATCTTTTATTTCATTAAAAGCATGATTTATAGACAAAGTATTTCTTTTATAAGAACCCTCCGCTACTAATTTTAGATTTCTTTCTTTTAATAAATTTATTAAAGAGATGTAACCTTCTTCTCCATAATCATCATTTTGATAAAAAACAGCAATTTTATTTAGCTTTTTTTCTTCATTTAAATAGTTAATCAAAGTATCTATTTCTTGTTCATAAGAACCTCTAAAATTTATAAATTTTTGATTTTTATTGTTTCTTAAAAATGAAGCTCCTGAAAATGCAGAAAAAAACGGAACATTTTCATCATATAAAATAGGTAAAACTCTTTTTATTGTAGGAGTTCCAACAAAACCAAAAAGAGCAAATACTTTATTTTTAAAAAGTAATTTTTTTGTATTTTCAAGGGTTAGTTCAGGTTCATATTTATCATCATAAACTAAAAATTCTATTTTTCTATTTTTTATAAGATTATTTTCATTTGTATAATTGAAGTAAGCATTCACACCTTTTGATACAGATTCACCCCAAGATTTGATAATTCCTGTATTTGGTAAAGATGCTCCCACAACTATAGTTTTTTCTTCAAAAACTTCATCTTTAAAGTAGGTGTAAAAAATAATGAAAATAAGTATAAATATAAGTGATTTTTTTAACATAAAGAAGTGTACAAAAAAATTACAAAAAATACTTTTAAAAAGTAACACGATATAGTCAAATGGTAAAAAATATTTTAACTTTTAAGGTTCATTTAATTTTTAAACTTATAAAATAAAGTAAAATATTCTTTACCAAAAGGGCATAGTTTATGCAAGATTTTATTTATTATAATGCTTCAGGGCTAGATTTTCCCGTTAGTGAGCAAATATTTGTAACAACAAATATTGAAGATACTAAAAATAAGAATTTTTTGATTTCTAATACAACTGAAATCCCTAGTGAATTAACTGCACAAGAAATAGATTTTTATATTAAAAATTCACAAGATAACCTATCAAATAAAATTAAAAATGTTTCAAAACTTTATGAAATAGCTGCTACAAAATATGATTTAGCACTTGATATTCCTTTTTCAGCAGAAATTTCAAATAATGTTTTATTAATCACTCAAAATCAAGAACAATATGACAAATTTATATCAAATATAGAAGCAAAAGATTTTGAACTATTTTCAATAAATGAAGATATTATAAAATCAATTTCTGGGAATATCGGAGATTTACAAGTTATTGTAACTGATGAAAATGAAGATATTACTTTAAATGTTTCTCAAATAGTTTGGTTTGATGTAAAACAAACAGGAAAAGAAAGAAGTGGTGTTTTTGATACAAACTTATTAAATGTTGAAGATATTATCAAAGAATTAAAAGAAAATATCAATTCATATTCATATAAAAAATTCACAACTTATGATGCAGCTATTTGTCAATACAATGAAAGAAGAGTTGAAATTTGTAGTAAATGTGAAGAAGTTTGTCCAACAGTTGCAATTACAAAAGATGATAAAACTAAAACTTTAACTTTTTCTCAAATCGACTGTGATGGCTGTGGTGGCTGTGTTTCTGTTTGCCCAAGTGGAGCGCTTGATTATGCTCCAACAAATAGAGATTCTATTTTTGAAATGAGTAAATTTTATAAAGAAACTCATCCTTTGATAGTTCCTTCTAAAATGAATATGCAAAATTTGATGTTAAATTTAAAAGAAAATGTTTTACCTTTTGCAATTGAGGGTGAAAAGTTTTTAAGTGAAGTCTCTTTTTTAACACTACTTCAAATGTCAGGTTCTCAAGTAGTTTTTTATAGTGATGTTTTATCTAAAGGAACAAAAGAATCAATTAGAATTGTAAATGATATTTATCAAAGAAAATACCAAAAAGACGCAATTTTAGTAGCAATGGATAAAGAAGAATTAGAAGATGCACTAAATGAAGTATGTTTTATAGAAGATTCTTATTTTAACTTCAACCAAAATGACCTTAAAAAAAGAGAAGCTTTTTCTCAAAGATTACAAAAAATCGTGGGAACAGAAGATTTAGGTGTAGTTAAAACAGGTGAACATATTCATTATGGAAGAGTTTTAGTAAATGAAGCAAATTGTACTTTATGTTTAGCCTGTGTTGGAGCATGCAATGTTGATGCATTATTTGCAAATGAAAGTGACTTTACTCTTCGAGTTAATCCATCTTTATGTACAGCCTGTGGTTATTGTGAAGTTTCATGTCCAGAAGCTGATTGTTTAACAATTGTAAGAGATGAAATCGAGTTACAACCAACATGGTTTAAAGAAAATATTTTAGCAAAAGATACACTTTTTGCCTGTGTTGAGTGTGGTAAAGAGTTTGCCACAACAAAATCTATTGAAAAAATAGCAAATATGATGGGCTCAATTTTTGCCCTTTCAAGTGAAACTAAAAAAAGAACACTTTATTGCTGTGAAGATTGTAAACCAAAAATTATGATAAAACAAGGATTATTAGATGCATAATGTTGAAATAGACAAAGCAAGAGGTTTTTTATACAACATTTTATCTCTTTTATTTGTAGAAGAGAATGTAAAAAATAATACTGCAAAAATTATTGAATGTTTGGAAATTTTGTCAAATAATGCTTTTGATGATGAAGTTGCAATTGCTTCAAATGATATTTTAGAGTATCTAAAACAAAATGGTAATGAAAAATTGTATGTTGATTATCAAGATTTGTTTATTGTGCCTTTTGGAGAGTTCATTCATTTGAGTGCTTCTTGGTATCATGAACAAAGAGAAGGTGGTTATATGCAAATAAAAGTTAGAGATATTCTAGCTAAAACAAAAATTAGAAAAGATGAAAAATCTTTTAGCGCACCTGAGGATCATTATGGATTTATTTTTACTTTAAGTTCATATTTAATTGAACAACAAATTAATAATGAAATAAAAGAAGACTTACAAAAAGAGCTATTTAAAGAAGTGATAAATCCTTATTGTGAAGAATTATTTTATAAATTAATATCAAGTTCAAGTGTTGTTTATTCAAAAGTTGGATTAATTCTTGGAAATATTTGTAATCTTGAAAGAGCGTATTTAGAAGTTGCTAAACCTAAAAAATAGGCTTTAGAAATTAGAAAAAGGTCGCTCTAAAAACTCAATAGAGTTTTTAGAGGGGCTTTTTACCCAAATCTAAATAAGGAGTTATCATGGCTGATGAGTTAAGAAGAGACTTTATCAAAAGAGCCGGAATAGCAGCTACTGTTATTGCTGGTTCTGTCGTTGCAACAGCTGCAACAACACAAAGCCAATCTAGAGGTGCTGGAAATGACACAGGTAGTGGTGTTGTAACTGGTAGATCTAAGAAAAAAGAGATACTTTATAAAAAAACTGCCGCGTGGAATGAATTTTACGGCGCTGCAAAATAATAAAATAAAAGGAGGATAAAATGGAAATGCTTAAAAGCTTTGGAAGAAGAAGTTTCTTAAAAGTAGCTTCACTTGCAACTGCTGTAACAGCAACATCTGCCTTTGCCTCGACAGAAAAAGTTTTAAGAGATGCGACACAAGAAGAGATTAAAAATCCTTTTCCTGGTTCAAAATTAATTAAAACAATCTGTTCGCATTGTTCAGTTGGTTGTGGAGTTATTGCAGAAGTTTATAATGGTGTATGGGTGAGACAAGAAGTTGCTCAAGACCATCCTATAAGTCACGGTGGACATTGTTGTAAAGGTGCTGATATGATTGATAAAATCAGAGCAACTAACAGATTACAATATCCAATCGAAAAAGTAGCTGGAAAATGGAATAGAATTTCTTGGGATGATGCTATGAGTAAAGTTACTGATAAGTTATTAGCTCTTAGAGAAAAATACGGTCCTGATTCAGTACAATTTTTGGGTTCTGCAAAAGTAAGTAATGAGCAAGCTTATTACATTAGAAAATTTGCAGCTATGTTTGGAACAAACAACATAGATCACCAAGCTAGAATTTGACATAGTCCAACAGTTGCCGGTGTGGCAAATACATGGGGTTATGGAGCTATGACAAATCATCTAGGTGACATGCAAAACTCGAAAGCAATTATAATTATGGGATCAAACCCAGCGTCAAACCATCCAATTGCAATGCAGCATATATTAAAAGCTAAAGAGCAAAATGGTGCAAAAATTATAGTTGTAGATCCAAGATTTACAAAAACAGCTGCAAAAGCTGATATTTATTGCCGAATTAGACCAGGAACTGATATTGCATTTTTATATGGAATGATTAGACTAATTCGTGAAAATAAATGGTACGATGAATCATTTATTAAAGATAGAGTTTATGGAATGGACGATATATTTAAAGAGTGTGAGGAGTATACTCCTGAGCATGTTGAAGATATAACGGGATGTTCAAAAGAGCTATTAATTCAAGCAGCAACTGTGTTTGCAGAAGCAGATCCAGGTGCATTAATTTGGAATCAAGGTTGGACACAACATACAGTTGGTTCATCAAATACAAGACTTGGTTCAATTATGCAGTTAACTTTAGGAAATTTAGGGAAACCAGGTGGTGGATGTAATATTCTAAGAGGTCATGATAATGTTCAAGGTTCAACAGATATGGGATGTCTTGCTGATACTTTGCCAGGATATTATGGTTTAGCTGATGGTTCTTGGAAATATTTTGCAAAACAATGGAAAGTTGATTTTGATTGGTTAAAAGCAAGATTTAAAACTCCTGAAATGATGCAAAAAACAGGTAATAGTTTATCTTTATGGATTCATAGTGTACTAGAAGAATCAAATACTAAACATAATGCTGATGCTCCTTTAAAAGCATTAATTTGTATTGGAAATGGTATTTCAACAGTAACGCAAACACATAAAACAAAAGAAGCTTTAGATAAATTAGAATTAGTTGTATTTATTGATCCTTATGTAAATGATGCGGCTGTAATTACTACAAGAAATGACAATATGTTCTTATTACCAGCTGCTTCTCAAGTAGAAACTTCTGGAACAGTTGTAAATACTTCAAGATCAGCTCAATGGAGAACAAAAGTTGTTGAGCCATTATATGAAGCAAGAGCTGACCATGAAATTTTATTTGACTTTGCAAAAAGAATGGGATTCTATAATGAATTTGTTGCAGGTATGGGAAAAGGTGATAAATTCACTTGGCCAGAAGATGCTACAGATGAGATTGCAAGAGCTTTAAAAAGTATTGGAATGCAAGGTAGAACAGCTGAGAGAATTAAAAGACATACTGAAAATTGGCATTTATTTAATTCAACTTCTTTAAAAGGAAGAGGAGTTACTGAAAAAGAATATTATGGATTACCATGGCCTTGTTGGAGTGAATCACATCCTGGAAGCCCTGTTTTATATAATATTAATTTACCAGTATCTCAAGGTGGTATGGGATTCAGAACTAGATTTGGAACAGAGAGAAATGGTGTTAGTTTACTATCAGCAGAAGGAAGTGCGCCAAAAGGAAGTAGAATCAAAGGCGGTTATGATGAAATTACTGCTAAAAATATTGAAGAATTAGCAGGAATTACATTAAGTGAAGATGAGAAAAAATTACTTGATGGTAAAAACTGGAAAAATGATGACAGTGGACTTTTAGTTAAATATGCACTTGCTGCTGGACTTGCTCCTTATGGAAACGCAAGAGCTAGAACAAATGTGTGGGAATTCGTAGATCCCATTCCAAAACATAGAGAACCGTTACATTCATTCAGACCTGATTTAATTGCAAAATATCCTGCAATCAAAGATAAAGTTAATTTCTTTAGAGTTGATGTTAGATACGAAAGTGAGCAAAATGCTCAAGATTGGACAAAAGATTATCCAATCAATATTGTTTCAGGAAGAATCGTTGAACATATGGGAACAGGAACAGAAACTAGAGCATCAAAATATCTAGCTGAACTTTCAGGTGAAATGTATGGAGAATTACATCCAACATTAGCTGGAAAATTAGGGCTTAAAGATGATGAAATGATGTGGGTTTATGGAACTGGTGGTGGAAAAATCAAAATTAAATGTAAATATAGTTTAAGAGTAGATGAACATTCTGTATTCTTACCTCAAAACTTCTCAGGAATTTGGAGTGGAGAGCATTTAGGACATAGATACCCAGCTGGAACTCAACCTTATGGATTTGGTGAAAACTCAAATCAAGTTACAAGTTACGGTTACGATCAACAAACTTCTTGCCCAGAGACTAAATGTTCTTTGGTTAGAATTGAAAGAGCATAGGAGATTATCATGAGTCAAAATACTGTAGATTATTCAAGAATGAAATTTTATTGTGATGAGAACCTTTGTATTGATTGTAACGGTTGTGTTGTAGCTTGTAAAGAAGCTCACGAAGTTCCAGTTGGAGTTAATAGAAGAAAAGTAATCACAGTAAACGAAGGAATAGTTGGAAAAGAAATTTCTATTTCTATGGCTTGTATGCATTGTAGTGATGCACCTTGCCAACAAGTTTGCCCAACTGATTGTTTTTATATTAGAACAGATGGTATTGTTTTACATGATAAAGATAAATGTATTGGTTGTGGATATTGTTTATTTGCGTGTCCTTTTGGTGCCCCACAATTTCCAAAAAATGGCGCATTTGGTACAAAAGGTAAAATGGACAAATGTACTATGTGTGCTGGTGGTCCTGAAGAAACAAATTCTCATGAAGAGTTTCATAAATATGGGCAAAATAGAATTAGTGAAGGTAAAGTACCAATGTGTGCGTCAATGTGTTCAACTAAAGCTTTACTTGTTGGTGATGCCAATGAGGTTGCTTTAATTAAAACATATAGAGCGACATCACAAAGTAAAGGTATTGCAACTGAATCTTATGGATGGTAGGAATTAATTATGGAAAATAGCTCATTTTTTCAAAAAAATAAAGCGTATATACTTACACTTGTTGGGCTAGGATTAGTAGGATTTGTATTTGTTAAATTTTTTATGATTATGGATTGGGAGTACTTATTTAAGTACACAATCCATGCAATTACAACTGGAAAATTAGACGGAGTTTTAATTCCGGCTGATACCAATTATAAAGCTATGGTAAATGCGGCTTTTGGACCAAATTATGAAGCAATTGCACCTGAAATTATAAGAGCTAGTAATGAAAGACAACTATATATTTGGTGGGTTTTTGTTGCTGAAATTGTAATTTTTTGTGTAATGTATACATTTAATGGTAGACAAGAAGCTGTTATTACAAGACCAAATGATCAAGTGGAAGTATTTTCACTATTTCATAGAGCTGTAATTTGGTTAAATGTAATTATTATAATTGCTTTAATAATTACTGGATTTAACATAACATGGAGTTTAAGAAGTGAAGGTGGATTTATCCCTTTTATTCTTAGAGGAACACATGAATTTACAGGTTTACTTTGGTTTCCTATTTGGTTACTAATGACAATTATTGCCTTTAAAGATATTAAACTATTATCAAAAAATAGTTTGTTAAGAAAGATAATTTTGCCAGGAAAATATAAACCTATGAAAAGAGTTATTTTTATAGTGTTTGTTTTAATGGGTGCTGGATTATTAACAAGTGGATTTATTATTTGGTTTTTACATCCAGATGCATTTACAAATGCTCATGTTATTCAATTTAAAAGAGCATTACTTTATGTACATTTTGGTTCTAGTGTATTAATTATGTTTTTCTTAATGGATTTCGTTTATTCAACATTAGTTGCAGTAAAAGGAAATTTAAAAGGATTACTAACAGGTAAATATCCAAGAGAACATTTGGAACAATTAGCTCCTGATGTTTTAGCAGATATTGAAAATAAAAAAGGAAAAATGGCATGACAAGCCCTGTGAGAAGTGAAAACTTCTCCCTTTTTCAAGATAGTTTAGATGATTATACAAAAGAAATAATTATCGAAAAGTTCTATGAAAATGGGATAGAAGCAGTTGAAGATTATGTTATTAAAGAAGATAAAATTGAATTTTTCTTAAATGGAAAAAGATTTTTATCAGTTATGAGTATAGCCCAACATCAAGATGCACATCTTGTGGGATTTTTATTAAGTGAAGCTGTAATAAATAATTTTAGTGATATTGAATCAATAATTATTAGTGAAGATGGATTAAAAGTAGAAGTTATTGCAAATGTTAGTGATGAAGGATATGAAAATCTTTTTAAGGAAAAAACATTAACATCAGGATGCTGTATTGGAGTTACTGGAAATGCAGAAAAAGTTTTTGATTGTGCATTTATAAATACAGATTATAAAGTAAAAGCAAAAGATATTTTAGCAAATATGAAGTTATTTAATAACTCATCAAAACTTTTTGATAACACAGGATGTGTTCATAAAGCAGAATTAGTTTTAGAAGATGGTACAATTTTCATCGCTGAAGATATTGGAAGACACAATGCAATTGATAAAGTTATTGGACTTGCAAGTATGAATAAAAAAGATGTTAAAAAATCTGTTTTATATGCAACTGGAAGATTATCTATGGAAATGGTTGTAAAATGTGTAATGCATAAAATACCAATAGTTGTTTCAAAAGCAGCAGTTACTTTTCAAGGTATTAAATCAGCAAACGAACATGGAGTTACACTTGTAGGATTCGCAAGAGGTAATAAAATGAATGTATATACTCACTCAGGAAGAATAAATGTCTAGTATAGATGATAATAGTAGTATTGAATTGGATAATATTCAAAAAGAACTTTTGATGACAAACTTAGATGAAGAGGGGAAACTATCTTGTCTAAAAGCATTTAAAGTTGCAAGATTAATTGGTAAAGAACCAAAAGAAATGAGTTCAATTACTAAAAGTTTAGGTATTAAAATCACAAATTGTGAACTTGGAGTTTTTGGAAAATTAAAGTTTCAAGACCCTAATATTCAAGTTTATAATAAATTAAAACAAAATTATATGGGACATAAAACTTTAGAATGTAAAGTATTATGGGATGAAGCTGTAAATTCTACACTAAAAACAGTAGGTTCTACTGTAAAAAATTCTGATATTGAAGTTACCCATTGTCAACTTGGATGCTTTCGAGAAAAGAAAAATAAAAAGAATGATTAAACTAAATTATCTGCAATACTCAAAACTAAAAAATATAGAAATATCAAATGATTTTTCATTAAGTGCATTAATTCCAAATGATAAATTTGAAGCTTTAAATATAGAATATAAAAACCTATTTGGGTTTAATAAACTAAAAACAACTGCCTTTTCAAAAGAGGGATTTTTAGGACTTTTTTTAGAATTAAAAGGAAAAATTGCAATAAGTTATGGAGAATGTGAAGCACTAATTGAAGCTGGATTATTTTATGAAACTTTAGGTTTTGAAATAACTTGGATAAATTTAAATAAAGATGGAAAAGTAAATTTAAAGAAAATAGAAAATGAAAATATAGATTTTCTTTTTTTATCTTCTTATGTTATGGATACTTTCGTAAAAACTTCTATAAAAGAGATAAAAAAGCTAACCAATGCAAAAATAATTTCAAATGCAAGTGCTAATTTTGATAAAAATAGTGATGCTGTTTATTTTGATAATTATAAATTAACAGGTTTTAATCTTTCATGTGTTTTATTATTTAATGATGATATTTTTTCTTTGTTATCTATTGGACAAATAGATAGTTTAGCTGTAAAACTTTGTTTAGATGCTCTTAAAAATCAAAAATTTAACTATAAATTAAAAACAATTTTTTTAGAAAAATTAAAAGAAAAATTAAAAGAAGATATTTACTTTTTTGTAAACCCAAATGATACTTTGGAATACTCTTTACATTTTGGATTAAAAGGTATAAAAGCTAGAGAACTCATACGAACATTGGCCTTAAATGAAATATTTATTACAAATGGAGAGGGTTGTTCTTTGGGGCTTTCAAAACCATCAAGAATTATTCAAGTTATGGGATATGATGAGCTTACAAGCAGAAATTCTATAAGTTTTTCTTTTGTTGATGAGTTAAATGAAAAAGAGATAGAAAAAGTTGTAAATACTGTTTATTTAAAATATAAACAGATTAAAAGCTTAGGAAATTAAAAACTAATCCTTTTCAATATTTGAGAAAAAATAAGCAATTTGTTCTAATTGTTCATCCGTATAATCTTTTACATGTTCTTTCATCATAGTTCCAGTTTTTTTACCATTTTTATAATTCAATAGTATTTCATATAAACTATCTTTAGGCATACCTGCAAGTACAGGTGCAACTGATTGTGTTTCTTCGTTAATTCCATGACATGAAGTACATGAAACAGCTAACATTTCAGCTTCAATCTCATCATATTCTACAGCGTAAGAGAAGTTATATATACATAATAAAATTAATGCTATCTTTTTCATTTTTTCTCCAATGTTAACTTTGATTTTATAAATTCTTCCAATTATCAAGTAAATTAAAAAGTGCTTTATTTGCATCTTTTATATATTTGATATTTTCTTTAATAGTTATTATATCTTGAATAAATGGTGAATCAAATGATAAATAATTAGAATCAGCTTTTAAAATAGATTTTACAGATTCTTCGTTTGCTATAAGTTAAGTTCCCAAACAAATACCAAAAACTTTTTTACCATTTTTTTATGATTTTCTAAAAAATTCTAACTCTTTATAAATAAAATCAATATCATCATATAAGTAAATCATCAGCATATAAAGGGTTCGTTTTCATAACAGTCATATTCTTATTCTTTTACTGATACAATTACCAAAAAAATTGGAGTATTTCTATGAATAGAAAAATAGCAAATATTTTACATCTAAAAGTAGGAAGTGTAACTACTACAAAATTAAATAATAGTAAAAGAGATGAATTGATTTCTGGAATCAAAAAAAATCCAATTTCTTCTTCTTATCTTACAAAAACAGGTTTTAAAGATGACTTTCAAGCTGATTTACTTCATCATGGTGGAGAAAATAAAGCTTTATTTCTTTTTTCATCTCTAACTTATAAAAAAATTAACTCTTTTTATGATAATAAATTTGATATGAGCAAAACTGCATTTTTTGGAGAAAATCTTATATTATCTAATATTACAGAAGAAGATATTTGTATTGGAGATATTCTAAAAATAGGGCAAACAAAAGTACAAATAACACAACCAAGACAACCTTGTTGGAAATTAAGTGCAAATACAAATGAAAAAAATATGACAAATTTTATTTTTAATAATGGTTTGACAGGTTGGTATGCAAAAGTTTTACAAGAGGGGATGATAAGTCAAAATGATGAAGTTATTTTAGAAAAAAGAAGTTATCCAAATTTAACTATTAAAAAATTAAATCAAATCATAGTAAATCCAATGATTGAAGAAAAACTAACCCTTGAAGCTTTGGATTGTATTGAATTAGGAAGAGCTTTTTATAATTCACTAAAAAAAAGATATGAATTAAAAGATAAAGATGAGCAATTTTCTTATTATCATACTTAAGATATTTCTTTTCTCTCAATTTCCCATCTATAACCACTCATAGCTCCACTATTTGTGATAATTTTATGGCATGGAATTAGATATTCAATATGATTTTTTTTAATTGCACTTGCAATTGCTCGAACAGATTTTGGTTTATCCAAATAGTTTGCGATGTCTTGATAGGTTGCAACTATTCCATTTGGAAGATTTAAAAGAGCTTTCCAAACATTTACTTGAAGATTTGTTCCCTTTACAAAAAGAGAATATTTTTTATTTTTTACGAAGATATTTTCTAAATATTCATTTGCAGTAATTTCATCAAAATGCAAAGTTGCATTTTCCCAAAGTTCATTAAATCGGTTAAAAATTTCAGTTTTATTTTCATCAATAAACCCTAAATAACATATTCCTTTATCAGTAAATCCAATCAAAGCTTCACCAAAAGGAGTTTGTCCAAAACCGTATGTTATAAAAACATCTTTTCCTTTTTCTTTCCACTCTTTTGGTGTTACTCCAATTAAGTTTACAAAAAGTTCATGTAAACGGCTACTGCTGGATAATCCAATATCCAAACTACTATCTAGTATGGATTTGGATTCTTTTATATGTTCTTTTGCATAATTCAAAGTAACACTATGCAAAAATTGTTTTGGAGTAACGCCTACATATTCTTTAAAAACTCTTATAAAATGGTATTTACTCATACCTGTGTTTTTTGCAATTTCATCTATTGATGGATTTTCTTTGAAATTCTCATCAATATATTTTATTGCTTTTTCTATTTGTTTATAGTTGTTATTTAAAGTAGACATTTCCTCTCCAAATGATTAAAAATTCCTAGTAAGTCGATTTATTGTAAATCACAAAACCACTAGCCAATTCTTCTAGTTCTTTATTAATCTTAGCATGTAAAACTGTATCTTCAATATTATCTAATACATCACAAATTTTGTTTGCAATTATTTCAAACTCTTTTTCTTTCATTCCTCTAGCTGTTAATGCAGGACTTCCTATTCTAATACCTGAAGTTACAAATGGGCTTCTTGTTTCACCTGGAACTGTATTTTTATTTACAGTTATCCCTGCATTTCCTAAAGCTGCATCTGCATCTTTACCACTGAATGGTTTATTTAAAAAACTCACTAATACTAGATGATTATCTGTTCCACCTGAAACTAAATCATATCCTCTTTTAATTAACACATCAGCTAATACTTTTATATTTACTTTTACTTGTTTTGCGTAATCTTTCCATGCAGGATCTAAAATCTCTTTAAATGCTACTGCTTTTGCAGCTATTACATGAACAAGTGGTCCACCTTGAATTCCTGGGAAAATTGCACTATTGATTTTTTTAGCTATCTCTTCATCATTTGTCATAATCATCCCACCTCTTGGACCTCGTAAAGTCTTATGAGTAGTAGTTGTTACAACATGTGCATAAGGAAATGGACTCATATGCTCATTTGCAGCAACAAGTCCTGCAATATGAGCAATATCAGCAAATAAAATAGCACCAACGCTATCAGCTATTTCTCTGAATTTTTTAAAGTCAATTTCTCTTGCATATGCAGAAGCACCACAAACAATGATTTTAGGTTGACAAACTTTTGCAATTTCCATAACTTTATCATAATTGATTCTACCATCAAGTTCAACACCATAATAAAATGCAGAATAGTTTTTTCCAGAAAAAGATGGTTTAGAACCATGAGTTAAATGTCCACCATGAGATAAATCCATACCTAAGATTCTATCACCAGCATTTATAAGTGCAGCATAAACAGCACCATTAGCTTGAGAACCAGAATGAGGTTGAACATTAGCATAAGAACATCCAAAGATTTCACAAGCTCTATCTATTGCTAATTGCTCAACAGCATCAGCAAACTCACAACCACCATAATATCTTTTATAAGGATAACCCTCAGCATATTTGTTAGTAAAAACAGAACCCATAGCTTCCATAACAGCTGGACTTGTAAAGTTTTCACTTGCAATCATTTCTAAATGATTAGTTTGTCTTTTTAATTCATTCTCTATTATGTCAAATACTTCTTTATCTGCTTGTTCTAGCGTTGCGTTTGTTATATATCTCATCTTTGTATCCTTCATGTTTATTTTTAAAAGAATAACTTAATTATAAATATTAAACAATCCAAAAATTGCTATTTTAGAATAAAAATTAATCTTCTAACTCTTCATCATCTTCACTATTTTCTTGATTTCTCTCTTTTGGTTTTCTAAATTCAGCACGAGCAACCAGTTCTAAATAAAAACTTTCAAGATCTTCACTTGCTGCAATATCAATTGATTTTGTAATATCTACAAATCTAATTTCAGTAGCTTCTTCTTGTGTTTTACCAAATTTACAATCAAAATTCCAGTAATTACAATTTTCTGGTAATCTTTTTGTTCTTTCTCTTTTGATATATTTTCTTACATCATTTTTGATAGATTCAACTTGTCTATCTTTGTTTTTATTAGCAACTATTAGTTGGAATGTTTTTTTCATATTAATCCTTTGGCGCAATTATAGCAAAAAATCTCAATTTATTTAATGAATAAAATATATACACTTAATCATAAAATAAACAATCATAATTTGATATAATATTTACACATACAAAAAGAAAGAAGCTCGATGGAACACATTTTATTTACATTATTTTTGAGTATAACAATCTCTACAATTTTAAATATTTTTTTCAAAAAATTTAGAATTTCTCATATTATCGGCTATATAATAACAGGAACTTTGATTAGTTATTTTTTTAATTTTTCAAGTATAGATATTCACTCTTTAGACCTAATCGCAGAGTTTGGGATAGTGTTTTTGATGTTTACAATTGGTCTTGAAATGAGTTTTGATAAAATCAAAAAAATGAAAGAAATCCTTTTATTAAATGGTTTTTTACAAGTAAGTATTAGTGCTAGTTTGATTTATTTAGTCGCTTTTTTTGTTTTTTCTTTAAGTATTGAAGTTTCACTTATTGTTTCATTGGCTTTTTCTTTATCTTCAACTGCGATTGTTTTGACTTATTTAAAACAATCAAAAGATATTCATACACCTTATGGTGAGAAATCAACTGCAATTTTGATATTTCAAGATTTAGCGGTTATCCCTATTTTATTACTTATTACATTTTTAACAAATGATACCCTATCTATTAGTGAAGTTCTAACAAAAACTTTTGTTTCAGCTCTTATAATTATAGTTTTTATGTTTACAATTGGAAAAAAACTTATTTCTTGGCTTTTGAAATTTGCTTCAAATACCAGAATTGAAGAGTTGTTTTTAGGGTCTGTTTTATCAATCGTAATTGGAACCTCACTTTTAGCCCATGAAATGGGATTTACTTACTCTTTGGGAGCTTTTATAGCTGGTATGATTATTTCAGATACAAACTTTAGTGTAAAAGTTGAATCTGATATTGCAAGTTATAAAGATTTACTTTTAGGAGCTTTTTTCTTTTCAGTTGGGACAAAAATAGATGCTTTATATTTTTTGCATAATGTTCATATTATTTTAGGAATATTTATGGCAATCATGCTTATAAAAGCTTTGGTTATTTATGTAATTATTAGAAGAAAATCAGACAAAAGTACTGCTGTAAAATCAGCACTTGCACTTTGTCAAGTGGGAGAATTTTCTTTTGCTGTATTTGCATTAGCTTCAAGTAGCAATTTGTTAAGCCATGAAATGACTAGTTTTTTAATTTTGGTTTCTGTTTTATCAATGATTTTAACACCATTTATAGTAAATAATATTTATAAATTAGCTTCATATTTTGTCGTTGAGTTTTATGAATCAGATAAAATTACACCAATTGAAGTAAAAAATCATGTGGTTATTTGTGGTTTTTCAATTTTAGGAAGAGTAATTGCACATGATTTAAAGGAAAGAAAAATTCCTTTTGTAATTATTTCAGATGATTTAAGACATGTTATTTTGGGAAGAAAATTAGGATATATGGCATATTTTGGTCACTTAGATAAATTACCCGTTTTAGAGTCATTAAAAGTTGATGAGGCTTCAAGTATTATTATAACTGTGAGTGATACTCATATAAAAAGATTGATTTGTGAGGCAGTTTTAAAATTTCATGCTCAAGCAAATATAATATTAAAAATAGAATCATTAGAAGAAAAATCACAATTAAAAGATTTGAATATTAAAAAATTTGTTCACGCCCATTTTGAAGTAGGGCGATTGTTAGTTCAAGAAGCTTTAGTAAATTTAGAAAAGAAGTAAATTTTAATCTTCTTGTTCTTTAAGATTGTGTCCATGTTCATGTTCATCTAAATTTTGCATAATATAATCATAAATTCTTTGATACTCAGAATCAGGAGTTTTATTTTCTTCAATAACAGCTAAAATATTTTGAAGTTCAACCAAAAAAGATTCCATTTCTTGTATTGCCAACATATCATCTGGTGTTTGTGAATGTGTCTCTAAAAGTTTTGATAAATCTTCTAAATAATCTTCAACTTCTGGAATCATTACCGTTTCAACTAAATCTTTTAGTTTCTCTTTTATATCTAGCATTTGTTTCCTTTTTATTGATATTCTATTATATTACTTTATTTGATTAAATTACAAATGAAAATTCTAAAGATAATTTGTTACAATACAAAATGAAAACATTAATCACAATCCTTATTTTTACTTTTTATTCGTATGCTATTGAGATAAAACAAATGCCAATCGAATTTAGTCAAAATCGAATAGATTTAACAAAACAATATATAAAAAATTCCTATGGTTTGGATGTAAAAAATATAAATATTATTCCAAAAATAATAGTAATTCATCATACGGCATGTGATGATTTAAAAGACTCATTTAATAGATTAAATCCAGAAATCTTATTAACAGACAGAAAAGATATAACAAATGCTGGAAATCTAAATGTTTCAGCTCAATTTTTAGTAGATTTTGATGGAACAATATATTCTTTAATGCCAGAAACTTATATGGCAAGACATGTAATTGGCTTAAATCTTTCAAGTATTGGAATCGAAAATGTTGGTGGAAATAAAAAAGCGCTAACACTTGAGCAGTTAAAAGCAAATATAGAGTTAGTAAAATATTTAAAAGAAAAATATAAAACAATAGAGTATTTAATTGGACATTATGAATATCAAAATTTTGATAAGCATCCTTTGTTTTTAGAAAAAAATGCAAATTATAGAACAATTAAACATGACCCAAGTGCAGAATTTATGGAGAATTTACGAGATAATTTTCCTGATTTAAAATCTAATTAAAATAATGGTCTTTTAGATTTATAATTATTTCAAAAGCAATAAGTATAATAATAATCCACTCTAAAAATGATGAATATTTATGTTTTTGTTCATCACCCAAAACATGTAGAAGTTCTTGAATAATCTCAACTTTTTTATTTAGAACTTCAACTCTTGATTTTATATCTAAATATTTCACCATTTTCTCATATTGATTTTCATATTGTGGATATTCCCAAAAAAACTCAGGAGTATCGAGCAAATCGTAGTGTAGATTTATTTTAGTTTTTACTAAAAATAGCTCACCAATTTTTTTTGAAGTCTCTTTTTTTGTAAGTTTTATTTTTCCTGTTGTTGAAAGTTGTAAAGGAATATGTGAATTATTTTCGATTGTTGTTTGTACTTCTTCTTCAAATTGTTGTAGTTTTACATTTTGAGCTAATGCTTGAGAAATAGCAATTTTTGATGTAGTTGAGGAATCACTTAAATAAATAGTGTCAAGGTTTATTTTAAATTCATCATCAAAAAGATAATTAAATTCTTCAATTATAGGTTTTTTAAAACTATTAATTTGTAAATCTTTTATGAAATCAAGGAAAAATTTTATATTTTCAAATTCAATATTCCAACAAATAAAAACACCATATTTAAATAATATGATTTGTTCATCTTCTTTTATATTTATAATAATTGCATCTTTTATGATATTACATTTATATCGGTCTTCTATAATTTGAAATATATTGTTGTTGAATTTTTCACAAGTAAGATATGAGATTAGTTTTTTTGTTTGCATAATTTTTCCATAACTAAGTATTTGTAGTTATTATATAACAATAATGTTACTTATTAGAAACAAAAAAATCAAAAGCCTAGATTAAGGCTTTTGATTTTTGATAGAAGCTAGTTCTAAATATCTCATTATAATAGCTGAGATATAAGGAATACTTTGAATAAATATAGTTGCTGCAAATACATAAATTTCTACAATTCCTGTAAAGTTTGTAAAAATTAAAGCAAAAAATGCAATTAATAATAATATAGCTAAAATAGTTTCAT
Source organism: Arcobacter caeni (assembly GCF_003063245.1). Taxonomy (GTDB): domain Bacteria; phylum Campylobacterota; class Campylobacteria; order Campylobacterales; family Arcobacteraceae; genus Aliarcobacter; species Aliarcobacter caeni. Next base: position 75,145 of record NZ_MUXE01000001.1, on the reverse strand, counting down.
ATTTTACTGGATTATCACTTTTTTTAGCTTTTCCACCTTTTTGAGTTCGTTTAAATGGTAAACCATCTTTTACAAATCCGTCAAATACAGCTTTAAAAATAATAAGTTGTAAGCTCATAGAAGCAATAGAACTTAAAATTGTATCTTTTAATGTAGCTCTTACTTTCATTCTATACAAAATAAATGTATGTAAAATATTTACTAAGAAAGCTGTAATAATTGGAATCGTTAATGGAATTGTTGGAATTGTAACTCCAACAAAAATAATAACAGGAACCCAAATAATATTCATGACAGCCATTACAGGACCCATCGCATCACTTAACCAGAAAAACCAACCCGCAACAAATTTAGTTTTTTGTCTAGATTCAAGTTTTTTTGCAGATGGAGTAAATTCTCTCCAGTGTTTTTTAAGAATTTGAATAGCTCCATACGCCCATCTATGTCTTTGCGTTTTAAATGCTTCAAAAGTATCAGGAAGAAGTCCATATCCATATCTTCTATTTGTATAGTGAGCTATGTATCCAGCTTCAAATAGTCTAAGACCTAATTCACTATCTTCAACGATAGTATCAGTTCCCCAACCACCAACTTCCATCATAGAACTTAGTCTTACCATTACCATAGTTCCATGAACAACAATAGCATTTTCTTCATTTCTATCAATCATTCCAATATCAAAGAAACCTGCGTATTCTGCATTCATTGCTGCTTTCATTATAGATTCATCACCATCTCTATGATCTTGTGGAGCTTGAACGATTGCAACTTTAGGATCATCAAATAATGGAACTAAATCAACTAACCAAGGCGACTCAACAACATAATCCGCATCAATAACCGCAATAATTTCAGCATCTTTATTTGTTTGTTCTAATGCTGCATTTAAAGCACCTGCTTTAAATCCAGTACATGTAATATTCATAAATACAAATTTATCTCCAAGTTCTTTACATAACTCCTCGATTGGTTTCCAGTAAAATTCTTCTGGTGTATTATTTATAATAACTAGAACTTCATAATTTGGATATCTTAATTTTGCTAATGCTCTTAAAGTTTCAGCTAAAACATGTGGTTGCTCTTTATAAGCTGGAACATGAATAGAAACAAAAGGAATATTATCTGATTTTAAATCTAGTGGAACTAACCTAACAGGCGGAATTCCAATTGAACATTTAAATAACTCATTAGCTTTTGCAAGAGTAATTACAATAAGTGGAATCATTAAAAAGGTTCCCATCCCCCACATAACCCACATACCAAAATTCATGTAGTTAATAAATGGATATGTAATTGCCATAACAATACCAAAAGCCATACCTTGTGCTGCAATACCATAAGCTAATGCATGACTTAAATTTAATCTTTGGTTTCTTAGTCCAAATAATGTTAATAAAGCTCCAATAATAATTGCAGCAATCATTTGATAAAACCAATATTGATTTAGTTCAATATCTCCATTTAAATAGAATTTTAAAGATCTATCAGTAGTAAATATTCCCCAATATTGTCCAACATTACCCTCATCATAACCTTTCCATGGTTGATCAAAAGCTTCAACTATATTGTAAGACCAATTTCTCTCTTTTGCAAGATTTAAAAATCCTCTTATGGCAATAGCTTGATTTTTTAAACCAGGAACAGCACCGTTAAAATTATAACCATGACTTGGCCAACCAGTCTCCCCAATAGTTATTTTTTTATTTGGATACTGTTTTTCAACTAAAGTATATTTTTCGATAACAAATTCATTAAATCTATCAATAGGAATTTTTTCCCAATAAGGTAGAATATGAACCATAATAAAATCAACATGAGTTCCAATCTCAGGATATTTAACTAAACTATGCCAAACTTCCGCAGTTGTAATTGGTTTATTCGTAAATTCTCTCATGAAATCTAAATAAGCACCTAACTCAGTAGCATTTAAATCTGTTCTAAGTAAAGTTTCATTTCCAACTATTACATTATTAATACTATTAGGATATTTTTCTAAAAGCTTCACAGCTCTTTGTATTTCTAAGAAATTCTCTTCATAATCGCCACTTAACCAAAGACCTAAATCAACCATCATGTTAGTTTTAGAAGTTTCTTCTAAAATTACTTTAGCATCAGCTGCTGAATAAGTTCTTACTTTGTTGGTAAAATTTAACAAAATACCAATATCTTCTTCTATTTGTTTAGGTGATAATACTTTTTTATCATACCCCTCATACGGCGAATATGAAAGCGATTCAATTCTTTCCGATGCATCTTGCTTTAATGATATTCTATTGTCTTGTGTAATCCAAAAAAACACTTGAAATAGTCCAGCAAGTATAAGCCCTAAGATAATATATCTCAACACAGTTTCCTTTTTTTATAATTAATTGCGTAATATTACCATTTTTTGATAATTTTGATATAAAAATTACTAATATTGAGATAGTTATTTTGCTTTATGCTACATAATATTTGTTTTTTGTTAGTGAAGTTTACTTTTTGTAACAATTACTCCGTCATTATCAGCATAAATATAATCTCCATTATTAAAAGTAACTCCTTCAAAATTAAGTTCTATATCTCTTTGTGAGTCTGTTATTTCAAAGTTTCTAAGTGGACAAGTTCCAATTGCGTATAATCCAACATTAATATTTTTTGTTTCATCTATATCTCTTACATAACCATTTAAAATGATTGCTTTCCAGTTGTTATTTCTTGCAAATGCCATTAATTTATCTCCAACAACTCCAAAAAATTGTTGAGCATTATCAACAACTACAATTTTTCCTTTTCCACTTTCATCTCTTAACATTTCTAATAAACGCCAATTACTTTTATCAAGTTTAACCGTTACTATTTCTCCACTAAATTGTTTTAATCCACCATAATTTTTAAATTTTGCTGATAAAACTTGTATATTTTTATCTCTATTATCATCGCATAAATCTGCTGTTTGAATACTCATAATTGTTCCTTCTTTCCTAAATAAATAATACTCCTATAGTAATGAAATAAAATGTATAAAAAGTGTATAAATTAAATAAATATTAAAATAAAATATTAATTTTATTAAATAAGCTAAAAAGTAACAATATGATAATTATATGAAATATACTATAATCAAAAAAAAATATGTGAGAAAAAATGAAAAAATTTACCAATGAATCGATGTTAATGATAATTTCTTATTTAGAAGAAGAACTAAAAAATAAAGATGAGATTTTGTTTGAAGTACTAAATCCAGATGTTAATATTGATATTTATGCAGGAGAAATACTAAAGATTGAAAATCAAGAGTTTATTTATAGGTCTTATAAATCTTGGTGTGATTTGGCTGAATTATTATTTTGTAAGATGATAATTAGCTCAATAAACTCAACTACAATTATAATTAAATTACAAAAACTAAATAAAAATGATTCATTTCATAAAGATTTAAATGATGAAAAAAAAGAAAAATATGGTGAAAATTCAACTTTTTTTAGAATAAATAAAAATGAGGAACCAGCTTTTTTATATGCATACACAAATGCTTTGAAAAATGTGAAAATAGAAGAAAAATCAAATATTTTAAATTTAGGAATAAATAAAGCAGATGAGTTTGAAATAATAAAAGAAATAGTAAATGAAGATATTTTAAAACAGATGAATTTTGTAGGAATTGATTATTCATTAAGTGCTATTGATTTTGCCAAAAAAAGGTTTCCTTTTGAGAATTTTACTTTTTATAATCATGATATAAATAAATTAGATGAACTAAATTTAAAAAAATCAGACTTAATTATTTCTATTGGAACTCTTCAAAGTTCTTCGTTGAATTTTAAACTTTTATTTATGGAGCTAATTCAAAATTATTTAGAAGATAAAGGTTCTATAATTTTAGGTTTTCCAAATTGTAGATGGATAAATGGTGAAATGATTTATGGAGCAAAAGCTGCAAACTACTCATATAGTGAACAATCTGTTTTATATAAAGATGTTTATTTTTGTAAAAAATATCTTCAACAAAAGAAATATAGAGTTACTTTGACGGGGAAAAATTATCTTTTTTTAACAGCAACTTCTATTAAATAAAAAAAAATTTCATTAATAATGTTTTTTTTGTTACAATTAACATATTAAATAAAAGGAGTATATTATGCCATCAAAACATATTGAAGTAAAAACTTTTAAGTTAGCTCATTCAACAGATGATACCTTAAGAATCGAACATATAGAAAAACCTTATGGTGAATATAGCAGTCCAGTTGTAAGTATTGCTGTTTTTTCTCATGGAAAAACAAAAACTTCTGAAGTAGAAATCCCTTATGAAAATATAGAAGAATTTTTAAAAGCGTTAAATGAATCTATTGCTTTATGTGATTCAATTCCTAGAAACCCAATTCATGCAGAATTAAATTCAGAAATTGGCGGAGGAGCTTAAAGTTTATGTCTGTTGATTTATCTTCAAGGTCAAACTCAAAGAGTTTGACCTTAGTTTTTTCCGCTTTTTTAGTCTCATTAATAGCAACCTTTGGAAGTCTTTTTTTCTCAGAAATTATGAATTTTATTCCATGTTCATTATGTTGGTATCAAAGAATATTTATTTATCCTTTAGTTTTTATTTTTTTAATAAATTTACTATTTCCTGATGATAAAATGTTCAAATATGCTTTTCCTTTAGTAATTATTGGTTGGAGTATTTCGGTTTATCATAATTTATTAATGTTTAAAATAATTCCTGAAGAATTATCTCCTTGCGTTCAAGGGGTACCTTGTTCAGTTGATTATCTTAATTGGTTTGGATTTATAACAATTCCTTTGTTATCTTTTCTTGCTTATACTATCATTCTTATTTTATTAATAATTTTAAAAAAGGAAATAAATGCAAAATAAAAAATTAGTAGTAATATCTTCATTCGTTTTAGTTATTCTATTCTTAGGATTAACATATTTTTATAAAAATAGTCAAAATACTAAAGAAGCTTTAATAGTTTCATCAAGTGCTGTATCTTTAGTAAAAGAGCATTCAGTTTCATTTGGAGACAATAGAAAAAATATTTCTGTTGTTGAATTTTTAGATCCAGAGTGTGAATCTTGCGCTCTTTTTCATCCAATAATGAGAAGAGTGTATAAAGAACATTATTCAGATATAAAATTAGTTGTTAGATATTTAGCAAATCATAAAAATTCAAAATTTGCTGTAAAAATTCTTGAAGCATCAAGAGAACAAAATAAATATGAAGAAGTTTTAAGTGTTATTTTTGAAAAACAGCCACTTTGGGCGCAACATAATAATGAAAAACCAGAGTTATTATGGACATTTTTAGAACAAATTGATGGTTTAAATATTGATAAACTAAAAGAAGATATGAAAAATACAAAAATAGATGAGATTTTAGATATTGATGCAAAAGATGCAAGTGCCTTAAATGTAAAAGGAACACCAACAATTTTTGTTAATGACAAAAAGTTAGAAAGATTATCTGAAAAAGATTTATTTGATTTAGTTGAAGCTGAAGTTTATAAATAAAAGGAAAATTTGATGGATATTTTAATTGCACTTGTTTTAAGTGCCTTTTTTACAGTAATTTATATTTATTTTCGAAAAAATAAAACGATATTTATAAAACCAAAAGCTGTAAAAAAAGATGAATTAATCCAAAATTATAGAGTTGAGCTTTTAGAAATTTTAGAAAAATATGAAGATAATAAAGAATTACAATTTCAAGAAAGAATAAATTTTCTTAAAAGAGTAAATTCTGAGTTATCAATGAATATCTTTTTTGAAAAAGAAGAAGCTAGAAATTTAATACAAGAATTATCGAATTTAGGAAAATAATGAAAAAGAATTTTTTAATAGGTTTAGTGTTATTAGGATTTTTATTTAGTGGTTGTGATTCAAAATCACCTATTGATAGTAGTGTCGTTGCAAAAAAATCAGTACAAAATAATAAATATGAATTTGTTCCCCAATCATTTAATTTAACTACAACAAATGAAAAAAACATAAGTTTTAAAAGTACAGATAATGGCTTAGATTTTGATGAATTTAAAGGAAAAAAAGCTGTATTAATAGATGTTTTTGCGACTTGGTGTCCTCCTTGTATTGAAGAAATTCCTGTGCTTAAAGAAATAAAAGAAAAATATAAAGATAATTTTGAAATTGTTTCTATTTTATTTGAACAAGATAAAACAAAAGAAGAGATACTTGAGTTTATTGCAAAACATGGAATAAATTATCCAATTACAATTGGTGAAGAAAATTTTAGATTGGCAAAAGAATTAGGTGATGTAAAAAAAGTTCCTGAAATGTTTTTATTTTCTAAAGATGGAAAATTTGTAAAAAAATTTGTAGGGAAAATTCCAAAAGAAGAGATAGAAAAATATATTAAAATTGCAATTGAAAACTAATTTAAAATAGTTTCCAATTCACTTAAAGTATCTATAAAATAACTAGCTTTTGAAAAATCTTGTGTTATTGTAAATTCATTTTTTACAATAACACATTGGATTCCTGCTTTATAAGCAGAGCTTAAACCTCTTGTTGAATCTTCAATTACAATAGTTTCATCTTTATCTGCTTTAAACATTTCTAAGCCTTTTAAATAAGGTTCTGGATGTGGTTTTGCAAAATTATAATCTTCTTCAGAAAGAACAAAATCCATATAGTCAACAATTCCTAGATTTTTATGAATTATTTCAAAATCAACTCTTCTAGAAGTTGTTACTATTCCCATTTTATATTTTTTAGAGAGTTTTTCAAGTACTTCTTTAACTTGTGGTATTAAAATATTTTCAGTTCTTAAAAAGTTTTGATAATATTCATTTCTTTGATTTTTGGCTTTTTCAATCTCTTTTTGTGAAAAACCTTTTTCAAAAGCTTTTTGCCAAACAGTTGTTCCCTCACTCATAATTTTCATATACTCTTCAAACTCTAAAGAGATATTAAAATACTCTTGTAAAGCCATTATATTAGCTTTAAAATATAAAGGTTCAGTATGAACTAAAACGCCATCATTATCAAATAAAATATATTTTTTCATTAAATTTTTCCTAGATTTAAATTTTGCAGATTATTAATTGAATAAAAAAAGGGAAGCGTTATTAGCTTCCCTTTAGGTTTGTATATTTTAGGAGGAGAAATAAGTTAAATTAAATCTTAACATCGCAATTAAGCTCTAATCAACCTGTAAAGTAATTATAATCCCTATGTGTTAACCTTTGTTAAATAAAAGGTTAACACAATATAAATACGATTAAAAAACTCTTATTTTATCCATTTATCTTTTGGAGCTTTATATGTAGATATTTTTTCTATTAATTCATCTATATCATCAGAAACAATTAACATATCTACATAATCATTTTTGATAAATCCCTCTTTTTCACAATTTCTTAGAAACTCAATCAAATAGTTGTAATAACCATTTACATTAAAAAAAGCACATGGTTTTTTATGATAACCAATTTGTGCTGATGCAATAACATCAAAAATCTCTTCAAAAGTTCCATAACCTCCAGGAATTGCTATAAATGCATCTGAAAGTTCGGCCATTTTTTCTTTTCGTTGATTCATTGTATCAACTTTGTAGATTTTTGTAATATTTGTATTTTCAATCTCTTTTGAAACTAAATCGTGTGTTATTACACCTGTTACACTATTATTTAATTTTAATGATTCATTTGAAATAATTCCCATTAATCCTTGTAATGAACCACCATAAACTATTTTAAAATCTTTTTGCACTAATTTTTGTGCTAAAAGTTTTGTTGATTCTTCATAGATTTTATTATTTCCTAAAGAAGAACCACAATATATTGCTACATTCATTTCGTAATTTCCTTTAATTTTTCATATGGTTTTAACATTAATAATAATTTTGGTAAAAGCAATAAATCTGCTGATAATACACTTATCATGATAATACCCGTTAATAATCCAAAATAAATAGTTGGAACTAAATTTGATAACATCAAAATAGAAAAACCAATCACAATTATTATGGTTGTATAATACATAGCATGTCCAATTCCATGATGAGACCTTCTCATTGCATTTACATAATCTTTATCTATTTTAAATTCATCTTCAAATCTATGAATAAAGTGAATAGTATCATCAACAGCAATACCAATAGCAATTGCGGCAATGGTAATAGTCATAATATCCAAAGGAATATTTAACCAACCCATAATTCCAAAAAGAAGAAAAATTGGAGTAATATTTGAAACTAATGCAATAAAAACTATTTTTGATGATCTAAATAATACATAAAACATAATAGATAAAATGATAATAGATGCACCAAGCGTCGATATTTGTGAATTAAATAGGGATTGAAGCATATTATTATATAAAACCATTAGGTTTGATAATCTATATGTTGTCTCTTTATTTTTTATAATTTCTCTTAAATCAGTATTGATTTTTGTTAATAAAACATTTCTTCTTAAATCTGGATTTGAATCTATAATTCTCATAGTGATTCTAGCTTCATTTTTTTCAATATTTATATAAGGAGAAAGTATTAAGTTTTTATATTTAGGTGGTAATTGATTATATAATAAAGCTAAAGTTATACCATCTAATCTTTCATTTTTATTTAAAATTTCACCAACTTTTAAAAGTGTAGCCAATGATTGAACTTTCCCGATTTCAGGAATAGATTCTAAATAATCATGGATAGCCATAATCGTATCCATTTTATCTTGACTAAACCAATATTGTTTATCATCATTTTTTTCAATGTATTCATTTTCAAAATCAACATATTCATCTTGCTTTTCATTTTTACTTGTAGCTACTTTTTCATCATCTTTGAATTTAATAATAATATCAAGAGGACTTGTTCCTCCAAGATTTTCATCTATTACTTTCATTCCTTTGTAAATTTCAGTTGATGATTTAAAATAATTTATAAAACTATTTTCAACAAAAAGTCTTGAACTTCCAGTTATTGAAAATATAACACTAAGAATAGTTACAACTATTATTGTTTTTCCATAATTTTCAACAATATATGAACATTTTTGTGTAAAAGAAAAGTTTGTATTTTCCTTCTCAAATTCATCTTTTTTTCCAATAATCAATAAAATAATAGGAAAAATAATAAATGATAAAACTAATGAAATAATAATACCAATACTCATCATAAGACCTAAATTTATAACAGGTTCAATATTTGATAAAATTAAAGAAGCAAATCCTACAACGGTTGTAATAATCGCAAAAAAACAAGGTATTAGTTTTGATAAAACAGTGTTTATTACTAATTTATATTGACTTGCATTTTTATATCTAATATTTAATTCTCTATATCTTTCAATTAAATGTATAACAATTGACATAGTAATTATTAGTTGTAAAGCAATAAAATTTGAAGATATTACAGTAACTTCCCAACCAAATAATCCTAAAATACCACCCGTTGAAATAATAGATATAAAACAAATCAAAAGAGGGATTATAACCCATCTTATTCGTCTAAAGATATACCATAAAATAAACATGAATATTAAAACTAAACTAATACCATAAATAAGAAGGTCATTTTTAACAAAACTAATAGCATCACTTGCTATCATATTTACTCCACCTAGGAATATTTTTCCATTAGTTTCGTGATTTTTTATGATACTTCTTATATTTTCTATATTTTTAGCATCATTTTTTCTTATTAAATCTCTATGGTTTTTAAATTCAATAAGTGTATTTTTTAATTCATTTTTTTCTTCATTAGTAATAGTTTTATCTTTTTCTTTTGCTGATAAAGCATTTCTTTTTTCTAGAAGTTCAAAATATTTTGTATCATTTTTTAGATTTAAAATTAATGCAGTTGTCTTGAAATCGGCACTTACTAAAGCATTTTTGTATAAAGGAGATGTTAAAAACTCATTTTTAATAAGTTTTTTATCAAACTCTTTAGTTTCCATAGAATCAACACCTGCAACTAAATCAGAAATAGGTCTAATTGGAGATTGAAGTAGTGGAACTGTTAAAATAGAATCAACACCTTCAATATTTTCAACGCTTAAAAAATCTTTTGAAAGATTTCTTATAGTATCAAGACTTTGATCTGAAAGTAAATCTTCCTTTGGAGTAAAAGTTACAATTAAAAAGTTTGAATTGTTATATCTTTTATTAACTTCCCTAAAAAATTTTAAATCTTTGTCATCATCTAAAAGTAAAGTTTCAGCAGAAGCATCAACTTCCACTTTTGTAGAGTAATATCCAAGAATTGAGACAAATAAAGATAAAAGTAATAAAACAAGGATTGGATACTTTAAAATAAAAGTATCATATATTTTTTTCATCATTATTTTGTATTTGGATTTTCAAGTAAAACTAACATTTCATCAAAAGATTTCTCTTTTAATAATCCTGCAAATTGTTGTCTATATGTTTGAATAATACTAACTCCCACTAAATCAACGTCATAAATCAACCATTGTTCATTATTGTTTTTTGATTTGTTATAAAAGTTATAGTTTATTTTATAAGTACCTTCTTTTCCTAAAAGTTCAGTTTCTAGTTGTAATCTTGCATTTTTATATGGATTTAAACCCAGAATTTTCACTTTTTGGTCATTATATAATTCTAACTTTTCAATATATGAATTTTTTAATTTTGTTTCAAATATTTTTGTAAACTCTTTTTGTTTTGGTTCAGACAATGTATCCCAAGTCTCTTTTCCAAGAGCAATTCTCGCCATTAATTCATAATCAAAAACTTCATCAATTATTTTAATAATTTGTTCACCTTTTTTATTTGTTGGTAAATTTTTTTGTTCTAGGATTGTTAAAACATTATCAATTTTTTTTGTCATTGTATCTTGTATTTCATCTTGTTTTAAAGCATTTGCTGATGTAATAATAAAGCCAACTAATAATAAAATTTTAAATAAATTTTTTAATTTCATTTTTATTCCTCAATCTGTTTTTTTCTTGCTTGTGTATAAATATCTCTTAAAAATGGATATAAATCTAATGCATCTTTTTTTAAAGACTCATATTGTCCAAGTTTTAATGAGTTTGAATTAACTGCGTTAACTGCTTGAATAGCCATTTGTTGTTCAAAAGTATTTGGAATTTTATATTGCATATCTCCATCACCTGTTATCGTTAATGGGCTAACAAAAGCATCACCAACTAGTCCAGCAATATCTCTTAAATTTGATGGTCCTAAAAATGGTAATACAACATGAAATCCTTCACCAACTCCATAAAAACCTAAAGTTTGACCAAAATCTTCTTTATGTGCATCCATATGAAGTTCATTTGTTGCTGGATCTAAAAAACCTGCCAATCCCCAAAGTGTATTAACCAAAAATCTACCTAATTCTTCAGCAGAATTTTGAAATTTTAGTTGTAATAAATTATTGGTAAGCCTAACTGGAAACATAATATTTTCAAAAAAATTATTAATTCCTATTCGAATTGGCTCAGGTGTAACATAAGCATAACCTTTTGAAATAGGATTTAAAACATAGATAAAAGTTTTGTCATTAAAAGTAGTCATTATTCTATTATAACCACTTAATGGATCAAATATTTCTTCATTATTTGTTGAAAATTCAGAATCAAATTCATTGTCGAAATCATTATTATTAGTATCGTTGCTTTCATTTGCGAAACTAAAAGTTAATAGTAATAGTATAAAAATAAGATTTTTCAAATTAGCCCTTTTTTTTAATAACCCGTATTATATTCTAAATATATAGAAACAATGATTAAGTGTTAATTTACTTATTAAGTATTTATTACAAACTTGATATAATTGCGAAAATTTTGAAAAACAAAATGGAGTTATTATGGGTAGAGCCTTTGAATATAGAAAAGCTGCTAAGATGAAAAGATGGGGAAATATGTCAAGAATTTTCCCAAAATTAGCAAAAGCAATTGAAATGGCAGCAAAAGCAGGTGTTGCTGATCCTGAAATAAATTCAGCACTTAGAACAGCTATTTTAAATGCAAAAGCTGAAAACATGCCAAAAGCAAATATTGATGCTGCAATAAAAAGAGCATCGGGAAAAGATTCTGCAAATTTTGCTGAAGTTAATTTTGAGGGAAAAGGTCCTCATGGAGTTTTAATATTTGTGGAAACTGCAACAGATAATAATACAAGAACAGTTGCAAATGTAAAAATGTATTTCAATAAAACAAACGGACAATTAGTTCCTACGGGTTCTTTAGAGTTCTTTTTTGATAGAAAAGCAATTTTCGAATTTACAAAACCTGCAAATATGGAACTTGAAGAGTTAGAGTTAGAACTTATTGATGCTGGTCTTGAAGAGATTGATGAAGAAGACGGTTTAGTTTTAGCATATTCTAATTATACAGATTTTGGAAATATGAATCAAAAATTTGAAGAATTAGGAATTGAACTTACAAAAGCAGAATTAAAAAGAATTTCAAATAATCCTCAAGAGTTTAGTGAAGCTCAACAAGAAGATATTGGTAAACTAATAGAAAAGCTTGAAGATGATGATGATGTTCAAGCGGTTTATACAAATATAGCTTAAAACTTTTTTCTAAAATATAGGAATTTTCCTATATTTTATTTTTAAGATTTTGGTAATTTCTCAATTACTTTTTTAATATCACTTATCCTATTTGCAGAACTTGGATGCGTAGATAAAAAATCACTTTCATCTTTTTTACCTTCACTCATATTTTCCCAAAATTTCAGAGCTTCATTTACATTATATCCAGCTTGAGCCATTAGATAAATACCAATCTCATCAGCTTCACTTTCTTGCATTCTTCCATAAGGAAGCATTACTCCTACTTGACTTCCAATCCCATAAGTCTGATTAAATAGCCCTTGATATTGAGGAGCAGTTGTACCTAATGCAATATTGCCTACAACTAGAAGACCTTGTTGAACCATAGAAGCACTCATTTTTTCAGCACCATGACGAGCTAATGCGTGAGCTATTTCATGGGAAATCACGGTTGCTAGTTGGTCATCATTTTTTGCCATTTTTAAGATACCTGTATAAACTACAACTTTTCCACCAGGTAAACAAAATGCATTTACAGCCTCATCTTCTACAAGATTAAATTCCCATTGAAAATCACTTCTATTGGCGACTTTAGCTATTCTTGCACCAATTGTTTTTATTCTTGTAGCATCTTTAGTCCCAGTTATAATTTTTGATTGAGATAAAGATTCTTTATATGACTTCTCACCAAGTGCCATTTCATCTTTTTGTGACATAAATATCATTTGAGATCTATTTGTATATGGTGTTTTATAAGCGCAACCAACTATTATAATTATTGTAGTAATTGCTAGAAATATAGTTTTGTTTATTCTCATTTTTTTCCTTTGTTTATAAACTCTAAAATTGTTTGGAACAACTCTTCACTATCTTCATTATTAACAATTACATGATTTTTTGCTTCTATAATTTTTAGGCTTTTATATCTTGATTCTATATTTTCAAATATTTCATGAGCAGAACTTGAATTTACAACAGGGTCATCTTTTCCTTGGATAATTAAAATAGGTTTTTTTATTTTTGGAAGAATTTTTCTTATTTTTATCATCAATAAACTTAGCTGTTCTATTGAAGTTATGTAGTGTTTATTATAATTTACTTCCACATTCTCTGGAAAATTATCTACATATTCTTTTGTATATTTTTCACTATTAAAGGCTTTTACAATATCATTCCAAAATGATATAGCAGGAAGTAGTGTTTTCATTCTTAAATCATTTAAGTGAAGAGCTGCATTTATACAAACAACACTAACAAACTCTTTATAATCTTTTTTTGTACTTAAAAGAGCCAATAATCCACCTGTTGAAAAACCAATTATGTAAATTTTTTTATATTGCAAAGTTGCTATTATTATTGATCTTGAAACAGATTTATACCAATCTTGCCAAATTTTTTCTTTTAAATCTTCAGGAACTGTTCCATGCCCTGCTAATCTTGGTGTTTGAACATTAAAGGCATTTTGATTTAAAAATAAGGCAAGTTTTTCCATTTCTTTTGGACTTGAAGAAAATCCATGAATTGCAATTACACAACTATTTGAATTTGGATTATCAAAATATTTATGTTTTCCAATTTCTATTGGTTTTATGCATTTACGATTTTTAAATCTTTCATGTGAATCTTCAAACTCTTGATTTTCTTCAAATTTTAGAATATCTAAGAGTTTACTATTTATCTCATCTTCATTATATAAAACAAAACTTTTTACAAGATTTACCGCATCTTCTTGAATTAAAATCTCATTTAAAATAACTCTTAAAATATTTTTTAATCGTATAGTATGATGTGTGTAGTTATTTAGTAAAAGGTCTTTATTTATTGAATATCTATTACAATCAATTTCATTAACTTCTAAAATTTTATCATTTAATGCAACTTCTAAAATACTATTAAAAGCTTTGAACTTTTCATAAGAAATTAGATTAATTAAATCATCATTTATATCTTTATCATAAAAAAGTTTCATCTGTTTTATTTCAAAAAAAGTTATATAAATCAATCTTTTAAGATGTTCTATTTTTATCTCTTTTTTTGGGTATAAAAATAGTACTAAAATAAAAATATGATCAAAATTTATGCTTAAAGATTCATATATTTCATTCATAAAATTATGAGTCACTTCATATCTTAATGAATCTATTATTTTTTCTTGACCTAAATTTTTTTTATATAATTTTTCTAAAATTTTTTTTGTAGAAATAGGTTCTAAAATCCTAATTGTGATTTTTGAATTTAAGATTATATTACTTTCTATTTCTAGCTCTTCTTTGAAATTTTCATTCATTGGTTCAAAAAGCTTTGAAACCATATCAACTAAGAAATTTTTTCCTGTTCTCAGATTTGAATAACTTATATTTATAGGAACTATCATTGTTTCATTTTGATTTATGTCTTTACAATCACCAATAAAATATTTTTTACTAAATTCATCATAATTTTCCAGAGTTTTATCAAAGTATTTTTGTCTAAAATACTGAGAAGTCAAAGCAAAAACGGCACTTCCTGTATAAACTCTTTGACAAGCACCATTTATTTTTACACAATAATCATTATTGTCAATTTTTGAAATATCTTTTTCTTTTACCATAATTCCCTCAGGAAAAATCATCCAGTCTTTACAAGAAGTAATTAAATCGCCAATAATATGTTCATTTCTATTTAAAGAGTTTTTTCTCATGGCTCCTAAATTTTCCAAAAAAGTTCCTGCAAAACTTTTAAATAAAGAATCATCAGCTATAACACCAACTTTTTTGTTTGTTATATTGTATAAAGTGTAAGGAACTAACATAGCCTCAGCTCTTGTAAAATGATTTGCAACAAACAATTTAGGATTATTTTTAGGAAGATTCTCAATGCCTTCAATTTCAATATTTGCATTTAAAATCTTCTCTAAAAGACTTAAAACATAACCATTTATATTTATTAGTAAATCATTTTTCTTTATCATCTTTTTTCTTTATACTCATTTGCTTCAAAAGAATCTACGCTAATTACTTCTTGTTTTAAAGCATGAGCTTTTTTCATTTTTTCTATTTCTTCAAATGTTAAAATGTTTTTTTCTAAAAGTTCATTTGTCATATTTTCAAAACTATCTTTTTTGATAGATTCATTTTTGATAGATTCTTTTAGTTTTTTGAAACTTGTTTCACACTCTTTATTTTGTTTTACAGCTTCTTGAATTACATTTAATCTATCCTTTTCATTTGAAGATATAAATAGACTTGAAGTTAAACTTTTTAAATAATCTTGGTTATTTAGATTTTTTACTATTTTTGCATTTAATTTATCTTTTGCTTTTATTGAAAAAGGATTTATTTTTGCAAGAGGAAGTAAAAATCCTATAAAACCAATATTTGAAATAATTTCTTCTCTTGCTATTTGAATTTCATTAAAACAATAATTACAAATATAGTCAACTAAATTTTTATCTTGTTCATTTGGATTATTTTCAAACTCTCTTAAAGTTGCAGTTATCAAATAACAATTTGATAAAATATCTCCAAATCTAGCACTTATATTTTCTCTTTTTTTAAGACTTGGTCCTAAAATTACTAAAGCTAAATTTGTTAAAAGTGTAAATTCAGAACTTACCCAAGTTAGTTTTTGTTTATATCTTTTGAACTCACTTTTTTGAAAATTCAATTTTGCTCTTGTGAAATAATAAATCAAAGATTTACAAAATGCATTAAAAACTAAAGCTATATGAGCAAAAAAAGCCTTATCAAAACCTTTTACATTATTATTTTTTAAAGCAGTTATTTCTGTATAAATATATGGATGAGATTTGATTAATCCTTGTCCAAATTGCATTAAATTTCTAGTTAGAATATTTGCTCCCTCAACTGTAATAGAAATAGGAATTGCAAAATAAGCGTGGGCTAAAAGATTGTTTTCACCTCGGATAATCGCACTTCCTCCCATTACATCCATTGCATCATTTATTACAGTTTTGAATTTTTCTGTTGCATGGTATTTCATAATTGAGTTTATAACTCCTGGTTTTACACCATCATCAATAGCATCTAAGGTGTAATTTCTCGCACTATTTAACATATAAGAAAATGCTGCAATTTTTGCAATTTTTTCTTCAACTCCTTCAAAATAATTGATACTAAGTCCAAATTGCTCTCTAAGTTGAGAGTATGAAGCCACAACATTTAAAGCTAATTTACTTCCACCAAGACTTACACTAGGAAGTGAAATTCCACGACCAATTGATAAAGATTCAACAAGCATTTGCCAACCTTTTCCAATTCCATCTTTTTCACCAATAATATTTTGTATATCAATAACAACATCTTTTCCATAAAGTGGAGAGTTTATAAAAGGAATTCCAAGTGGGTCATGTCGTCTTGAATTATCTAAACCTTTAGTTTTTGAATCAATTACTGCAAAAGTAATTCCTAAATCTTCAATGTCTCCTAATAAATGTTCTGGGTCTTTTAAAACAAATGCAAGACCAATTAAAGTAGCAATATTTCCTAAAGTAATATATCTTTTTTCAAAGTTTAATTTGATTTTTAATTCACCTTTTTTATCTTTGAAAACTACGCCATTTGAAGTTATAGATGTGGCATCACTTCCCGCATTTGGTTCAGTTAAGCCAAAACAAGGAACTTGAATTCCATGAGCTAAATCACTTAAGTATTTATTTTTTTGAGCAAGGGTTCCATGTTTTAAAATAAGTTCAGCAGGTCCAAGTGAATTTGGTACCATTATAGTAATTGCCAAAACTTGTGATCTTGAAACAAGTTTTTCGATTACTCTTGAGTGAGCAGTTGCACTAAATCCCAATCCACCGTACTCTTTTGGAATAATCATTCCAAAAAACTTTTTATCTTTTATAAATTGCCAAACATCAGCTCTTAAATCTCTTTCTTGAAAGATTTCCCAATCAGTAGTCATCTCACAAAGTTGGTTTACTTCATTATCTAAAAAGTCTTGTTCTTCTTTTGTTAAAATGGTAACTTTTTGAGCATTGATTTCTTTGAAGTTTACTTGAGCTTTGAAAAAATCTGCTTCTACCCAATTTGTTCCAGCTTGAAGTGCAGCTTCTTCTGTTGCTGAAATTTTTGGCAATAAACCTTTTTTATTTATAAAGCTTACAAGTTTGCTAGAGATTAGTTCTAATCTTAAAGAAGGAATTAAAAATACAGCTCCAAGAACTATAAATATTGACCAAAAAATAACTTCCACATCACAAAATGCAAAAGAGAAAGCTCCTACTAAAACAAAATAACTGTAAAGAGGAAATGAAAAAAATCCAAAAACTAATATAAGAAATAATAAAACTAACGCTTCCATAATGCCTCTCCTGTTTTAAAATCTTCGTGTTCTTTAACTAATTTAATCAATAAATTAGATGGTGCAAATCTACTTCCATAATCTCTTTCGAATTTTCGTAAAGATTCTAAGATATTTTTTAATCCAACTTCATTTGCATAAGATAATAATCCACCTTTATATGCAGGAAATCCAGTTCCTGTAATTAATGCAAAATCAATGATTGAAGCTTCTGTTACGATATTTTCTTCAAGACATCTTGAAGCTTCATTAATCATAATATAAAGACATCTTTGAACTATTTCATCATCTTGAAAAATCTTATCATTATTTGATAGCATTGAAGTAACATGTTCATTTACATAATCATCTTTTCCATCATATTGATAAAAACCACCAGTTTCACTTTTTTTACCTAGATATTTTGCATCATACATTTTTTCAATTATTGGTGCAACGGGCATTCTATATCCGTACTCTTCATATAAAATTGAAGCAACTTTATATCCCACATCAATTCCAACTGTGTCAGCTAGTTTAAATGGACCCATAGGCATTCCAAACTCTTTTATTAAGTGATCAATATGTTCAATTTTCGAACCTTCACTTAAAATAAACGCAGCTTCATTTAAATAAGGAAGTAAAATTCTATTTACTATAAAACCAGCACAATCTTTTACTAAAATAGGAGTTTTTCCACAAGAAATAAGAAGTTCAAAAACTTTATTGATTGTATCTTTTGAAGTATGTTTTGATGGAATTACTTCAACAAGTGGCATCAAATTTACTGGATTAAAAAAGTGAACTCCTAAAAAATTCTCTTTATTTTTTAAATCAATTCCTAATTTTTCAATAGAAATAGAAGATGTATTTGTAGCAATAATTGCATTATCATTTAATACAGCTTCTAATTGTTTATAAGTTTGTTTTTTTGTTTCTTCGTCTTCAATAATAGCTTCAATAACAAGTTGAATATTTTTGAAACCATCAAATTTATCTGTATAAGAAATTGTATTTAATTTAAAATCCATTTCATTTTTAGTCATTTTTCTTGATTTTACTAGATATTCATAGATTTTTGAAACATCTTTTATTATTCTATGAGCTTGTAAAATATCTCTTAGTTTTATTCGAACATCTTTTAAATATTTTGAAAATAACCAAATAATACCTTTACCCATAACTCCATTTCCTAATACAGCAACATTAGAAATTGGATTTAGAGTTTTTTCATAATTTTTATTTAGTTTTTCAAAAAGAAAAAATAATTTTATTAAGTTTTTTGATTCTTTTGTAACTGCAAGATTTGAAAATTCTTGTGCTTCTATTTTTAAAGCAACATCTAATTCTTTATTTATTGTGTTTTTTATTACATCAAGGGCAATAAAAGGAGCTTTAAATTCAGGACTTATTTTATTTTCTAAATCTCTTAAAGTTTTAGCAAAAACAATTTCATTTAATGGTGGATAGTTTAAAAGATAAAAACTTTTTCTACTTCCAAGTGTTCCATTAATCGCTTTTTGTATAAAATCATTTAACATAAACTCTTTTTGAGCATTATCAAAAATAGCATCTGCAAGATTTATTTTATAAGCTTTTTTTGCATCAATTGCTTTTCCAGTTAAAATTAAATCAAGAGCATTTACAAGACCAATTAATTTTGGAGTTCTAAAAGTTCCTGCAAATCCTGGGAAAATTCCTAGTTTTATCTCTGGAAAAGCTAGTTTTGTTTTAGGATTTGTACTTACAACTCTATAATTACAAGCAAGAGCAAGTTCTAATCCACCACCCATACAAGCACCATTTATATATGCAATTGTTGGGATTTTAAGATTTTCAAGTTTGTTGAATATTTTGTGAACTTCCATTAAAGCATCATATACTTCTTCTGAATTTTTTAATTGTTCAATCTGCTTAATATCAGCACCTGCAATAAAAATATCTTTTTTTGCACTATCAATTAAAAGAGCTTTTATTGTGTGATCATTTTGTACTAAGTCTAGTTTTTCGTCAAACTCTTTTAAAATTTCAAAAGATAATTTATTAATTTTTTCATCTTTTAAATCAAAAGTTATAGTTGCTATATTTTCGTTAATTTCAAATTTTATATTATTTATTAAATTGCTCATATTATATCTCCAATAAAAAAGCAGCACCTTGTCCGCCACCAATACATAGTGTAGCTAATGCTTTGTTTTTGTTTCTTCTTTTTAACTCTTTAAGTGCTGTTAAAACAATTCGAGCTCCACTCATTCCAACTGGATGTCCAAGAGCAATTGCTCCACCATTTACATTTAAAATAGATTCATCAATTTCTCCAAGTGCAGGAGAATTAAAAGTTTTTTGACAAAAATCTTCTGATTTAAAAGCTTCAAGATTTGCAATGATTTGTGCTGCAAAAGCTTCATTCATTTCTATTAAATCAATATCTTTTAAAGAAATTCCAATTTTATCAAAAAGTTTTTTTGTGGCATAAATTGGTCCTAAACCCATTCTATGGGCATCAAGTCCCGCATAAGAATAATCACTTATAAATCCTATTGGCTCAAGATTTAATTCTTTTGCTTTTGATTCAGTACAAACAATCAAACTACAAGCTCCATCTGAAACTTGTGATGAATTCCCAGCAGTTACAGTTCCACCATCTTTTATAAAAATTGGATTTAATTTATTTAAACTTTCAATCGTTTGATTAAATCTTACTCCATCATCACTTGACATTGAAGCATTTTTTGTCATTATTGGATGGATTTCATCTTTAAAAATTCTATCTTCAATTGCTTTTTGAGCTTTTTTATGAGAATTTAAAGCATATTCATCTTGAGCTGCTCGACTTATTTTAAATTCATTCGCCAAGTTTTCAGCTGTAATTCCCATTATTTTTCCAGAAATAGGGTCAGTTAAACCAGAAAGTAATCCAATAGTAGGTTTTAAAAATCTTAATCTAAAAGTAGTTAGAATTTCTAATTTTTCAACTATTGATTTTGAATAGGTAAATTTTGTGATTAAATTTTTGAATTCATCATTATATAGTAGTGGAATATTACTCATCGATTCCATTCCTCCAACTAAATACAACTCCCCTTGATTTGAGTTTATTTTTTCAATGGCACTTGAAATTGACTGCATTCCAGAAGCGCAGTTTCTATGAACCGTATAAGCAGGAATTGATTGAGGAAATCCAGCACGAATAGCCATAACTCTTGCAATATTTGCAGCATTTGCAGGTTGGGCTACATTTCCCATAATTACTTCATCAAATTGTTTATAATCTAAATTATTTCGTAAAACCAACTCTTTTGTAATGATTGAGCCCAAAGTATCAGCACTTATATCATTTAATTTTCCATTTGCTTTTGCGATTGGGCTTCTAAGACCATCTATTACGGCTATTCTTTCTTTCACTTTTTAACTCCTAATACATACTATTTATAATATTTGCGTATTTTTCTTCAATTTTACTTCTACTAATTTTCATAGATGGGGTTAATTCACCTGTTTCTATGGAAATATTATTGGTTAAGATTTTGAATTTTACTATTTTTTCCCATTTATTTAAACTAGAATTCACACTATTTATATGGTTTGAAATATTCTTTAGAATATCATCTTTATTATAATATTCTTCTATTGTTAAACTTTTATTTAGTTTTTTAGCATTTTCATATTTTTCTTTATCTACAAAAAGTAGGGCAGTTGTATATTTTCTATTTTGAGATATTACAACTGCAAACTCAATATATTTATTTGTTGATATTTTTTGCTCAATTTCCACTGCATTTACATATTCGCCAGTTGAAGTTTTGAATATCTCTTTTGTTCTACTTTTTATAAATAAATATCCTTCTTCATCTAAAAAAGCCACATCTCCAGTATGAAGCCAACCCTCAGCATCAATAGTTTTTGCTGTTAATTCTTCTTGATTTAAATAACCAAGCATCAAAGAATCACCACGAACAAGTAGTTCACTGTTTTCCATGATTTTTATTTGCGCACTTGGAATAACTTTTCCACAAGAACCAACTTTGTTTGCATTTGGATAATTTGTAGAAATCACAGGTGAAAACTCGGTTAAGCCATAACCTTGATAAACAGGAACTCCAATATTTACAAAAAAAACAGCTATTTCTTTTGATAAAGGCGCACCTCCACTTATGAGTTTTTCAAGTCTTGAACCAAATATTTCTCTAAATTTTGAATAAACTATTTTGTCATAAATCTTAAATAAAATAGAATTCTTATTTAAATTTTCTTTTAAAGCATAAGCAAAAGCAAAAGAAGCGATTACTCTACTAATAAAAGGTTTTTGCGAAATTTGTAATTTGATTTTATTAAATATTTTCTCAAGAAGTCGCGGAACTGCTGTTATAATTGTAGGTTTTACAACTTTTAAAAGATTTGCAACATTTGAAATATCATCAATAAAATAGATACTAATCCCACGACTCAAATAATAACTCATAACAGTTCGCTCAAATATATGAGCCAAAGGAAGAAGTGAAAGTGCAACTTCTTCTTTTGGTAAATCTATAAGTTTATTTATATCATGAAGTTGTGAAACTATATTTTTATGGCTTAACATTACACCTTTTGGCGTTCCTGTGTTTCCACTTGTGTAAATGATTGAAAATAAATCATCAGGATTTGCATCAAAAGAAGTAAATCCCGTAGAATCACAAATTTGTTTTCCAATTACTAAAATCTCATCAAAGTTATAAAAATTAGGCTCTTTTATACAAAAATTGTGAGTTATAAAAGTAAGATGAGAATTTTTTTCTTCAATATCTTTGAGTCTTTCTTGTGAATCAATAAACATAAATTTCATCGAAGAATCTTTTATTTCAAAATTAAGATTTTCACTAGAGATATTGGCAAAAATAGGAACACTAATAGCTCCTACTTGTAAAATAGCAAAATCAAAAATAAGCCAAAAAGGTGAAGAATTAGCAAAAATACCAACTTTATCACCTTTATGAATACCCAAATCTTTCAAAGCAAGACTTAGACAAATAACTTTATTTTTAAAATCATTTGTTGAAATATTTTTATATTTCCCATTTGATAAATAGTTTAAAAAATACTCATTATTGTAGTTGCCTGAAATATGTAAAAAAAGTTCACTATAGGTTTTAAAGTTGTAATTTTGCATTTAATTTCCTACTCTTTATCTAATCTCATATCTTCAAGAACTTCTAAAATATCTAAAGCATCTTCTTCACTTAGATTATTGTTTGCAATATCAAGTTCAACTTCATCAAAATATGTTTTCATCTCTTCAAGATATTTTAGTTCATCTTTATCATCTTTTGAACAATTTCCACTATCGATTATGTCCATAATCTCTTCTAAATTTTCATCTAATTCAGGGATTAAATCTTCTTTTAGTATTTTTGCTAGTTTTTCTATATTTGACATTTGTTTTCCTTGTTTTTTAAATTCTTTTATTTATAACTTTATAACATAATATCCGACAAAATCTACACATATTTCATTATTTTCAATTATTTTAGATTCTATTTTAATTGAAGCACTTTTTTTTGTAAGTAATTTCTCTTTTAATATTTGTATTTCTTCAGTTGAAGGTTTTTTTGTATGACAAATTATATCTTTAGTTACAGGTTTTCTAAAGCTTGTTTCATTTTTAATAATCACAATATTATTAGAATTAAAACCCAACTCTTTAGAAATAAGCCAACATAAACTCCATCCTGAAATAATACTCAAAGTAGATAAACTTCCACCAAAAGCTGTACCTTTGTCATTTATATTAATTTCTAAAGAAGCAGTTGTAATTAATTCTTGATTATTGTAGTTTTGGATTTTTATTTCCATTATTTTTGTAAGAGGAATCTCATTGTGCAGTTTATTTTGAAGTTCTTTTATCATTATTTACTCTTAAATTTTAATTAGTTACTTAAGTTGGAATATTACTAAAAACTAATTGAACAAATAATAAATACTTTGTACAGAAATTGTACATTTATATTTTATATTTAGCAAAAAAACGAAAATAAAGAATAAATAAAATCCTGATAATAAGCTTAACTGTAACTTTTTAAGACATAAAAATAAACTTGTACAATTTTTTGCAAAACTTGTACAAGTTTATTTTTCTCTTTATGATATAATTTAGGAAACTTTCTAAAATAAAAGAGGAGATAATTATATGAGTTTATTAGCTAATTATAAAGCACACACGCAAGAAAGACTTAATGAAGGTGGTTTACCTGCATTACCTTTAACTGCTGAGCAAACTGTTGAATTAGTAGAATTACTAAAAGCTAACCCAGTTGTTGAAGCTGATTACTGTTTAGATTTATTTACAAACAAAATCAATCCAGGTGTTGATGATGCTGCTTATGTTAAAGCTGCATTTTTAAACGACATTGTTCAAGGAAAAGTTTCTTGTTCTGTAATTTCAAAAGTAAAAGCAATTGAAATTTTAGGAACAATGATGGGTGGATTTAATGTTACTCCACTTGTTGAAGCATTAAAAATTGCTGATGTAGCTGATGCTGCTGCAAAAGAATTAAAAAATACTATTTTAGTTTATAACTCATTTAATGAAGTTAAAGAATTAATGGATGCTGGAAATACAAAAGCTAAAGAAGTAATTGAATCATGGGCAAATGCTGAATGGTTTACTAACAAACCAGCTTTAGAAGAAGAAATGACTCTAACTGTTTATAAAATTCCTGGTGAAACAAATACAGATGATTTATCTCCTGCAACTGTTGCATTTACAAGATCTGATATTCCATTACACGCAACTGCAATGTTACAATCAAGAATGGAAAAACCATTAGAAATGATGGAAAAATTAAAAGAAAAAGGTCATCCTTTAGCTTATGTTGGTGATGTTGTTGGAACTGGATCTTCAAGAAAATCAGGAATCAACTCAGTTCAATGGCACATGGGTAGAGATATTCCAGGTGTTCCAAATAAAAGAACAGGTGGAGTTGTTTTAGGTTCTATTATTGCTCCAATTTTCTTTAATACAGCAGAAGATTCAGGTTGTTTACCAATCGAAGCTGCAGTTGATGCTTTAGAAACTGGTGATGTAATTACAATTAAACCATATGCTGGTGTAATTGAAAAAAATGGTGCTGTAGTTTCTAAATTTAATTTAGCTCCAAATACATTAACAGATGAAATGAGAGCAGGTGGAAGAATTCCATTAATTATTGGAAAAGGATTAACTGCAAAAGCTAGAGCTGCTTTAGGTTTAAATGCATCTGATAAATTTGTTACTGCATCTCAACCAGCTGCAAGTACAAATGGTTATACTCAAGCACAAAAAATGGTTGGTAGAGCTTGTGGTATTGCAGGTGTTAAACCAGGTATGTATGTTGAACCAATTTGTACAACTGTTGGATCACAAGATACAACTGGACCAATGACTAGAGATGAGATTAAAGAACTAGCTGCACTTTCTTTTGGTGCTGATATGGTTATGCAATCATTCTGTCATACTGCTGCTTATCCAAAACCAGCAGATATTAAATTAAGACATACTTTACCTGAATTTATTTCTTCAAGAGGTGGAGTTACATTAAGACCAGGTGATGGTGTTATTCACTCATGGTTAAATAGATTATGTTTACCAGATACTGTTGGTACTGGTGGAGATTCTCATACAAGATTCCCAATTGGTATTTCATTCCCAGCTGGATCTGGTCTTATCGCATTCGCAGGTGTTACAGGTATGATGCCTTTAACAATGCCTGAATCTGTATTAGTAAGATTCAAAGGTGAAATGCAACCAGGAATTACTTTAAGAGATTTAGTTAATGCTATTCCTTACCAAGCTATTCAAGATGGTTTATTAACTGTTGAGAAAAAAGGTAAGAAAAATATTTTTGCTGGAACAATTATTGAAATTCAAGGTTTACCAGACTTAAAAGTTGAACAAGCATTTGAATTATCAGATTCAGCAGCTGAAAGAAGTGCAGCAGCTTGTTCTGTTCAATTATCAAAAGAACCAATTATTGAATATCTATCATCAAACATTGCTTTAATTGAAAAAATGATTGAAGAAGGTTATGAAGACGCTAAAACTCTTCAAAGAAGAGCTGATAAAATGAAAGAATGGATTGCAAACCCAGAGTTATTAACTCCTGATGCAGATGCTGAATATAAAGCTATCATTGAAATCGATTTAAATACAATTACTGAGCCAATCTTAGCTTGTCCAAACGATCCAGATGATGTTGATACATTAACAAACATCAACAATGACCCAAAAAGAATTAAAAAAATCGACGAAGTATTCGTAGGTTCTTGTATGACTAATATTGGATTATTCAGAGCTTTAGGTGAAGTACTTAAAGGTGAAGGTGAAGTTCCTGCTAAATTATGGGTTGCACCACCAACAAAAATGGATAAAGAGCAATTAACTGAAGAGGGTTACTATTCAATCTTTGCAGCAGCTGGTGCAAGACTTGAAATTCCTGGATGTTCTTTATGTATGGGTAACCAAGCACAAGTTTCTGAAGGTGCTGCTGTATTCTCAACATCTACAAGAAACTTTGATAATAGACTAGGAAAAGGTTCTCAAGTTTATTTAGGTTCAGCTGAAGTTGCTGCTGTTACTGCACTTTTAGGAAGATTACCATCTGTTAAAGAATATATGGAAATTGTACCTAAGAAAATTACAGAGAAAAACAAAGATGGTGTTTATAAATACTTAAACTTCCACCAAGTTACATCTGCACAATTAACTAATTTAGTTCACTCTTAATAGTTATTTATTGAATTTAAAAACCGAGGTCTTAGTATCTCGGTTTTTTTATTTCTTTGTGTTGATAATAAAAAAAATTATAGTTTAAAGAAGAAAATATGTTCAAAAAAAATATATGTTTAATTGCAATTCTTGCATTATTCTCAGGTTGTGTTCAAAAAAATGTTCAAAATGAAACATATGATTTATCAAATCATTGGTTTAATGTTGAAAATTTAAATAATAATAAAGTTATTTTAAATAAGAATTTTACAGAACAATTTAATGATGGAGATAAAACAAGTAGTTATATTGACTATAAAGTTTACAAAAAAAGTAAAATAAACTTAAATCAAATAGAACGATATAGTTTTTTTGAGGATATAA
This sequence comes from Arcobacter caeni, assembly GCF_003063245.1. GTDB lineage: Bacteria > Campylobacterota > Campylobacteria > Campylobacterales > Arcobacteraceae > Aliarcobacter > Aliarcobacter caeni. The sequence continues at coordinate 48,286 of NZ_MUXE01000001.1, read as the reverse complement.
ATAAAGAAAATTATAAATCAATGATTTCTAAAGAACATGCTGATTTAAAGTATGATATTTCTATAAATGAAGTAAAAAAGAGTTTAGCAATAGATGAAAAACAAAAATCTATTTACAAAAGAAATATCAAAATTAATGATAAAGTGATTGAAGAAAATGATAAAGATGGGAAATCATTAGTTTGTTCATTTTCAAATTATTATGAAAATATGAATACAAAAGATAAAATCAATGAGTTCTTTAAAGCAAAATACTCAACAAAAGACAATAAATATAAAAATGTTATGGAAATAGTATGTAAAGATAATGCAGTTGATGGTGAATATTATGTTTATATGGCTAAAAATATCGGAATTATTCTTTTTATGAAAAAAGATATAGATGATGGTAGTTCAGAAGAAACTTATTCAATTCTTGATACTCAAACAATTATGGAATAGGCTTCTATTTAATTTTAATAGGTAATAAACTTAAAAAACTCAAAGCTTCTGGAAGAGAAAATAAAGCATTTTGTAAATCATTTTGCTTTGGGTCTATAAGATAATTTTTAGAAGTTTCAAAATTTGCTTTTTTTAAATTATTATTTGAAAAAACAGTTTGTTCTAAATCACAATTATCAAAAAGAGCATTTTCCAAATTACAATCTTCAAAACCTGTATCTTTTATCAAAGAGTTAATAAACTTCATTTTTCGTAAATCCAAACGATGAAAAGAGTTTTGAGAAAGATTAGATGAATCAAATATCACATCAAATGGTTCTTCACAAGAACTCCAACTAAGTCCAATAAGTCTTGAATTATCAAAAGTAACATCATTAAAAGTACAGTTTTTCAAAACACTCAAAGATAAATCACAAGATATAAAAGTACATTCAGTAAATTTACAATTATAAAATTCAGCTTTTGTAAAGTCACATTTTATAAAAGTGCAGTCATCAAAATATATAGAATCTAAATTTTTGTCATTATATTCAATAAATTCTTCTTCCCAATAATCATTTGTTGTAAACATATAACTCTTTTTTTTGATTGGATTTTATCGTATTTTAAATAAATTCTAATTGATGAAATTTTCATAAAATAATATTGACAATTATATGTAATTATTATACAATTCTTAATATTAGTTTAAAAGGATTAATTATGGTAATAGTAAATTCACAAGTCAGTCTTTATTCTAAAACTCAATTTAACTTTGAACATTCACAAAGTACATCTATGCAACTTCATTATGGAGAAAAAAACGATACAAATAAAAATGATGTTGCAGTTGTTTTGAATTTACAAGAATCTTATTCAAACATGATTCAAAGTAGTCGTGCTGTTTATGATTATGAAGATAATCTTAGCATTGAAGACCGTTTAAAAAAGATATTGATCGAAATATTATTGGGACAAATTAATGGTGATAAAAAAAATGTAAGTTTATATCCAAATAAAAAGTCCAATATAAATAAAGGTGATTCTGTACTAAATACAATGAATCCTTATAAACAACAACAAAGAAATAATAATGAACTAAAAGCTATTGTTTTTAATACACAAGAGCAATATTATCAAAAACAAAGCGTAGATTTTTCTTCTTCAGTGAAAATTAATACACCGACTCAATCATTTGATATGAATTTGAAACTCTCTTTTTCTCAAGAATTTTATAAATCTCAAAGTACTCAAATTATAATTGGAGATAAAAATTTTATTGATCCATTGGTGATTAATTATGATGAAGATATTAATCCTTTTGATAATATTAGTAATCTTCATTTTGCATTTGATTTAGATAATGATGGAACTACAGAAATGATTCCACAACTTAAACTAGGTGCTGGTTTTTTAGCTTTAGATAAAAACGAAAATGGAAAAATCGATAATGGAAGTGAATTATTTGGACCAAATACAAATAATGGTTTTGCTGAACTTGCTTTATATGATGATGATAAAAATAACTGGATAGATGAAAAAGATGCTGTTTTTAATAAACTAAAAGTTTGGAGTTTTGATGAGAATGGCAACTCTTCTTTAGTTTCACTTATTGATAGAAATGTAGGTGCAATTTATTTAGGAGATGTGCAAAGTGGGTTTAAATATCAAAGTGCGATAGATAAAACTAATGCAGTACAAAAAAGCAATGGTATTTTTGTGAAAGAAGATGGTTCTGGTTTAGGAGTTATTAACTCAATAGATGTAGTTGTTTAGCATAATTAATAGTGGATTCTTATTTATAATTAGCTAAAATCCACAAAAATAAAAGGAAATCTTTTGACAAAACCACTTAATCTTTTTACTGCAACTTTTATAGCAATAATTGCAGTTTATCTTTTTATATTTGGGGAAAACAAGACTATTGAACTAATAGAAATGGAATATCTTTATATCTTAGGTTTAATTCCTCTTGGATTTATTTTTTTATATTATAGATTCAAATTAAAAGATTATGAGATAATTGATTTTAATAAAAATGTCAAATTTTCTTTTAGTTCATCAGTTGTTTTTTTTATTATTTTTCAGATTGTGGATTATATTCAAGAAGATGGATTTATTGGGATGATTTCTCAATGGTTTTTTTATTGGGTTATGGGAATAATTGCTTTGTTTTTAATGGAAATTATTAACTATTATAAAAATTATAAAGTTCATTGTTTATAAAATTCATACCTTATTAATCTTAAATGTATTATTATTGAAAAAATACATTTAAGGAATAAAAGATTTCTACTAATAAAGAAAATAAAAAAGATAATATCATTCAAAATGCTTTAAAACTTTTTTCACAAAAAGGTTTTTATAATACAACGATTCCAGATATTGCAAAAGCTATGAGCATGAGTGTTGGAAATATGTATAACTATTTTTCATCAAAAGAAGAACTTGCAAAATTTGCTATAAAATACTCTACAAATATTCTAGCTGTTGAATTAAAAGAAATTAATAATATGGATATAACTTCAAAAGAAAAAATATATTTATTTGTAGATAAATATTTAGAAAATGTTCAAAAATCACCTGAGGTTATAGAATATTTTTTAAGGGTTTATTTGTCAAATAGAGAAGTATTCAAGCAAGGTTGTGAAGGTTTTTTATGTGTAGGAGAATTTGTAACAGAAGTTATGATTTTATTAGAAGAGGGTGCAAGTAAAAAAGAGTTTAGAGAACAAGATTTTTTCCCGGCATTTGCCATGATTATGGGATGTTTAGGTGGATTTGCTTTTTTAAGTGGAGAAAATGTCTTAGATAAAGATTTACTTTATTATTCAGATGCTGTTGCTCAAAATATATATCGTGCTTTGAAGTATGACAACTAAAAAACCAACTGTTGTTTGGTTTACTGCAATTTCATGTAATGGAAATACACATTCATTATTAAGTGCAAACTCAAGTAGATTTGAACTATTTTTAAATAGTTTTGATTTTATTTATCATCCAAGTTTAACTATTGATAAATCTCTTGAAGATATATTAAATCAAGAAGAAAAAATTGATTTTTTATTAATCGAGGGTTCTATTTCTTCTCATAGAGATTTTTTTACAATTTGTGACGATTCAACTTTTAATCATCTGAATAAATTAGCATCAAAAGCAAACTATATAATTGCAGTTGGTTCTTGTGCCTCTTATGGTGGAATTCATTCTAAGTTTGTTCAAAATGATGATATTTGTAGTATAAATGAAGCTATTAATAAAGATATTTTAGAAAACCTAAAACATAAAATTGTAAATTTAACTGGTTGTCCTGTTCATCCTGAATGGATTTTACAAACTTTATTTACTCTAAAAACTTTTGGAGAAATTGCTTTAGATGAAATTGGACGACCAAAGGAACTTTATAGTACTTTGGCTCATCATGGATGTACAAGGAATGAATATTTTGAGTGGAAAGTTGAGGGTAATTTTGGACAAAAAGAAGGCTGTTTATTTTATGACCAAGGATGTCGTGGTCCTATGACACATAGTTCTTGTAATAAAATTTTATGGAATGATATTAGTTCAAAAACAAGAGTTGGAATGCCTTGTATTGGATGTACAGAAATTGATTTTCCGAGAAATGATATGTTAGAAACTAAAAAAAATATAGGAATACCGTATGAAGTTCCGTTAGGAATTTCAAAAAGAGCATATTTAAGTATGACAGGAGTTGCAAAAACTTTTAGAATTGACAGACTTCATAAAAAATTGATGGAGTAATAGTGAAAACAATAGATTTAGTTGAAAGAATCGAGGGTGAAGCAAAACTTCATTGTACATGGGAAAATAATAAAGTAAAAGATGCTCGAATTGATTTTTTAAATTTTAGAGGCTTTGAATATATTTTAGAGGGGAAATCACCCTTGGATGCTTTGGTTTATACTCCAAGAATTTGTGGAATTTGTGGACAAGCACATTTAAAAGCAACAGTTGATGCTTTGGAAAATATTTATGAAAATATAAATGAAAAATTACAAATCACACAAAAAGCAAAACTATTAAGAGAAATTGGTTTAAATATTGAGATAATTGATTCTCACTTAAAATGGTTTTATATGTTTATTCTTCCTGATATTATAAAACTAGATTCAAATGATTTAGGAATTTATGCACCAATAAAAGGTTCACGATGGATGGAAGCTCAAAAAAGTGCCAGTGAAACTATAAAAGCTTTAGCAATAATTGGTGGACAATGGCCACATACTTCATATATGCTTCCAGGTGGAGTGATGAGTGATCCTACAAAACTTGATTTAGTTATGATGCAAAACTATTTACAAACAGCAATTAGTTTTTTTGAAAAATCTATTAGTGGAGTTAGTTTAGAAAATTATTTGACTTATGAAAGTGTGGATAATTTAGAAAATTTGGGTGCTGATTTAAAATATTTTAAAGATTTATCATTTAAATATTCACTTGAAATTTATGGAAAGTCTCATAATAGGTTTATAACTTTAGGGGAATCAAGTCTGTTTAAAAGAGGAAAAATAAAACAAAGATTAGTTAATAAATTGGATTTCTCAAAAATAGTAGAAGATAGTAGTTACTCTTTTTCTATTAATAAAGAAGAAAATAATTCCCAAAAACATACTTGGTCAAAATCTGTATCTTATGATGAAAGTTTTTTTGAAACAGGTCCACTCTCACGGGCAATTATTTCAAATCGAAAATTTATAAAAGATATACATAAATCTTTTGAAGATTCAGCTTTTACAAGAGTAATGGCACGAATGGATGAAATGGCGTTTTTGCTTTTTGAAACAAATAATTTAATTTCTTTAGTTGATGTTTCAGAGCTTTCACATATAAAACCAAAATATTCGTTAAAAGATGTAGAAAATGCTAAAGCAATAGCTGTTGTAGAAGCTTGTAGAGGTTCTTTATTACATAATATAAGTATAGAAAAAGGTTTAATAAAATCTTATGATGTAATAACACCAACAGTTTGGAATTTAGGTCCAAAAAATAAAACTCAAAAAGGAATAGCACAAAAAGCAATTATTGGAACGCCTTCTATTGAAATTGCTAAAATTGTGTTAAGAAGTTTTGATGTTTGTTCTGTTTGTACTACTCATTAACGAATAACTATTCATAAAAAAGTGTATATTTGTAACAATATAAAAAAATAATTAATTTTCAATTCACTTATATACTTTTAGAACTAACATAATAATAAACACCATAAAATCATATGATTATTAAAGCTATATAAAACAAATAGCTATAAAGCTATCTTAATGCTATTTTCAAGAATATGTACTTAAGAAAAGAATAAGTTTTATGCAGATATTTTACAATTAAGTAAATGAACATTCATTTTTATAAGGGAGAAGTATATGATTGATTCGCAAGAAATGGTAAAAAAAGTTTTTACACAAAAATCAGGAAGAATTGAAACAAATAAGGGTGAAGAATATTATAACTCTTTATTTGAAAAAGTAAAAAATCGTTTATCGATATTAAAAGCGCAACCAGCACTTAAAGATGTTGATATGATGGATATTATAGAAAGTGAAGGAGTAAATAGAAGAGATTTTATGAAGTGGGTTAGTGCTACAACTGCTACACTTATGCTTCCTCCTATGTTTGCTCCACTTGTTGCGCAAGCTACTGAACTTATGAATAGAGTTCCAGTTATTTGGATTGAGTTACAAGATTGTGCCGGAAATTCAGAAGCACTTTTAAGAAGTGCTGCTCCAACTGTTGATGACTTATTATTTGATGTATTAAGTTTAGAGTATCACGAAACTCTACAAGCTTGTGCTGGACATGATGCGGATAGACAACTAGAAGAAGCTGCACATCTTTATAAAGGTAAATATTTACTTTTTGTTGAAGGTGCAATTCCTATGGCTATGAATGGTCAATATGGAACAATTGGTGCTATGGGTGAAACTTTCCACGATCATTTAATAAGAATGGCAAAAGATGCAGCAGCTATTGTTGCTGTTGGTACATGTGCAACATTTGGTGGAGTTCCAGCCGCTGCTCCAAATCCAACGGGTGCTGTGGGAGTTATGGATATTGTAAAAGGTAAACCAATTATTAATATTCCAGCCTGTCCTGCTAATCCTGCAAATATGGTTGGAGTGGTTTTACATTATGTATTAACAGGACAAATTCCTGAACTTGATTCACTTTTAAGACCTAAATTTGCATTTGGTTATAGAATCCATGATAACTGCGAGAGAAGAGCTCACTTTGATGCTGGTGAATTCGTAGAAGAGTGGGGAGATGAGGGAGCTAAAAATAACTTCTGTTTATATAAAGTTGGATGTAAAGGTCCAATGACTTTTAATAACTGTTCAATCATAAGATATAACGAAGGTACAAACTGGCCAATTGGAGTAGGACGAGGTTGTATTGGATGTTCTGAGCCTGATTTTTGGGATAAATATGCCTATGAAAGACCAATGGCAGATGCAAAAATCAAAGCACCAACGGGTGGAGTTGAGAAAACTGTTGATGAGTTTGGTTTAGGATTATTAACTGCAACTGCGGTTGGTATTGGAGTTCATGCTGTGGCATCAGCAATTGCTGGTAAAAAATCAAATGAAGGGGAAGAAAAATAATGGCAAAAAAACATTTAGTAATAGATCCAATTACAAGGATAGAAGGACATCTTAGAATCGAAGCAATCATAGATGAAAATAATGTTGTAGTGGATGCTTTTTCTTCTTCGACTATGTTTAGAGGAATTGAAGAGATTTTAAAAGGAAGAGACCCAAGAGATTGTGGTTTATTAGCAATGAGAATTTGTGGAGTTTGTACAGGAACTCACTATCAAAGAAGTATTGAAGCAGTTGAGCATGCTTTTAAAATTACAATTCCTAAAAATGCAAGATTAGTAAGAAATCTTATTCAAGGTGCTTTATATTTACATGATCATATTGTTCACTTTTATCATTTACATGCACTTGACTGGGTTGATATTACAAAAGCTTTAGAAGCAGATCCTAAAAAAACTGTAATAGAAGCTCAAAAATGGGCGGCTCTTTCAGGACATAAACCATGGAATGCAAATGAAGATGTATATACAGCTGTTCAAGAAAGAGTTACAAAATATGTAAAACAAGGAAGACTAGGAATCTTTGGAAATGCCTATTGGGGTTCAAAAGGATTTAAATTAACTCCTGAGCAAAACTTAATTGGACTTTCTCACTATTTAGATGCTTTAGAATTACAAAGAGAATTAGCAAAAATGATGGCTATTTTTGGTGGGAAAAATCCACATCCACAATCATTTGTTGTAGGTGGAGTAACTTGTGTTCAAGATATTAAAAATCCTGCAAGAATTGCTCAATTTAAACAAATTTTAAAAAGAGGTCAGAAGTTTGTAAAAGAAGCATATTTACCAGATGTTTATATGGCTGGAACTATGTATGCGGATGAAGCAATAGAAGGAATTGGTGGAGGAATCGGAAACTATATGTGTTATGGTGGATTCAATCTTGATGATTTACCTTTTTATGAATCTGCTAAATTATTCCCATCAGGAATTGTAAAAAATAGAGATTTAACAAAAGTATTTGAAATTGATCAAACAAAAATTACAGAAGATGTAACTCATGCTTGGTATGAGGGAACTACAAATTTACATCCTTATGAGGGTGTTACAAAACCTGCATATACAGGATTTGGAAAAAAAGAAGATAATATTGCTTATTTAGATACAAATAATAAATACTCTTGGATTAAATCACCACTTTATGATGATGAAAGAATGGAAGTAGGACCACTTGCAAGGATGATAGTTGGAGTTGCAAAGGGTGATGAAAGAATTTCTAAATATGTAACAACATTTCTAAAAAATGGAAACTTACCAATAAAAGTTCTATTTTCAACAGTTGGAAGAACAGCTGCACGAGCAATTGAGAGTGAACTAATGGCTGATGTTATGTTGGAATGGGTTGATGAGTTAGCTTCAAATGTTGCTCATGGAGATTTATCAACATGGACTGAATTTAACTTTGATAATGTTTCAAAAGATGCGCAAGGTTTTGGAATGGAAGAAGCTCCAAGGGGTGGATTAGGGCATTGGATTAAAATCAAAGATGGAAAAGTAGCAAACTATCAAGCTGTTGTTCCATCAACTTGGAATGCAGCTCCTAGAGATTACAAAGGAAGAATGGGTGCTTATGAGTCATCATTAATTGGTACAAAAGTAGCAAATCCAGATCAACCACTTGAGATTTTAAGAACAATTCATAGTTTTGATCCTTGTATTGCTTGTGCTGTGCATATTATTGATACAAATGGTAAAGAATTAGGTGTTTATAAAGTAGATCCAATTGGAGGAACAAGTCGTGCCTAAAATGAAAAGGGTTGAGCGAATGACAGCTACCATGAGAACCATTCACTGGACGAATGCGTTTTGTATGATTGTAGCTGTTGCAACCGGTTTATATATTGGACATCCTTATTATCAAACTTTTATTGCTGATCCTGCTGTGGATAAGTATGTAATGGCTTGGAATAGATGGGGACATTTTATTGCTGCTATTATTTTTGATGTAACAGCAATTTTAATTGGTTATTTATACCTTTTTTCAAAGTTTGATAAACCATATAAAAAGATTTTACCAACAAAGAAAAACTTTATTGAATTTTGGGAAGTTCTTTTTAACTTAATTACATTTAACAGAAGAAAGAAATTTGATTCAACACATAGTGATAGTTACAATATTGTATTTTTCACATTTTTCCATATTTTATTAGTATTTATGCTTTTAACTGGATTACAATTATATGTTCAAGGTTTAGCATCAGGTTTAAGCTCAATTGGAAGTTGGTGGCCATGGATGCTTCACTTTGCAACAGATTGGACATTAAGTGTATTTGGTGGAAATATGGGAGTAAGAATCGCTCATCATACTTCTATGTATATTATTTTAATGTGGGTTATGTCTCATATTTATTACCAAATCTGGAGAACAATTTTCTGGAGAGAAGGTGATATTGGTATTGTATTTAGTGGACATAAATTTGTTGAAGAAAAAGAAGATAAAAAATAAATAGGTTGAAGCTTTAAAGCTTCAACCATTTGGAGAAATTATGCAAAAGAAAAATATTGTAATTGGTGTAGGAAATATGCTTTTTAAAGATGAGGGCATTGGTATTTATGCTGCTGAGTATATTAGTCAAAATTACAAATTTGATGATGAAGATTTAGAAATTATTGATGGTGGAACATTAGGGTTTAAACTAATGGCATATTTTCAAGAGTATGACAATGTTATTATTTTAGATACTGTGTCTATTGAAGATGAGGTTGGAGGAATTTATAGACTTCCAAGCGATGTACTTTTAGGGCTTGGAACTTATAGAAAAACAGCTCATGAAGTTGAAATCGTAGAGATGTTAGAAATTGTTTCTGTTTTAGATTCACATGCAAATGTAACAATTATTGGAATAATTCCAAAAGATATTGAAACTGTTCAAATTGGACTCACAAAACATATGGAAGATAAATTTGAAGAGTTTATTTTAAATGCAATAAAAGAGATAGAAAGCTTAGGAATAAAAGCCACAAAAGTAAAAAATATCTTGATTCCTGACATTGTAAAAAGTATGATAGGAAGTTACAATGGCGAACATTTAACAAGAATTCCAAATGAAGAAGATTTTACCCATGCAATTAATTTATAAAATAGAGTTTAATACAACAAATTTATATTTCAAACACATAATAGAGTGTTTGATTAATGAAGCTAAAATAAATGCCATTTGTAAACAATACAATGGTTTTATACTTATTATTTTAGATACAAGTGCTGAAGAAATAGAAGATTTTTTTGCTTTATTAGAAAGAAAATTACCACTTAGTGTTTTTATTGCAAAGTCATATGTCATAGAATCTTATGATGAAACTTTAAAAGAAATAGAAGATTTTCATATAAAACAAAATCTAACACTTCTAACAAATGATGCAATAAAAAACATAATGGAAGAAAGTAATATTGATTTTTTAAATGATATTGTAAAAATTACAAAAGGTGGAATTTCAAGATTTGAAACACACAATGGTTTAAAAGATTATTTTTTACCAAATAAAAAAATTCGAGAAGATTTTGAAGAAAAAGGTTTTGAAGTCAAACTTTTAATTACTGATATTAGTAAAATAGAAGAACTTTTTGATATAAATACTAAAGATTATCAACTTCTTTGTTCCCTTGAAAGACCTTTAGTTAAACTAAAATTTAAAATATTAAAAAATGCAAATAAAGAATTTTCTTCTTCAAATTTTATTTATGCAAAAATTCCTGATGATAAAGAAGTGATTTTATTTGCAAAAGCTTTAAAAGAAAATGGAATTAATCATGTTTTATATGTAAATGATGAGGTTTATCAAGATGGTTTAAAAATCACATATTTCAAAGAGCAAAATTTAATAATTCATGGGGATAAGGGTTTATTTCCTAAATATGATTTTACAGCAAATAAAAAATATAACTCTTCAAAAGATTATTTTGATGATAATGGTGGGGTTTTTAAAGCAATTCTTGCTCAAAGTGCAAAAAGATTAGTTCCATCTATTGGGGTATATTTTTCTCAAAATTCACATAAAAGTTCAATATCTATAAATGTTCCTACAAAAGGAGTAAAAGAGATAATTTCAATTCCAAATATTCAAAATAGTATAAAAAATTGTTTTGAAGAGATTTCTGATATTGATGAACATTGTGCTAGATTGATTACAAATTATTCAAAAAAGTTTCCAAGTGTTTTAGAAGGGGATGTTCCTTTAAATACAAATGGATTTGAATCAATTATAAATATGTGTGCAAAAGTTTTAGGAATAAAAAGTTCAAATGAGTTCGAAGATATGGCACTAAATACGAGTATGACAAGTGGAATTCAAATAGATATGAAACTTGTAAATCTCGATGGAATAAATTATTTAGATTATAGAAAAACAGTTCAATCAATTATGGCGTATAAAATGGCTGATGTTGATAATATTACATTAATTTATTCTTTTTATGAAAGTTTGAGTGAGTTTATCTGCAATTATGTAAATGAAATAGCAACAGATTTAAAAGCAAAAGATGTAGTTTTATGTGGAAATATGTTTGCAAATTCAATACTTCTTAGTAAAACAAATAAAACACTTAGTAAGACTTATAATATTATCCTACCTAAAGAATATCCTTTAGATTATTAATCCAAATCACAAAATATTACTGTTTTTAAAGCTCAAATTTTTAAAGTTTGAGCTTTTTTTATTTTTATGAATAATTATTCGTATTTATGATTTTAGTAAAGAAAGTTTAACCATAATTAGTATAAGATTCAATAATTAAAATAAATGAATAATCATTCACTAAAAAAGGTTAGATTTTGCAAGCTGAAAAACTGTATGAAAAATTATCAAAAAGATTAATAGAATTAGAAAAATTACCAAAATTAAAAGAAAATAAAACAATTTCAAAACATTTGGATGAAAAAGGAATCTCACGAAGAGATTTTATGAAATGGGCAGCTGCTATAACTGCTATGTTAGCATTACCTGGAACTTTTACTCCTTTGGTTGCAAAAGCTGCAAAATTAGCAGATAGATTGCCAATTATTTGGCTACATATGGCTGAATGTACAGGTTGTAGTGAATCATTACTACGAACAGATGCTCCAACTATTGATTCTTTGATATTTGATTATATTTCTTTGGAATATCATGAAACTTTAATGGCAGCTGCTGGTTGGCAAGCTGAAGAAAATCTTGAAAATGCAATTGAAAAATATAAAGGTCAGTATATTTTAATGGTAGAAGGTGGAATTCCCTCAGGAGAAAATGCTCACTTTTTAACAATTGGTGGTCATGGAAAAACAGGTGAACAAAATGCAATTGATGCAGCAGAACATGCAGCTGCAATTTTTGCAATTGGAACTTGTTCTTCTTATGGTGGAGTTCAAGCAGCAATTCCTAATCCAACAGGAGCAGTAGCACTTTCAAAAGTTACAAGTAAAACTGTAATAAATGTGCCAGGTTGTCCTCCTAGTGAAAAGAATATTGTTGGAACTTTACTTCATTATATTTTATATGGAACTCTTCCTGCTTTAGATGTTTATAATAGACCAAAATGGGCTTATGGCTTAAGAATTCATGACTTATGTGAAAGAAGAGGTCACTTTGATGCAGGTGAATTTGTTGAAGAATTTGGTGATGAGGGTGCTAAAAAAGGGTTTTGTTTATATAAAGTAGGATGTAAAGGTCCTTATACTTTTAATAATTGTTCAAAAAATAAGTTTAATTCTCATATGTCATGGCCTATTCAAGCAGGACATGGATGTATTGGATGTAGTGAACCTGGTTTTTGGGATACGATGGGACCATTTGAAGAACCTGTTGCAAATAGATTATATAACACAGTATTTAAAGGTTTAGGGGCAGATGCAACAGCTGATAAAATTGGGGTTGGATTATTAACAGTAACAGGTATTGGAATAGCAGCTCATGCTGTAATTTCAAAAATTAAAAATCCAAAAGATGGTGAGGAATAATTATGGAAAATAAAAGAGTAATTATTGACCCAATTACAAGAATTGAAGGACATTTAAGAATTGAAGTTGAAGTTGATGATAATAATGTAATACAAAAAGCGTATTCTTCTTCGACTCTTTGGAGAGGTTTAGAAACTATTGTTAAAAATAGAGATCCAAGAGATGCAGGTTTTTTAATGCAAAGAATTTGTGGAGTTTGTACTTTCTCACATTATAGAGCAGGAATTGAAGCTGTTGAAGATGCTTTAGGAATAATTCCTCCTTTAAATGCAAAATTAACTAGATCTTTAATGAATCAATCTTTATTTATGCACGACCATGTTGTTCATTTTTATCATTTGCATGGACTAGATTGGGTTGATGTTGTTTCTGCTTTAGATGCAGATGAATCAAAAGCTTCAAAAGAAGCATTTAAGTATTCAGATTATCCAATAGCAACGGGTGAAAATGACCTTAAAAAAGTAAAAAACAGAGTAAAAGAATTTGTGCAAAGAGGACAATTAGGACCTTTTGCAAATGCTTATTGGGGACATAAAACTTATAGATTTTCACCTGAGCAAAATTTAATACTTTTATCTCATTATTTAAAAGCTTTAGAAATTCAACGAGACTTAGCAAAACTTATGGCTTTATTTGGAGGAAAACAACCACATCCTCAAAGTTTAACTGTTGGTGGAGTTACTTGTATTATGGATTTACTAGATCCTTCAAGAATGGGAGAATTCCTAACATTATTTAAAAAAGGTGCAGAGTTTGTAAATGAAGCTTATCAAGCTGATGTTTTAATGGCAGCAAGTATTTTTAAAGATGAACCCTCTGTTACACAACAAGCAGGTGTTATGAATTTTATGGCACATGAAGAGATGCAGTTAAATGAGAGTGAATTTTTATTTAGCTCAGGATTTATAATGAATGGAAATTTATCAAAAGTATTTGAAATAAATGAAGATTTAATTACAGAAGAAGCAACTCACTCATGGTATGAAAATGATGAGCCTTTACATCCATATGAGGGTAAAACAAATCCTAAATATACAGGTCTTAAAGATATGGATACAATAGGATCTCATGGTGAAAAAGTTCATTCAAAAGTAGTTGATGAAAAAGGAAAATATTCTTGGATTAAATCACCAAGATATGATGGAAAAGCTATGGAAGTAGGACCACTTGCTTGTATTTTAATTGCTTATGCAAAAGGGAATAAAAAAATAGTTCCCTTAGTTGATGAGTTCTTAGAAAAAACAGGTCTTCCTAAATCTGCACTATTTACAGCTCTTGGAAGAACTGCTGCTAGAATGATTCAAGCAAAGGCAATTGCAAAATACGGATTAGAAACTTTTTATACATTGATTGAAAATTTAAAAGTTAACCAAGATACTTATACTTCTTATAAAATAGATAAAGATAAAGAGTATAGAGGAAGATTCATAGGCGATGTTCCAAGAGGAATGTTATCACATTGGATTAGAATAAAAAATGGAGTAGTTGAAAACTATCAAGCTGTTGTTCCATCAACTTGGAATGCAGGACCTATTGATGCAAAAGGACAAATGGGACCTTATGAAGCGAGTTTAATAGGACTTAAGGTTGCTGATATTTCACAGCCTTTAGAAATTATTAGAATAATACATAGTTTTGATCCTTGTATTGCTTGTGCTGTTCATGTAATGGATAAAAAAGGTAATGATTTAGGAACATATAAAGTTGATCCCATTTATGGATTAGCTTGTCAATAAGGAGATTATTATGATAAAAAAACATTATGAATTTTCTTTATGGCTTAGACTTACTCATTGGGTTAGAGTTCTTGCAATTATAATTCTTACTTTTACAGGATTTTATATTGCAGTTCCATTTATTGCATCTAGTCTTACTCAAGGTGAACCAAATAACTATTTAAATGCCTTAATGAGATCTTGGCATATTATTTTTGGTTTTGTTTTAATTTGCGTTACCTTAGGAAAATTTTATTTATTTATTTTTGACAAACAAAGTAAAGGTGAACGAGCTTCTTTTTGGGATTTTATAAATCCTATCGTTTGGTTTAAACAAATAAAATATTATATGCTAATAGGAAAACATGCTCATTTAAAAGGTGTTTATAATCCTTTACAATTTATGGCATATACAGGCGTATATGGAGCTTTAATAGTAATTTCAATTACAGGATTAATCTTACATATTCATGTATATCATCAAGGATTAGGTGGATTATTATATGATATTTTAAGTCCTCTTGAAGTTATTTTAGGTGGATTAGCAATGGTTAGAGAAATTCATCATATTTGTATGTGGGTATTTATAATATTTTTACCAATTCATATTTATTTGGCTATTTTTAATTCAGTTTATGGGAAAAGTGGTGCGATGGATTCAATAGTATCAGGTTATAAATGGGAAGAAGAGAAAAAGTGAATATATTAATTTTAGGAATTGGAAATATTCTATTCCAAGATGAGGGTATGGGAGTTCATTTTATACATTTTCTAGATGAAAAATATGAGTTTTTATCTGATAAAAACAGTGTTAGTATCGTTGATGGTGGAACTTTGGCTCAAAGATTAATTCCTGAGATTGTTAAGTATGATGAAGTTATCGTAGTTGATTGTATTGATGCTGATAATTCAAAAGCAGGAGATGTGTATTTTTTTGACTATAAAAATACTCCATCTTATGTAAATTGGCAAGGAAGCGCCCATGAAGTTGAAATGCTTCAAACACTAAATATGATTGATATGAACAAAGATTTACCTACAACTAATGTTTTAGGAATTATTCCAAAAAGAGTTAGTGACGATACTACTTTTGAATTAAGTAGTGAAATTATCAATGCAGTTATAACTATGGAATCCGTAGTTTTAAAGCATTTAGAAAAATTAAATATAAGTGTAAAAATTAGAAATATGAATACAACTATTGAGAATATTTCTCAAATCTCATTTAAAAGGGATATTATAAATGGTCCTAAAATTTAAATTTACATATAAATCAAGTGATAAAACACTAGCAAAATTCTTAGATTTTGCTTCAAAACAATTTGATTGTGAATACAAAATATATCAAGAGTTAGATTTTGTTTATTTATATGTAAAAGCAAATGAAGAAATTTTAGAAAAATTCTCAGAGTCTTTATCTGTTTATATTCCCATGTCTATTTATTATTATGATGTTCAAATAGAAGTTGTCGATGAAATACTAACTTTGAATTCAATTTGTTTAAATGAAGAAAAAACTATATCTTTTTGTCCTTCATGCTTAAAAGAAGTTGAGAATACTCAAAGCAAAGATTTTTATAATGCCTTTAAATCTTGCAATATTTGTGATGGTTTTGAAGAAGCATCTTTTTTATTTGAAGATAAAAAAGTAGAATCAAATATTGAATTATTTAAAAAAATAGCTTTGTTAATTAATGAAGATAAAAAAATAAAAATAAAAACACTAAGTGGAACTTTTATTTTTTCTAAAATAAAAACTTTAGATGAATCTTCTTCTCTTCTTGTTACAAATATTAGAAAAATATCTCAAATTATTGTAGAAAATAAAACAGATATTGTGGCTCTTGTTAGTATTGAAAAACCACAAATTAATTTTAAAATAAATGAAATATATAGACAAAAAAATAGTGTGAAAAAAACTAATATTGATATTAGATACCCAAATGACTTGACACTTCATTTATTGGCTTTACAATTAGAACAATATGATATATCTTTTTTAAATATTGAAGAAGAAAATAGTGATTTTGATTATTTTTTAGATATTGACTGTAAAAATGATATTTTTAATGATATTTTTTTGGATATTCCAATAATTAAATGTTTTGATAATAAAAAATTAATTTTAAAATCAAATTCATATCCTAAAAATTTAGACAATGTATATGAAAAATTTAATGAAAAAAATAAGTCACAATTTATGACAGTTTTAGCAGAAAATCAATTATTTGATAGTTCAATTCTAAATTTTTATATAAGTACAAAAGATGATGATGGAATGTCTTATTATTCTGAAAAAATAGATGGTTTAGTTGATATTGTAGAATCATTTTATATTCCTTCCTCAATAAAAGAGATATTTGAAGAAATACAAAAAAATGATGGTGGTAAAAAACTAGTTGAAAACTATAAGAATAAATTTGAGAAAGAGTATAAAAAAGCTATAAATACTGATATATCAATGTATAAAAATAGTTCTTTTTATTGTTATTGGGAAATTGCAAAAATTATCTTAGATTTTAAAAATAGTATTTTAGAAAATGCCAATAATTGTTTTTTAGAAAAAGGTCCTAGAATTGATTATAAACTGTTTGATTCAAAAAAACTTTTCCATAAAAAATTTGATTATATTAGTTTAATTAAATCTTCAATTAGTTTTAAATTAGCAGGTGTTGATGAAGAAACAATCTCTTTAGGATTTATAGAAAGTTTGGCTCACTTTATAGGAAGAAAAACTGATACTATAAATGAATCATATGAAGTAAAAGCAGTTAGCTTATGCGGAGATATGTTTACAAATGATTTATTCACATCTTTAGTTGAAAAAAGTATTACTAAAAATTTTAAAATTTATTACAATAAAGAATTTATGATTCAAAAATAATATCAAAAAATATGATATTAAAAAGCTTACACTATAATATACTTTTCAAGAGAATGAAAATTACTTTAATTTTTTTAAGGAATTCAAAAAGTGTATAAAAATATCAATTTTATTACCCAAGAAAAAGATGAAAAAGTTCTTAATGAAATTTTTGATTATATAAAAGAAAAATATAAAAGTGAAATATCTATTTTTTCAACAGAAGAAATATTTGATGAGCATAAAAATGATAAAGATACATTATTCCTTTTATTTTTAAGTGATAATGAGATAAAAAATTTCTTTCAAAATCATTTAAATAAAAGTATATTTATTTCTATTCTTCCACATAAAGATTCTGCGAACACAATAAAAAATTACGGTATTTCTAGTAATATTATTGATGCGATTGATGATTCATATAATCCTGAACTTTTAAGTAAAATTGACTTATTAAAATGTAATGAATTTCTTAGTTTTAATCGTATTTCTATTGGTGATATGCATGGAATGAATAATTTTGATTATAATAAAAATAGTAGATTAAATAAAATTAAGATATTTTTTGATAATCTTAAAAATATCTCATTTAAAAGTTATACTTTAACCACTTCAGAAGAATACTCAATAAAAACAGCAGCTTCAGGAATTACTATCCTTGAACACTTAAGTATCGCAACTCAAGAATCAGCATTAAGAGATGAATTATCTATTCATGATGGAAAATTAAATGCTTATATTCTAGCGCCAACTTCTTTGATTTCTTATGTTTGGTATTTATTATCAATCTTTTTTTATCAAAGAATTTCTTTAGTTTCATTGCCAAAAAGTTTAGGATTTATTAAAGCTTCAAAACTTACTATTTCTTCAAATGAAATGTTGGATTATCAAATTGATAATAAAGATTTACATCAATCAAAACTTATAAAACTTGAAGTATTACAAGATTGTTTGAATATACATTTAGGTAGAAGTTTAGTAGAAATTGTAAAAAATGATGATAATTATATTGAAGAAAAAGATGTAATAAAACTAAATTCTTTACCAAAAGCTGAATTAAGTAGTATTTTAATTGAAGGGAAATTGCCATTATTTAAAAAAGCAAGTGATGATGATTTCAAAGATTTATTGAGTAGTTTAAAACAAAGTGCGAATTTTTCTTATACTTATGCCATATTAATGATTTTAAGTACGCTTTTATCTACAACTGGACTTTTTGCGAATTCAACACCCGTGATTATAGGTGCGATGATATTAGCACCTTTAATGGCTCCTATAATATCTTTGTCAATGGGTATAATAAGAGCAGATAAATTTTTATTATTTCAAAGTTTAAGAACATTGCTTTTTGGTATTTTTTTGGCATTATTATTTTCTAGTATTTATGCGTTGCTTATTCCATTGGAACAAATAACAGTAGAGATGCAAGTAAGAGTAAATCCTAATTTATTGGATTTAATGGTTGCTATTTTTTCTGGAATAGCAGGAGCTTACGCAACTTCAAAAGAAGAAGTTTCAAAATCTCTAGCAGGTGTTGCAATTGCCGTTGCTTTAGTTCCACCTTTAAGTGTAATGGGAATTGGATTAGGAATTGGAAATATAGATTTAATTTATGGTTCTTTTTTACTTTTTCTTACAAATTTAGTTGGAATAACTTTAAGTGCTGCATTAACTTTTATAGTCTTAGGTTTTGCACCTGTAAAAAAAGCCCAAAAAGGACTATTTTATACTTTTGTTTTAATGGCACTTATTTCTATACCTTTGTTTTTATCATTTATAAAAGTAGTTGATAATTATGAATATTTTAATAAATTAAATAGCTTTAAATCAATAGTTGTAAATGATAAAAAAGTAGAATTAAATATACAATCTTTACAAAATAAAAAGGATAAAATTTTTGTAAATTTAGAAGTTGTTTCAAGTGAATATCTCTCATTTAATGATTATAATATTATCAAAAATAAGTTGCAAGAAACAGTAGATAAACAGATTGTTTTAAAAATAATAGCAGTAGTGCAAATAAATTAAAAAAGGAAACTTATGAATACAGCATTTGATAAAGAGAATCTAAGAAAAGCTTTAATTCAACAACAAAATGAGATAAATGATTATACTATTTATAAAACTTTAGCACTTTTTCAAAAAGACGAAAATAACAAAAATATCTTTGAAAAAATTGCAAAAGAAGAAAAATATCATTATGATTTTTGGGTAAAAATAACAAATAAACAAATGGAAGCTCAAAAGTTTTTAGTTTGGTGGTTTGTATTTCTTGTAAAAGTTTTTGGAACTTCTTTTGCTTTGAAATCTTTGGAAAAAAGAGAAGCTGGAGCGGAAGAATTTTATAAAGAACTTTTTGAAATTTATCCTGAATCACAAAGAATATATAACCAAGAAACCCAACATGAACATGAACTCATCGGAATGTTAAATGACAAAAAACTTTTATATGCAGGTGCAATAGTTTTGGGTATGAATGATGCTTTAGTTGAATTAACAGGAACTTTAAGTGGAATTGCTTTAGCTTTTGATAAAAGTTTAGTAGTTGGACTAACGGGTCTTATAATGGGAATTGCTGCATCTTTATCAATGGCTGGATCTGCATATTTTGAAGCAAAAGAAAACCCAAATGAAACTATAAAACCACTTACATATTCACTTTATACGGGTGTTTCATATATCTTAACAACTGCTATTTTGGTTGTGCCTTTTTTTATCTTCGAAACGATGGCTTATTCTTTGATTATGATGTTTATTTGTGCCTTATTAGCCATTGTTTCATATAATTTTTATATTAGTGTTGCAAAGGATTTAAACTTCACAACAAGAGTTCTTCAAATGTCAGCTATTACTTTTGGAGTTGCGATAATTTCATTTATTATTGGATATTTAGTGAAATATTATTTTGGAATAGAAATATAAATGCAGTCAGTTTTTGTTCAAATAAAAGGTATTGTTCAAGGTGTGGGATTTAGACCTTTTGTTTATAATTTAGCCTTAAAATATAATATAAAAGGTTGGGTTAATAATGATGAAAAAGGAGTGAATATTTTTCTTTATTCAAGTGAAGAAAATATTCAAAATTTCCTATATGAACTAAAAGAAAAACCTCCAGTTTTAGCAAGAATAAATTCACTAAATATAGAAAAAATAACTAAAAAACAAGACTATAAAACCTTTGAGATATTACAAAGTTCAAGCTCAAAAAATAAATCTACAATAATCTCACCTGATATTGCTATTTGTGATGATTGTATCAAAGATATTAATGATAATTCTAATTTTAGATACAATTATGCTTTAACAAATTGTACAAATTGTGGTCCACGATATTCTATAATCAAAACATTTCCTTATGATAGAATAAATACCTCAATGTTTTCTTTTGAATTATGTGAAGATTGTAAAAAAGAGTATGAAAATCCTACAAATAGAAGATACCATGCTCAACCTCTTGCTTGTGAAAAATGTGGTCCAAATGTAACTTTGTATAACAATAAAAATGAAATTTTATCACATAATATAAATGCCATAAAAGAAGTAGCGCAGTTAATCAATAATGGAAGTATCGTAGCTATTAAAGGAATAGGTGGTTTTCATCTTATTTGTGATGCAAAAAATGATAATACGATAAAAAAATTAAGAATAAAAAAAGACCGATTAAATAAGCCTTTTGCTGTAATGTTCAAAGATATAAATAGTATTAAAGATTATACAAATATAAGATCGAAAGAAGAAGAAGAGATTTTAAACTCAAAAGAAAAACCAATAGTATTGGTAAAAAAGAAAAAAGAGTTTGAATTATCACAACAAATAGCTCCAAATATAAATCATCTTGGATGCTTTATTTCTTATACACCTTTACATCATTTACTTTTTAGATATTTGAATAACCCAATTGTTGCCACAAGTGCAAATTTAAAGGGTGAACCAATTATTATCTTTAAAGATGAAATTCTAGAAAAACTATCAAATATAGTTGAATTTGTTCTTGATTTTAATAGAGATATTATAAATGCAAGTGATGATTCAGTTATACAAATCGTTAAAAATGATATTACAAAAATTAGAAATGCGAGAGGTTATGCTCCAACAGCTATAAATTTTGAAAATAGAAGTAAAAAAAAGATACTTTCTCTTGGTGCAAATCAAAAATCAACAATTAGTTTATATTTTGAAAATAATTTAATTTCATCACCATATATAGCAGATTTAAACTCTTTAAAATCATTGGAATATTTTGAGCGAACTATAAATACTTTTAAAAGATTTTATGACTTTGAACCTAAGATTTTAGTTTGTGATAAACATCCAAATTATGAATCAACAAAGTTTGCATTAAAACTAAAACAGACAAATCCAAACATAGAGTTGGTTCAAATTCAACATCATTATGCTCATGTTTTATCTGTGATGGCTGAATATAAATTACATAAGGATGTTTTAGCTTTTATTTTTGATGGAACAGGATATGGAGATGATGGAAATATTTGGGGTGGAGAGGTTTTTATAGCTTCTAAAGAAAAATATAAAAGAATAAATCATATTTCATATTTTAGACTTTTAGGTGGAGAAAAAGCAGTAAATGAACCTAAAAGAGTGGCTTTAAGTCTACTTTTTGATATTTATTCACTAGAAGAAATTTTGGTTTTAGAAATACCATGTGTAAAAGCCTTTACTCAAAATGAAATAAAAATGTTTCATACAATGTGGCAAAAAGGTCTAAATTCGCCACTTACAAGCTCCGTAGGGCGTTTATTTGATGCCGTTGCATCATTTGCTGATATTTTACATATTCAAAGCTACGAGGGAGAAACGGGCTTACAAATAGAACAAAATTATGACAAAACTATTACACAAAGTTATTCTTATGAAATAGAAGAAGATAAAATTGAACTATCAAGTATGATAAAACAGATTATTTTAGAAAAAGATAAAAAACAAATCTGCTCAAAATTTATAAATACATTAGTACAAATTATTTTAGATATTTCTAATACTTATAAAGATTTACCAATAGTTTTAGGTGGAGGAGTGTTTCAAAATAAAACACTTCTTGAGCTATTAATCGATAAGTTTCAAGAGCAAAATAGAGAGTTTTATTACAATAAAATCATTCCTTTAAATGATGGTGGAATTAGTGTTGGACAAATATATCATTTGATATAGATTTTTTATAAATTATATGCTATTCAATATGTATATATTTAAATATAATTAACATTATCCAAAATGTAATAAAAATATTCATAAAGTACTATAAATAATATATTCTTAAGAAAATAACTTTTTCAAAATATTGAATAAAATTATAGTATCTTAAAGATTTTATTTCTAATATAAAACTATACATATTAGAAATATTTAATAATATTAAAATATATACAAATAAAATATGAATTATCTAAGTATAAATAATAATATGATAGAATAAAATAAAAATAGGAACAAATATATGATAAGAACAACAGCTTTAATATCAGATGAAAATGGGTATAAAAAATATAATCTTTTTGAAATCCATGAAGATTTACAAAATATAATAGCAAATGATTATCTTGAATATTCTTCACAAAATTTTAAAAAAGCTGCTTATTGTGAGTTGATGTACAAAAAAAACTTCTATGATAAATATGATGAAACAATATACAAAGAAGTATATGAAAGATATATTAATAATGAAAAATTCAAAGAAAAAGCAAAATTTATTTATAGTATTATTGATTATGATAAATATGTAAAATTTGTAGAAGAAAATCAAACAATACAAAATCCAAATGAACTTCTAATTTCATACAGCATAGTGGATAGTGATGGAGTAAAAGTAGAAATTTATAATATTGGTATTTCTGATATTGCTTTTGTTTTCTAAATAAATAGTTATAATTCAATAAAAAAAGGAAAAAGATGAACAAATATTTAAAAAACTCACAAACATTTGAGTCAAGTTGTATTCCAAAAACTGTAAATGCTTCTATTGCTGTTTTGTCTCCAAAAAAAGATAAAGATTTTATCGTTAGAAAAGTTACTCTTGCAATTGATGGTTCAATGCCAAATCACATAAATGAAATTCAACATCAACAATATGTGTTAAAAGGTGAAGCAAAAGTAATAGTTGGTGATGAAGAGTATCATGCAAAAGCAGGAGATTTTATCTATATTCCAGCTGGAGTTGCTCACAAATATGATGCCTGTTATGGTAGCGAATATGAGTTTTTATGTATGATTACAACTAAAGAAGACAAAATTTCTATGTTATAAAGAAAAATAAACCCATTTTTATGGGTTTATTTTATACTTACACTCACAGATATAAACACTTTTTAAATTCTAAATAAATTCATTTACTAAATTTGATAATCTTAATGGATCTAAAGCTCCACTTATTCTTTTTACTTCAACACCATTTTTATAAATTATCAAAGTTGGAATTGATTTAATATTGTATTTTCCACCTAAAGTTTGTTCAGCTTCTGTATTTACTTTTGCAAAAACTGCTTTTAGTGGATATTTTTTTGCAACTTCTGTAAATATTGGAGCAAACATTTTACAAGGTCCACACCAAGGCGCCCAAAAATCTACAATTACTGGAATTTCACTATTTACAATTATTTCATCAAAGTTTGCATCGCTTAGATTTATTGGTTTATTATCCAAAAGTGACTCTTTGCATTTTCCACAATTTGCTTTTAAATAAGAATCTTTTTTTGGAACATTATTAATACTTAAACAATTCGGACAAATTACTCTCATTTTAATCACCTCTTTAAATTTTTTATAATTAAATTATACCATTCTATTTTAAAGATTACAAAAAGCTGTTAAATATGCTTGTTCTTGATATTTTTTAAGTTCTTTTGGGAAATTTATTTCATTTTTCTTTTCAAAAGTACTAATAGTTTGAGCCGATAATAAATCCACAGAACAAAGAGGATTTAGCTGAATCAGTCCTTCCATCTTAAAAGTAACTGCTCCACCTGAAAAAGCCCCCTTTTTCCCTCGTTTTTTGATAAATATTTTTTCAATCTCATTTGTTTGTAAAAAATCTAAAAATTCATTACAGAATTTTCTAATATCTTCTTGTTTTTCATCATCTTCAATTATTATTTTTTTGATTTTTGTTTCAATATATTTTTTGTTTTTTAATACAACTAAAATTGTATTATTAGCTTTTAATTCAATTCCACAAATATTCATTTTATTCCTTGTTTAAAATATAAATGAATTATAGTAAAGAAATTTATTTTGAATTGATTTTATTGCATTTTGTAATAAATTTTATATTTTATTTAAAACTCTTCTTCATCCTCAGAATCAACATCACAACAATAAATACATTTTTCATCAAAAAAAGAATATTCATCATAACAATAAAATTTATGACAACTTTCACACTTAAAACAATCATGTTTTTTTGATAGTATTTGTTCTAACTCTTCTTCTTTTATATTGTGAGTTTTTGCATACTCTTCAAAAAGTGCGATTACAGTGCTATTTTCATCATTTTTTAACTCTTTTGCTAACTCTTCTAAGTTTTCGATATCCATGATTTTCCTTTATTATATATTTAAATTTAGATTAAAATTTTTACTATTTTTTCTCTCATTTTAGCTATGTCAATAACTAATCTCTCTTTTACTTCATCAGAAAAAGGGTTTTCTTTAAAAACTTGAATTAAAATTTTTTCGAATTCAACTTCATTTAGTTCTTTTGTTTCTTCTATTAGTTTTAAAAATAATACTTTTATTTTTTCATATTGGTTGTCTTGCATAAATTAAGCCTTTGATAAAAATGAGTGCGTATTATGTCAAAAAAAGATATAGAAAAAACTAAAAAAAAGGCTGTTATGTTATAATATATTATAATTTAAACAAACAAGGTCTTCAAAGAATGGTTAATCCAGAAATCAAAACACAAAAATTTATAATAAAGTATTTCACTGAAATAATGATAAAAGGCTCAACTGCAAAAAGACAGATGATTGCTCAGGTTTATAATAATCTTAACAATATCTTATCAAAAGTCTCAAGTGATATAAAACTAAAAAAGTTTTTTGACAAACTAGAAGTTGTATGTCCAATCGAAGTTGTGGCACAAGTACGACAAAGATTATTGGATACTCCAGGAATTCAACAAATTCTTGAAGCAATACAGTTTGATAACATGCATACTTTAGATGATATAAAAGTAAAAGTAAATGAAACTTGCGCACATGAAATACAAGGTAAAAGTTTTGTAGTTAGATGTAAAAGAACAGGAACACAAGAGTTTAAATCTCCACAAATAGAACAAACTGTTGGTGGATATATGTTAGCAATGAATGACGCAAAAGGTGTTGCTTTAAAAAATGCAGAAGTTACTATTAATATAGAACTTGATTTTGCTCAATTAAATATTATTACTCATAAACATATGGGAATGGGCGGATTTCCTTTAGGAACTCAAGGAACTATTCTTTCTCTTATGTCAGGTGGATTTGATTCAACTGTGGCTTCATATTTAAGTATGAAAAGAGGAATGAAAACTCATTTTATTTTCTTTAATCTTGGTGGACTTGCTCATGAAATTGGTGTAAAACAAGTGGCTTATTATTTATGGAATAAATTTGGAAGTTCTCATAGAGTTCAGTTTATTACAATTCCTTTTGAGGATGTTGTAACTGAAATTTTCAAAAGTGTTAGTGAACCTTATATGGGAGTTATGTTAAAAAGACTTATGTTAATCGCTTCTGAAAAAGTAGCGGATTCTATGAGTATTGATGCACTTATAACGGGTGAAAGTGTAGCTCAGGTTTCAAGTCAAACTTTAAGAAACTTAGCTTTAATTGACCAATCTACAAATAAATTGGTTTTAAGACCACTTTGTATGATGAGTAAACCTGATATTATTGATATTGCAAATAAAATAGGAACAACACGATTTGCAGAAGCTATGCCTGAATATTGTGGTGTTATTTCAAAAAATCCAGTAACCCATGGAAATTTTGAAAGAATTGCTAGTGAAGCTAGAAGATTTGATTATACGGTTTTAGATGAAGCTGTTAAAAACTCTGTTTTTGTAAATGTAGATGAAATTGATCAAGATATTAGTGAAATTGGTCAAATGGAAATTATAAGTGATTTAAGTAGTGGAGAATATACAGTTATTGATATTAGACAAAGTGATGATTGTATTGAAACTTCTGTTGAAACACTAAAAATTCCATTTTACAAACTAAAAAGTGAATTTAAAAAACTTCCACAAGATAAAGAGTATTTGTTTTATTGTGAAAAAGGAATTTTAAGTCAGCTTCATGCACAGTTTTTAAGAGATGCTGAAAATTATACAAATATCAAAGTTTATAGACCATAAGGAAAAAAAATGAAAAGAAATATTTTAATTATTGTTGTATTTTTAGCAATTATAGCAGCTGCGCTTTTTGCTTATCAAAATAAAATAAATAATGAAATCAATAGTAAAATTGAAGAGTTTAATAATAATGGATTTATTGTAAAACATGAACAATCAACAAATTATATTGATACAAGTGCAAAAGGTGAACTTGAAATTGCAAATCCTGATAAAGTAGCTTCTTGGCTTTTAAGTAACATAAATGATGAAGAGTTAAAAAAAGCTATTGAAGAACAATATATTTTTCTTGCACCAAATGATAAAGAGCTTTTCTTTTCAGGTGTAAAGTTTGATTATGATTTTGTTTTTGAAAACTTTACAAATAAACTTTATTCAAATATATATTTAACGCAGTTATCAAAAATAGCTATGAATAATCTTACTCAAGAAATAGATAAACCAAGTAGTAAATGGCTTTTAGATTTATTAAAAGATAAAAAATTACAAGTTAGTATAAATGAGAAAAAAGAGTATAAAGTAGCTGACATTGATACAATAATTCCAGATGAAAATATAATTATTACAATTAGAGGTTTTCAAGGAGATGGGAAAAATTTAGCAATTAATTCGTTTAAAATTTCTGATATGAATATGGAAAATAGAGCTCTACTTTTAATAAATGAAATAGCAATTAATTATGAAAAAAATGAAAATAAAGAGAGTTCAAAAACATTAATTAAAAGTATTGAATTTCAAGAAAAAGATAGCATTTTTAATATAAAAAATTTACTAATTAATTCAAGTTATGAAAAAGATGAGATAAATATAAATACAAAAAGTGACTTAAGTTTTGAAGAATTAACAACAAAAAACTTCAATTTTGAATCTGTAAATCTTAAAAATACATCTTTATCATTTAATATTAATAATTTACCAATAAAAAAACTTGATGAAATAGGTTTATATATAAAAGATAAAAGATATGAAGAGTATCTTAAATCATTAGCACAAAGTGGTTTAGAAATACAATCAAGTGGAAATGCTTCAAATTATTTAGTTAATGAACAAAGAATTTTGGATACTTTAAAATTTAATTTAAGTTTTAAATTAAATAAAAATATGGTAGAAAATGAACCAAAAGATATTACTGATATATTTGAAGATGTAAAATTAACAGTTGATTTAGATGCTTTAACTGCACAAAATTTAAAAGGCTTTTTAGATTTAAAACAAAACTCAAATATAAGTTTTATAGATATTGATAATAATCTAAAAAGATTTGAAGTGCTTTTAAAAGAAGATGGTTTATATGTAAATAATCAAAAAGTTTTAGAAAAAAATGAGTTAGCACTTCCATCAGAGGATAATGCTTTTCAAGAAAATGAAAATAGTGAAAGTACTGAAAATAACCAAAATACAAGTGATGATTTAACAATAAAAAAAGTATCACAAAAAAGTTTAACTTATAATTACAAACTTTTAGATGACAATCTTTTGGAACTTAATATAAAATATTCTCCTTCTTTAAAAGTTGTTTCAAGTGGAGGAATTTCAGTTTCTTTTCCTCAATTTACGGATTCTTCAAGAATTATTAAAAATACAACTACAAGTTTTGAACAAATAAATTTTTATGAAGCAGGAAGTCAAATTTGGAATAGTGATTTACAACAAAATGTTGCTTCTACATATTTACTAGCTGAGGGTTGGGATAGTCATTGGACTGATAAAAAAGATAAAGAAATAACTTTTATTATAGATGTAAAAGATTTAGAAACTTTAGAGATATATTTAAGAGCAGGTGCTTTAAATGAAGTAGATACTTCAGAAAAATTATCTGAAATTGTTCCTCAAACAGGAGAAACTGATCAACAAAGTTATCCAATAGAAATCTTAGATATACCAATATTTAGAGTTAGATAATGAAAGAAAAGATATATCTTATTCCAGGGCTTATGACTGATGATAGGCTTTGGAGTAGAATAATTCCTCTTTTGCAAAATGATTATGAATTGGTACATACACCAATTCCTCATAGTGAAGATTTTGATGAAATTATTGATATATTATTTAATGAATTTAAAGAAGAAAAAGTAAATCTTTTAGGCTTTTCACTAGGAGGATATATCGCATCATATTTTGCAATAACATATCCAAATAGAGTAAATAGACTTTTTTCAGTTGCAGCAACTCCTGGAAACTCAACTGAAGCAGAAATTGAAAGAAGAAAACAAAAATTTGCAGTAATTGAACAAGAAGGTTTTTTAGGATTAAGTTATAAAAAAGCAAAATCTTTAGTAGAAGAAAAAAACCAAAATGATGATGAGTTAATTAAAATCATTCAAGATATGTTTATGGAACTTGGAAAAGAGACTTTTATTTCTCAACTTACAAGTACTTTTTATCGAAAAGATTTATTTGAAGATTTAATAAACTTAAGTATTCCAATTTGGTTTTTTTACAGTATTAATGACAGACTTTTGAATCAAGAAGCTATTAAAAAGTTGCTTCTTGATAATCATAATATGAATATAATTAATAGAGTTGGAACAAGCCATAATATTCCTTTGGAAGAACCAATGCTTTTAAGTACATATATAAAAGATTGGATGAAAGAGAGTTTTTAAAACTCTCTTTTAAACAAACTACTTTTCAAAAATCTGTTCAAGTTTTTCAAGTTCTACAACAGGAGGATTTGGAAGCTCTGGAAATGCTTTTTGAACCATTGAAGTAATTGATTGAGGATAAATCCTAAAGTTTAGTTTTACCATGGCTTTTAATGGATATTTTAAATCTTTAGGCAAATCATAACTTTCAACTCTTCTTGTTTTTGCAGGGATTCTAGTATCGCTTAAAAGCTTCTCATACTTCCAAAACAGTAAACCTACAGCCTTTCCATCTTTGTCCCCAAACACTTTCATAAATGGTCTTGCATCTGCTTTTAAATCGCCATTAATATCAAGTTTTCCACTTGAAAATACTATTTTATCATTTGCATCAACTATTGTAATATCAAGCCATAACTCTCTAAAATCAGCAACGCCCGTTGGTAAATGATGACCAGCACCCACATTTTCAACTCCCACATGAACTTGATTATCTTTTATATCAACATCAAGTTTTGCTGATGTTCTTAAAAGTTGTAATACTTGATCTTCATGGTTTTTATCTTTTAAACCAGCTAAAAAATGATTTGAACCTGCAAAATAGTGAACTTTTACATCTTTTTTAACAACTCCACCATCAGTAGAAACTCCGTTTAATGGAGCAAACTTATCATCTTTTAAATATGTCATATGACAATCTATACAAGTTTTATTTTTTGTTTTATCTTCTTTGTTATTATAAGGCGATGCTTCCCACTCTTTGAATGTTGATACTATTTGTTTATTTGTAGTAGGTGATGTTTCATCATGGCAAGAAGCGCAATATTTGCTCTCTTTGTACAAAGGTTTCATATAACTATCTTTGTGTACATTTGGTTTTGCATTTATAAATTTATGCCCTAAATATTTCCCCACAGTTGATTCATCATCTTCAAAAGGATATTTTTTTCTACTTGTTATATCTAAAGTATAAGAAGCATTTCCAGCACTTATGGCATCTGTAATTGTGTGGCAAGTAAGACAAGAAACACCCTCTTCAAGTCTTGTATTTCCATGCTTTTCAAAAGTTTTTACCAATGTTTGGGCATTTGACTCAAATAAAGTATTTGCTAAAAAATTATCATCCATAGCATGGCTAGTTCTTGTAAGCCCTGTGGTTAAAGCACTTGGGTTGTGGCAACCCATACACCACTTTTTAAACTCAGCTCCTTCAACTTCCCCTGCAATTGATTCCATAACCATATAATAAGGGTTTGATTCTACTAGATTTTTATGATTTGAATTTGCCCATTGATTAAAAATCTCACTATGACAAGATTTGCATTTTGTTGAGTTTGTCCAATCTTCATTGTGATAAACTTCATTTTTTGGTGTTTTAAGATTTAAAAGTTTGTTTTCGATTTTTGTTTCACTATGCAAAGGTATATTTAAAAATGAAAAAGTAAAAAGAAGAGCAGCAATAGATAATATATTTGTTTTTACTTTTTTTCTATGAGAGAATAGAAAAATTAAAAGTATAAAAGAACCATATAAATGAATATTAAAACTTATAATTCCCCAAATATCTCCACCTTTATTTCCTATAAAAAAAAGATAAACTCCACTAATTACAATCATCAATAAAACAAATCCTAAAATCCAACCGCTAACACTATTTACTTTTTTAATCACAATATATTTGTAAGCGTGTTTGTTTACAAAAGGAATAATATAAAAAATACAAAGAAAAATTGAAGTGAAAATATGAACAACAGATACAATTCTTAAGTTTTCCCATGAAATATTTAATATATCCATTTGTAAAATTCCACTTAAAAATATTAGAAGAATTAGAACTTTTATATTTATTATTTTCATTTAATAACCTTTGCATCTTTTGAATAATCTACTACATTTCCCTCTAAAGTCTTTAAAAATTCTACAATCTCATCTATTTGTTGATCTGATAAATTTAATCCTACTTGGTGTCTTCCCATTATTTCAACTGCTTCTCTTATTTTATCAACGGCGCCATTATGAAAATATGGTGAAGTTTTTGTAACATTTCTCAAAATTGGAACTCTAAAAAATTGAGTGTCAGATCTTCCTAAATAACCGCCTTTATTTTCAAAAGGAAAAGTTTCATCTATTATTTTAAAATCAGGTGGAGAGCCTAAATTTGGTCGTAAATCATGAATTCCAGCGAAATGACGAAGAGGAAATCTTTGAACACTTTGACCTCCAACACTCATTCCTGTGTGACAACCACTACATCCAAAATTCATAAAATTTACTAATCCTCTTTTTGCATCTTTTGAAATAGATTCATTGTTTCCTTCTAAAAACTCATCAAAGCTACTTCTTGTAAGTAAAGTTTTTACATAAACAGCTATTGCTTTTTGAATATTTTCAAAACTTAGATAATCTTGATTTTCTTTTATTTCATCTTTGAAAACTTCTTTAAAGTCAGATATATATTTTTTATCATTTTTTAGTTTTTTTACAAGATCATCAGCTTTTATATTCATTTTAGAAGGAGCTTGTATTGAGTTGCTAATTTGTTGTTCTAAAGTTTTTATTTCACCATTCCATGTAAGATATTTAGCCAAAGAAGAGTTTAAAATAGTCATAGTATTTAGATGATGAGGATTTGTAGCACCTTTGTATCCAATAGAAGTTGATAATCTATCCGTTCCACTTTCATCACTTAAATGACAAATTACGCAGTTATTTGCGTCTTTTAAATCATTTGGTGTTTTTTTTGAAGTAATTGCATTTAAAATAATCTTTTTATCATCAGAATTTTTACTAATCATATGACAAGTGGCACAACTAATTGTGTCATCTAAAGAGAGTTTTGTATCAAAAAAAAGTTCTTTTCCTAAGGCTATTTTTTTTAGATTTATAGGGTTATTTTCATCATCACTTATTTTTAAAAGCTCTTCATAACTGTTTGGAATTGCTTTTAATCCTTTTGCATTTGCAGTAGCTCTTAGTTGAGAATCAGTATAAGTTTTAAAATTTCTTTCTTTTGTAAGATTTGGTAAAAATAACAAAAATGATATGAAGATAAAAGCTATGATTATAACTTGTGAAAATGATTTCATTTTATTCCTATATTTTGTTTTATGTAATATTTTACATCATAACAAAATTAGAAATAATAAAAATTGTAAAAAATCAAGTTTTTAAAAAACAAATAAAAAAAAGTAGATACAAACTCCCATAATAGAGCTAATACTCAAAGCTGTAAAAATAGCTTTTCCTATTTTCTTGTGAGAAGTTACATTTAGAGTATTGTTTTTGTATTGTTTATAAGATGAAATAAATAAAAACAACCATCCTGCAACTGCTGCTATTGCTATTAAAATATGAATTATTAAGAAAAATAACATAAAATCATAGGAAATATTACTATATTTTGAATACTCAATAAATCCACCTGAAATTCTAATACCAATTTCAAATATCACAACTATAAATAAAGTAACACCCAAAATCACAGCTTGTGAAATAAAGTGTTTTTTATAATGCTTTTTTATTGCAAAAAATATGCTAATAGCCAGTAAAAAGGGCAATATTGCAAAATAAACAGTTGCTAAATCCAAATAAAAAGGAGCCGCTGTTCCTAAAAACCCCTTGGGAAAAAGCATTTATTTTAGTTTTTTAGCAGGAGATTTCATAATAATTCTTTCAATTAAAATAAAACCAAATGGAATTAATGAATAAACAAATAATTGAAAACCTAAAAATTTCCATTTATATCTATTCATAGCCATAACTAAAGCTACAAAAAACAGTATAAATAAAACTCCATGACTCATTCCTACAACTTTTACAGCCAAGGGATAATCAAACATATATTTTAATGGCATTGCTATAAAAACTAATATTAAATAAGATAAACCTTCTATAATTGAAATAATCCTAAATCTCGAAAAAGTGTCGTTTTTCATAATCTTCCTTTTAAATAAAAACTGAGTATATAAAAGTTTGGTTTATGAAAGGTTAATAAAAACACATTATCTAAAACACTAAGTACTTGTGTTACAATCGCGAATGAAAAACATAATACTAACAACTTTAAACTCAAGATTTTCTCACAGCTCGTTGGGTTTGAGATATTTATACGCAAATTTAAGAGAATTAAAACCCCAAGCTGAGATTTTAGAGTTTGTAATAAACTCATCAGTTCAAACAATAGCAGAACAAATACTAGATAAAAAACCAAAGATTATAGGAATTGCTGTATATATTTGGAATGCTTTTGATGTAGGTGAACTTGTAAAAATAATAAAAAAAGTATCACCTGAAACTATTATAGTTGTAGGTGGTCCAGAGGTTAGTTTTACTCCTCGTAGAGTGAACTTTGATGTGGTTGATTATATAATTAGTGGTGAGGGAGAAGATAGTTTTTATACTCTTTGTAAAGAGATATTAGATGGAACTTGCACTCAGCCAAAAGTAATATTTTCACCAAAAGTAGATTTTGAAAAAATTGCACTTCCTTATGATGATTACACTGATTTTGATATAAAAAACAGACATATTTATGTGGAAAATGCAAGAGGTTGTCCTTTTGAATGTGAGTTTTGTTTATCTTCAATAGAGACAAAAATGAGATATTTAGATGTTGATATTTTCTTAAATGAAATAGATAAACTTTGGAATAGAGGTGCTAGAAATTTCAAGTTTATAGATAGAACTTTTAATATCAAAATATCTTATGCAAAAGCAATCTTAGATTATTTTTTAGCAAAACAAGAAGATTATTTTTTACATTTTGAGGTAATTCCTGATAATTTTCCTGAAGAACTAAGAGGTTTAATAAAACAGTTTAAACCAGGTTGTTTACAGCTTGAAGTTGGTATTCAAACGCTAAATCTTGATGTTGCAAAAGAGATTCATAGAAATTTGAAAATTGATAAAATCAAAGATAATTTAAAATTTTTATCACAAGAAACCCATGCACATATGCATATTGACTTAATAATTGGGCTTCCAAGTGAAGATATAGAGAGTTTTGGAAGAAATTTAAATCAACTTTATACTTTATCAACGGGTGAAATTCAAGTAGGAATTTTGAAAAAATTATCAGGAACAACACTTGATAGACACGACAAAGTTTATGGAATGGTTTATAATGATTCACCACCTTATGATATTTTAAAAAATGACTTGATTAGTTTTTCACTTATGCAAGATATGAAAAGATTCGCAAGATTTTGGGATATTATTTACAACAGTGGAAATTTTCAAAAAACAACAGCGTTACTTTTTGAAGATGGAAAAGTTTTTGAAAATTTCTATGCTTTAAGTAAATGGTTATATAAAAGAAGTGAATCAACATATAAAATTTCACTTGATAGAATGGCTGAATTTTTATATGAATTTATGTCATCGAAACATGAAAAAGAGTTAATTGCAAATACAATTTTAGAAGATGTTATGAAAGTAGGTGGAAGAAATATACCACCTTTTTTGAAAAAAATTATTCCACAAAATAATGACTTTACACAAAAAGATGTTTCAAAAGCAAATAAAAGACAACAGTTAAGGAGTGAATAAATGAGATTTTTAAATAATTTTTTTATTATAGGTTTAATAACAACTTCAAGTTATGCTTTAGATATTGATAAACATTTAGAACTATCGTATGTTCAAACAAGTGGAAATACAAATACAACTACTTTTTCTTCAAAACTTGAGGGTACAGCAGCTTTAAGTGATACAGAAAGTATAAGAGCAAAGGGAAGTATGTTATATAATGAAAATGAAAATAGTACTTCCGCAAATAAATATAATTTAGAACTAGATTATAATCACATGATAACAAAAAAACTATACTCAAATATAGGAATAAATTATATTAAAGATGAATTGTCAGATTATGATTATAGATTAAATTTTGGTCCGGGTCTTGGATATAAATTTCTTGAAGATAAAACTCAAACACTTGATATTCAAGGTGGTTTAGATTACGCTTATGATAGATATAATAATGGTTTAAAAGATGATTATTTAGCTGGAAGAACTGAATTAAACTATAAATACAGATTTTCTAAAAGTGTTGAATTTAAACAAATGTTAAGTTATTTAGCATCTTTTGAAGATAGTGAAAAGTATTTTGCTGTAAGTGATTCTGCAATTGGTGTTAAAATGACAGAAAACCTATCTTTAGGAGTTAGTTATAATATGGATTATACTAACAAAACTGAAAAAGAGAAACTTGATACAAAGTTTTTAACTTCTTTAATAGTTGATTTTTAAATCTTTTTAGTTAAGAGTTACTTTTTTTAAACAGTTTTGAAAAAATAGGAACAACTTTTACAGCTATAAATCCAATAATTGTTCCAATAATTATTTCACTCAAAAATCCACCCATTGGAATAGATTTTATAATATTATCAAAAGAGTGTAATATGTGAGTTTCATGTACAAATATTCCACCACCAACAGCTAACATGGCTATTATTCCTACTATACTAATTGTCTTTATAATATAAGGCATTGAATTTACAAATCCATTTCCAATAGTTTGTAAAATAGGGCTTCTTTTTTCTTGTAAATAAAAACCTATATCATCAAGTTTTATGATTAAAGCTACAATTCCATATACAAAAACTGTTGTTAAAATTCCAACTAAAACTAAAACAGAAACTTTTGTCAAAAAGTTTGTATTTGCAATCAAACTAAGTGTTATAACAATAATTTCAAAAGATAAAATAAAATCTGTTTTAATCGCACCTTTTACTTTTTCATTTTCTAATTTTTCAGTTGAAAGCTCTTTAATAGTCTCTTTTTCATCTGCAACTTCATGATGAGTTCCAAGTTTTTCTAAAACACTTTCAACTCCCTCATAAGCTAAATAAATTCCACCCAAAATCAAAATAGGAGAAATTAACCAAGGAACGATATAACTCATTAATAAAACAGCTGGAATAATGATAAATTTGTTTTTAAAACTTCCCATAGCAATTTTATAAACTATTGGAAGTTCTCTTAATGCAGCTTTTCTTTTTGCTTCTAAAATTGCTGATTGTCTGATTTTTTCTAATTCATCTAAAATCTCTTTTTGAGCTTTTTCATCAAGTTTTTCAATATTTTGTTTAAATTCATCAACTGTTTTTGCTTTTTTTAATTCATTTTTTAAAATATCAGATGTTGTTTCATTTGTAAAATTTGCAATTGCAGCTAAATCATCAACTACAAGTCCAGATGATTTTATACTTGCAAGTTTTGTATAAGTTGCAATGTCATCAAAAAGTAATCCCACATCATCAAGTGAAGTTACTAATGATTTTGCGGTTGTTGCCATAGTTTTTCCAGCTAATGAACTAACATCATCTGCTAAAATGGATAAATATCCTAAAATTCCTGCCATTAATATTCCTAAATTTTTTTGTTATTTTATCATAAATAAAAATCGGTCTTTTTATTTTAGTTTATAATCTGCTAATCTAACAAATCGAAAACCCTCTTTTTTTAGCTCTTTTATAGCTTCAATTGTTCCAATTGCTGTTTGAGATTCAGGATGATTCATGTGAATTATTGCTATTTCACCTTTTTTTGCTTTTAAGAAAGCCTCTTTTACTTTTTTAGCAGAAAAAGTAGCTCCCGCATCTCCTAAAATAGAAAATCCAATTATTTGATG
Source organism: Arcobacter caeni (assembly GCF_003063245.1). GTDB lineage: Bacteria > Campylobacterota > Campylobacteria > Campylobacterales > Arcobacteraceae > Aliarcobacter > Aliarcobacter caeni. The sequence continues at coordinate 11,180 of NZ_MUXE01000001.1, read as the reverse complement.
GTTTAGTTTATTGGCAATTTTTACAGCAACTTCATCATAATATGCTGTTCCTGAACGAAAATATTTTGGTCTTTTATGAGTTATTGACTCTATTTTTCTGGCATTTAATTCAATTTCATCAATTAACTCTTCAGCATTTGCTGTTCCTTTTAAGTTGTAAATCGATTTACCATTTACAGATGCTGGTTTGTGTTCTAATCCATGATTTGCAATTTCAAATTGAGGTTTAGATGCTAATGTTTTGAAAATTTTTGGATTTTTATCTATCCATCTAGCATTTATAAATAAAGTTGCTGGAATATTTTCTTGTTCTAAAAAATTAATTAATTTTTCATCATAACCCATTCCTAATGGACTTCCACAAGCATCCATTGTAAGTGCTATTACTTTTTCATTTGTGTCAAGTTTAGTTTTTACACCTGTTGCGTTTTCTCCCCATTGTTTTGGAGTTTGATTTTCAAATTCAAGAGCAATATTTTTTCTAAAAATTTCATACTCTTTTTTAGAACTACTTGGTTGCTCACTAAAATAACTATCACTTGCAGTTTTTGCACAAGCACTAAAACCAAGAGCAAATAATAAAGAAAAGACAATTGACTTTTTCATGGATTTTCCTAATAACAAAATAGATATAATAAATAATACTATATGAAAATTTAATAAAAAAGTTGATTAATGCAAGAAAAAAATAAAGTTTTTGATGTAATTGTAATAGGTGGCGGACCAGCTGGTATCATGGCAAGTATAAGTGCTGCAAAAGAAAATAAAAGTGTTTTATTACTAGAAAAATTATCAAAAATAGCAGCAAAATTAAAAGCCACAGGTGGAGGAAAATGTAATCTTACAAATACTTTATCAACTGATGAATTTATGGCAAAATTTGGTAAAAATGGACGATTTATGAGCCATGCACTTGAAGCTTTTAATGCAAATGATTTAAGAGATTTTTTTGCTAGTATTGGAGTTGAAACAATTGCCCGAGATGGTTTTCGAGTATTTCCACTTGAACATAGTTCTGGAATTATTTTAAAAGCTTTGGATGATGAACTTGAAAGATTAAAAGTAAAAGTTGATTGTTCTGTTGAAATACAAACTATTCAAAAAAAAGATGATATTTTTATTATAACTAGCCAATCAAATATTTACAAATCAAAAAATATTATCCTAGCAACGGGTGGGTTAGGTTATCCAACCCTTGGAGCAACTGGTGATGGATATATTTTTGCCAAAGAGTTTGGGCATGAAGTTACATCACTTCATCCAGCAATGATGCCACTTTTTACAAAAGAGAAAAACTTCGCAGCTTGTAAGGCTGATACAATCGCAAAAGCAATTTTAAAAGTAGATATTGCTAAATACAAAAAACTAAAACTAACAGGTGATTTGATTTTTACAAATAACGGAATAAGAGGTCCAGTAGTTTTAGATTTTGCCAGAGAACTTACTCCTATTTTGGCAAAATATGATGAAGTGCCACTTTTAATTAGTTTTTTAAAAGGTAAAAATGAAGAGCAAATTTATACACATCTAAAAAAAGAGATAGAAAAAAATCCAACGGCAACAGTTTTAGAAAATCTTACTTCTCTTTTAGCTTTGAGTGTAGCCCAAGAGATTTGTAATATTTGTGAAATAAACTCAGCTGAAAAGTTCAAAAATATAGATGGAATAAAAAGAGAAAAATTAATAAAAACCCTAGCATGGACACCACTTACAGTAATAGGACATGAGGGATTTAAAAATGCCATGATTACAAGAGGTGGAGTTGAACTTAAAGAAATAGACTCAAAAACTATGCAAAGTAAACTAATAGATGGTTTATATTTTTGTGGAGAAGTTGTAAATATAGACGGCCCTTGTGGTGGATATAATCTTCAATGGTCTTTTTCAAGTGGAAATTTGGCGGGGAAAACGATAAGTTTATAAATAAAAATACCGTTATTGTCTGCTATTGTATTTTTTATATATAAAGCTATAATCCAAAATAATATAATATTTGGAGATGTCTATTTGCAGTATTTTAAAATTAAAAATTACCACTTGGCAATTATTTTAGTTTTCCTTTTTTCTTATGTAAATATTTTTGCACAAGAAAAAACAGATTTTATTCCTTTTGTTTTAACTCAAAATGAAAAAGATTGGTTAAGCTCACATCCTATTATAAAAGTCGGAGTTGACAAAGATTATGCTCCTTATGAATGGCTCGAAAATAATGAATATAAAGGTGTTGTTATTGAGTATCTGAGACTAATTGAAAAAGTTATTGGTATAAAGTTTCAAATAGTTACTAATAAATCTTGGGATGAAATCATAAATCTTGCAAAAGATGGAAAGATTGATATGATTACAAGTATTACAAATACTCCTGAGCGAAATAAATATCTTAATTTTACACAATATTATAGAAGTAGTCCGGTTATTATTATAGATAATGGGAAAAATAGTTTTATTGCTGGCTTAAAATATTTAAATAATAAAAAAGTTTCTGTAGAAAAAAGTTATTTTATGGAAGAACTTTTAGAAAATAATTATCCAAATATTAAACTTGAAGTTGTGAATAGTACAAAAGAAGCTTTAGAGTTAACAAATATAGGAAAAGTTGATGCTTATGTTGGAGATGTGGGTCTTGCTGATAATATAATTAAAAAATATAATTTCTCAAATTTGCGTTTTTCAGGTCAAACAGAATATTTTAGTAATCAAGGTTTTGCAGTTACAAAAAATAATGTTGAACTTCTCTCTATTTTAAATAAAGCTGTAAAATCTTTACCAGAAGATGAAATACAAAAAATGTTTAATTATTGGTTAAATGTAGACCGTGGAATAGATGTAAAAACTATAATTTTTTATGCTCTTGGAACATTATTTATTTTGTTAGTTGTAATTTATTGGATTTATAGATTAAGAAGCGAAATAACTCAACGTAAAATTGTCGAAAATAAACTAAAAGAGAGTGAAACTCTTTATCGACAATTAACAGAAGATATAAATGATGTAATTTGGAAAATAAATACCAATTTTATAATTACTTATATAAGCCCATCAGATGAACGTTTTCGAGGTTATAAAGCAAGTGAAGTTATAGGAAAAAGTGTATTCGAATTATTTACTGATGAAAGTATTTTTATTATTAAGAAAGAAATAAAAGAAAGATTAGAATCATTAGAAAAAGGTATTAGATTATCTCCTTTTACAATAGAACTTCAACATAAATGTAAAGATGGAAGTATAATTTGGGGTGAAATATTATCCAAACAAGAAATGGATATAGAAGGAAATATTATTGGTTATCATGGTGTTACAAGGGAAATTACAAAACGTAAAGAATTACAGGAAAAAATAGAACAATTAGCATATCGTGATAGCCTTACAAAATTACCAAATCGTCGTTCTCTTAATGATAAAATGAGTTTTATAATGTCAAAAAGTGAACGAAGTCAAAAGTATTGTGCTTTGGTTTTTATTGATTTGGATAATTTTAAACCTCTAAATGACACTTATGGACATAATGTTGGTGATTTATTATTGATTGAAGTTGCCAATAGATTAAAAAATAGTATTAGAAAACTCGATGTAGTTGCAAGATTGGGTGGAGATGAATTTGTAATAGTTTTTGATGAATTTGATGAAAATAAAGATATATCAAAAGAAAATATTTTTAAAGTAGTTGAAAAGATAAGAATATATCTATCTCAAGCATATGAATTTAATATTATAAATGAAAAAAAAGAAAATATAGATATAAAACATTATTGTACGGCTAGTATTGGTGTTTGTATGTTTAAAGGAGAACAAATAAGTTCTTTAAATATTTTTAGATGCGCTGATTCAGCCATGTATGAGGCTAAAGAATCAGGGCGAAATACTATTAAATTTTATGAGTTAGTGGAGAAATTTTAATAATATAAAGTAATACAATATAAGACAATTAACTAGGCAAGTTTTAGAAACTTGCCCATTCATCGTCATCTTTAGTATTTGATGAAACTACTTTTGTATCGCGTTTTATATTTGAAGTGATTTTATTTGGAGTTGTAGTTTTTGTAGGTATATTTTTTGTAGGTGTTTGAGTTGAAGTTGGTTTATTTTCTAAAACTTTTGCAGTAACTTCATTTTTACCAATAAACTCTTTTGCATTTGCATTTGAAACAACTAATTTAGCTATTGTATCTGTTTGAATAGCTACTTCATAAGTTTGTGTAGCAATTATTGCATTTTGTTGAGTTTGTTGGTCAAGGGCGCTAATAGCATCATTTATTTGTTCAATTCCAGCTAATTGCTCTTTACTTGAACCTTCAACATTTTTTATTAGTTCAATTGTTTGTGAAATATTATCATTTAGCATTTTATAACCACTAATCATATCTTCTGATATTTTTTTACCTTGGTCAGCTTTTTTAGTTGCAGTTTCAACAAGAATTTTTATCTCTTTTGCAGCATCTGCACTTCTTGAAGCTAGGTTTCGCACTTCTGCTGCTACAACTGCAAATCCTTTTCCAGCTTCTCCAGCAGTTGCTGCTTCTACGGCTGCATTTAATGAAAGAATATTTGTTTGGAATGCTATTTGGTCAATTACTGTAATTGCTTCATTTATCGCATTTACTTCTTTATCTATTTCATTCATTGCATCTGTTGTTTGGTTTGCTAATTTTTCACCTTTTGAAGCTGAATCAGTTACACTTGAAGCTAATTGTGACATTTTAACAATATTATTTGTATTGTTTGAAATATTACTTGAAATCTCTTCAACAGCTGCAGCAGTTTCTTCTAAAGCAGCAGCTGCTTCATTTGAATTTCTATTTAAAGTATCAACATTTTTAAGAAGGATATGACTACTTTCTCCCAAAGTTAATCCATTTGATTTATTTTCAACAAGCATATCATTTATAATGTCTGCAAGGTTATTTAATCCGACAGTAACGCCACTATTACAACCTTTGATTCTGTGTGTAAAATCAAGTTTTGCATATTTTTCTAAAGCAAGGCTTATATCATTTATATTTGTACAAACTCTTAATTGAAGACTTAAAAGCATATCATTTATATGATGTCTTAGCTCTTCTAAACTTTGTGTCTCTGTTTTATTCTCTAATCTTTTATTTAAGAATCCTTCTTTGATTGTTATAGCAATTTGATTTATCTCTTCTAAAAACACATTATCAGAATCTATAGTTCTTTTTGTTTTAGAAATATTTTCATTTACAATTTTTGCCATATTTCCAAATTCATCATGATTTGCATCGTCTAACATTTCAACTGTTGTTGATTCTTTATTTAGATAACCAAAGAAACTCAATAGTCCTTTTTGGAAATTATTTAAAGTTGTTATTAATTGATTTGATAAAACAAGCGAAAAAGTAACAAAAAATATGATTGCAATAAGTGCAATTGCGATTAATGCTATATTCATTGTATTTATTGCTTTTTCTTTTCTCTCAATAGTATTCTTATTTATAAGAGCTAGTTGGTTTTCAAGTTTCAATCCAATATCAACCATTCTTGTTATTACGGCTAATATTTCAGGAGTCTCTTTTTCTATTCCATTTTTATAATCAGGTATTCTTTTTTGTGACATTTCATCAAAGCTTTTTATATAATTTTTTGATTCATTTACAATTACATCACATAAATCAATATTTTCTTTTACAACTAATATTGGTTTTAACTTTAAAACATAATTATTTAAAAGTTCAAAATCATCTTTAACTATTTTTGCTTTTGATTCATCGGGGCTTCTTAAAAATTGATAAACAGATATTCTTCCTTTTAAAACTTGTTGAATGAATAAATCAGTCTGTCCTGCTGCGTTTGTTTGTCGTTTTTCAATATTATCAAAATAGCTAAATATCAAGGCTGATATTATTACAATAAAGATAAAGGCTATTGGTAAGAGTAGAAGTTTTCGTTTTGTAGAGGTGTTTTTCAGCAAGTTTAATCCTTTTTTAAGAAATGATAATGAATGTTACAAATATTAAGCAAAACTTTAGCTTAAATTAAATAATTTTATACTTGACAAGATTAATTGTAATTTAAGCAAAAAAATTAGTGTTTTTAGTTCTAAAAATATATAAGAAATATATAAATTTATACTTTCATAAAAGCATAGTGAATATAATTAATAAAAATTTTTAGGAGAAAAAAATGAAAAAAATTATATTTTTAATTTTTGCTACACTCTACGCAAATGCGCACTTTCTTACATTTATGTCAAACACAGATAATGTAAATAATCAAAAGGAATCAAAAGTAGATTTGGATATATCTTTTATACATCCTTTTGAACAAACAGGTATGACTTTGGAAAAACCTGAGGTTTTTGTAAATTCAAAAAATAATAAATTAAACCTAAGTGAAACCACAAAACTTGGGCATAAATCATGGAATAGTTCTTATGATATAAAAACTCCTGGAGTTTATAAGTTTTTTGTACAACCACAGCCGTATTTTGAACCAGCAGAAGAAAAATTCATTTCCCATGTTCCAAAACTAATAGTTAGTGCTTTTGGATTAGAAGATGCTTGGGATGAACCAATTGGTTTAAAATATGAAATTATTCCTCTTACTAAACCTTTTGGTTTGTATTCTGGAAATTTATTTCAAGGAAAAGTTTTGCATGATGGAAAACCAGCAGCTAATGTAGAAGTAGAAGTTGAAGCTTATAATGACTTTGGTTTAAAAGCACCAAATGATGCCCATGTAACACAAGTCGTAAAAACAGATGCTAATGGAGTTTTTTCTTTTGTAATGAATCACAAAGGTTGGTGGGGATTTGCAGCTTTGATAGAAGAGGGTGAATTAAAATACACAGATGGGAAAAATTATCCTGTTGAAAACGGTGCTTTAATTTGGGTAAAGGCTTACTAAAATGCATATAGCAGATGGTGTTTTATCCCTTGAAGCAACAGTTGTGGTTTCAAGTGTTAGTTTATTTGCTTTTTATAAAGCTATTAAAACAATAAAAGAGGATGAAATACCACTAGCAGCCGTTGCTAGTGCTATGTTTTTTATTGCTTCATTTATTCATATTCCTTTTGGAGTCACACAAATACATCTTATTCTTTTGGGTGTAATTGGGATATTTTTAGGAATTAGTAGTTTTATTTCTATTTTAATCGCTTTGATTTTACAAGCATTACTTTTGGGTTATGGTGGAGTGGCTTCAATTGGGGTTAATCTTTTTGTTATGGCGACACCTGCACTTATAATTTATCATATAAATAAAACTGAAATATTTTTAAAAATAAATGAAAAAATAAGATTTTTTTTAATAGGATTTTTAGGAGCATTTTTTGCTACTTTATTTTTAGTTCTTATTTTATATTTTTCAAAACCCCAATATGAATGGGCTGCTTATAGTATATTTACAGTTAATATAATAACTATGACAATCGAAGGATTTATTTCTATGTTTTTACTTATGTTTATCAAAAAAACATACCCAAAAATCTTAAAAGGATTGATTTGAAAAAAGTAATTTTATTTTTACTAATAACTAGTTCTTTATTTGCTCATAAAATAAATCTTTTTGTGACAAATGAAGAAAATGGTGTAAATATTTATTCATATTTCGCAAGTGGTGATCCTTGTATAAATTGTCAATTGATTATAAAAAATGGTGGAAATATTATTTTAGAAGATATTTTAGATGAAAAAGGAAAATATATTTTTCCTTCAAAATATAAAGAAATAGAAATCACAATAAACGCATCAGGTGGACATATCGTAAAACAGGATGTTGTAGTTGAAAATATAAAAAATGAATTATTAGAAACTCATATAGAAAAACAAAAGAACGATGAACATATAAAGATATTGATTTCATTATTTTTAATAGCAGTGATTTTTTATATTCTAAAAAAAGTAAAAAGAAAAACAAAATAATCAATGAATAATGAAGCTATAAAACTCATCGTTTCTTTACTTTTCTCTTTTTTTGTAGCTTTTACTTCTTTGGAATATTTTTATATTTTGCCAGTTTTATTGGTTTTGATTTATGAGAGAAAAGATGTAATAAAGATATTAAAAAAGCTATTTTTGTTAAACTTTTTTATTATAGTTTTAGTGATTTTTGTACTTTTTCAAAACTCTCAAATGGCAATAGAGTTGTTTTTACGAACAAATTTAATTTTGCTTTTTAATATCACAATATTTTATAAATCCAAAGGTTTTGATATAGTAAGAGGATTTAATACTCTAAAAGTAAGTCCCAAATTTATCTCAATATTTTATTTCACGATTTGTTTAATAGAGTATTTATTAAAAGAGTTTAAAAATATCAAAAATAGCCTAAAAGCTAGAGGTTTTAAAGTTCAAACTTCTATGTTTGTTTATCAAACCTTTGGGAATATTTTTGCTATGATGTTCATAAAAGCAATCAAAAAATCCCAAGATATGAGACTTAGTATGATCGCACGAGGTTTTAATTCACAAATGTTTTTGCTTGAAAACAATAAAATTAGCCAAAAAGATATTTTGGTTTTATTTTTTATTCTAAGTATTTTTTTAATAAAGGTTTTATACATATGAGTTGTTCCATAAATTTAAGAGCCGTTTCATACAAAAACGATGATAAAGAGATTTTTAATGATATATCTTTGAATCTAGGACATGAAGAAAAAATAGCAATAATAGGCTCAAATGGAAGCGGAAAAAGTACACTTCTAAAAATAATCGCAGGACTAATAAGCCCAAGTTCAGGTTATGTGGAAGTTTTTCACAACAAAATAAATGATTTAAAAGATTTCTCAAAATACAGAAGCGACATAGGATATTTACCCCAAGATGTAACAAATCACTTTTTATGCCCAACAGTTATAGAAGATGTGATTTTTTCTCTAAGGGCAAAAGGAGTTTCAAAAAACGAAGCCTTAATCCAAGGTGAAATGATTTTAAAAGAACTAAAAATAACCCACTTAAAAGATAGAGTAATTTTCGATTTAAGTGGAGGTGAACAAAAAATAGTAGCCCTTGCAGGACTTCTAATCCTAAAACCAAAAATCCTACTTTTAGATGAACCCACAAATGCCCTAGATGAACAAAGCGAAAAACGAATAGTAGAGATTTTAAATGCAATCAAAAAATCAATGATTATAGTATCCCACCATAGAAGTTTCATAGAAAGCTTGACTTCGACTGTTTATAGGCTGGATGGTGGGGGTTTGGGAAAATGAGTCATTTGATAGATATATATAAATATAGAAGTGGCACAACTCGAGATATTGAAGCTTTGATGAATAGTCAATTTTATGCATCAAGTATGGAAAACTTGAATGATGTTCACGAAGGGAAAATTATAGTTGATAATCAAGAAATAGAACTTTTTGATTTGCTTGTAAAAAATAGTGCTTCTACTTTTGATATTTCTATAAAAAAAGATTTAAATAATTTAATGCAAATATATAAAAATTCTGGAGTTTATTCTTTAAGTAAAGATTACAAAAATGAATTATTGTGGGCTTATTATGCAGATTCTCATAAAGGTTTTTGTATTGAATATGATTTCGATATATTGAAACAATATCCATGTAATGAAGATAACTTTTTTGATGTTAAATATTCAAAAAATGTTCCAATTATAAATTTAGGAAGTATATTCGATATTAGCATTTCGAAAAAAAGCTTAGTAACAAAAAGTTTATCTTGGAAGCATGAAGATGAAATTAGAATTTTAACACCATTTCAAGGTATCTTTACTTATTTTACTAGAGCTGTAAAATCTATATATTTTGGATATAGAACAGATAAAAATACTATTGAATCAATAATGGAAAAACTAAAAGGTAGAGGTATAAAATACTACCAAATGGATCATGAAAAGGATTTATATGCATTAGAAAAAATTGAAATAGAGGATATTTTTAAAGATGAATCTATTTATAAAAATAAGGTAAATAAATTTGTTCCATATCTTTTGGAAGATGAAAAACCTTATGAAGATTTGATAAAAAAAGCAATAGTTATAGTTGAGCAAGAGCCTTTATGTGAAAAAGTTATTGATGTTTCTAAAAGTTCTACAAAAGGTACTAAAGATAATCCAGTATTTTTTATAAGCTACGAAAATAAAATCAAGAATTTACCTACTCCGAATTATTTTATAAGTAAAAAAGAAATAGAAGAGATATTTAAAAATTGATTTCTGAAAGTTAAAAATATTTTGTTGGAAATTCAGTTGTCAAGTATTACTTAACAACTGAAATACGCTAAATAAGAAAATCTAAAAGATAACAAATTGCAATATTTTTTAAGATAAATAAATTTTTTTGTTATGATTTTCAAAAAAGGAAATCAAAATGGAAAAATTTATTGAAAACAAATCTTTACTTGAAGATTTGAAAAACCTCATTGAAATCACAAAACAAAATGTTGCTGTTAGTGTAAATTCAACTTTGACTTTGATGTATTGGCAAATAGGCTTCAAAATTAATGAAGAGATTTTGAAAAATAGTCGTGCTGAGTATGGAAAAGAGATTTTGCAAACACACTATCTATAAATTTGACTCAAGAGTTTGGTAAGGGTTATAGTTATTCTTCACTTTCTAGGATGATGAAATTTTCTCAAATTTTCACTTTTCAAAATGTTGCCACACTGTCGCAAAAATTAAGTTGGTCTCATTTTAGAGAATTATTGCCAATTGAAGATACTTTACAAATAGAATTTTACGCACAAATGAGTAGTTTAGATAAATGGAGTGTAAGAACATTAAGAAATAGAATCGACTCAATGCTTTATGAACGAACGGCTCTTTCAAAAAAACCTGATGAACTAATATCTTATGAAATAGAAAAACTAAAAGAGGGTGTTGTCTCTGCTAATATGATTTTAAAAGACCCTTATATTTTGGATTTTTTAGAGCTAAACGATAGATATTTGGAAAAAGATTTGGAAGATGCAATTTTGCGAGATATGGAAAGTTTTATTTTAGAACTTGGAAATGGTTTTTCTTTTGTAGCTAGACAAAAAAGAGTTCAAATTGGTAATGATGATTTTTATATTGATTTACTTTTTTATAATCGTAAACTAAAAAGGCTTATTGGAGAGGTAACTAAAAAACATACACTTTTTTGCTAATCCCTAAGCCACCATTTCAGATTGTAACACTTTTTCTTTTTCTTGTTTTTCTTCAAATTTAACAGGTGATAAATTTCCTAAATAACTATGACTTCTAACTCTATTATAATAAAAT
>NZ_MUXE01000019.1 GCF_003063245.1 Arcobacter caeni | reverse complement strand
GCTCCACCGATACTTTTACCAGCTTTTATATCACGAGCAAATTGCTCTACATCTATTTCTATCTTCATCTTTGTGTCCTTTGGTATTGTTTATTTTACCTGTTTGACACAAAATTTTGAACGATCCCTAACTTTTATATCTTCATTTATTTTCTCTTAGATTTCTTTCTAGAAGTATTTATTTTATACTCAGCTTTTTTTAATTTTTCTATTAATTTAGAAGAAATTTTATACATATGCATAACAATCTCTTTTTTTTCATTATCTAAATCTTTTTTTGAATTATCGTATCTATTTATCAAATCTAAATAATCAAAATCTTTTAAATATGGATAAAAATATGCTGTTTTTTCTTCTTCGATTATCCATTCACTTAAAAGTGAAATTACAACTAATTCAGGTATCCAAGAACTTCCATTTGGTAAACAAACTTCAATTGTTTTTATTAAAGTATCATAATAAATCATTAAAGGTTCTTCTTTTTTTGCAAGTAATTTTAAAGTTGAGTTTTTATGAGAGTTTTCAATCAAACTTCTTAAATAAGTTGAGTTTATAACCGTATCTTGAAGATGTTCTAGTAATTTTTTTAAAGAAGAATAAACTAATTCTTTATCTTCATCATTACCTAATTCAAAGCTATAACCAAAATTATCTATTTGCTGAAAAGATTGTTCTAATGTAGTTCTTATAAATACTAAAAGTGCTTCTGTTTTTACATCTCTTAATAATTTTGGTTTTACTCTATTTTTGCAATTCATATTTATTTAATCTTTATACCTATCTCTAATTTCTTTAAATTTATTAATATTTTCAAAAAATAAATTGATTAATTTAGGTTCAAACTGTTTTCCTTTTTCATCAAGTAATAATTGAAAAACATCTTCATCTTTCCAAGCTTTTTTATAACATCTATCACTTCCTAATGCATCAAATACATCAGCAACAGCAGTAATTCTTCCATAAATATGAATTTCTTTCTCTTTTAAATTTTGTGGATAACCACTTCCATCCCATTTTTCATGGTGATCTCTGGCTACTATTGCTGCTGCTTTTAAAATCTCTCTTTTTGAGTTTTTTAAAATATTATAACCATTCATTGAATGTTCTCTCATAATTACCCATTCTTCAGGAGTTAATTTCCCAGGTTTATTTAAAATTGAATCAGGAACTCCAACTTTTCCTATATCGTGCATTGGACTTGCTGTAAATAAAATATCACATTCTTTTTCATTTAAGCCATATAATTTTGCTAAAAGTCTTGAGTATTCAGCAACTCTTTTTACATGATTTCCGGTTTCACTACTTCTACTTTCTCCTATTTCACCCATTTTATAAATGATTTCTCTTTGAGTCTCTTCTAGTTCTTTGTGTAATTCAATTACTTCTGTTATATCTTTTCTAATACTCATATATTCTAAAATCTCACCTTGAAGATTTATTATTGGAACGACGGTTGCTAGGAAATAATGAACTCTTTCATCTTTAAAAATATTATGAATTTGTCCATTCCAGATTTTACCACTTTGTAAATGTTCAATTATTTTATTATCATCTTCGCTTGGCGGAAAAATTCTTTTAATACTCTCATATGGTTGATCAATTAGTTCTTCTTGTGTATAACCACTAATTTTATAAAATTGCTCATTTACATAAGTAATTTTGCCATATTGACTTACTCTTAAAATGATATTACTTTCATCCATTGCTTTTTCATAAAGTTTTGATAAGTTCATAATCTCTTGGAAATTATTTTGAGAGATGTGGTATTGTTCTTTTAAATACTCTTTAGCATTCATCATTTGAGATATATCTGTACTAATTGCAATATATTCTAATACATTATTGTTTTTATCTAATATTGGGTTTATTATCGTTTTCAGCCAATAATCACTAGAATAATCATTTTTATGTTTATTTTTTGTGGTACCTCTCCATGCTTCTTTTAGTTCTTTAATAGTGTGCCACATATTTTCATAAGTATTAAGTGGAGTGTCTTTATGTCTTAAAATACTATGAGGTTTCCCTAAAATTTCATCTTCTTTATATCCTGAAATGTCACAAAATGCTTCATTAACATAAGTAATAATCCCATCTACATTTGTTTTTGAAACAATAAAACTTCTATCAACCGTACTTTTGTATTGATTTAAAAGTTGAGTTTTAGAAAACATTTCATCTTCTATATCTTTATCATTTATATACATATCAGTTTTTAAAATCAATTCTTCTAGGACATAAGGTTTTTTTATTATATCTCTAACACCCAACCTAAAAGCATCTCTTAGGGTAGTAGGTGAAATATTTTCACTTATTATTACAACTTTAATTTTTAACTCATTTAAAATCATTTTCTTATTTTTTAATAAAAATTCAACACCATTTTCCTTTTCTAATTCTAAATCTAGTAACATTAAGTCTATTTTATTTGTTTTAATTAAATCTAATGCAATAGTTATATTTGAAGCTACTAATACTTTATAATTTCTATTTTCGAAGATATTTTTATGCTTTTCTCTTCTGTCTTGTGAATCAGCTATTATCAAAATTGTTTTTGTTCTATTCTTTTCAAGCTGTTTTATTAAATTAGGTATTTCAGAAATCTTATATACAAAATTTTTATCTTTATTAATAAAATCAATTATTCCTTTTTGATAAGAATCTTCTCTTAATTGAGAGTCAGTTTGTGCTGTAAGTACAATTATTTTAGGGTTTAATTTATATAAAGATAACTCTTCTATAAGTTCATAACCATTTCCATCAGGAAGATTTATATCTAATAGAATATAGTCTATTTTTATTGAATTTATTTTTTCTCTTGCCTCTTCTAATGTAGTTGATAAAAAAGTATTAAATCCAGAATCTAAAAAGATATTGTTAATAATTTTAATCATAGAAGAGGAATCTTCCACAATTAAGATATTAAAGTTTTTTGTTTTAAATTCAATAATATTCATATTAAATTATTCCTTTTTTAAAGTGAATCTGGTTTGTTAGGTTTTCCAAATAAATAACCTTGAAAATAAGAACATCCCATAGATACTAACATTTCATGTTGTTCTTTTGTTTCAACGCCCTCAGCTATAACTTCTAAATTAAATTTCTTACCAATAGATAAAATAGTTTCAACTATTGAAAAATCATTGGAATCAATAAGAATATCCCTTATAAAAGATTGATCTATTTTTAACTCATGTATTGGTAATTGTTTTAAATAAGCCAAAGATGAATATCCTGTCCCAAAATCATCAATTGATAAAGTTACACCTAATTCAAATAATTTTTTTATTTTTTTAAGGGTTTCTTCTACATTTTTGATTAATAAATTCTCTGTTAATTCTAATCTTAATTTATTAGGATTTATATTATATTCTTTTATTAATAAATCTAATAAATCTACAAAATTATCCCTTTCAAATTGTTTTGGGCTAATATTTACAGATACTCTCCAATCTCTTTTTTCTTTATTATTTTCCCAGAGTTTTATTTGATTTATAGCTTCAATTAAAATCCATTTTCCTATTGGTATAATTAAACCTGACTCTTCTGCAATTGGAATAAAAGAGTTTGGAGGAATAAGCCCTTTTTGAGAATTCCATCTAATTAGTGCTTCAACTCCAATAACACTACTTTTATTATTTTTTGTTAATATTTGTTTTTGATAATGAAGTACTAATTCTTTTCTTTCAATAGCTTTTCTTAATTCTTCTACCATTTGAGCTTTTTCTTCTATTATTTGCTGTAATTTAGGGTCAAAGTAACTAAATCTATCTCTGCCTTTTTCTTTTGAACTGTACATTGCTGTATCTGCATATTTCATTAATTCATCTAAATTCGTATTTTTCCTAAATAAAATTATTCCAATACTTGCTGTTAATCTTAATTCATGTTCTAATATTAAATATGGCTTTTTAATCTCTTTTAGGATTTTATTTGAAATTATATTTATATCTTTGATAACTAAGTCTTTATCATTAGTTTTTGTATCAATTAGGATGACAAATTCATCTCCTCCTAATCTTGCTACAAAATCTGTTTCTCTAAGTAGGTCTTTTAATCTTTTTGCAGTTTCAATTAAAACTTCATCTCCTATTGGATGACCTTTAATATCATTAATCACTTTGAAATAATCTAAATCAATAAATAAAAGTGCACCATAATGATTTTCTCTTTTAACTCTTTTACTCATAAAAGAAAATATTTCTCTTAACATTAGTCGATTAGGAAGGCTTGTTAGCTGATCATATTGTGCTAATCTAAGAATATCTTTTTCTCTTTCTTTGATTTCACTAATATCTAAAATTGCAGAAACTCTTATTTTTTTATCTAATACTTTTATATCTTTTCCTCTTAAAATAGCAGGAAATGTTGAACCATCTTTTCTTTTCATTAAAGCTTCATAAGCTTCTTGATTGTCTTTTTTAATAACTTGATTAACTAAATCTATTGATTCATGTGATATAAAATATAAAGCATCTTTATTAAACATTTCTTCTTCACTAAAGCCTAAAAGTTTAGTGGCTACTTTATTAACTTGAATACATTTTTTATTTTCATCATAAATAATTATTCCTTCTAATGTTGAATCAATTATCGTTTTGAAAGTTTCAATAAATTCATCTTTTTCTTTTAAAATCTGTGCTTCTAATCTTTTTTGTTCTGAAATATCAATACCAAATTGAATATTTACTTTTCTTCCATCAGTCCATTGAGAAATATGACTAACAAACATATAAGATTTGCCATTTATAGTATTTTTATGTTCCCAGTTATATAAAGTTCCAAATGGAAGTAAGTTAGCTGGAAGTTCATTCTGATTTAATGGACAAAAAGAACAAGGAACCTCTAGACCTTTTTGTAAAACTTTATAACAAGTTTTACTTAGTATATCTCCAAACTCTTCTTTACATTTTTTATTAGCATAAAGAATTTTATGAGTAGATAAATCAATTATATAAATTAATGTACCACTATTTTCAACTATAGTTTGGATTTCTCTTAACATAAATCATAGTTCCTTTGTCTAAAATCTAGAAATTGTCCCAGTACTTTTTGCCTTAACTTGATTTTTTCCTTCAAACTCTTTTGCATCAGCATTTGATACAACTAATTTTGCTATTTCATCTGTTAAAATTGCCACATCATGGGTTTGTGATGCAACAGCTGCATTTTGTTGAGTTTGTTGGTCTAATTGTGTTACTGCATCATTTATTTGTTCAATTCCCATTAACTGTTCTTTACTTGACATTTCAATATCTGAAATTAGATTTATTGTATTTGTTATATTTTGATTTAACTCTTTATAACCAATAATCATATTATTTGCTATTTGTTTTCCATCATTTGCTTTTTTTGTAGCATTTTCAACAATATTTTTTATCTCACGAGCTGCTTCTGCACTTCTATTTGCAAGGTTTCTCACTTCTGCTGCAACAACAGCAAATCCTCGTCCTGCTTCACCTGCAGTTGCTGCTTCTACGGCTGCATTTAAAGATAAAATATTTGTTTGAAATGCGATTTGGTCAATTACTGTAATTGCTTCATTTATAGAATTTACTTGAATATTTATCTCTTCCATTGCAATTGTTGTTTGATTTGCAAGTTGTTCACCATCAGCTGCTGATTTTGTGACACTATTTGAATAATTTGCCATTTTCGCAATATTTTGAGTATTATTTCTAATATTTCCAGTGATTTGTTCTAAGGCTGCTGCTGTTTCTTCTAAAGAAGTTGCTGCTTCATTTGAGCTTATATTTAATTTATCTACATTTGTTAGAAGAATATTTGAACTTTCATCTAAAGTTAATCCATTAGCTTTATTTTCAACAAGCATTTGAGTTATTGCTTTTCCTAAATTATTTATATCTTTAAATAAAGTTTTAAAATCATTTTGTACAGAATTTTCATCTAATGAATTTAAGTAATTATAATTACTATAACTTTCCAAAAGAATCAGTGCTTGACCAATTGTATTTTGCATATTGTCAGCTAATATATTTATAGTTTTTGCAATATAATTTAGTTTTATATTCGAAGTATTTGTATGATAAATTTTATCAGTAAAAGTACCAGTGGCCATTTTTTCAGTTACGAGTAATAACTCTCCAAAAATTTGTAACTCTTCATTTTGTTTTTGATTTAGTGTATTAAATATTGAATTAAATTTATTTAGAATTTCTTGATTTAAACCCTTTTGAGATTTATCTAACTCTGGTAGAGTATTTATTTCATGATTAATATAAGATTCTAAAATATCTAAAATAGTAATAATTTTTTTATTTTTATTTCTAAACATTTTAACTCTTTAATTTAATGTTGAATAAAGTTTTAGAGCATCTGCTATTTCTTTATCTGTGGGTTTTATTCTAATTGATATATATCTTAATTCACCATTTACTTTTTTTGAAGGATATGCTGTTGCATTTACCCAATAAAATCCACCATTTCTTGTTTTATTTTTAACTATACCTTTCCAAACTTTTCCTGTTTCTACAGTTTCCCATAAGTCTTTAAATGCAGCCTTTGGCATATCTTGGTGTCTCACAATATTATGTGGGTTTCCTACTAATTCTTCTTGTTTATAACCAGCAATTTTACAAAAATCTTCATTCGCAAAAGTTATAATACCTTTTGCGTCAGTTTCTGTAACAATAATGTCATTTATTGACATCTTTATCTCTTTATTCAAAAAAACTCTTTCTATTTTTTAATTATGTTTCTTAGCATTATGTGCAGTTTTTGTAGATGATTCTACATTTCTGGCTTTTACTTCATTTTTACCTTTGAACTCTTTTTCATCAGCACTACTTACAACTAATTTTGCTATTTCATCAGTTAAAACTGCCACATCATGCGTTTGTGACGCTACCATTGCATTTTGTTGAGTTTGTTGGTCAAGTTGAGTTACTGCGTCATTTATTTGTTCAATTCCAAGTAATTGCTCTTTAGATGCATTTTGTATATCTGCAATTAGGTTTATAGTTTGAGAAATATTTTCATTTAATTGTTTATATCCATCTATCATATTTCCAGCTATTTCTTTACCTAAATTCGCTTTTACTGTAGCATTTTGAACTAAATCTTTTATTTCTTTGGCTGCATCTGCACTTCTTGATGCTAAGTTTCGCACTTCAGCTGCTACAACTGCAAATCCTTTTCCTGCTTCTCCAGCAGTTGCTGCTTCTACGGCTGCATTTAATGAAAGAATATTTGTTTGGAATGCTATTTGGTCAATTACTGTAATTGCTTCATTTATTGCTGTAACTTGTGCATTTATTTCATCCATTGAAACATTTGTTTGATTCGCTAGTTTTTCGCCATGAGTAGCAGATTGGGTAACATTATTAGAGAAATTTGCCATTTTTGCAATACTCTCTGTGTTATGTCTTATATTACTTGTGATTTCTTCTAAAGCTGCTGCTGTTTCTTCTAAAGAAGTAGCAGCTTCATTTGAAGAGATATTTAATTTATCTACATTTGCTAATAAAACATTTGAACTCTCATCAAGTGTTAAACCATTTGATTTATTTTCAACCAACATTTCCGTAATTGAATCTCCAAGAGTATTTACTCCATTTGCAAGTTTTAATAAATGTTCTTTTATGTTTTTTGTTGAGATTTTATTTAAGTAATGATATTGTGAATACTCTTCTAAAACATGAAGAACATTATCGATATTTAATTCAAGATTATCAGCCATTTTATTTAATACATTTTTTAATTGCATTAAAGCAGGATTTGAAACATTTATATTTAGTCTTTGGCATAAATCACCTTGTTCAAATTCACCTAAAACACTAATCGTTTCATCTATTAATTTTCTATCTTCTTCAATACCTTTTTTAGTTTTAGTGATATTTTCATTTACAACTTTTGACATTTCTCCAAATTCATCTTTAGAGCTATCATCAAGCAATGAAACATCGTTGATTTCTCTATTTAAATAACCAAAAAATGTAAGTAAACCATTTTTAAACTCATTTAATGAATTGATAACAATATTTGAAATAAATACTGAAATTAATATAAAAATTACAATAGATATAAAAGCAAGAATAGTTAAAGTAGTATCCAATAAACTAAAAGCTTCATCTCTTAATTCAACTGCACTAGTATTTATTTCAACAATTTTATCTTCTAATTTTAAACCAATTTTAGCCATTTCTGATATTTGATTTTTTATTTGGCTTGATTCAATAACTTCACCATTATTAAAATCAAGAATTCTTTTTTCTGAAAAACTTTTAAAACCATCTATGTATTCTTTTGAAAATACTAAAATCTCGTCAATTAATCCTCTGTTTTTTTCAGTAACTAATGTTTTTTTCAGTTCTAAAACATCATGATCTAATTCGTTAAAATTTTTAAGAACAATTTGTTTATTTGCCTCACTTGGATTTCTTAAAAACTGGTAAATAGAGATTCTACCCTTTAAAAGTCCTTGGACAAATGCATCAGTAGTAATTGCTACAGAATTTCTTGTATTCGCCATATTGCTATAATGTTTATATACAAATGCCGAAATTACTACAATTAGCACAAATAAAATGGGAAATAAAAACAACTTTTTCTTTGTATTTAGATTCTTTAACATGAAGTACCTTTTCATAAAATTTAATATATGAATAGTAGTACAAATATATATGTAAAAAATGACAAAAAATAATACTTAAAAATTAGATTTTCTATTATTTTAAATGATAACCCTTGTTATAAATATTTTCAATAAAGAAATTATTATTACCAGTTAAGTTATTAATTTTTCTTTTTAATCTAGAAATTAATTGAATAATTGAATTGTCTTTGATGTCGCTATTTAAAAATATATAGTCATGTATATCTTCTGGCGTAAAAAACCTAAAATCATATTGTATAAATAAATCAATAAGTGCTATTTCATTTT
Source organism: Arcobacter caeni (assembly GCF_003063245.1). GTDB lineage: Bacteria > Campylobacterota > Campylobacteria > Campylobacterales > Arcobacteraceae > Aliarcobacter > Aliarcobacter caeni. The sequence goes on along the minus strand of NZ_MUXE01000019.1, from coordinate 22,550 downwards.
TTGTTAAAGGAATTCTTTGATTAGCATAAAAAAGTTCTTTTTTTTGTTTATTCCAAATGAATTCTTCACTTAATATTTTTGTATTAGAGTTTTGGCACTCTAGTAAGAAATCTTTTTTATATTTGGTAATAGCATTAATTAACTCATCAACTTTAAATGGTTTTATAAGATAAGAAAAAGCATGAAGATTTATTGCTTGTAATAGATTTTCTTTATCGCTGTATGCGGTTAGAAAAATAATAGGAATTTTTTTATTTATTTCTCTTATTTTTGCAGCAACCTTTAATCCATTTATTTTTGGAATATTAATATCTAATATAATAATATCTGGCTTCTTTTCTTCAAAAAGTTCTAAAGCTTTTTCTCCATCTTTCGCAATTGTAATTTCATTAAAATGTCTTTTAAGAAAGAAATCTATATCTTCAATAATTTCTTCATCATCTTCAACATATAATAAATTAAGATTTGTCATTTGTATTTTCCTTTTTTATGGTAATTTTAAAATTTGTATAGATGTCTTGTGAATAAACATCTAACTTTCCACCAATACTCTCTTCTATAATCATTTTTGCCATATATAACCCAATTCCTGAACCCTCATTTTTAAACTTTGTTGTAAAATATGGTTCAAAAATCTTATCTATTATCGTAGATGAAATACCACCTGCATTATCTCTTATTAGTAAGGTTATATGATCCTCTTTGTCAAAAGTAAAAATATCAATATATTTATTGTTATTTTCTACAGTTTTAAAACAATCTATTGCATTTTCTAAAATGATTAAAATTACTTGTAAAAACTCATTTTCAAAAGTATAAAGATTGATTTTTTTATTTATTTCTAAATAAAAGCATATATTGCTATCTTTATTTTGTATTAAAGAAATAGCTTTTTTGATTAAAGCATATAGGTTAAAACTATTTTTTTCTTTATTTGGATGAAAAAAGTTCATAAAATCTTCTATTGTATTTGACATATAATTTATATTTTTATTGATATGAAATATCTTTTTATCAATTAATTCTTTGTGTTCCAAAATATGTGAGTTTTCTTTTAATAAATCTTCTATTACTTGAACTGATAAATTTATTCTATTTAAAGGTTGTCTCCATTGATGAGCAATATTATTTATCATTTCACCCATGGAAGCCAATTTTGTTTGTTTAAATAAAATTTCATCTTTTTGTCTATTTTTCAAACTCTCTTCTAAAACTCTTTTTTCTAAATAAGTATTTGATTTCTGGATTCTATTTTTTAAAATATATTCCCTTACATAAATAATTGTAAGTAAACTAATGATTGAAAAACAAGTTATTAAGATTATTATTAAGGATTTGTGATTTTCATTTTGTTTATATTTAAAAGTACTAAAATTGTTTTGGATTAATTCTTTTTCTTCTTTTGAAATATTTTCAATAACTTTATTTAAAATTTCTTCTAATAAATAATTATCTTTTCTAATTGCAAAAGATATATCAGTCTTATAGTCAAAATTTCCAGTAATATTTAGGTCTTCATTATAATATTTTTGTAGATTATAAATTACATCGGCAATATTTCCAACATATCCATCTGCATTATTTGCCAAAATTTGTTGAAATGCAAATCTAGCTGTTGGTGTTTCATAAATTTTTGAATATGGATAATCGGCTTTTAAGTTAGCAGCTAATTTTTCATTATTTGAGATAAATATCTTTTTATCTTTTAGTTGTTCAAAATTTGTAATAAATGAATTTTTTTTTGAGCTTATATAAACAAAAGGCAATTCCAAATAGGGTTTTGTATATAAAACTTCACTATTTTTATCTCTATTTTGAATAGTTGAAATAAAATCACAATCATGAGTTTTTAGTTTTAAAAATCCTTCTTCTAAATTATTTATTGCCACTAACGCTAAATTTACATCAAGCTTTTTTTCTATAATTTTTATATATTCAGAGGTTATTCCTATTAGATGACTATCTAAAAAACTTTCATAGGGAAGAAAACTATCTCTAACACATATCTTTAAAGTATCTTTATTTTTTAAATATTTAGATTCTTCTGTATTTAAAGTGGGTTTATATTCATCAAAAATAAAATCTAAAGGATTGTCTTTTCCCTCAAAATAACCCAAAATACGATAAATATCATAAATTCGAATTAATTTATTTTTATCAATATTTCCAAGAGTGTTATTTTTATAATATGATAATTTTTTTAGTTCGTTAGCTTCAAAAAGAAGTTCTTTTTTTGATAAATTCTGACTATTGTATTTTTCTAAAATAAGATCTACTGTTTCATCAATATTATTATATGCATATTCCCAGCCTTTTAAAGATGCATTTTTAAATGCAATTACTTTATTTGTATCTTTTTTAATAAGTTCACTACTTGTAAACAAAAAATCACTATATAAATCAAAGCCGTAATCTTTTGGAGCAAAAATATTAAAAGGAATATTTTTTTCTTCTAAAATAAAAGGAAATTTTGAAATATATGCACTTATAATATCTGTTTTATTATCTATTAAATCTTCTATATTATGGGAATGTTTTAAAATCTGTTTTGATTCCATATTAATATTATTAGATAAAAGAATGGCTTTTACAGAAGCTTGACCAGCATCGTTTTCTGATAGCATAATTTTTTTATCTTTAAAATCTTTTATAGAATTTATATTTGAATCTTTTTTTACTAGTAAAATAAGTGGTGAGATTTGAAATAAAGGGAAAAGAGCAACAATATTATGAAAAGTGTTTATTTTTTCTGGAATTAAAGTTTCTCTAGCTATTCCAAAATCAACTTTTCCAACACTAACATCTTTTGTGACATTTATGTCAAAATCATAATTTTTTATTTCTACATCAAGTCCCGCTTCTTTGTAAAAACCTTTTTCTTTTGCGATATAGTAACCTGCAAATTGGAATTGGTCAAACCATGAGAGTTGCAAAACAGTTTTTTCAAGATTTTTATTTGCGAATAAAATAAGAGGTATGAAAATCATAAATATAAAATATCTAAACAATATTAAAAATTATCCTTCCAAGTAATAAGAATTAAGATTATTCATTTTATCTTAGAATAATATGTGAAAAATGACATAATAATTTTAAAATGAGAATTAATGAAGTAAAGAAAGGAATAATAACAGCTAAGTTGCTAAAAACTACTTAAGTATAGAGTAAAAGGTATAAAAGAACTTAATCTTTTATACACTTTTATAAGTGCTCATTATAAAATAAGCCAAAATTGAAATTATACAAATAGCTACACCAATTGGAAAAAAAGTTGCATCATGGAAACTAAGTGCAATAGAAGAAATAATTGCTCCTAAGCCAAATTGTAAAACTCCTATAACACCAGATGCAACTCCTGCATTTTTCGGAAAATGTTCTAAAGTTAATGCCATACAATTCCCAAAAATAAAAGCCATCATACTCATGTATGAAGCTATTAAAATTACAGTTAAAACAAGAGTTATATTTTCATAATTTAAAGCAAATAATCCTCCTGAAATTACTTGTACCAAAATTGCGATTTTTATTAGTTCAACGGGACTATATTTTTTTAATAATATTAAATTTACTTTTATCATTAGCATTAAAACTATAAAATTAATTCCAAAGAAAAAAGGAAAATAATCAGTTGGGATTTTAAAATATTCTATATAAATAAATGATGTTTTTGCAATAATTATAAAAAAACCACCAAAACTAAATCCTAAAACAAGCATTGCTTTTAAAGCTAATTTGTGACTTAATACAGATTTAAAAGATTCAATTACATTTTGTTTTGAGTAAACAAAACTCTCTTCTAAATCTTTATAGATAAAAAATGCAACAAGCAAAGAATAAACTGTTAAAAATATAAAAACAGCTTTCCATGAATAAAAGTGAATAATAAATGCACCAATTGCAGGTGCTATTAAAGGTGCAAAACTTCGTACCATTCCAATAAGTGCAAATACTTTTGCAGCTTCTTTTCCATGAAATCTATCTCTTACGGCTGCTGCTGCATTTACAACTACAATTCCTCCAAAAAAGGCTTCAAAAAATCTGAAAAACCATAATTCATAAATAGTAGTACTAAAGATTATTACAAAACTAAAAAAAGCAAATCCTAAAAGTCCAAAAACAGAACTCTTTTTTCTTCCATATTTATCAGAAAGTGGTCCACCGAATATTTGACCAACTGAAAATCCTATTAAAAATATAGACAAAGATAACTCAATTTTTTCAATACTCACATTAAATGCATTTGCAATATCAGGGATTGAGGGAATATATGTATCAACTCCCATTGGAGCTACAGAGGATAAAACTGACAAAAGAATAATTAGATATAAGTGATTAGTGCTTTTTCTCATGATATTTCTTCTACGCTTAGAGCTATTTTTTCAAGAAGATTTATAAGAGTATTTAATTCATCATCTTTTAATTTTGAAGAAAATCTTGTTCTAAAATCTTTTACACAAGCTGAAGATTCACATAAAATGTTTTCACCATTGGGTGTAATTTCAATTAAGTTTGTTCTTTTATCTTTTTGAGTTTTTTTAATAAAGCCTTTATTCTCTAAAGTATTTAAAGTTCTACTAATTGTAGTTTTGTCTTTTGCTAAAATATTTGCTATTTTTGTTTGAGTTACATTTTCTTCATATTTTATAATTTCTAAAGTTGCTCTTTGTTCAGGAGCGATATTATAAGATTGAAGTAACTGAGTATATTTATTATTTATTTTATTTGCGGTTTGGTTTATTTTAAAACCAATTGATTTTTCTAATTCATAAGACATATTAATCCTTTAATTGTATATGCAATAGTTGCATATACAACCTTTAAGAAAGATTAAAAATCTTAGCTGTGTATTACTTTCAAAATATCCAAAGGATGTTTTACAATAAAATCAGCACCATTTGTTAAAAGTTCTTCTTCATCTCTAAATCCCCATAAAACACCAATTGCTTTCATCTTTGCACTTTTTGCTGTTTGCATATCAACCATTGTATCACCTACAAAAAATATTTCTTCGCAAGGAATATTAAGTGCAGTTGCAATATTTATTGCACCAATTGGATCAGGTTTTCTAGGGATTTCTTTTTTTTGCCCATGAACTTCAATAAAACCATAATCTTTAAATAAATAATCCACATAAGCAACTGTGAAATCATGAGGTTTATTTGATAATACTGCTAAATTATAATTAAGCTTTTTAAGTTCATCTAATAACTCATAAATTCCCTCGTAAGGTTTTGTATTTGTATGAAGTTTTTGGTCATACTCTTTTTTAAAACCTTTTAAAACTTCATTTTTAATCTCTTGAGATGAACCTTTTAATGCATTTTCAACTAAAACATCAACACCACTTCCGACAAAATATTTATAATCTTTTATTTCATAAATAGGAAGATTTAACTTTTCTAAAACTTTATTCATACATACAGCAATATCCTCAATAGAATCTATAAGTGTTCCATCTAAATCAAATATTATTGTTTTTTTACCAGCCACCACTCGCTCCTCCTCCACCAAAACTTCCTCCTTTACCTGAAAAATCTCTACTAATTGAATTAACACCTTTCATAATGTCTCCTACTTTATCTAAAACTTCGTCAAGATTTTTAGAGTTCATAGAATTATTTGAATATTCATTTATCAAAAGATTGTTAAAACTTTTTATGCTTACATAACTAATTATAAAAATAAAAACAAAAATAGCAACTGAAAGTATTAAATAGTATTCTGTAAATCCTTTTGAAATTAAAAATACTAAGAATCCTAAAAAAGAAGAATTCATTAATGATTTTGAAGTTTTATAAAAAAATAGATTTTTTGTTTTTCTTGAAATAGAGTTTGCAAACATTGACAAAAACATTAAGGCAAAAAAAATCAAAGGGATAAAAAAAGCTAATTTATCGTTATTGGAAAAATCTCCTGTATCAATTTTTGGACTATATTCACCTTGAATAGATAAAATAATTTCATTAACTGCTTTTAAAACTCCCAATTCATACTGTTTTGCTTTAAAATTTGGCATTATTGTATAATTTATAATTTCATGAGAAATTTTATCCGTTAACGCACCTTCTAATCCATAACCAACTTCAATACGGATTTTCTTTTCATCCATCGCAATTACAAGCAAAACGCCATTATTTTTTTCTTTTTGTCCAATTCCCCAATATCTCCCAAGTTGATATGAATAATCTTCGATTTCATAACCATGCAATGATTCTAAAATAACAACAACAATTTGATTTGTTTTTCTTTTTTCATGGTCTTTTAAAATAGAGTTAATATCATTTTTCATAGCAGGTGATAATAAATTTACTTGATCAATTATTCTTCCATCTAATTTTGGAAAATATTGCGTAATATCAGCATTTAAAAAAGAAAAGATAAAAAGTAAAATTAATATGATTTTTTTCATTTTAACTCGATTACATTATTTGGAAGTTCGTTTACATCATCTGTTTTAATAGGAAATTTCTCAATTAAAATAGAACTACAAGCTACAATAGCTTTTAAATAACCATTTAATAGCTGATTATCTTTTATATCACTTATAAATTCATCTACAATACTTTGCCAATGACTATTTGGAATACTTTTAGATATTTCTTCATCTACAACTATTTCTACATATTTCTCATCAAAACTTACAAAAAACATTAGTACTTGTTTTGATTTAGTTTTATGTAGTTGCAAATTATAAAACTGATTATGGGCATTTCTTGAAGCTACTTGATATTTATAATTTTTAGGAAGTATTTTTAAAAAAAAGCTTTTAAACTTTTCAGCAAAAACATAAATACCAATAAATACTAATAATTGTATTTGAATTAATTCAAATGCAGTTTTAAAAGAAATAAGTAATAATAAAAATGAGACAAAAAATAAACTAAAAACAGCAAACATTGAAGAGGCTAATTTGTAATTTCCGCTTCGTTTCGTAACAACTGCTACAAGTTCTGTAGAACTTAATTTTTCAAGATTTTCTATCTCTTTTGAAATAAGTTCTTTTTCTTTATTACTTAAAATCATTAGAATTTAACTTTTGGAGCATCTTGCTCTTCAACGCTAGCACTAAAAGTTTCTTTGATTTTGGCTTCTGGATGAACAAGAGAAGCTACAAGTTTTCCAGGCATAGTTCTCAATTCCAAGTTATAAAGTTTTACAGCTTCAATAAAATCTTTTCGTGCAACTGTAATTCTATTTTCAGTTCCCTCAAGTTGTGATTGAAGAGCCATAAAATTTTGATTTGCTTTTAGCTCTGGATATTTTTCCACAACAACCATAAGTTTTGATAAAGCACTTGAAAGCCCTGTTTGAGCATTTGAGAATTGTTGCATAGCAACTGGATTATTTAATGTATCAGCATTAATATTCATTTGTGAAACTTTACTTCTAGCTTCTGTAACTTCTGTAAAAGTGCTTTTCTCATGTTCTGCATAAGCTTTTACAGTTTCAACTAAATTAGGGATTAAATCAGCTCTTCTTTTATATTGATTTTGAACTTGTGACCATTTTTCATTTACATTTTCATCAAGTTTTGGAACATTATTGTAATTTGAAATTATCAAATAAATCAAAGGAACGATAATCGCAAGAATAATTAAGATAAGAATCTTTTTCATATTTGACCTTTTTAAGATTTACATCATAGTATAAGAAATATCATTAATTTGATATAAAGTATTACACAATAAGATTATTATATTAAGCAGTAATAAACTATAATCACTTTTGTGTAAAAATATACACAAATTTTTATTTTTTTGATAATCGATAGAATATAAACAATTTTTTAATAGATGTTGAATATGATTATCAATAATTTTTTTAAAATCAAAACGGAGTATATAAAATGAATGCATCAGAATTATTTGTAAAAGCATTAGAAAACGAAGGTGTTGAATATATTTTTGGAATTCCAGGTGAAGAAAATCTAGATTTTCTTGACGCACTTAGAACTTCAAATATTAAACTAATATTAACAAGACATGAGCAAGGTGCTGGATTTATGGCGGCTACTTATGGAAGATTAACAGGAAAAGTTGGAGTTTGTTTATCAACTCTTGGCCCTGGAGCTACAAACTTTGCAACAAGTGCTGCTTATGCACAACTTGGTGGAATGCCAATGATGATGATTACGGGACAAAAGCCAATCAAAAAATCAAAACAAGGTAGATTTCAAATCATCGATATCGTTGGTATGATGAAACCTATGACTAAATATGCAAAACAAGTTGTTAATGGAAATAATATTCCATCAATGGTAAGAGAAGCATTTAAAATAGCTACAACTGAGAGACCAGGTGCTGTTCATATTGAATTACCTGAGGATATTGCAGCTGAAGAAGTTGAATTTAATATTTACCCAGTAAAAGAGTTCAAATATCCAAAAGCTGGAAAAGATACTATTGCAGATGCAGTAAAAATGATTGAAAATGCAAAAAGACCACTATTATTAGTAGGTGCTGGTGCAAATAGAACAAGAATTGGAACGGCATTAACAGATTTCGTAAATGAAACTGGAATTCCATTTTTCTCAACTCAAATGGGAAAAGGTGTTATTGATGAAAACCATAAACTTTGTTTATCAACAGCAGCACTTTCAAAAGATGATTTTATTCACTGCGCAATTGAGCGAGCTGATTTAATTATCAATGTTGGACATGATGTTATTGAAAAACCACCATTTTTTATGGAAAATACACCAGATGCTACAAAAGTTATCCATGTTAACTTTTCACCATCAGATGTAGATGATACATATTTCCCACAACTAGATGTTATTGGTGATATTGCTTCAAATGTTACAAGTTTAACAACAGCTATTTCTCCTCAAGAACATTGGGATTTTGACTATTATATTAGAATGGTTGATGAAATTAAAACACATTTAAATAAATACTTTGGAGATACAAGATTCCCAATCTTACCTCAAAGAGCTGTAAGAACTATTAGACAAACATTAGCTGCTGAAGATATTGTAACACTTGATAATGGTGTTTATAAAATCTGGTTTGCAAGAAACTATAGATGTGCTCAACCAAATACATTATTACTTGATAATGCATTAGCAACTATGGGTGCGGGACTTCCTTCTGGAATGGCTGCAAAAATGGTAAATCCTGATAAAAAAGTTGTTGCTGTTTGTGGTGATGGTGGATTTATGATGAACTCTCAAGAGATGGAAACGGCTGTTAGATTAGGTATTGATATAACTGTAATTATTTTAAATGATAATGCTTATGGAATGATCAAATGGAAACAAACAGGAATGGGATTTGAAACATTTGGTTTAGATTTAGGAAATCCTGATTTCGTTAAATATGCAGAAGCTTATGGTGCTCATGGTTACAGACCAACATCTTGTGAAGATTTTGCAGAAACTTTAGAAAAATGTGTAAACAGTAAAGGTGTACATTTAATTGATTTAGCAGTAGATTACTCTTTAAATCACGCAATTTTAAATGATTTATTAGCTAAAAAACAATGTTTAATATAAAAATTTGAAAGGCAAGATATGAGTATGATAGAAGTAACATCACCATTTGACGGGAAAGTTGTTGGAACTGTAAAATTTAGTACATTTGAAGAAGTTGAAGCAGCTATTGATTTAGCTAGTAAAACTTTTTTAGACACAGCTAACTGGTTACCAAGATACAAAAGAGTTGAGATTTTAGAAAATGTAATGAAAATTATGTCTTCTCAAGTTGAAGAGCTTACAATCCTTTGCGCAAGTGAAGGTGGGAAGCCTTATATTGACTCAAAAGTTGAAATTTTAAGAGCTATTAATGGTATTAAAATTGCTATTGAACACCTAAGTGTTTATGAGGGTAAAGAAATAGCAATGGGACATACAAGTACAAGTGCAAATAGAATGGCTTATACTTTTAAAGAACCAATTGGTGTGGTTGCTGCAATTTCTGCATTCAATCACCCATTTAACTTAGCAGTTCACCAAGTTATTCCAGCTCTTGCTGTTGGTTGCCCTGTAATCATTAGACCAGCAACACAAACTCCTATGAGTGCGATTAGATTAGTTGAAATACTTGAAGAAGCTGGACTTCCAAAAGGTTGGGCTCAAGCAGTTGTTTGTGATAGAAAAGGAGGAGAATTATTAGCTACATCTCCAAAAACTAATTTCTTAACATTTATTGGTTCAGGTCCTGTTGGTTGGTACTTAAATTCAAAAGTAAGTCCAGGAACTAGAGTTGCTCTTGAGCATGGTGGAGTGGCACCTGTTATTGTTGAAGCTGATGCTGATATTCATGATATGATTCCAGCACTTGCAAAAGGTGGTTTTTACCATGCTGGACAAGTTTGTGTTTCTGTTCAAAGAATTTATGTTCAAGAATCAATTTTTGACGAAGTTGCAAATAAATTAGCAACAGTTGCATCAAAATTAGTTGTTGGTGACCAATTAGATCCAAAAACTGAAGTTGGACCACTTATTAATCATGATGAAGTAAACAGAGTTGAAGAATGGGTAAATGATGCAATTGCAAAAGGTGCAAAAATTTTAACAGGTGGAAAAAGAATAGGAAATTCTTGTTTTGAACCAACTGTTATTTTAAATCCAAGTGAAGATGCAATTGTTTCTCAAAAAGAAGTATTTGGACCAGTTGTTTGTATTTATTCATACAAAACTTTTGATGAAGCACTTTCAAGAGCAAATTCATTAGAAGTATCTTTTCAAGCAGCAGTATTTACAAAAAATATTGATACAGCTTTAAAAGCTGTAAAAAGATTAAACGCAACTGCTGTTATGGTAAATGATCATACTGCATTTAGAGTAGATTGGATGCCATTTGGAGGAGCTAGAGTTTCTGGACTTGGAATGGGTGGAATTCCTCATTCTATGGAAGAAATGTCAAATGAAAAAATGATGGTGATTAAATCACCTGTTTTATAAAAAATAGCAAAGTTTGTAAAAGCTAAGGTTTTTTGACCTTAGCTTTTTTTATTTCAAAAAATAATAGGATAATTATGACTTGGGAAGAAATTATTGAAAATGAAAAACAAAAACCTTATTATCAAAGTTTAAAAAAAGAAATTGATAAAAGATATGAAACAAGTATAGTTTTTCCAGAAAAACAAAATATATTTAAAGCTTTTTCTTTATCAAAAATTGAAGATTTAAAAGTTGTGATTTTAGGGCAAGATCCATATCATGGTTTGGGACAAGCCCAAGGATTATCATTTTCAACACCAAAAGAGATAAAAAATCCACCATCAATGATGAATATTTTAAAAGAAATAAAAGATGATTTACAAAGAGATTCTATTTGTACAAATGGAGATTTAACTCCTTGGGCAAAAGATGGAGTATTACTTTTAAATACAATTTTGACGGTTGAAGAATCACTTCCAAAATCTCATCATAAATTAGGTTGGGAAATTTTTACAGATAATATTATTAAATATATAAGTGAAACTTGCGAAAATGTAGTTTTTTTACTTTGGGGAAGTCCTGCTATTTCTAAAGCAAAATTAATTGATACGAAAAAGCATCATATTTTAAGTGCGCCACATCCAAGTCCACTTTCATCATATCGTGGCTTTTTTGGATGTAAACATTTTTCGAAAACTAATGAAATATTAAGAAGTTTAGGAAAAAAAGAGATAAATTGGTAAAATGCTATGAAAAAATATTTGAAAGTCTATTTTTTACTTTAGAAAGAGATAATTTCATTGCTGAATAAATCATCATTTTAGCCATATTTTTCCACTGAGGTTTTTCATAACATGGATTTGGACATTTTCTACATCTAGGTTTTATTTCATGTGGACATTGCTGAAGTCTTGAAAATGAGTAGTTTATAGATTCTGTACACTCTTTGCATAAACTCAATTCGATATTAAAAGGATTTGATTTATATTCAAGGGTAATATTTTTTGTTTCTTGGTCTCCATGTTTATTGTGACAATAAGTTTCAAAAAAGTTTTTTAAGGTATTTATTTCTATTTCAAATTTTTCATTAGTCATGATTTTACTCTTTTTTAAAGTTAGGATAATAAGTATCCTATTTAACTTAATTTTTAATATTTTTACATAAAACACGGAAATAGACCTTGACAACAATCAATAAAAAGGCAAATTGTGGAAAAAACTGGATTAGAAGATTTTTATTTTTTTAGTTTCCTAAAAGAAGAAGAGCTTGTTAGATTAAAAGAAATAAGTGTAAAAAAATATTTCAATAAAGATGAAATTCTTTTTTATAAAGGTGATGAAGCTAAATATTTGCATTTATTAATAAAAGGTATCGCAAAACTTTATACATATGACCACAAAGACAATGAAGTAATAATTCATAATCTAATGGCACCGTCGTTAATTGCTGAGATTGTAAACTATGAAGAGATGAGATTTCCTGCAAATTGTTCATTTGAAACCAAAGCTGAAGTGTTATTGATAGATTATGAAAAGTTTAAAAAAGAGTTTTTATTAAAACCAGAAATTTCAATATTTTTTATAAAATCATTAACAAAAAAAATAAAAGCATTAGAAAGTTTCATAAATTATAATATAAGTTCAAATAGTATAGAAAAAATCGCAAAATTTTTAGTTGATAACGAATCAATCTTAATAAATTTAAAACAAGTAAAAATTGCTCAAATATTAAATATTACACCAGAAACTTTTTCAAGAAAACTCGCAAAATTAAAAAATGAGAAAGTTATACAAAATGAAAATGGGTATATAAAAATTTTGGATTATTCAAAATTAAAACTTTACATTAATAATTAATATTTTTTAAAATTATTTTGTTATAATAATCAAAACCATTCTAAAAGGAAAAAAAATGAAAAGATTAGTTGCGTTATTAATGTTATGTTGTTCTTTTTTGTTTGCAGAAATTAATTTACAAACAGCATCAAAACAAGAGTTAATGAGTGTAAAAGGTATTGGTGATAAAAAAGCTGATCAGATTATCGAATACAGAAAAACGAATACAATCACAAAAGCTGATGATTTAAAAAACATCAAAGGTTTTGGCGATAGTATTGTTGGAAATGTAAAAGATGCAAATCCAGTATCAAAAGAAAAAGTGAACAAAAAAGTTGAAGATAAAAAAGATGAGAAGAAAAAAGAATTAAATGGTGCAGTTGATAAAAAAATCGAAAAAGCTACAAATTTAGTACCTAAATTTTAATCTAAATGAGGATTTTCCTCATTTTAGATTTTTACTTCATTTATGATAGAATCCTTGAAAATTCTAAATAAGGTTCTATTTGAAGTTCTCACCAAATGATATTTGTCCTTGTGGCTCTACGAAAAAATATAAAAAATGTTGTAAACCTTTTCACGATAAAATTACTTTCCCAAAAACTGCACTTGAACTAATGAAATCAAGATTTTGTGCATTTGCAGTTTTAAATGCTGAATATATAATCTTTACAAGCCATGAAAATAATCCTGATTTTATAAATGATTTAAAATCTTGGAATGAAGATATTTTGGATTTTTCTAAAAATACAAGCTTTAATAAATTAGAAATTATAGATTTTGTTGATGGTGAAGTTGAAAGCTTTGTAACATTTAAAGCTACTTTATTTCAAAATAAAATTGATATTTCATTTATAGAGAAAAGTAGGTTCTTAAAAGTAGAAGGAATTTGGAAATATGTTGATGGACAATTTATTGATGAAGGAAAAGAATGAAAATACTATTTTCTCCAAGTGAGACAAAAATCGTAGGTGGAAATGATATTTCTTTTGATAAAAATAGTTTTATATTTCCTATACTTTTTGAAAAAAGAATGGAAATTGTAAAACAATATAATGATTTTATTTTAAATGCTTCAAAAGATGAGTTAATAAAACTTTTTGGAACAAAAAAAGAAGATGTAATAGCACAATATTCACAAGATTTATTTAAAACACCTACAATGAAAGTAATTCAAAGATATGATGGAGTTGCTTTTGATTATTTAGAGTATTCAAAATTAAAAGAAGATGAAAAGTTTTATATTGATGAAAATGTTTTAATTTTTTCAAATTTATTTGGAGTTTTAAAAGCGGGAGATTTAGGACTTCCTGATTATAAACTAAAGCAAAATGAGACATTTAATAATCTAAAAATTGAAAAATTTTATAATGATAATTTTTCAAAAGTTTTGGATGAATATCTAAAAGATGAAGATATTATTGATTTAAGAGCTGGATTTTATGAAAAGTTTTACAAAATAGAAAAACCATATACAACAATGAAATTTATAAAAGATGGAAAAGTAATAAGTCATTGGGCAAAAGCTTATAGAGGAATTATTTTAAAACTTATTGCTCAAAATAGTATTAAAACTATAGATGAATTAATGAATATGCAAGTAGAAAATTTAAGAATCGAAGAGATAAAAAAACAAAAAATAAAAACAGAAATTGTGTATTCAATTATTTAAAGGTCAAAGATGATAAAAAAACCAGTAATTGCTTTTTTGCTTGATAAAAAAGGTGGAGCTATTGAGTTAAGTTATGAAGAATTAAATACAGTTGACAGAAATGGAAAAATTTTATGGGTACATTTTGATTATTCAAGTTCTGAAGCAGTTGATTGGATTACAAATAAAAGTGAAATAGATTCTATTGCAATTGATGCTCTTTTAACGGAAGAAACAAGACCTAGAACGACACTTTTAAATGATTCAATATTAATTGCACTAAGAGGTGTAAATTTAAATCCTAATTCAAAGCCTGAAGATATGGTTTCTATTAGATTATATATTTCTACTCACTTGATAATAAGTACAAGAAAAAGAGATATTTTATCTGTTTCAGAAATAATTGATATTTTAAAAAAGGGAATTGGACCAAAAAGTTCTTCAGAGTTTTTAACGGAATTGATTTATAGAGTAACTGATAGAATGGAAGATGTTATAAATCAAATTGAAGATAGAACGAACTCTTTAGAAGAAAATTTGATAGATTCAACAGATCTGAAATTTAGAAATGAAATATTATCAGTAAGAAGAGAAATAATTATACTAAGAAGATATTTATTCCCTCAGAAAGAGGCTTTAAACAAGCTATATAACGACAAAATTACTTGGATAAATGAATATGAAAGAATTGAAATAAGAGAGACTAATGACCAACTCATGAGACATATTGAAGAGCTTGATACAATTAGAGATAAAATTTCATTAATTCAAGAAGAATTAGCAAATTCATTAAGTGATCAAGTGAATAAAAAAATGTATATTTTATCTATTATTTCAGCAATATTTTTGCCACTTACCTTTTTAACTGGACTTCTGGGAATAAATATAGGTGGGATTCCAGGTGCTCAAAATGATAATGCTTTTTATATATTCTCAATAATTTTAATTATGGTAACAAGTGTGCAATTTTATATTTTTAAAAAGAAAAAATGGCTTTAAAAAGTAAGAAAAAAGATCTAAATCTTTCTTCTTACATGTACATCCATTTGTGGGAAAGGCATTTCGATACTGTTTTCTTGTAAAGTATTATAAATAAATATTAAAAAATCAGACATTGAAGAAGAACCAACTCCATCTTCATTTGGATTTTCGCTTATCCAAACAAGTAATTCAAAATCTATTGAACTATTCCCCATTAAAGTCATTCTTACTTTTGGTGATTTTTCCAAGTTATTTTTTATATAAATTAAATTACTTTTTGCCAATGACTCTAAAATTGTATGAATTACCTCTTCAATATTAGAACCATAAGCAATACCAAAAGGAACATGAAGTCTTCTTACATCATCTGAAAATGTGAGATTTATAACATTTCCTTGGATTAAAGTTGCATTTGGAATGATAATATCAATATTATCGAAAGTAGTAATTACACTACTTCTCATATTTATTTGATTTACTTTTCCTCTTAAACCTGATCCAATTTCTATAATATTTCCAACTTGAATAGATTTTTCAAAAATTAGAATTATTCCTGAAATGAAATTTGATACAATATTTTGTAAACCAAACCCGATACCAACTGATAAAGCCCCAACTAAAATTGTAAGAGAAGATAAGTCAATTCCAACGGATTTTAAACCAAATACAAAAGTCATTGCAACTAAAAAGTAATATCCAAGATTTGCTAACATCGTTCTTGTGGCAATTGAAGTACTTCTTAGATAATGTGTTCTTGCATTTGTAATTCGTTTTTTATAAAAAGTTGCAACCGAAAAACCAAAAATAAAGATTAAAAAGAATTTTGTAATAGCTAAAATAGATATTCCATCACCAATTGGAATAATAGGATTATTTATTTCAGTCCAACCAAATTTTATAATATCAATAAAACTTTGTTTTGTATCTGCAAAAGTAGTTTTTGTAACGCCTAATCTTTCTCTTGATAAATATTTAAAAAGTTCAGTTAATGATTCATAATTTGCTTGATTGTTTCCTATAAATATTTGTAATTCATTATATAAGTTAAAATAAGTAGATTTTTTCTCTTTTAATAAGGGTAATAATTCTTCAATTTTTAAGTAAACAATTTGATTTATTAACTTTGATTTATCAACCTTTAATTGTTCAATCTGTAAATCAAGTACTTTAATTTTTCCATCATTCTCAGTTATTTTTGCTTTATCATAAGAAAGGGATAATCTTTTCTCATCTTTTATTAAGTCATTAAAACTATCAAAAGATTTATCAAGTCTAGCTTTTAGATTTGTATTGACATTAGGTTCAACATTTTCCAAACTATTTAGTAAGATCTTTTTAAAATTTGTAAGATATTTTGTATACTCATCAAGAGTGGATTTATTTTGGATATTTCTTAGTTTATAGTATGAGTATAATAACTGCGAATTAATTGCAATAATTTCTTCTTTATTAGACAGCTTTTCTATTTGTTCTTCTAAAAGATTCATTTTATTATTGTTGTCATTGAATTCATTTTTTACTGAATTAAAACTGTCAACACTTTTTATATACTCTTTTACTTGTTCAATATATGTTTCTGCTGAACTTATATCTTCAATATTTTGAAAAACAAAAGTATTTTCTTCTTTTATTATTGATTGAAGTTTTTTTAGTAACAAAAGCTGATATTCAACTTGTTCTTTATCTTCAGGAGATAAAGAATTTTTAATAGAAGTGATTTTTTTTGTTTGATCAGAATAAACTTTTTCTAAACCTTCTTTTGTACTATCGTACCAACTTTTATCAATGCTTAATGCAAATGAAGTTGATATTAAAAATATAATTAAGAATATAATTCTCATGTTCTCTCTTTTATTAAATTAGTTTTTTATTTTTTATAAAGTAAAGAGAGATTAAAGATAATAGTGAAAATAAAGCACTAAAAATAAATAAAAACTCTCCATAAACAGCACCAGTAACAATAGCTCCTACAAATCCACCAAGACCATAAGCCACTCCATACATAAACTGTTGAGCTAACTTTTTATTTTCATATAAACTATATAAATAAATAATTACAGAACTATGATAAAGTCCAAATGAGAAAGCATGAATTGATTGAGTGAAAAATGTCACACCCAATGAATCAGGATATAAATATAATAATATCCATCTTAAAGTCGTAATTGTAACACAGAATTTTATGATTGTTAGTAGATTATTTTTTAAAAGTGGAGCTTGGAAATATAACATCAAAATTTCACAAATAACTCCAAAAGACCAAAGATATGAAGTCATTTCAAGACTCATCCCGTGTTGTGTTTCGTATATTGTAAAAAAGTTGTAAAAAGCACCAAAACTTATTTGCATAAAAAATAGACTCATCCAAAAAGACCAATATTTTAGAAATGAGAAAGGTTCACTACTTTGCTTCATTTTATGTTCAACATCATATTTCAGTAAAGAAATAGCAAAAATCACAGTCAAAATATTTAAAATTAAATAATAATGAATTGCAATATAAGGTTGAGTTAGAAATTTTGCTAAAACTAAAGAAATTATCATAAAACCAATAGAACCAAAAAGTCTTGATTTTCCATACTTTTCTTTTCCAAGAGTTGAAATAGCTGTAACTTCTAAATATGGCAAAATCAAAGATAAACAAACTCCTAAAAGAGCATTATTAATCATAAATAAATAAAAGTTTTCAATTGTCAAATAAAAAGATGCAGATGAAATAACAGATAAATAAAGAGCAGTTTTGAACATTTTTTGGTTTAATTTAATATGTTTTAAAAACAGAAAAGGAGTTAAAAATCTCATCAAAGGTGCAAGTGCTAAAACAATACCAATATCAAAAGTACTATATCCAATATCCCGAAGTACTTTTGGTAAAAATATTACATAAACTCCAACTGCTGCAAAATAAAAAAAATAAAATGCCGATAAGTTAAAGAATAACATTATTTATCGTTGATAATAATAGTATTTGAAAGAATATCCTGAAAAGTTTTTTTATCTTTATTAAAAAAAGGAGTAAAAAGTAAAAAGATTGATACAACTGCAACTAAAGTTGTAATGTATCTAACAAGAACTTGAATAACAGAAACTCTTTGTTTTGTTAAGTTATCAACAAGTTTTATATCATAAGCTTTAAGCCCTGGAGTTTGACCATTTTTTAACCAAAAAATTAAGATTAAAATTGAATGAACAAAAAATATAATTCCCCAACCCATTGTTCTATTTTGAGAAAATTCTTCACCACTACCCATAATTAGATATATAACTATATAAAGTATAGGAGTAGTGATTAAAAAAGTATCTAATAAAAAAGCTTTAAGTCTTGATGGAAGAGATGCCACATCACTTTTAGGTGATTTTATTTTAGAGTTCGATTTTTCTTCTAAAACTCTATTTTGTTTTACATCTCTCCATTTTGCCATTAGTTTCCTCTACTACCTGGTTTATAGGCAATAGAACCTTCTTTACACATAGGGCAATTATCAGGAGCATACATTTCAAATGCAAAATCTTCAAGTGCAAAAAGTGGTTTATCAAGTGGTAATTTACAGCTATCCTTAGGTTCTATTGTACTTCCAACTCTAGAACAAAATCCTCTGTTCGCAAGTGCGGCATAAGCTACAATATTCCCACCAGAATTTTCAACTTGTTTTGCAGCTTCTAAAGCGCTTCCACCAGTTGTAATTATATCTTCACAGATAATATAATTTTCGCCAGCTTTAACTTCAAAACCTCTTCTGATAACCATTTCACCCTCAGCTCTTTCTGCAAAAATAAATCTTACATCCAAAGCAGTTGCAAGTGCAAATCCAGCAATTAATCCACCAAGTGCAGGTGAACAAACAGCATCTACTTTTATTCCAGATTTTTTAATCTGAACAGCAAGTGCTTCTGCTAAAATTTTTGCAGTTTTTGGGTCTTCTAAAACCTTTGCAGATTGTAAATAAAATTGTGAATGATTTCCACTACTTAATTTAAAATGACCTTCTAATAATGCTTGTGCATCTTTGTATATTTGAGCTACATTCATAATTAAATCGTTCTTATTTCTTTTTCTTTTGCTTTTAAAGTCTCATCAGCTTTAACAACATAAGAATCAGTTATCTTTTGGATTTCATCTTGAGCTTTTTTATTTTCATCTTCAGTGATTAATTTATCTTTTAGAAGATTCTTTGCTTTTGTATTCGCATTTTGTCTAATATTTCTAATTGCAACTTTTGCATTATCAGTCATAACTTTTGCTTGTTTAACAGTATTTTCTCTTTGGTCAGTAGTCATTGGAGGGAAAAACAGTTTGATTACAACACCATCATTATTTGGATTAACACCAATATTTGCGGCTTGTAAAGCTTTATCTATAACACCCAAAAGATTTTTTTCCCATGGATTAATAACAATAGTTGTAGCATCTGGAGATAAAACAGAACCAACTTGACTTAAATCAGTCGGTGTTCCATAATAATCAATTTTAATACCATCTAAGATATTAGGATTTACTTTTCCAGTTCTTAAAGATTTGTAATCTTTTCTTAATGAGTCAATAGACTTTTCCATATGTTCTTTTGTTTGAGCATATATTTCTTCTAACATTCATTCTCCTTTATTATGATTAGTAATTTTTATTTAATTTTGATAAACAAAACAAAATAAATAGAAGTAAAATATATTTTACTTCTATTTAGTCTTATTTACTTTCAGGTGTTGACGAAACAGGAGCTGCCGTAGGAGCTGCTGGTGCTTGTGATTGTGATTGTGTTTGTGTAACAGGAATTGCTGGAATTAAAGAGTCTGTTTTTATTGAATCAACAGCACTTTTATTTCTTTGTTGATTATATAAATAACCTAAAGCAACAGTATTTATAACAAAAACTAAACCTAAGGCCATAGTTGCTTTTGTTAAGAAGTTTGCAGGACCTTTTGCTCCAAATAATGAGTCATTACTTCCACTATAAGCTCCAAGACCCATGCTTGAACTTTTTTGAAGTAAAACGATTATTGTTAATAATATGGCTAACACAAACTGAACGATTAAAAGTGTAGATGTCATTATCTATTTCCTTTTTTAAAAATGGTAGTTATTTTATCTAAAACTTATTAAAAATAAGTTAAAATGGATATTAAAGCACTTCCAAAGAAATTTTATAAAGAGTAAATTTGTCAGTTAAGAATCAATTTTCAAAATACGCAAAAGAGTATAAAAATCACAATATTATTCAACAAATTGTTGCTAAATCTCTGGTTCGTGAATTGAAAGTCCAACCAAAAAGAGTTTTAGAGTTAGGTTGTGGCTCAGGACAGGTTTATAATCATTTCTCTTGGGAAATAGATTTTTATAAAGCAATAGATTTTTCAGCATCAATGTGTGAGTTACATCCTAAGGATAAAAATATTGAAGTTAAATGTTTTGATTTTGATTCGAAAGAATTTTTAGATGAAATAAAAGATGATAGCTATGACATTGTTTTGTCATCATCTGCATTACAATGGTCAAAAGATTTGTCAAAAATCATAAAACATCTTTCATATATTACAAAAGAGATAAATGCAGTTTTATTTACATCAAATACTTTTAAAACTATACAAGAAATTACAAACACAAAATCTCCAATTTTAGATGAGAATTCAATAAAAGAAGCATTTTCAAAATATTTTAAATGTGAATTTGAAACAATTATGTATAAATTAGAATTCGATAATAAAAAAGACTTGTTTGATTATATTAAGAAATCAGGTGTAAGTGGAGCAAATGAAGCTTTAAATTTTAAAAATGCAAAAAAACTATATAAAGAATATAATCTAAATTATTTAGAATTTGAAGTTATTTTTATCAAAACCATTTCTAAATTATAAAGTTCATATCTAATATATTTAAAGTTTTCACTATCTTCTATAGATATAAGTTTACAAAATTCTTCTAGAACTCTTGAACTCTCTTGAGCTCTTTTAAAATTTGCAATTAATATAGAGTTTAAATCAGTTCTATTTTGTTCACTTTTAATAGAGCTTCTTAGTACATCATTTTTAACATCTCTTGTTTCAAGTAATTCTATATAATTAGTAAGTCTTGATAGATGCCTTAGCTCTTTTAACTTTAATGCCGTTTGTTTATCATTGTATACATATCTAAAAATATCTTCAACAACACGGATTCCCTCGCGTAATCTATTTAGATTTGCATCAATAAGTCTTAGGTAGTTTTCTTTTTTCATAAATAGTTTAAAACTAACTCAATTAAGAGTTAGTTTTATTATTTGTCATCACTATTCATAATTCCTAAAATTTGTAATAAAGATATAAACAAATTAAAGAAATCTAAATATAAAGATAATGCAGCTTCGATTGGTGAATCATAATTCCCTTTGATAATATTTTGTGTGTCATATAATATGAAAGCAGAAAATAATAAAGCACCAACACTTGCAATCACTAATTGCATCATTGAAGATTGAATAAAGATATTTGAAATACCAGCAACAATCATAATAATTAAAGCAATAAATAAAAATTTACCCATAACAGAGAAATCTCTTTTTGTTGTCATTGCAAACATTGAAATTCCACCAAATGCAACGGATGTCATTAAAAATGCTTGACCAACAATTGAAGCACCACCTGGCATTGCAAAAATTGAAGTTAATAATGGAGCGATTGTTAAGCCTGTAATAAATGTAAATACAAATAAAACAGCTAAATTAACACCTGGCATGTGTTTAGTTCTTGGAATAACAAAGAAAATTAATGCAAGCTCTACTCCAAATAAAACCCATTTCATTGGTCCCATCAATATTGAAACGATTCCTAATCCAATATAAGCACCAGCAGTTGAAGCTAATAAAGAACCAGCAAATAATTGATAAGTAGCTTTTAGAAAGCTCATTAACTGAACTTGTGATGATTCTTGTGTATATTGAGAAGATTGATTTGATAAGTAATCTCTATTGTACATATACTTTTCCTTTATAATTTTAATTTCGTAATTCTATATAATAGCATATATTGATTATAGATAACGATATAACCGAAATTTTATATTAAAAAAGTAAATAGAAGATTAATATAGAAGAAAAAGATTATCAAATAAATCTCAAAAGCAAACTCAAAACCCCATAGAAAGACAAACAGGAGACAAATCCAAAAATTTAAGCCAAATTTAAGCCAAAAGCTATTGACAAAGGGAAGGAAACCTATTATAATTCCCGT
>NZ_MUXE01000018.1 GCF_003063245.1 Arcobacter caeni | reverse complement strand
ATTTTATTATAATAGAGTTAGAAGTCATAGTTATTTAGGAAATTTATCACCTGTTAAATTTGAAGAAAAACAAGAAAAAGAAAAAGTGTTACAATCTGAAATGGTGGCTTAGGGATTAGCAAAAAAGGGTATGTTTTTTAGTTACCTCTCCAGTCAATGATGTGTCATAAAGTGAGAATTTATTATTTTATATAATAACCCTCATCTAAACTATTTAAAATTAAATCTTTAGGTAGTTTTTTTCTTAATCTTTTTAATAAACTTCGTATAGCATCTGAAGATTTAGCTTCTCCTTTATAAACATAATTTTCGATATTTTCATAAGAAATAGTCTTGCTTCTATTTTGTAATAATAAAATTAAAAGATTTTTTTCACTTTTTGTTAATTCCACTTTTTGGGAATCTATATAAAGTTCATTTGTAATGGAATTAAAATAAATATTTCTATTTAAAAAAATATTATTATCTTTTTTATCAAATTTTTCTATTTTTAAAATCAACTCTTCCACATCAAAAGGTTTTTTCAAATAATCATCACATCCTAAAATATAGGCTTCTTTGATTGTTTCTATATTTATATTTGCACTAATCATAATCACTTTTGTTTTAGTATTCAAAACTTTTATAGATTTTAAAATCTCTAAACCACTTAATGAGGGAGTATTTATATCCAATATATATAAATCATAGTTATCAAAAATATTTGTATAAGCAACTTCTCCATCATAAAAACTGATAACCTCATGATGATTTATCTCCATCATCTCTTTTATAGTTTCATTTAAACTATAATCATCTTCAAGTAAAAATATTTTCATAATTATATTTTAAAATTATTTTGTGTCATTGGTGTGGCAAATAAAAATATATGAAAAAATATTTTGATTATTTTCATATTTAACATCGATTTTTATTTTATATTTTTTACAAATATCTTTTATAATCGCAAGTCCTAATCCATGACCTCTAGCATTTTCATTCTCTCTTACATATCTTTTAAAGATGTTTTTTGTATTTCTTATTGGATTTCCAAAAGAGTGAAATTCTAAAATATTATTTGATAAAACAATTTTTATATTACTTCCAACTTTACTATATTTTATTGCATTTGATAAATTATTGTCTATTAATCTGTGTAATTCTATTTTACTAATATTAAAAAAAATATTCTTATTTATAATCAATTCTAATTGTCTATTTTGAGTTGTTGCAATTACATTAAAATATTTTATTCTATTTTTTAAAATATCTTCTAAATTTAAATTTTCAATAACATAATCGATTTTATTTTTGGTATGAAGAAATGTCATATCTTCATAGGAATTTTCAAGTGTTTTTAAAGCCCCTTCTATTTTTTTTGAGTATTTATCTTCACCTGAAGTTTTATTTCTAAGTTGAACATTTAGA
This sequence comes from Arcobacter caeni, assembly GCF_003063245.1. Lineage (GTDB taxonomy): Bacteria > Campylobacterota > Campylobacteria > Campylobacterales > Arcobacteraceae > Aliarcobacter > Aliarcobacter caeni. The sequence goes on along the minus strand of NZ_MUXE01000018.1, from coordinate 33,115 downwards.
TTTATAATTGATAAAGGAGTTTTAATTTCATGAACAGAATGTTCGATAAATTTATCTTTATATTTTAAAAGATTCTCTTCATATCGAACTTTGTAGATGATAAATATTGTAATTATTCCAATAACACTGATTAATAATATTGCTAAATTTAATTTAAAAATATTATTATTGAATTCATCTTCATCAAAAACTATACTGAAAATAACTTTTGCTTCATCAAAAATAGGACTTTTTTCTGCTAAATAAGATACTTTATATTCAATATTATCTTTTTTAAAATAGTTCGTAATATATTCATCTTCATTTATATTAGAAGATAATTCTTTTCCTTTATTTATTCGTGCAGTTATATCATCTAAAGTTGGTTTATAAGATTTTAAAGATTTAAAAATAAAATCGCCAACATAACCATCATTAAAAACAACATAAGCATTTGAACTTTTAATATCTTGATTTGAGTTTAGTAAATCTTGAAGTTTTTTTAAATCCTCTTCCAACTCATTATAAGTGTAACTAACTTGTAAAATTCTTTTATCAGTTTTCGCTAAAAAAGAGTCTGTATAACTAAAGAATTTAAGTGAATACATTTCAAATACAGGTGGAGAAATTCCTATAATATTAGCTTTTTTATGTTGTTCAAATAAATCTTTTGCAAAAGATAAATCAAAATTAATATCTGGTTTATAGGTAGTATTTTTAATAACTAAGTTTTCATCTGTAATGTAGATATTAAAAGAGTTGTTTTTTTCATCTTTATTTATTATTTTGCTTATTTCATCAAGAGAATCATTATAAGAATTTTTCCCCAAGTAGTCTAATACTTCTTTATGTTTTCTAAGTAAAACTTCTTTTTGATTAGAATATTTGTATAAAACTTTAGTTAATAGAATATTAGTCTCTTTTTGAATTTTATAAAAAGTAATTTCTTGATTTTTTGTATGGTTATCATATAAGTTTTTTAATAACAATTTATAGCTTATAAAATTAAGTAATAAAAATAAAAAAATAATAAAAAATAGAATTGTTGATGATTTTGGAATTAATTTTTTCAATAAAAGACCTTATTATAAACTAAACAAAATATCATGGCTCAAAGGTTTTTGATAAACTTTTGAAGCCTTTTTTTCTAAACTTTCATTAATATAATCTTCATAAAAAAGAATAAGATTATTTGTCGATAACTTTTCTACCTCTTGTTTATCTTCATTTTTTAATTTTGATATATCAATAATAATTTTTGGATTTTTAGTTTCTTTTTCAACTAAAAGTAGTTGTTCAACTTTTGATAGTTGGATTACTTGATATTTTTTGTTTAATTCAATTATTAGATAAAAAAATGATATTGGGTCATTATTTAAAATATAAATAGATTCTTTTTCTATTTTTTCGATTGGAATATTAAACTCAATATTTTCGTCAATTTCTGTAATTTCTTTATTGTTTTCTTCAAATTCTTCTTGAAGATTTTCTTTCTTTATTTTTGTAGATAAATATATATTTTTAGGAATAAGTACTTCAAATGTTGAACCAATATCTAGTGTACTAGAAACATTTATTTCTCCATTTAATAAAGATACGAGTTCTTTACAAATTGTAAGACCAAGTCCTGTTCCTCCATATTTTCTAGTTGTACTTCCATCAACTTGTTTAAATCTATCAAAAATATATTCTACTTTATCTTGTGGAATTCCTATTCCTTCATCTTTAATTGTGATTTTTATATTATCTTTTTCATTTGTGATTAAAAAATATATTTTACCTTTTGAAGTGAATTTTAAAGCATTACTTAAAAGGTTTTTAATTATTTGGTTTATTTTGGCTTGATCACTATAAATATAATCTAAATCTTCATCTATTTCAAAAATCAATTCGAGATTTTTTGCTTTTGTTTGGGCATAAAACATTTCATAAATAGAATTCATAAAATATTTTAGTTGGATTTTAGAGTTATGAATAATATTTTGTTTTGCATCAAGTTTTGATAAATCAAGAACATCATTTATTAAACATAATAAATCTTTCCCACATTTATGAACTATTTCAAGATTTTTGATTTGTTTTTCATCAAGGTTTCCTGATTTATTTTTTATCATTACATCACTAATTATATTGATAGAATTAAGTGGAGTTTTTAATTCATGACTCATGTTTGCAAGAAAATCATCTTTGGATTTATTGGCTTCTTCTGCAAAAATCTTAGCATCGTATAACTTTTTTGTTTTTTTCTTTAATACATTAATCATTGTAACAAAGTTTAAACTTAGCTGATGAATTTCAGAAATATTTGTATTTAATATTTCTACCTTTTTATTTTCTTCTGATATTTGTGAAGTTTGGTTTGATAAATCAATAATTGGTTTTGTAATAGAATCAGAGAAAATATTTATTTTTTTTAGTAAAAAATAAAAAAAAGCAATATAAAAAAGAAGTAGAAAAACAATAGCTAGATAACCAATTATATTTGACAATTTTTTTAAAGATTCAATAGATGCAAATATATTATTTTTATCAATCAAAATCATTAATTTCCAATGCGTTTCATCTATATCTTGTTGTATAGTTAAATACTCTTTGTCTTGTATTTTTAATGTTGCCACTAAAGTTTCATTATTAATCAAATCTCTAAAATGAGAAGCAAAAGGGCTTTTATTTGTGAGAATATTAAACTCTTCAGGTTTTGATATTGTTTTTAAAATTGAATCTGTATAAAGATGTTCTTTTAACTCTTTTAAACCAAGTAAAGACTCAATCTTTTCAGGCATTGCTATAATCATTCCATCTTTATCAATCATAAATAAGTTTGCATCATAGGGTAATTTTCTAGCTAAAATATTTTTTATAAAACTATCTATTGTTATATCAAGTCCCGTAACTCCCTCTAAAAAATCTTTATTATAAATAGGAACAACACAAGATACCATCCAACCATTTCCAGCAGGATCTAAATAAGCACTTGTCCAAGCAGGTTTTTTTTCTGGATTATGTTCTAAATCAGCTAAATAATAGAAGTTATAATCTTGCATTTTAATACTAGAACCGTATTGCTCATAAACTTTATCAATAAAAGGATAAAGCCTATTCATATTGTCCCAGCTATTAAAATATGCAGCATTTATGTTTGGATTTACATCTACAATACCTTTTAATGATATATCCATAGCTTCTGTATAAATTGCTTTTTGTTTTTCAATTTCAGTAATTTTTGTAGAGGATGAATAGTAAACACTAGAACCAATCTGATTTGTTTTATAAAATGATCCATTTTTTGCTACATCAAATTTTGGTTCACCATTTGGAAGCCCAAATTGTTTAGGATTTTCAACAATATGATGATGAATAGATTGTAAAATTAAAGCCATTCTTGAAATTTCTGCTAATTTGTCACTTATGATTGTGGCTTCATTTTCAAGAATAGCTTGAGTATGAGATTGCGCTTCTTTTAATAAAAGAGTAATATTTTTTGATGACATATATGAATTTATAGAAAAATATAAAATAATTAAGGCAACTTCAACTACAAGAATCGGAATTAAGGAAAACTTCACAAAATGATTTGAAAGTATTTTTCCAAGATTTTTCTTCTTCGTAGTTTTTATCATTTGTATTCCAGAAATAAGGTATTTAGATTTGATGAGGTTAAACTACAAAAATGTAGTTTAACTATTTTTAATTTTATTTAATGCACTTTCTAATCTTTTAAAACCTTCATCCATTTCATTTTTTGAAATACTAAGTGCTGGAAGTAATCTTAAAGTATTTTTCCCTGCTTTTAAAACTAAAAGACCTTCTTCAAAAGCAGTTTTAATTATTAGCGCTAAAGTATCAGCATCTTTAACTCTTAGTCCACGCATCAGTCCAAGACCTACATTATTTGTGAATAATTCTTTATTGTTTTCATAAATTTCATTTAACTTTTTATTAAAATAAATAATAGTTTCATCTAAAGCTCCACTATCTTTTAGTTCTTCTAAAATATCTAAAACTTCTAATGCAGCAGTTGTTACTAAATAATTTCCACCAAAAGTAGAACCATGATCACCTGGATTAAAAATATCTTTGTGTGTAGTCATAATAGCACCTATTGGAACTCCACCACCTAAACCTTTTGCAAGAGTTACAATATCTGGTTGGATTTCATAAAGATTTGATGCTAAAAATTCACCCGTTCTATAAACACCTGTTTGAACTTCATCAATTATTAATAAAATCTTATTTTCTTTTAAAAATTTTGCTAATTCTTGAATTTCTTTTTTATCAAATGGCTGAACACCACCTTCTCCTTGAACAAGTTCAATCATAACAGCAGCTGTTTCATCATCAATAGCATTATAAATATCATTTATATAGTTATAGTATGAAAACCCCTCAGGATATGGAGCAAAATTTGGTGTATGCATTGAGCTTTGACCCGTTGCTTTTACCGTTGTTATTGTTCTGCCATGAAAAGAGTGAGTTAGAGTTATCACTTTATATCTTTTCTTTTCAAAATTTGTTTCCCCATATTTTCTAGCAATCTTAATAGCACATTCATTTGCTTCAGCACCACTATTTGAGAAAAATGTTCTAATGTCATAACCACTTAATTCTTTTAATTTTTTTGCTAATTTTGCTTGAGGTTCAATAGCATATAAATTTGAAATATGTGTGATATTTAAGATTTGTTCATAGATTTTATCTGCAACTCTTTTATTTCCATGTCCAACACTACAAACGGCGATTCCAGATGTGAAATCTATATAATCTTTATCGTTATCATCAAAAAGTGTAGCATTTATACCTTTTTTGAAATTTACATAATTTCTTGCATAAGTATGAAGTACATACTCTTTATCTAACTGTTCTAATTGTTCATTCATTTATTTATTTTCCTAAAAAAATTTAGATGTAATTTTAAGTGAAAATTATATCTAAAATAGTTTATAAATATAAAAAGTTTTATTTTTTAAACAGCTTTTTGCTAAAATCCAAACTAAAATAAAAGGAAAAAAATGCAGCACTTGATTAGAACTTCTGATTTTTCAAAAGAAGAAATATTAGACATCTTTGCAGATGCAAGAGAATTTTTAAAATCTAAACCAAATGAGATTTTAAAAGGTAAAATAATTGTTACATTGTTTTTTGAAAACTCTACAAGAACAAGAAGTTCTTTTGAAATTGCAGCTAAAAGATTGGGTGCTGAGGTTGTATCACTTGATGTTGGAACATCATCAGCTTCAAAAGGTGAAACAATATACGATACTGTTGCAAATATAAATGCAATGAAACCTGATGCTATTGTTGTAAGACATAGTGAATGTGGTTTACCTGAAAGTCTAAAAGGTTTTGTTGGATGTCCAATTATAAATGCAGGGGATGGCAGACATTCTCATCCAACTCAAGCATTACTTGATTTATTTACTATTTCTGAACATTATAATGGTGAAACTGAGGGTAAAAAAATAGCAATTGTTGGAGATGTAAGAAATTCAAGAGTTGCTGGTTCAAACAGAAGATTACTTCCAAGATTTGGAATTGAAGTAAATCTTGTTGCACCTGATTGTTTTAAATATGAAAGTGATGATTTTAAACAATACAATAATATTAGAGAAATAATTGATGAACTTGATATTATCATGAGTTTACGAAGTCAACTTGAAAGACATAATTTAACTTATTTTGAATCTTTAAATGAATATGCAAAAGATTATTGTATTACAAATGAGTTAGTAGGAGACAGAGATATTATTCTTTTACATCCAGGTCCTGTAAATAGAAATATTGATATAAGTGATGAAATGTTAAAAGACCCAAGAACAAAAGTATTAACACAAGTTACAAACGGTGTTGCAATAAGAGCTGCTATTTTAAAAAAATTAATTCTAAATAAAATTTGAGTAAAGAGTTAATAAAAGAAAAATTAAATAAATTTGGCTCTTCAAAAGAGCCATTTTTATTTGTTTTATCTTATGATTTAAGTAAATTTTATATCCAAAAACTTTCAAATCTTCCTTCAACAATTAAATTTGAATTAAATTTTAAAGAACATCAAAAAATAAAAACTGTTCAAAAAAATAAATTAGAAAAATTTCCTCTTTCTTTTGAAGAATATAAAAAGAAATTTGATACTTTACAAGATGAAATAAAAGAAGGAAATAGCTATCTTTTAAATCTAACAGCAAAAACTAAAATAAAAACACTAATTTCTTTAGATGATATTTATGAAAATACACAAGTAAAATTTAAATTAAGATTTCAAAATCAAGATGAAGATTTTGTATGTTTTTCCCCAGAACGATTTGTAGAAATTAAAAAGAATAAAATTTTTACATATCCAATGAAAGGAACTATTGATGCTTCAATTGTAAATGCACAAGCTAGAATTTTAGGCGATATAAAAGAAATGGCAGAACACACAATGGTAGTTGATTTATTAAGAAATGACTTAGGAATCGTTGGTTCAAAAGTTAGAGTTGAAAAGTTCAGATATGTGGAAAAGATAAATGCAGGGAATAAAAAGCTTTTTCAAGTTAGCTCAAAAATATCTGCAAATCTACAAAATAATTGGCATGAAAATATTGGTGATATTTTAACTTCTCTTCTTCCTGCTGGTTCAATTACAGGAACACCAAAAAAGAAAACAATTGAGATTTTAAATAAAGTTGAAGAGTATGATAGAGGTTTTTATACGGGAATTTTTGGAGTTTTTGATGGAGTTAATTTAGATTCATCTGTGATGATTAGATTTATAGAAAAAGATAAAAATGCTGAGTTATTTTATAAAAGTGGTGGTGGAATTACTTGTGATTCAAATGTAGAATTAGAATATCAAGAGTTACTTGATAAAATATATTTACCGTTTTAAAAGGTTTTATTAATGAAAGAAAATATTTATTTTGAGACAATAAAATGTGAAGATTATGAGATTTTTAATTTAGAATATCATAATAAAAGAGTCGTAAATACAATAGGTTTAAATATAAACTTACAAGAATATATTTATGCTTTAAGTGAAGAATTACTTCGATGTAAAGTTATTTATAATGATTATGAAATCATAAATGTAGAATATTTTCCTTACAAAAAAAGAGAAATCAACTCTTTCAAACTAATATTTGAGGATGAGATTTCATACTCAAAAAAGTATTTAGATAGAGAAAATCTGGATAATTTATTCATGCAAAGAAATGATTGTGATGAAATTATTATTATAAAAAATGGTATTGTAACAGATACAAGCATTGCTAATATTGCGATATTTTACGAAAATACTTGGATAACTTCAAAAAACTGTTTATTAAATGGAACCACAAAAGCCAGACTTTTAGAAGAGAAATTTTTAATAGAAAAAGATATAAGTATTGAAATGTTGAAAAAAGCTTCTAAAATTGCTTTAATGAATGCAATGATTGGATTTGATATTAAAGAAAATTACTCATTTAGATTGTAAACTCTATTCAATAATTTTTCCCATTTATTTTCTTTTCCCCAGTTTATATTTACTTTTTGTGTGAATCTTTCATTTGTAAATTTATAAGAATCAATTTCATTAAAAGCAAATTTTGGAATTAATTTCATTCTTTTTGTAAGTGGAATAACAACAGAGCTAAGATTATCTAAAACTAAGGGAGTTGATTCTTTATTTTCTAAATATAATAAAATCATGTGTGAATCTTTTTGCCCTTTTATATCTACAACAGCAAAATATAACTTTTCTTTTGGAATACCAACTTCTAAAAGTGTAAAATATTTGGTGATTACATAATCTTCGCAATCTCCATGTCCTTGAAGTAAAAACTCTTTTGGTGTAGCCCAATAATCAAGTGAAGCTTGGGTCGATATATCATAAGCTGGAAGTATTTTATTTACAAAAGAGTTTATATGAGATAATTTTTTAATAAGTTCATAATCTTTTACTTGTATTTTTAAATTCTTATATTTGTCTAATCGGTTTTCAATAAAAGATTTTTTATCTGAATTATTAATATATTTAATATCTTTTTGGTTTAATTTAAATTCATAAGCAAGAGAATAATTGATAAGAAAAATAAGGAAAATAAGTTGTTTCATGAGCTATAATAACATTAAATTTTTGAAATAGGTATTAATTATGATTAAAGATATTATAGAAAATAATGAGTATAAAAGTTTAGTTGAAAAACAAATAAAAGAGAATATACTTTTTTTATTAGAAAAAAAAGAAGAATTTTCAATCACTGCTAATATTTTACCTATTAGTTTTACTCCTGAATTACCAAAAGTTATAAAAGATCAAATGAATAAATTTTCTTTATTTGTTTTAAGTAATTATACTTACTCAACTGTACAGATTGATAATAATTATATTAGTTTTGAAGCAGGTTTTGGAAATGAAAATTTTGGAAGTGTCGTAAAAATACCACTTTATGCTATTTTTCAAATAATTATTGATGAATCAATTTTGTATATAAATTCAGTTGCAACAGTAGAAAAATTTAATAGTGATTTAAAGAAGAATTCATTTAATATTTTTAAAAATAATCCAAATAATAAAAAATTTGATTGAGCCAGCTTTATACATAGATTTGTATAAGAATAGAAAGTATTAATACTTTCTATCCTTTTGCCTTTTTATTTGCAGTTATCTCTTTTTACTTGTTGAATAGTCCAGAATACATCTGATATTGCCTCATCAAGTTCATGGGCTTGTTTTCCTAAAGATTCATTATTTGAACCGTTTGCATTTTCAATAATGATATCTTGCATACCTTTATGTACTTGTAAGTGTACTTTTTTTAGATGTTCCCAATTTTGTGTTTTTGTATACTCTTTTTGATTTTGTTCAGATTCTAAAATCCATTTACCTAAATTACACTCTGTTTCTTTTGCTACTGTCCAAATAGTTTTTGTTCCTAATTTAACACAGTTTTTATTTTTAAAATTAACATGATCTAATTTTAATCTATTTAAATGCATTGTTAAATCCATATCACAAACTTGTTCTAATGCTTTATGATCAAATTTTGCATGATTTGCTGTCTCTAAGAGTTTATAAGAAAGTGATTGAATCTCTTTTGACATACTATTGATATTTGATGCTGCTAACGCATTTTGTTGTGTAGCTTGGTCAAGTTCAGTAACAGCATTATTTATTTGTTCAATTCCTGCTTGTTGTTCTTTACTAGCATCCGTAATACTATTTATTAATGAAATAGTACTATGAATATTTTCATTTAATTTTGAATAACCCTCAATCATTTGTGTAGCAATTTCTTTTCCATAATTTGCTTTTGATGTTGCATTAATAACAAGATTTTTAATTTCTTTTGCAACATCTGCACTTCTTGATGCCAAATTTCTTACTTCTGCTGCAACAACAGCAAATCCACGACCAGCTTCTCCAGCTGTTGCTGCTTCAACTGCAGCATTTAGTGAAAGGATGTTTGTTTGAAATGCAATTTGGTCAATCAAACTAATCGCATTATTTATTTCATTTACTTGAACATTTATTTCTTCCATTGATAAAGCTGTTTTATCAGCTAATTTTCTACCTTCATTTGATGCTGAATCAACTTCTTTTGCAAAGATAGCCATTTTATTTGTATTTTCTGTGTTGTTAATGATTGTACTTGTGATTTCTTCAAGTGCTGCTGCTGTTTCTTCTAAAGATGCAGCTTGTTGATTTGAGGCTACTGATAAATTATTTGAAGCAGTTGTTAATGTATCAACACTTTCATTTAAAGAGTTAGCAGTTATACTAATAAGTGCAATAAATTCAGAAACAGAACTTCCCAATGCTCTAATACCTAATAACAAAGAACCTGTTTTACCACTAAGGTTATTAGTTTTTACTTCAAACGCAAAGTTTGCATTTCCGTATTCAGTTAATACTTCTAGAGTATAATCAATATCTTGATTGAATTTATTCATACTATCATTAATAAGTTTTGCTACTTCAGCAACTTTTGAATTAGTAGGTGTTTTTTCTATTCTATAACCTAAAAAACCAATTTTTAGTTTTTCTAAAACATCAATGATTTCATCTCTTATTTCATCATCTTGATTTGTACCATGTTGCTTATTCTCACACTCATATTTAATTTCTTCAAGTTCTAATTCTAATTTAGAACACTCTTTATTTAATTCAAATAGTAAAAATGCTGATGCAATAATCACTATTATCGAAACAATCCATAATGTAATATTATTTGTAATAAAACATGAAATTAAAGTCAAAATTGACAACATCAAAAATAAAAGCGTAGATTTGTTTTTCAAAAAAACTCCTGTAGAAAAATATATAATTACAAACATTATATATTAAATCAACTCTTTAGTAGTTAAAGTCATTGATAAAAGGAAATAGATTATGTATGTAATACTTTTAGTTACAAATTTTATATGTTGAGAAAAGTGTAGTTAGAAAAAAGTGTAGTAAAAATATGGAATAAATTCCATATTTTCATTATTTTTTTGGTGAGAAAGGGAATAAAGCTGAACCCCAAGTTAATCCGCCACCAAAGGCGTCAAAAAGTATAGTATCTCCAGCTTTTATTTTACCCTCTTCAAAAGCATCGTTCATTGCCATAGGAATTGAAGCAGCTGAAGTATTACCGTATTTATGAACAGTTACAACAGTTTGCTCTTCTGTAAATCCTAAAGCTTCACCTACTGCTTTTATGATTCTAAGGTTTGCTTGATGAGGAATAAAGTGAGTTATATCCTCATTTGAAAGGTTATGTTTTTGCATCATTACTTGAACATCTGATGTTAATGTTTTAACAGCAAGTTTGAAAGTTTCATTTCCTTTCATTTTTATACATGCCATTTTATTTTCTAAAACTTCTTTTGAGCAAGGATGTTTACTTCCTCCTCCAGCTGTTTTAATTAAATCTTCATAATTACCATCACTTGAGCAATTTACATCAATAATTGCTTCATCTTTATTTGTTGTAGCTGAAATAATAGCAGCTCCAGCACCATCTCCAAAAATAAAACAAGTACCTCTATCTGTATAATCAAGAATAGAAGAATATGTTTCTGCACCAATAATTAGTACATTTTTTTTCATTCCTGATTCAATAAATGCTTTTGCAATTGAAACAGCATATACAAATCCTGTACAAGCTGCACTAATATCAAATGCCATAACATTTGGAAGTCCAACTTTTGATGATATTAAACAAGCAGTTGAAGGCATACATAAATAATCAGGTGTTACAGTAGCACAAATTATTAAATCAATCTCTTCTTTTGAAATTCCTGATCTATCAATTGCAACTTGTGCTGCTCTTGCACCTAAATCAGATGAAGCTTCATTCTCTTCAGAAATTCTTCTTTCTTTAATACCAGTTCTTTTTGTAATCCATTCATCACTTGTATCAATGATTTTTTCAAAATCTGCATTTGTCATAATCTTTGAAGGAATATACGCTCCAATAGATCTAAAAGCTGCATATGTCATTTACATATCCTTAAATTAAATATAGTGTTAATTAATTTCTTGATTATTACTATATTTTGCTAATCTTTGTTCAATTATAGTATCTAAATTTGAACTTGCTGCGTTTATTGCTTGAAATATAGCATTTTGTATTGCTTTTGGATTTGATTTTCCATGAGCAATAATAACAGGAGCTTTAACACCTAATAAAGGAGCTCCTCCATATTCAGCATAATCAACTCTTACTTTTAAGTTTTTAAAAACTTTTCTCATAAGAACTGCACCAGCAATTGAAATTAATGATCTTTTTAAATTTTTCTTAATAATTTTTCCGATTGTATCCGCAACACCTTCGGCTGTTTTAAGCAAAATATTACCAACAAAACCATCACAAACAACAACATCAACTGTTCCTTTGAAGATATCACTACCCTCAACATTTCCAGCGAAATTAGGAATTTTTGCTAATAATTTATAAGCTTCTTTTGTAACTTCATTACCTTTGCTATCTTCTTCACCATTACTTAATAATCCAACAATTGGTTCATCAAGTCTAAGAACATATTGAGCATAAACTTGACCCATTACTGCAAACTCAAATAAGTTTTTCGCATCACTATCAACATTTGCCCCAACATCTAATACTAATGTATTTTGATTTTCACTTGTAGGCATTAATGTAGCAATTGCAGGTCTATTTACACCTTTTATTCTTCCAATTCGAAGAGTTGCAAGTGACATTGAAGCCCCTGAATGTCCAGCTGAAACTACTGCATCAGCATTTCCTTCACGAACAAGTTCAATAGCTTTATAAATTGTTGATTCTTTTCTTTTTAGTGCGTCTGTAGCAGAATCGCTCATACTAATTACATCATTTGTATCTAATATTTCAATTCTTGATAAAAAAATTTGTGGAATAAGAGGTAAAAGTTCGTCTTTTTTACCAACCGCGATAGCAGAGAAGTTGTTGTTTTTTTTTAGTGCTGCAACTAAGCCCTCAATTATAGGCTCAGGACCGAAGTCCCCACCCATAGCATCTATTGCAATTTTCAGCATTAGTTTTTGTATTCACCAGTAGTTGGATTAACCATATGAGGCATTTTCCATGTTCCATCTGTATCTTTTACAGGTTTTTTTAATGTTATTTTGTAATGAGTTCTTCTTTTTGCTGCTCTAGTGTGAGATACTCTTCTCTTAGGTACTGCCATTTTAATTCTCCTTAAAATTCTTTTTCAAAATTATCACCAAGTTGTGCACATTTGTCACATAGGTAATAGTCACTTTTGATACTATTTAATTCACTTTGAATTATTTCATCAAAATCAATTATACTGTCTTCAACTTCTATTACTAAATATTCACTTTCATCATTTTTATAAATGCCATCACTCAATAATAAATGAAGCTCTTCATCAACTTCAATTTCTTCAGTTTCTCCACATCTACAACAATCAATGTCAGTACTACCTTGTAATACTGCGTCAATTTTTACTAATGATTGCGATATTTTACAAAAAGTACCTTCAATTTTAACTGAATTGTGAACAATTTCCAATTCTTTGCTAACTTGTGGTACTTTTCTAAATTCAATTTTCATTATAAATTGTATTAATTAACTATAAATTAACAAATTTCTTTTTGAGCAAAGAAAAAATTGATTTCATTTGCTGCATTTTCTAATGAATCAGAACCATGAACTGCATTTGCATCAATTGATTCTGCAAAGTCTGCTCTAATTGTTCCAGCAGCAGCTTCTTTAGGATTAGTTGCACCCATTAATTCTCTGTTTATAGCCATTGCGTTAACACCTTCTAAAACTGTAACAACAACTGGTCCTGAGATCATGAATTCAACTAAATCTTTAAAGAAAGGTCTAGCAGCATGTACAGCATAAAAAGCTTCAGCTTCAGCTTGGCTTAATTGCATTTTTCTAGTTGCAGCAATTCTTAATCCAGCTGTTTCGAATCTGTCTAAGATTTTTCCAACTACATTTTTTGCTACAGCGTCTGGTTTAATGATTGATAATGTTTGTTCCATTATTTATATTCCTCGATTTTTTTTAAGTCGCGGATTATACCTAAAAAATAAAAAAAAGGCAAGTAGTGAAAAACTACTTGCCTTTTTTGCTATAAATTAATAGTAAATATTAATCTTCAACTACAGGAGAACCAACAGTTCCTCTGTCTTCTCTTTCAACAGCACTTGAACCTACTTCATCCCATACAATACAACCTTCAGTTGGACATGCATCAGCACATGCAGGAGCATCATTATGACCTACACACTCAACACATTTATCTGAATATACATAATATGTATCTGCTCCAGTTGGGTTCTCATCATTATCAACAATTGCTTCTACTGGACACTCATCTAAACAAGCATCGCAACTAATACAGATATCAGTAATTTTTACTGCCATAGTATATCTCCTAATTAAAATTTAGAAAACTCTATCACAGTAAATATAAAATTATCTTTAAAATATTTAGATTATCATTTTAAAATCTTTCATTGAGATTTTATGTAATAAATGAAGAGTCATTTATTAGCAAAAGTTAATCAGATAAATTTTATCTAATGATAATATTTTTTATAAATTTATAAATTTAAGTAAAATCACAGTTTTTTTTTAAATTATTGTTATATAATTCCACAATAAAAACAATAAATATTAAAAGGAAATAAAATATGTTAGTAACAAAAAAAGCTCCAGATTTTACAGCAAAAGCTGTACTTGCAGATGGTCAAATAGTAGAGAATTTTAACTTATATGAAAACATTGGGGAAAAAGGTGCAGTATTATTCTTTTATCCATTAGACTTTACATTTGTTTGTCCATCAGAAATTATTGCATTCTCAAAAAGAATTGAAGATTTTACTTCAAGAGGAGTATCAGTAATAGGTTGTTCAGTAGATTCTCAATTTTCTCACTTTGCTTGGAGAGAAACAGCTGTTGAAAATGGTGGAATTGGAAGAGTTAAATTTCCATTAGTAGCTGACCTTTCAAAATCAATTTCAAGAGATTATGATGTATTGTTTGGTGAATCAGTAGCTTTAAGAGGTTCTTTTCTTATTGATGCAGATGGAACAGTAAGACATGCAGTAATTAATGACTTGCCATTAGGAAGAAATATTGATGAGATGATAAGAATGGTAGATACAATGCTGTTTACAAATGAGCATGGAGAAGTTTGTCCAGCTGGTTGGGTAAAAGGTGATGAAGGTATGAAAGCTAACACTGCTGGTGTTGCTGATTATTTAGCTAAAAATGAGGGAAAATTATAATATTTAACTATATTATATGAGAAAAAAGGTATCAAATTTTTTTTGATACCTTTTTTTATGTAAAGTCATTTTATTGACAATTTTTCAAATAAACACTACAATAATGCCAATACTTTAACAAAAACTACAAATAAACTACAAAACTACATAAACTTATGTAAAATCAAAGGTAAGAAATACTCATGGAAGAGTCTAAAGAAGAAACAAAAACAAAAACCACGACTTCGAAAAAAGCAAGAACACATATTCCTGTTGAGGGTTATAAGATTGAACAATTAAGGGAATTTCCTTTAGAAGAACTTATAAATATTGCAAATGAACTTGAAGTTGAAAATCCCCAAGAATTAAAACGACAAGATTTAATGTTCACAATTTTAAGATCACAAATTGATGCGGGTGGATTTATTTTATTTACTGGAATTTTAGAAATAAAAGAGGGTGGATTTGGATTTTTAAGAGCAATTGATGGAAATTTTTCTGATACTTCTAACGATTCTTATGTAAGTGCTACACAAATAAGAAAGTTTGCGCTTAGAACTGGAGATATTGTCTCAGGGCAAGTTCGACCTCCTAACAAAGAGAGTGAAAAATACAACGCATTATTAAAAATTGAAGCAATAAATTATCTACCCGTAAAAGAATCAAAAAACAGACCTTTATTTGACAACTTAACTCCCCTTTACTCAACAAAAAGATTTAACTTTGAATATGAATCAACAAGAATGACAGGAAGAATGCTTGACTTATTTGCTCCAATGGGAAAAGGTCAAAGAGGACTTATTGTTGCACCTCCAAAAACTGGTAAAACAGAACTTTTAAAAGAGTTAGCTCATGCAATTTCCAGAAATCATCCTGAAGTTACTTTAATGGTATTATTAATTGATGAAAGACCTGAAGAAGTTACTGATATGCAAAGAAGTGTGAGAGGTGAAGTTTACTCTTCTACTTTTGATTTACCTGCACATAATCATGTTCGAGTAGCTGAAATCGTTATTGAAAAAGCAAAAAGACTTGTAGAGATGAAAAAAGATGTAGTTATTTTACTTGATTCTATTACTAGATTAGCACGAGCATATAATACAGTAACACCATCATCTGGAAAAGTACTTTCAGGTGGAGTTGATGCAAATGCTTTACATAAACCAAAAAGATTTTTTGGAGCTGCTAGAAATATTGAAGAGGGTGGAAGTTTAACTATTATTTCAACAGCACTTATTGAAACAGGTTCAAAAATGGATGAAGTTATTTTTGAAGAGTTCAAAGGTACTGGAAATAGTGAAGTTGTACTTTCAAGAAATGCAGCAAATAAAAGAGTTTACCCAGCTCTTGATATTACTAAATCTGGAACTAGAAAAGAAGAATTACTTCTTACTCCTGATGTTCTACAAAAAACATGGATTTTAAGAAATGCAATTTCACAAATGGATGAAGTTGAAGCACTTAGATTCTTATATTCAAAAATGCAAAAAACTAAAAACAACGAAGATTTCTTTAACTCAATGAATGAATAAAAAAGGTTTTTCCTTTTTTATTCAAAATTTTATTCAAAATCTAAAAACACTTTTTTATACTGATTTACTCTAAAATCAAAAGTTGTATATTTAGGGTTTTTTTCTTTTTCTTTTTTATAATTTATATTTGCACCTATACTTTTATTTGCTGCATTTGATGGTGAAGTTAATGAAATAGTTGTAAAAACTCTATTATCAAAAGTAAATTGATGAGTTTTTGGAAGAGTATTATTGATTAATTCTATTTTTATATTGTTTTGTTTTAAAATCTTTTTTAAGAAATATTCAGGACTATTTTTTGAACTTCCACCTGTTAAAATTAAGGTTTTGATGCTTTTATAACTTTCTAAATATTTTAAAATATCTCTTAATACAATATTCTGCATATTTGAATCACTTGCATCAAGTTTAACTCTTTGGCAACTTTCTACAATATCACAAATTCCAATTTGATTAGATATTAAAAATTCTTTTCTTTGATTTATTGCTTTTAATGAATTCTCAAAAATTAAATCTAAATTAAAAATTTTCTTAATTATTTGCCAAAGTAGATTATCTTTTGAACCATAACAAAAATCTACATCTTTTAATTTTAATTCTTTTTGGCAAAATCTAGGAGGAGGAAGAGTTCCTACAATTAAAAACTTACTATTTTTATTTAGAAAAGGTTGATAAGGATGGTAATGAAAGAACATAAAACTCCTTTTTTTTAGTAAGTTTTATAAGGAACAAAAACCTAAAAATGGTATATTTTTTATATATGTGAATATTTTTTATAATTATTGCATAAAATATAATCTATTTTTGATAAAATGTTTATTCAATATTAGAATCAAGGAATAAGAATGGCATATTTAGAAGAAGTTTTTGACTATCTTAAAAGAACAAGTCCAGCACAAACAGAATTTTATCAAGCAGCAGAAGAAGTTTTATATTCTTTACAACCACTACTAGATAAATATCCAAAATATAGTAAACACAAAATTATTGAAAGAATCGTTGAGCCAGAGAGACAAATTATGTTTAGAGTAAATTGGCTTGATGATAATGGAGAAATTCAAGTAAATAAAGGTTTCAGAATTGAATTCAATTCGGCTTTAGGTCCATACAAAGGTGGATTAAGATTTCATCCAAGTGTAAATGCTGGAGTTATTAAGTTTTTAGGATTTGAACAAATTTTTAAAAATGCGCTTACTGGTCTTCAAATTGGTGGTGGAAAAGGTGGAAGTGATTTTAATCCAAAAGGAAGATCTGATAATGAAATTATGAGATTTTGCCAAGCTTTCATGAGTGAATTATTTAGACATATCGGTGCAAATACTGATGTTCCAGCTGGTGACATTGGTGTAGGTGGTAGAGAAATCGGATATATGTTTGGTATGTATAAAAAACTTGCAAATAAATATGAAGGTGTTTTAACTGGTAAATCACTAAAATGGGGTGGTTCATTAGCAAGAACTGAAGCAACAGGTTATGGTTGTGTTTATTTTGCTAAATATATGTTAGCTGCTCGTGGTGAAAGTTTAGAAGGGAAAAGATGTTTAGTTTCTGGTTCTGGAAATGTTGCTATTTATACAATTGAAAAACTTTATCATTTAGGTGCATTACCACTTACATGTAGTGATTCAAAAGGTATGATTTACGACGAAGAAGGAATTGATTTACTTTTATTAAAAGATTTAAAAGAAAATCAAAGAGCAAGACTTTCTGAATATGTAAAATATAGACCAAAAGCTATTTATACTCCTGTTGCTGAATATCCAGAAGGAAGAAATGCTGTTTGGTCAATTCCTTGTTATGCTGCATTCCCAAGTGCTACACAAAATGAATTAAATTTAGAAGATGCTAAAACTCTTCTTGCAAATGGTTGTGTTTGTGTAAGTGAGGGTGCAAATATGCCATCAAATGCTAAAGCAGTTGATTTATTTGTTGAAGCAAAGATTGCTTATGGACCTGGAAAAGCTGCAAATGCTGGTGGAGTTGCAACAAGTCAACTAGAAATGGCACAAAATGCTTCTATGGTTTCTTGGACTTTTGAAGAAGTTGATGAAAAATTAGCACAAATTATGAAAAATATTTTTGATACAGCTAGTTCAACAGCAGCTGAATTTGGACAACCTACAAACTTAGTTTTAGGTGCTAATATTGCTGGATTCAAAAAAGTAGCAGATGCTATGATTGAGCAAGGTTTAGTTTAATCTTTTTTTACAATACTCTAATTTTAGAGTATTGTAACTCTTCTTTATCTTACTAATAAATTTATTTAAAAACTTATGTTAAAATGTTTGCTTATTATAATTAAAGGTACAAATTGAAAGTAGGTGTTTTTGATTCTGGACTTGGAGGATTGACTGTTGTTAGTTCAATTCAAAAGGTTTTTCAAGGTGCAGAACTTTTTTATATAGCTGATACTGCTTATGCTCCTTATGGAGAAAAAACTGTTGAAGAGATTTTAAATAGATGTATTAATATTACTAGTTATCTTTTAGAAAAATATGGAATTGAAGCTTTAATAGTTGCTTGTAATACAGCAACTTCGGCTGCTATAAAACATTTAAGAGAGAAATTTCCTTTTTTGATTGTAATTGGAACTGAACCTGGAATCAAACCAGCGATTTTAAATACAAAATCTTCTCATGTTGGAGTTTTGGCTACACCTGCCACATTAAAAGGTGATAAATATCAGTTATTGGTAAATGAGTTATCAAATATCAAAAAAGTAACACTTTATGAACAAGCTTGTATTGGTTTAGTTGAACAAATAGAAAAAGGGGAAATAGATACACCTAAAACTTTTAATATGTTAGAAAAATGGCTAAAACCTATGAAAGAAAATGGTGTAGATACTATTGTTTTAGGTTGTACACATTATCCTTTAGTTGATGAAGTTATAAAAAAAATTATGGGAAATGATATAACTTTGATTGAAACTGGAAATGCAATAGCTAATAGATTAAAACTTTTAAGTGAAGAAATAGGGCATACAAATCAAGGAAAACTTGAAATAAAAGTTTGTTATACGGGTGAAATAAACATACAAATGATTGAAAAGATTTTAGAAAATAAAAATATTGAAGTTAGGAAATGTAACATATGAGTCAAGAAATTTTAGAAAAAAGAGTTTTGGCATTAAAATATAGACCTCATAGATTTGAAGATTTAGTTGGACAAAGTACAGTTTCTCAAACTCTTTCTTTGGCTTTGGATTCAGATAGATTATCTCATGCTTATTTGTTTTCAGGGCTTAGAGGAAGTGGAAAAACTTCAACTGCTAGAATCATGGCAAAAGCACTTTTATGCTCAAATGGACCCACTTCAAAACCTTGTGAAGTTTGTGACAACTGCAAAAGCGCAAATTCAAATAGACATCTTGATATTATTGAAATGGATGCTGCATCAAATCGTGGAATTGATGATATAAAAGATTTAATTGAACATACAAAATATAAACCAAGTAGTGCAAGATTTAAAGTATTTATAATAGATGAAGTTCATATGCTTACAACTCAAGCTTTTAATGCACTTTTAAAAACACTTGAAGAACCTCCTGGATTTGTGAAGTTTATACTTGCAACTACAGATCCGTTGAAATTACCAGCTACGATTTTAAGTCGAACTCAACATTTTAGATTTAATAAAATAGCAACGGCTGATGTGGTTCATCATTTAGTACATATTTTAAATGAAGAAAATATTTCTTATGAAAAAGATGCTTTGGAAATACTTGCACGAACTGGACAAGGAAGTTTGAGAGATACTTTGACTTTACTTGACCAAGCAATTATATTTTCAAAAGGAAAAGTAAATACAACAAGTGTTGTTGATATGTTAGGTTTAATTGACCCAAAAATGATGGATAATATTTTTTCAATTATTTTAAATAAAGGTGATATAAATCAAATAATCAAAGATTTAGAAAGTTATGAAGTTTCTCAGATTTGTGATGAAATGGCTATTTATTTAAAAGATAAAATGCTCTCTCGTGATACAAAATTTGATTTACTTTTATTTGATAGATTTTTTAGAATTTTAAGTGATGCAAAACATTTATTGGCCATAAACAGCGATGGAACTTTTGTTTTAATTTTAACTTTTATGAAAATGATAGAAGCTACAAATTTAAAAACTATTGATGATATTATAAATCAAGTTGAAAAAATAGAAGTTAGAAAAGAGACAACTCCAACACGAATTATTGAAAAAGTCGAAGAAATAAAACCAGTTTTTATTGAACCTGAAACAAAAATAGAAGAAGTATCTCCTTTTGATGAGATTTTAATTCAAAATGACAATATTATGGATTTAGGAATTATTGGTGGAATTGAAGTAGTTGATTATTCAACTCCTTTTGATGATTTACCAACAACTCCAACAACAGATTCACCTATAGTAATTATAAAAGAAGTAGAAATCGAAAAACCAAAAGAGATAGCAATTGAACCAATAATTGAACAGCAAGTTCAAGCTAATATTTTTGAAGAGATAGAAATAATTCCTATTGAAGAAGTATTTGAAGAAATACATGAAGACGAAGAAGATGAAGTTAAAAATGAATTATATGAAAAATTGACCATAAAAGTTTATGATAGAGACCCTGATTTGGGTGAATGTTTTGAAAAAAATTTTATATTTAATGGATTTGAAAATAATAAATTATATATCACTTCTTATGCTCAAGACGATGATAGAAAGTTTTTATATAAACATTTTGGAATTATAAAAACTTTTGCTCAAGATATTTTCGGAAATGATGTTGAGCTAGATTTTAAAAAGGAAGAACCCTCCGTACTAGAAAATAAAAAAGAAGAAGTTGAAAAAGAAGATGAAACTTTTTTACAAGAAGAAATTTCAAATGATACAGGTTCAATGATAGAAGAGATAGAAATGGGTTCAGGATGTGTGGCTGATATGCATAAAAATGAAATAACACAACCCTCACAACAAGAGTTACAGTTAAATGATATATTAAATTCAAAAATGCTTGATAAAGCAAAAGAGCTTTTTGATATAAAAAAGATTACAGTAAAAGCAAGAAGTTAAAATATTAACTTTTTATTAATCTTAAATAGATAGACTATCTTTTAGCTTTAAAAGGAAAAAATAAATGAATAAATTTTCAAAAATATTATCAATAAGTATTTTATTATCAAGTGGATTATTTGCAGCTTCTAGTGATGAAAACATTATTAGTTTTGAGCAAAAAAGAATAACTCAAAACCCAAATGTAAAAATAAAAGATATAAAAATCAGTACAAAAAAAGAGTTACCATTAAACGGTTGGTTTGGTTATATTTTAGATGTTCAAGCAAATGTTCAAGGTAAAGATATAAATGCAAAAGACATACTTTTTTCTGATGGAAAATATATTTCTTTAGAATTAATTGACTCAGAAACAGGGAAATCTTTAAAAGATTTAGTAACTCCAAATTTAACAGATAATTATCATGATAAATCAAAATTAATTGCTGGAAATGCAAATGCTAAAGAAAAAATTGTAATTTTTTCTGATCCTTTATGCCCATTTTGTAAAGATTATGTTCCGGATGTTATAAAATTTGTAAATAAAAATAGTAATAATATTGCTTTATATTATTATCATTTCCCATTAATGGCACTTCATCCAGCTGCTGCACCTTTATCAAAATTAGTTGAAGTTGCAAAACATAAAGGTGTAAAAGATATTGAACTAAAAGTTTATGAAACTGATTGGGAAAAATATTTTGATGTTAAATCTGTGGATGAAAAGAAGATTTTAGAAGCATTTAATAAAGAGTTTAACACTTCTATAAAATTAGAAGAAATTTCTACGAAAGAGATAAATTTACTTCTTGAAAAAGATATTTCAATGGGTGAAGAAGTTTTAGTTTCAGGAACACCAACTATATTTATAAATGGAGTTAAAGATTCTTCAAGACTTAAATATGAGACATTAGGAAAAAAATAAATTTATTAAGAGGGTAATATGGAAAAATTAGTAATAGCAACAAGAAGAAGTCAACTTGCACTTTGGCAAAGTGAATATGTAAAATCACTACTTCAAGAACATTATCCAGATATGCAAATTGAGTTACAAGAATTTGTAACAAAAGGTGATAAAATTCTGGATGTTCCACTAGCTAAAATTGGTGGAAAAGGTCTTTTTACAAAAGAACTTGAAGTTGCAATGCTTGAGGGAACCGCTCATTTAGCTGTTCACTCTTTAAAAGATGTACCAACACAATTTGAAGATGGGTTGCAACTTGCTGCTGTTACAAAAAGATTTGATCCACGAGATGCACTTTTAAGTAATAAATACGCTTCTATTGATGATTTACCACAAGGTGCAATTGTTGGAACTACGAGCTTGAGAAGAAGAATGGCTATTATGATGCTAAGACCTGATATTGTTTTAAAAGATTTAAGAGGAAATATCAATACACGAATTGCAAAATTAAATGCAGGTGAATATGATGCAATTATTTTAGCAGCAACAGGTATTCAAAAATTAAAAATTGAACATGAAGTTAAATATTTCGCTCCAATTTCAACAGATATGATGATTCCATCAATGGGACAAGCAACTCTTGGAATTGAAACAACAAATGATCCAAAAGTTTTGGAGATAGTAAAAGTATTAAATGATGAAAATGCACATATAGAATCAACAATAGAGCGAAGTTTTGTTGATACTTTACAAGGTGGTTGTCAAGTTCCAATTGGAGTAAAAGCTACAATTATTGATGAAAATTCAATAAGAGTTCAAGCAATCGTTGGGCTTCCTGATGGAAGTGAATCTATTAGTGAAGATATAACAGTTAGCATAAAAGATTACGAAAAAGCTGGTCGACAATTAGCTCAAAACTTTATAGACCAAGGTGCAAGAGAGTTGTTAGATAGAGCAGAAAAATTAGCTTTTAAATAAAGTTTAAAAAGGAAATAAAATGAGAATAAATGTAGAAGATGCGCTTTTTTGTTTAGTAGATGTTCAAGATAAATTATATCCTCATGTTACAAATAAAGATGAAATTGAAAAGAATTTAATAACTTTAATAAAAGGTTTAAAAGTTCTTAGTGTTCCTTTTATAATAAATGAACAATATAAAAAAGGAATAGGTGAAACAATTCCATCTTTAAATGAGTTGGTTACTGAGTATCCACATTTTGAGAAAACAACTTTTTCTTGTTATAAAAATGAAGAAACAATAGAAGCTATAAATGCAACGAATAAAAAAGTTGTAATAGTTGCAGGAATTGAAACTCATGTTTGTGTTTTACAAACTTGTATAGATTTACTTGAGGGTGGTTTTGAAGTTGTGTTAGTAACTGATTGTTGTACTTCAAGAAAACAAAATGATACAGATGTAGCTATTTCTCGACTTGTTCAAGCAGGAGTAATTCCAACAACTTATGAATCTTTACTTTTTGAGTTAACATTAAATGCAAAAAACCCAGTTTTTAAAGAGATTTCATCTTTAGTAAAATAAGAATCTTTTCTTATTTTACTATTGTATTTTTACCGCTTTTTTTAGCTTGATACATTTTTTTATCAGCTAAACTTAGGATTTCTTCATAAGAAGAGAATCCTTTATTAAATTCTACAATTCCAATACTAAGTGTTATTTTACCAAATCTTGTTAATGAGAATTTATCTAAAGTTATATTCATAATTCTATTCATATGCTCATTTGCACTTTCAAGAGAGTTATCAATACTAATTACACAAAACTCTTCACCACCTAGTCTAAATACAAAATCTAAACCTTTTCTTGTGTTTTCTAATAATATTTCAGCAAAATATTTTAGAACTTCATCTCCACCTTCGTGCCCGAATATATCATTTATACTTTTGAAGTTATCAATATCAATATATGCCAAAGTTGCTTTTGTAGAATCTCTATTAACTTGTGCAAAAACATCAGAACAAACTTTTGCAAAATATCTTCTATTATATAAAGAGGTTAAAGTATCTGTAATAGTTAATTCTTGAAGTTGATTTCTAATCAATTGATTCTCTTTTTCAAGCTCAATTCTTCTTATTTCTCTTTCTATCTTTCTTGAGTATATTAATGCAATATCATTTATTTCATCAGGTAATTCTCGAATTAATTTTGAGTAAATTGCAATATGTCCAACACAAATATTTTTACCATCTGTTATTGGAATACCATAAAAACTTTCAAATTTTTCATCAAGTAAATCTAAAAAATTATATTTTACATGTTCTTTTATTTTGATGATTTTATTGTCAAAAACAAATTTCCCAGGAATTCCATTTAAATCTATTATATTGGGAACTTTATCATTTGTTGAGTATAAAATTTGTACTTTTGTAGTTGGATTAAAATCTATAGCTTTTGTAATATATACTAAATCAGCATGAAATAATTTTTTGATTTCAATTGCTGTATGTTTTATAAATTCATCACCTATATAATAAGAAGTTATTTCAAGAATCGATTTTAGAGCTTCGTATGGATTAAATTTAAATGAATTATCCACTAATTATTATCTCCTAAATTTTATTGGAAAAAATGATAACATAATATTAATAATTAAAGGATAAAAAGAGGCCTAGATTTTAATCTAGACCTTTTGTTAGTTCATAGTTCCAGCAGGAACATTTACAAAACCTTCCATGATGATTCTTGCACTTCTACTCATTGTAGCTTTATCAACTATGTATTTACCATCTTTATTTTGAATAACAGCTCCAACTTTTAATGTTCCAGATGGATGTCCAAATTCAACAGCAGTTTTATCTCCACCACCAGCAGCTAAATTTACTAAAGTTCCAGGAATACAAGCAGCAACACCAATAGCAACAGAAGCTGTTCCCATCATGGCATGGTGTAATTTTTGCATAGATAAAGCACGAACATGTAAATCAATCTCACTTGCTTTTACTTCTTTTCCACTTGATGTTGTAAAATCACTAGGAGGGGCTACAAATGCAATTTTTGGAGTGTGTTGTCTTGTTTTTGCTTCTTCTAAATTAGAGATAAGACCCATTTTAAGTGCAGCATAAGATCTAATTGTTTCAAATCTAGCTAAGGCTTCAACATCTGAATTAATATCTCCTTGAAGTTCAGTTCCTTTGTATCCAATATCAGCAGCATTTACAAAACAAGTTGGAATTCCAGCTGTTATCATTGTTGCTTTAAATGTACCGATTCCTGGAACTTCTAAATCATCAATTAAATTTCCAGTTGGGAATAATTCTTCACTAGGATCAACTGGTTCTGCAAATTCTAATACGATTTCTTCAGCTGGAAATGCAACACCATCAATATAATAATCACCCATTTCTTTAACCATTCCATCAACCATCGTTACATAACAAAGAATAGTTTTTTTGATATTTGCTTGCCAAATTCTTACACAACAAACACCATTTTGGGGTACATTATCAACTAAACCTTCATGTATTGCAAAAGGACCAACTGCACTTGATAAGTTTCCACAATTTCCACTCATATCCACAAAATCTTGATCTATTGCTACTTGACAAAAATAGTAATCAACATCATGGTTAGGAACTGAACTACGACCTACTAAAATAGCTTTTGAAGTTGAAGATGTAGCTCCTCCCATACCATCCATTTGTTGTTTATAAACATCTGGTGAACCTACAATTCTTTGAAGAAGTTTATCTCTTTTTTTTGTATCTTCTTGTGCTTCTTTTGGAAGATCTGCTATATTAAAAAATGTTCCTTTAGAAGTTCCACCTCTCATATATGTAGCTTTTACTTTAAATTGTGGTTTGTAGTTACTCATGTGTTTTCCTTAAAAATGGTGTTAATTTAAAACTGTTTAAAAAAATCTTGGGATTTCTTTAAATAGTTTTATAAAATACTAAAGAGCAAAAGCTCTTTAGATATTTATTTTTTTGAAGATGCAATAACATCTTTAGCGAATTTTTGTAAAATACCACCATTTTTGTAAACATCAACTTCAGCAGAAGTATCTAATCTACAAATAACTTGGAATTCAACTTTTTCACCATTTGCTCTAGTCATAACAACTGTTAAATCACATCTTGGAGTAATATCACCAACGATGTCAAATACTTCAGTTCCATTGATTGCGTAAGTATTTCTAGTATCACCTTTTTTAAATTGTAATGGTAAAACACCCATTCCAACTAAGTTAGTTCTGTGAATTCTTTCAATTGATTCAGCAATTAAAACTTCAACACCTGCAAGTCTAACACCTTTTGCAGCCCAGTCTCTTGAAGATCCTTGACCATAGTTAGTTCCAGCGATGATAATTAAAGGTTGTTTTCTTGTTGTGTAAGTCTCTATAGCTTCCCACATTCTTGATTCAACACCCTCAGGCATAATTTTTGTTAATGAACCTTGTTTAACTTTTCCATTTTCATCTTTAACCATTTCGTTAAATAATTTTGGATTAGCTAAAGTAGCTCTTGAAGCTGTATTATGATCTCCTCTATGTGTTGCATAAGAGTTTAAATCTTCTAATGGTAATCCCATTTTTAAACAATATTCACCAGACGCTGATGTTGGTAAAATCGCATTTGATGGAGATAAGTGATCTGTTGTAATATCATCAGGGAATACACCTAATGGTCTCATGTTTTTTAACGCTGGCATTTGCATATATTCATCTTCCCAATAAGGAGGTTTGTTAATATATGTTGATTTTTTATTCCATTTATAGAATGGATCTACTTTAATTCCAGCTAAACCATTTCTTGCAAACATTGGGTCGTAAATTGCAGCAAACATTTCAGGTTTAACAGCACTGCTTACAACAGCATCAATTTCAGCATCGCTTGGCCATAAATCTTTTAATCTAATATCGTTTCCATTTTTATCTTTTCCTAAAACATCAGTTTCAATATTAAATCTGATAGAACCAGCAAGTGCATAAGCAATTACAAGAGGAGGAGATGCTAAGAAAGCTTCTTTAATAAATGGGTGAATTCTTCCATCAAAGTTTCTGTTTCCTGATAATACAGCTGTTGTATAAACACCAGACTCAGTAGCAGCTTGTTGAATTTTTGGATCAAGTGCACCTGACATACCATTACAAGTAGTACATGCAAATCCTACGATTCCAAATCCTAATTTTTCAAGTTCAGGCAATAATCCTGATTCTTTTAAGTATAACTCAGCAACTTTTGAACCTGGTGCTAAAGATGATTTAACCCATGGTTTTCTTGTTAATCCAAGTTCATTTGCTTTTTTAGCTAATAAACCAGCAGCAACAACATTTCTAGGATTTGATGTATTTGTACATGAAGTAATTGCAGCAATTAAAACAGCACCATCTGGCATAACATCATCAGTAATTGTAATATGTTTAGAAATTCCTGCTGCTTCTAAAGTTGAAGTAGGAAGTAATTTATGAGGTTGTGATGGACCTGCTAGTGTTCTTGCAACTGTTGATAAATCAAATTCAATAGTTCTAGCATATGTAGCGTGTGCAAAAGCATCAGCCCATAAACCATTTGCTTTTGCATAAGCTTCTACAAGTTTAACTTGTTTTGGATCTCTACCAGTGATTTTTAAATAATCAATAGTTTTGTCATCAATAGCAAACATAGCAGCACTTGCACCATATTCAGGAGTCATATTTGAAATAGTTGCTCTATCACCTAAATCTAAATATTTGATACCAGTTCCATAGAATTCTAAGTAAGCTGAAATAACATTGTTATCTCTTAAATATGAAGTCATAGAAAGTGCAATATCAGTTGCTGTAATTCCAGGAGCTCTAACACCAACAATATTAACACCAATGATTTCAGGAACTCTCATATAAGAAGGATTTCCTAACATTACATTTTCAGCTTCTAATCCACCAACACCAACAGCAATAACACCTAAAGCGTCAACATGAGGAGTATGTGAGTCAGTTCCTACTAATGTATCAGGAGATGCAATACCATCGATATTGTGAACAACTGGAGACATTTTTTCAAGGTTGATTTGGTGCATAATTCCATTTCCTGGAGGAATAACATCAACATTATTAAATGCTTCTTTAGTCCAGTTAATAAAGTGGAATCTATCTGCATTTCTTCTATCTTCAATATCTCTATTTTTTTGGAAAGCGTCTGGATCAAATCCACCACACTCAACTGCAAGTGAATGGTCAACGATTAATTGTGTTGGAACAACAGGATTTACTTTTTGAGGATCTCCCCCACCAAGTGCAACTGCTTCTCTTAAACCAGCAAGGTCAACGAATGCAGTTAATCCTAAAATATCATGACAAATAACTCTTGAAGGAAACCAAGGGAAATCTTTGTCTGTTCTTTTTTCGATTAATTGAATAAGTGAATCTTTTAAATCTGCGCTTGGGCATTTTCTAATTAAGTTTTCTGCTAATACTCTTGAAGTATAGTTTAATTTTTCAAAAGAACCAGGAGTAATATCTTCAACAGCAGACTTTACATCATAGTATTTTGTATTAAAACCATCAAGTTCTTTAAGATATTTTTCGTTTGTCATTTTTTATATCCATATATTTTGATTTTAAAAAAGGATGGAAAAAATTCCATCCTTTTATTTTGCTAAAAAATTAGCACTGTTTAGTTGAGTAAATTTTTTCTAAATTTATTGAAAAAATAATTACGCTCTATCTTTTAAAAGAGTAAATTTTAAACCCTCTGGTCCTGTGTAAGTAGCAGATGGTCTAATAATTTTTCCATCTTCTCTTTGTTCAATAACATGAGCTCCCCATCCAGTAACTCTTGAGATAATGAATATTGGAGTAAACATATCTGTTGGAATTCCCATTTGGTTATAAGATACAGCTGAGAACCAGTCAAGATTAGGGAACATTTTTTTAGCATCCCACATGATTGTTTCAATTCTTTCAGCAACATCGTACATTAACATATCTTTGTTTTCTTCAGATAAATCTTTTGCAACTTTTTTAATTACTACATTTCTTGGGTCACTTGTTGTATAAACTGGGTGTCCAAAACCAATAATAATTTCTTTTTTTGCCATTCTTTCTTTGATATCAGCTTCAGCTTCGTCTGCTGATTTATATCTTTCTTGAATTCTAAATGCAACTTCGTTAGCACCACCATGTTTTGGACCTCTTAAAGCTCCAATAGAACCTGTGATACAAGAATACATATCAGAATTTGTTCCAGCAATTACTCTTGAAGTAAATGTTGAAGCATTAAATTCATGTTCTGCGTATAAAATTAAAGATACATGCATAGCTTTAACCCAAGATTCTCTTGGTTTTTCACCATGTAATAAATGTAAGAAATGTCCACCAACAGTATCATCATCAGTTACAACATCAATTCTTTTTCCGTTGTAAGCAAAGTGGTACCAGTATAATAAAATAGAAGAAAATGATCCCATTAATCTATCAATAATATCTTGTGCAGCAGCTTTTGGATGAGCTTCATCTTCTTGATTTAAAGCACCTAGAACTGAACAACCTGTTCTCATAACATCCATTGGATGACATGTTTTTGGTAATTGCTCAAGAGCTACTTTTACACCATTTGGAATATCTCTGTAAGATCTAAGTTTAGTTTTGTAAGCTGCTAATTCTGCAACATTTGGTAATTTCTCATGTACAATTAAATATGCAATTTCTTCAAATTCAGCTTTATCAGCAAATTCTAAAATGTCATATCCTCTGTAATGTAAGTCATTTCCACTTTTTCCAACAGAACAAAGAGCTGTATTTCCAGCTGAAGTTCCAGATAATGCAACAGATTTTTTTGGTTTAAATCCCGTAGTTGTTTCAGTACTCATGTTTTCTCCTTAGTTTAACTTTAATTTTTGTTTTATTTGGGGATAAAGCTAATTACTTAGCTTTACCTTTTGAAAATAATTCATCCATTTTTTGCTCATAAGCATGGTAATTTAACATATCGTATAATTCCATTCTTGTTTGCATAGTATCAAGAACACCTTCTTGAGTACCTTTGTCTTTTAACTCTTGATAAACTGCAAGTGCCGCTTTATTCATTGCTCTAAATGCTGATAATGGGTAAAGAACCATATCAATTCCAACAGATGCTAATTCTTCAGTTGTGAACATTGGAGTAGCTCCAAATTCAGTAATATTTGCTAATACAGGAACGCTCATTTGGTCTGTAAATTCTTTGTATTCTTTTAAAGTGTGAACTGCTTCTGCAAAAATTGCATCAGCACCAGCTGCAACATAAGCTTTTGCTCTGTCAATTGCTGATTGTTGACCCTCAGATGCATGAGCATCAGTTCTAGCAATGATATAAAATTCTGGATCTAATTCCATTTTAGCATCAACTGCTGCTCTGATTCTGTCACACATTTCTTCTGTTGAAACAAGTTCTTTATTTGGTCTGTGTCCACATCTTTTTGCAGCA
Organism: Arcobacter caeni; assembly: GCF_003063245.1. Lineage (GTDB taxonomy): Bacteria > Campylobacterota > Campylobacteria > Campylobacterales > Arcobacteraceae > Aliarcobacter > Aliarcobacter caeni. Next base: position 2,592 of record NZ_MUXE01000018.1, on the reverse strand, counting down.
ACTTGATCTTCAATATGCATACCAGCAGCACCAGATCTGATAAATTCTTTAACAGTTCTAGCTACATTAAATGCATGTCCCCAACCAGTATCCGCATCAACGATTAATGGAGTATTACAAATAGAAGTAATTCTTCTAACATCAATACAAACATCTTCAATCATAGTCATACCTAAATCTGGTAAACCGTAAGAAGCATTAGCAATACCTCCACCTGATAGGTAAATTGCTTTATGTCCTACTTTTGTTGCTTGTAATGCTTGGTAAGCATTAATAGTTCCTACGATTTGTAAAGGAGACTCTTCTTTTAAAGCTTCTCTAAATTTTTTTCCTGCGCTCATACACATCCTTTAAATTTAAGTTATGAAAGATTATACATTATTTATACATAGTAGTGATGTATTATTTTGAAAGATAAATTACAATTTATTATCTAAATTAATATAAATGTACAATATTTGCTTTTATGCTTAAAAATAGTACAATGATATAAATATTACAGTTAAGGTGTTGTTATGAATTACAAAAATTCAATAGAAAAATTCATAGAAATTTTTAAAAGGTCAAACTTAAGTATTTCTAAATTTGCAGTTTTAATAAATAAAGATAGAAGAACGGTTACATCGTGGATTGATAAGGTAACTGATATTGAACCAAACAAAGAAATAAAAGATAAAATTTGTCAAACATTTAGGTATCCTGATTATGTTTGGGAAGAGGGTTGTAATGGAGAAGAATTCTTAAAATCCATAACTCAAATACCTCAAAAAGAAGTGCGAATCATTGATGAAGATTATCAAGGAAGACTAAAATACATATTAGAACAAGAACAAAATAGAAGATTTGTTATACAAGCACAGTTCCCAGGACCGATGTATAGGGATTCAGCTGTACAAAAAGTGTACAAAACTACAAATAGCTCTGATATAGAAGAATTAAAACAAGCAAGAATAGATCAAATGCTAAGATATGATTATGACACTACAGAATGGTATTCGATAAAATCGGTTTTGTCTTTTTGTTTTGCAATTATTGGGAACTTTTATACAAAAGAAGAGAAGATAAAAATACTTGAACTTATTTATGAATTGTTTAATAATAACTATAATAAAAAACTTTTTTTATTTGATTCATTTTCAAGAAAAGTTTATGGAATGGAAACAACATATATTTCTATAAATGTCAAACAAAAAATTCTATTTTTTAAATCACCAATAGAATCAGTTTTTATAGAAATTAGAAATAAATCATTGGTTGAGCGAATGCATAAATATTATTCTTCGCCACTTGAAGCACCATCTCATGTGAATTTTTTAGAATCTGTAAAAATTATCAAGATTTTACAAGATGCAGTTAAATATGGAAATGACATTAAACAAGCCTATGAAATGATAAATAGAGAAACAAACTATGGAGAACTTTTTTATAATAATCTTAGTATAGATTTACAAAAAGAAGTAACACCGCCAAAACCTGGACAAAGAAGAAATTAGAAAAAATTAGGAGGAAAAGATGAAAATAGTAATTTTAGATAGAGCAACTTTAGGATTTGATGTAGATATATCAATCTTTGAAACTTTAGGTGAAGTGATTTCTTATGACTTAACACTTCCAAGTGAAACAACAAATAGAGTAAAAGATGCGGATATTGTAATCACAAATAAAGTAATGATTTCAAAAGAAGTTATGGAAAATTCAAATCTAAAACTTATTTGTATTAGTGCAACTGGAACAAATAATGTCGATTTAGAGTTTGCAAAACAAAAAAATATACCAGTAAAAAATGTAGCTGGATATTCAAGTTCAAGTGTAGTTCAAGTAGCTTTTTCAATGATTTTTTATTTTGTTCAAAAACTTGATTATTATAAAAGATATGTAGATGAGGGTAATTGGCAAAAATCTAAGATGTTTACTCATATAGATAAACCATTTTTTGAACTTGATGGCAAAAAAGTGGGAATCATTGGACTTGGTGATATTGGAAGAAATTTTGCAAAAAAAGCATCTGCCTTTGATTGTGAAGTTGTTTATTTTTCAACAAGTGGAAAGAATACAAATAGTGAATATAAAAGTATTGAACTAAATGAGTTGTTAAGTACTTGCGATATTATAACTATTCATTGTCCATTAAATTCAAATACAAAAGATTTATTAAATTATGAAAATATGAGTAATATAAAAGATGGTGCAATTTTATTAAATCTAGGTCGTGGTGGAATTATTAATGAGCCTGATTTAGCAAAAATCATAGATGAAAAAGAGATTTATTGTGGAATTGATGTGGTTTGCGTTGAGCCAATTTTAGAAGATAATCCACTTTTAAAAGTGAAAAATAAACAAAGACTTTTATTAACTCCACATATTGGTTGGGCAAGTGTGGAAGCTAGAACTAGATTAGTGAAAATGGTGGCTAGAAATATCGAAGAGTTTATTTTATAAACTCTTCCCAAAGAAAAACTTTTTAAGGTAGTGTTCATCATTCTGTGTCAGCCTAGATAATTCCTAAAATTCTATCATAAATTTAAAGCATCATCAAGCCGTCCATCAAAGTGGATGGCTAGTTGTGAAATTGTTAAGCTCCAATTTCTTATT
>NZ_MUXE01000017.1 GCF_003063245.1 Arcobacter caeni | reverse complement strand
TAACATTTATTCTTATTTTACATCTGTAATAAACAACAGATTATTCTACAAGAATTCTATATTCGGTTTATAAAGATTACTTTATAAATTGTTTATAATTATTTTTAAAGATCATCCAGCTTCAATTACAACGCTTCTATCATTCTTTCGTTTGATGCGCTTCAGTCAATTTGGACGGGAATTATAATAGGTTTCCTTCCCTTTGTCAATAGCTTTTGGCTTAAATTTGGCTTAAATTTTTGGATTTGTCGATTCATTATCTTTTTGCTTTGTTTTTATTGGCTTTATTGCCTTTTTACTTGCCTTCGGAGGATTTTGATACTTTTAACTACTTTTAGAATTTGAGGCTTATTTATGGGCTTAAAAAGAAGTATAATAGAAATTGAAGAATAAAAATTAAAATAAAGATAGATAGATTTAGAAAATGATAATTTGATTTAATAAAGTGGCTCCGGCACCAGGAATTAATTAAATAAAAACAAAAAACTAAGAACAACTATTTTATCGGACATCGTAACTCTATCACTACATAATTTTTTAATATTTCTATTCATATTTGGGCACAATTTGGGCACAAAAGTAAATCTATATTATTTTCATATTTTCTAAATAGTAAAATTAGGTACTATATATCTATTACAGCAAAAAGAATATAAAACTCCTTGTTTTAATACTTTTAACAAATTAAAAAAGGATAACTTATGCAAATAAATTTTGAACATTTAGAATTATTACCTAAGATATATGAAAAACTCCAACAAATAGAAAATCATCTTGAAAACAACTATTCCAAAAGATGGTTAAATATAAGAGAACTTGCAGAATATATTGGTTATTCAAAAGAATCTATCCATAAAATAAAGACAAATGAATGGATTGAAGGTTATCATTATCATAAAAAAATTGGTAAGATAATTTTTGATAGTCATGCAATAGATAAATGGATTTTAGGAGAAGATACTAAATCAAAAATTCAAAAAATAAACATTAATGAAATAGTTGATTCAATATTAAAAGAGATTAAAATAGAAAAATAATTTTTTAGTAAATTTCAAATTTTCATATAACTATATTTTTTAATTCTTGTATTTCTTTTATTATTACTGGATTATATTTTTTTATCAAATTATTTAGAAAACTTTCTTCAACAGACTTAACAAAAGAAAGATAGCCTTTTAAATAAATTAGTTCCTCTGACGTAATTGTTTTTTTTATATATTTAAAAATTAGACTTTTCAGATACTTCTTTTTTTCTCTACCAATTGATATTTCATTGTCAGTTGTCAACACAAGTCCTGTAACACAACGTTTACGCTTTTTGGATGTATAAATATTTTTATCTTCATTTATCTGTAATTTTATTTTATAATTCAGTAGAAAAGTTTTTATATAAGGAATGATATTTTGCAATAAATTAGGGATATTTGATGAAAAATATAAATCATCCGCATATCTTGAATATTTAATTTTTTTTGAAAAATTATTCATTTCACAATCAAAATCATATAGTAAAGCATTACTTATAATAGGAGAAGTTGGAGCTCCTATTGTTAATTTATTACTTTTACAAACAATATTATTTATTAATGTTATATCATCTTTAGATAGTTCAAAATCAAATAAACTTAGATTTTTTTCTAGAAGTTCACGAATATTTTTACTTGTAAGAGATGGAAAAAAATCTTTAAAATCTATTCTTAATAAAAATCTATTATTTTTATGTTGTTCTGCCAAGTTTTTAATCGAAATTCTTTTTTTATATGAGAAAACTGATTCATGAATTGGTAACTTAGAAAAAATTAATTTAGATAATATTCTTTGATACTTTTTTAATTCTTTTGAAGGATGATTAATCGTTCGTAATCCGCCTTTTCTCTTTTTTATTGAATATGTTTTATATTTTCTTGAGGCATCTAACGAAAATAAATATAATTTGAAAAAATCAATATCATCTTCTTTTTTCAACAACTCATTAAATTTCAAAATAAACCCCTACTTTTTTTTACTAACATTGAAATTTTCAGTTTCTTTTTATATTCATTATCCGTAAAATCTTCAAACAAAAACAAATTATAATTTTCATCAGAAACAATAAAAAAATGTTTAGTATCAATTTCTTCCCTTTTTATAAGACCTGAAACAACTAATAACGATACCATAGACATTATATATCTATCAAAATTTATTACTTTTATTTTTTTTTCTTTAAAAATAAATCTTAATACGACTGTTAATTCACCGACAGAAAGATAAGGAATAATTTTTATTGTTTCATATATTAAAGATAATTTAACTATTTCTTTCTCAAAACTTGTAAAAGATTCAAAAACATCACTATTATATTCGTCAAAATCTTTATATCCATGTATTACTTTTTTTAAATATTTTTCAAATTCTTCTATTTCTCTATCAACGGAAAAATAGAAAGGACTAATTTGTCTTTCTTCATGAACTAATTTAATTAATTCATTTATATAAGATTCTTCATGATCGTACTTTGAATTATTCATAACTAAAATTTTTTCTCTTGTTTTTTCATCGGCAGAAAAAAAACCTAATTCAGCAAAAGAACCAGGACTTTCAGGAAATAATAAAATTGAATAAGCATTATTAATAGCTTCTAATTCTAAATTTGCTAATTTAATCTTTTTTGCACTAATTGTTTTGTGAGTTTTTGAAAAATTTACAATATCTTTATATAAACTTTCTATAGTAATGAAATTAAATGGTGTTAAATTGTTAGTTTCTACATAATTTAAAAATTTATTTCTAGTATAGCCATCTTCAGCACCACCAAAAACAAAAATTACATCTAAATGCTTTCTATAAGATTTTATTTTTTTAAATATGGAATCAATCTCATTATAGTATTCAAGAAGAATTTTATTTGGAATATATTCTGTCATAATATCATTTTTATTAAAATCTCAATATGCTCTTACTTTCAATATGCAGATAATTATATAAATTGTCTGATATGGCTATAGCAGACAATTTATATAATTATCTGCATTTATGTATAGCAATTTTTTACAGCTTGGGAAATCCCCCAGCATAAGCTTAAAAAACTTTTTTTAGTTTCAAGCCAAACTAAGAGCATATTTGAATCATTATACTATTAAAAATCTAAAATAATAATAATTAAGATAATCATCTATATAATTGTCTAATGAAAAGATTATCAAAACAACAATACATAAATAAAAAAATTAATCTAAAAAATTTTGTAATGTTAGAGCAATTAAATACATTACAATACACAATTATTCCAAAGCTTTTTAATGGTTTTTCAGATAAATATAAGAAATTTTGGGAAACTAAAATTAATAATATCCTACCAAAAAATAATCTAAATTTTAAAAGTGAAAATGATTATTTAGAAACAAATAATTTAAAAAAAAATGATGTAACAACAAATAGTATTTTACATTTTTTACCAAATCTGGAGAAAGAGGAATTAAGTTATCTAACAGAACAATTTTCAATTTTCTCTGTAAACAATAAAATAAAAATATTTACCAAAGAAAATAAAATAACTCCAATTTATATTGAAATTATTGAAGTATTAACCTATATAAATAGAATAGAAGATTTACTTAAAAAATATCCTAAAAATTATGGTAATCATCATGGAACTAAATTTAGAAGTAGTTCATATAAAAAACTATTAGAAACTCAATTAAATATTTTAGAAAATAGACTTGACGGAACATTTTTTACACTTACAAGTGAAGATGAAATTATTAAAACAAAAATGCAAATCAAATTTATAAAATATTCTTTAAAAGACGATTTTAAAAACTTGCCTGAATGGATGAATTTTACAAATATTTATTTAGGTTTTGATAATTCAAGTTTTCAAATGACAGATATTGAAAAAGAAACATTTACTCAATTATGTTCTTTTTTTAATGGCATAAGAACATCTAAAGAAGAGATTTTGAATAGTGTAATGATGTACACTAGAGTTCAATCTAAAATAAAAAAAGAAGATATTCAATATCATAAAAAATTATCTCAATCAATTATAAATATATTAAGATTCTTTTTCCAAAAAACAATTAAAGAAATTGAAAAAACTAAAAAGAAAAAAACTGTTACCTATAATGAGGATAATATTTTAAAAGATTTTTATATTAAAACATATATTAATGAACTGCCAGTTTATTCTTACATATATAAAAATTCAAATAATTTTTTTAGTGAATTACTTGAATTAAGTATCAATTCAATTTTAGGGCTACAAACAATTTTTGATGAAGATAAAAATAAAGAAAATAAAATCTCAAATATACAAATAGCAAGAAATATTATAAGCTTTAGAAAAGAAATTAATTTAACTAAAAAAGAGTTTGAATTACTTTTATCCTTTATTGAAAAGTCTCAAATTCAACAAATTAACTAAGAGTTTTTTTTACTCCTAGTTAATAAATACTTTTTTTAACTTATCCATTAAAATTCCAACAGATTAATCAAAACAAAGTCATATAAATTTATATAACAGTAAAGACGTTTACTAAAACATTCTATTTTAATAAATAAAAATAGAAAAAATATGAAAAGGATTTATCATGTTTACATTAACAGGAACGCTATTAAACATAATAGAAAAAAGCAAATATAAAAAAGACAACATTGAAGTTGATACTAAATCAAAGCTTCAAATTCTTGTTGAAACAGCAAGAGCAAATGGAGCAAAAGTAAAAGAGCTTCATACAATCTCAATTCCAGATGAAAAGATAAATATGTACAAAGACAAACTAGGAAAAGAGGTTTCAATAGAAGTAGGAATTCTCTCAAAAGAAAAAGTAAATTTCTATGGTGTCTAAGAAAAAATACTTTTAGTAGGCACGGATGAAAGTTTTTTTCTTATGACAACAAAAGATAAAAAATAAAAAAAGTGATTCGGGGTATTTAGTAATACCCCGTACTAAAACACTCAAAAGGAGAAAAGATGAGTGAAATAAAAAAAACATTTGGTATTGATTCACTTTATTTCTTCTTTGAAACCAATGAAAACTATGATGATTTATTTTTAGAAATTCTTGACCAATTAGAAGATTTAAAAGCTAAGTTTGAAAAAAGAGAAATAGAGTTTGAAAACAGAGATTTAATAATATCTATAAATGAAATTCAATTATCTTATCTTGGAAAACAAGAGGGCTTTTATTGGTTTAAAGATTCAAATGAATTTTTTAGAATTGGATTTAAAGATAGATATAAAAATAGAGGACTAAATGATATTAGAGTACAGCTTCAAGGAAATGGTATTTATACTGTTGGCATTAATTCTATTGTTGAATTACTCAAAGATTTAGTTAAAGGGTGTATAAGTGATTATATGCCAGTTACAAGAGCAGATTTAAACTGCTTTGTTCAATATGATTTATCTTTTATAAAAAAAGATATGTTTAGCACTAGAAAAAGAAAATATTCCACTATTAATGAAATAGGAGATGCAAATTCAACACAAACAATTTATGTTGGAAAAGAGCCTTTTAAATTAAGACTTTATAATAAATCACTAGAACTAAAAAAATCTAAAAAGTTTGAAGTTATGAATGAATATTTTTTGAATAATGGCTTTGATTTGGAACAAACAATTTTTAATATTGAGTTCCAAATGAATAGAGGTCATTTAAAACAATTTAATATAAATACAATAGATGATTTATTTGCAAATGCTAAAAGTTTGTTTCAAAGTGCAATGGATGATATTAGATTACTTGATATTCAATCAGTTTCAAATGAAAGATTGATAAATAATAAATATCAAGCAGAAACTCATCCTTTGTGGGAAGAAATAAAACAAGAATATGATTTAAAAGATTTTTTACAATCAGCTTTGCCCTTAGGTAGATTAAAAAGAAAAATATCAATTTATGATGAAAATAAGTTTGAATTTGAATATATATCACTTTTAAGAAAAGCATATATAAATAATTTAACTTTGGATATTGATTTTTTAAATGAACTATATTTTAAAGCAAAAGAATCTCTTAAAAAAACAACCACTCAAAAAGAGATGAAAAAAGATTATATAGAAGTTATTGTTATAGATGAAAAAACAAATTTAAAAGAGAATTTTAGATTGTTAAATAGTGGTGAGTTAATTAAACCTCTAAGAACTGAAACAGTTGCAAATTTATCTGATTATGAACTTATGGTTTACCTTGATAAAACGAGCGAAAAACAACATTTAAGTACTAGAGATAATCTTATTTATACTGTTGCTTTTAATGAAGCTAAAAAAAGAAATTTACTTCTTGATATCAGTTCAAGTGAGGCACTAAAATGATTGATATGGAAAATATAAATCTAATTAAATCAATAGCCCAAGACATAGAAACAATAAAAAAATCTTTATCTTCAATCCAAGTAAAAAGATGGTTAAATACAAATGAGATTGCAAAATATTTAGGATATTCAAAAGATAGAATATACAAATTAAAAGAAGATGCTTTTATTGAAAATTTACATTTTTATAAAAAAACTGGTAAGATTCTGTTCGATAGAGTTGCGATTGATGATTGGGTAGTTGGAAAGGAAAACAATGACCTTATTCAGTCGAAACGACACATTGTGGATAACATTTTATCATCAATCAAAAAGATATAAACGTAGTTTAGATTTAATTGATACAAGGACAAATAGAAAGTTAGCACAACAAAAATTAATACCTGAAATTCAGTATAAATTGAATTCAGGTGAGTTCTTTAAAAATGAAATAAAAATACCTATTGTTGATGAATTTGTTCAAAAATCATTTAAAATACATAAATCAAGAAGAAAACCATCAACTCATTTAGATTACTATAATGGATACTTTAATCATATTCAAGAAAAGTTTGGGAAGAAATATTTAAATGAAATTAAACCATCAGATATTGAACTATGGCAAAACTCTTTATTAGAAAAAGGTTTAAGTCCTAGAAGAATAAAAACGCTAAGAACTATATTTACAACAATGTACTCTGATGCAATAAAAGATGGTGTTGTAAATGTTAGCCCCTTAACTATGGTTAGAGTTCCTAAAGCACAAAAAGTAGAAATTAAACCTTTTTCATTAGATGAAATAAAACTATTAATATCTAATGCCGAAGGACAAATAAAAAACTTTTTGGCACTTGCTTTTTTCAGTGGTATGAGAAGTGGAGAAATGATTGGTCTTAGATGGAGTGATATTAATTTTGAAAAGAATGAAATATCAATAACAAGAGCTATAAAAATGGGAGAAATCTCAACTCCTAAAACTGAAAATAGTATGAGAGTTATTGATATTATAAGTTATCTACACCCTTATCTAAAAAACCAATTTCAAGTTACTGGAAATAAAAAGAGCTATGTATTTTTAAATGATAAAGATGAACATTTTTATGATATTAAAAGAATAAGAGAAACCCATTGGAGAAAACTTCTAAAAAATTGTGGTTTTGAATATAGACCTATATATCATACGAGACATACTTTTGCAACTATTATGATAGAACATAATGAAGATATTCTTTGGGTTTCAAATATGCTCGGTCATACAGACTCAACAATGACACTTTCTAAATATGCTAGATACATAAAAAGAGAGAATGTAAAAAGAGCTCAATTTCTATTATAAAAATTTCAAAATGGGCACAGCTAATGGGCACACACAGATAATCAATTTTTTAACTACAAGCACCTATATAATCGGATATTTCTAGCATTACTCAAATCACAAAAAATGATTATTTTGAACTGTTTTGGGCACAAGTTAAAACACCTATTTTTAAAAGTAAATATGCTTATATTAAATATTTTCATTGAACTGTAGGAATATTATAAAGAAAAGATGATTTTGGGCACAATTTGGGCACATTAAGGATAAATTAATTCTATAAAGTTGATTTTATGGGATTTTCTTTGAAGTGGCTCCGGCACCAGGATTCGAACCTGGGACCAAATGATTAACAGTCATCTACTCTACCGCTGAGCTATGCCGGAACTTGAAAGTTTTTTTGTTTTAAGAATTTTAATAATTTATAAATGGCTCCGGCACCAGGATTCGAACCTGGGACCAAATGATTAACAGTCATCTACTCTACCGCTGAGCTATGCCGGAATCTATAAATTTAAACATTAAAAAGGAAGTTATGGCTCCGGCACCAGGATTCGAACCTGGGACCAAATGATTAACAGTCATCTACTCTACCGCTGAGCTATGCCGGATTTTGACTTCATCTTTAATGGGTTGGAATTATAGTAAAAAAAGACTTAATTGTCAAGTATAAATATTTATTTACATAAACATTTATAAAAATCAACCCCACTACTATTTATAATCGAAACTATTTTATTTTTTATTAAATTTTCTAAAATCTTTTTTGATTGATCATCAAACATATTTTCTACATCTTCTTTTGTTAATGGTCTTCTTTTTAACATTGTAATTATTTCATCTTTAGAAAAAAATTGTATAGATTTTGGTCTATTTTTATGAACAATATTTATATTTAAATTCCTAAATTTTTCTGCAATATTTTCTAAAAATTCATAAGATACAGGTTTTACATTATATGCTGGTGGTCTATCTATAGTTCCTATATCTATTCTTTTTGGATTTATTTGTAGTATAGATTTATATAATAATGATATTTCATCTTCTTTATCATTTAAATCTTTAACAAATAAAACTTCTAAAACTAAATCATTTTTTGTTTGCTTTGAGAATGCACACATTGCAGGAACAATTTTTTCTATTTCTACACTACTATTTGTTCTATCTAGTTTTTTAAAACATTTTTCACTTATACAATCTAAAGATAATTTAACAGTATCAATTTTTAAAAGTGTGTTAAAAATATTTTTTTTATATATTGTACTTCCATTTGATAAAATAAGTGTTTTAATATTTCCTTTTATCTTATCTATCTCTTCAACTAATTCATCTAATTTTGGATATAAAGTTGGTTCACCATTTGCAGTTAAAGTAATCACATCTATTTTTGAATGTTTTTCAAGGTTTTCTTTAATTGCACTAATTATTTCAGAAACGCTTGGACTTTCATCCATTTTATCAACTGTTTTAGCACCTTCGAGTTCACAATATAAACAATCAAAATTACACTGTTTTTTTCCTGGTGATAAATCAACACCTAAAGATATACCAAATCTTCTTGAGGGGATTGGTCCAAAAATAATAGAATTTGAATACGACATGATTTTTCTTTCGATAGTTTAAGTAGGAAAGATCCTACTTAATTTTGTTAGATTATTTTTTACTCACTCTTTGACACTCTTTTACAAAGTGAATAGCATTTTCAACAGGAACATCAGGAAGAATTCCATGACCTAAGTTAAAAATATGTCCCGCACCTTGCATTATCTTTTGAATTCCCTCTACACATTGTGTAGTTGCTTCTTTTGAGTATAATCTACAAGGTTCCATATTTCCTTGAAGTACATATTTACTTCCAAGTTTTTCTTTAGCCATTGCCATTGGAGTTCCCCAATCTACACCAAATACATCAAAGTTTCCATAAACTAAACCTCTTTCAATAAATGCAGCAACACCTTTTGGAAACATAATTATAGGAATATGTGGATATTTTTCTTTTAAATAATCTGCAATTTCAACCATATATTTCCATGAGAATTCATCATATTTTGATGGCTCAATTGCAGCCGCCCATGAATCAAAAATTTGAACAACATCAATTCCTGATTCAATTTGTTTTTCCATATAAAACTTTACAACTTCGGTTACTTTTCTTAAAATCTTATGTAGAAGTTCAGGTTCTGAATACATCATTTTTTTACAAAGATTATAAGTTTTTGTTCCTTGCCCTTCAATCATATAAGTAGCTAATGTCCAAGGAGCACCTGTAAATCCGATAAGTGCTTTATCTTCTGGTAACTGCTGTTTTAAAAGTTTTATTGTTTCATAAACATAAGTTAATTTATTAGCAGCAATTTCACCACCGATTAATGCGTCAATATCTGCTTCATTTACAATTGGATCTTTAAAAATAGGACCTTCACCTTTTATAAAATCTAAGTGCATTCCCATTTCATTTGGTATAACTAAAATATCTGAAAATAAAATTGCTGCATCAACACCTACAATATCAAGAGGTTGTATTGTTACTTCAGCAGCAAGGGCTGGATTATGACAAAGATTTAAAAAGTTTCCAGCTTGGGCTCTTACTTTCATATATTCAGGAAGGTATCTTCCCGCTTGTCTCATCATCCATACAGGTGTATATGGAGTTGGTTTTCTAAAACATGCATCAACAAAAATTTTTGACATTTTTTACCTTTTTAATGTTTTCCAACTTTTCCTAAAAAGAAAAGTCCTACAGATAATATTCCAATTGATAAAGCAAAATAAAGCATTTGTAGTGCTCCATCATAACTTGTATGCAATACCTTTTGAAAAAAACTTACAATTAATACCATCACAATAACTTTTGCAATTTTATCTTTTAATTGATCTAATGAATGAATTGCTAAAATATTATTTCCAGCTGAACTATTATCGGCTGCATCAATTTTTGAAATAAATAATTCATAAATACCAAATGCAAAAATCAACATTACTACTGCAATTAAATATAAATCAACTGCACCAATAATTTTACTCACTATCTCTTCATGAAAATTTTCTGGATGCAATCCATTCCAGTAAACATCTAATGTATAAGATAAAACATTAAAAATATCTATTGAAGCAACTACAAAAAGTATTCCTGCACCAATAAGTCCAAAAATAACCGGAAGTAAAACAAAAAGTCTTGCTTTCCACATAGCATTTTCAAATATCGTTTCTAACATTTTAGATATCGTTTTCTAAATCTGCCCATTTAAGAGCGATTCTAACTGCATTTGTAGCAGCTCCAACTCTTACTTGGTCAGCTACATTAAAATAGTGAATCATATTTGAAGCATAAATATCTTTTCTAATTCTTCCAACATAAGTAATATCTGTATCAGTTGCAATAATTGGCATTGGATATTTTTTATTTGCTAAATCATCAATAACTTCTACATTTTCAAAGTTATTTAATACATCTTTTACTTTTTCTAAATCTACATCTACACCATCATTAAATGTTACAGTAATTGACTCACTATGTGATCTTAGAACTGGAACTCTTACACAAGTTGCTGCTATTTGCATCTCTTTGTGCATGATTTTCTGAGTCTCTTTTATCATTTTCATTTCTTCTTTTGTAAATCCATTATCAGTTGCAACATCAATTTGAGGAATTACATTAAGTGCAATTTGATGAGGAAAAGCTTTCACTTCTGCTTCATCTAATTTGAAATTAAAAAAAGCTTGCATTTGTTTTACAAGTTCTTCCATTCCAGTTTTACCAGCACCAGAAACAGCTTGATAAGTTGAAACATCTATCCTTTTGATTCCATATAATTCATCAAGTGGTTTCAACGACATAACCATTTGAATTGTTGAACAATTTGGATTTGCAATAATTCCTGATTCTCTCCATAATTTAATATCTTCTGGATTTACTTCAGGAACTACTAAAGGAACTTTTGGATCCATTCTAAAATGACTTGTATTGTCAATTACAACAGCTCCAGCTTCAACTGCAAATTTTGCAAATTTTTCAGAAACCGAACCTCCTGCACTAAAAAATGCAATTTCAATATCATTTTCTTCAAAACAAGTTTCAGTTAATTCTAAAACTGTAATCTCTTTATTTTTATATTCAATTTTTGAACCAGCACTTCTTGAACTAGCTAATGGTATTAATTTATTAATTGGAAAATCATAATCAGCTAAAACTCTAAATAATTCTTCTCCAACAGCCCCAGTAGCTCCTACAACTGCAACATTAAACTTTCTCATCTTTCTACTCTTCCTCTTCTTCTAAATTATCTTCTTTAATTTCCATAGTATCTAATAATGTTGCTACTTTATTTATATCAACTTCTACAGGTATTGATTCTAAAATTTCACCATCTTCTGTATATCTTATGATATTTCCATTTTCATCTAGTTCTATTTCTTCATCTTCTTTTGGACATTTTGCAATTGACACAACTTTATCATTTTTATCAACATTTACAATAATAACACCAGCTGTATTTCTTCCAGCTTTTCTAATTGATTGCATATCAACTCTAATCATTTTTCCAATTGAAGTTAATAACATTAAATCTTGAGTATCATCAACTAATACTTCACCAATAACATTACCTGTTTTTGGAGACAATTTCATTGATATAACTCCAGAACCTGCTCTATTTGTAAGTCTATATTCACTTACAGTTGTTCTTTTCCCGATACCTTTTTCAGATACAGTTAAAAGTTCTTGTTCTTCATTACTTACAACATCAGCATCAACAACAAAGTCAATATCATGTTTGAATTTAATTCCTCTAACACCTCTTGTGCTTCTACCTTGATCTCTTGTTTTTTCGATTTCAAATCTAATACATTGTCCCATACTTGTGAAAATCATTAAGTATTGAGTTTCAACATCTGCAATTTTTGCAGTTACGATTTCATCTAAATCATCAAGAACAATTGCTCTTACACCATTTGATCTGATATTTGAGAATTCGCTTAATGAAGTTCTTTTAATAACACCATTTCTTGTAAAGAATACTAATGATTTTGATTCATCAAAATCAGGTGTTGGAATAATTTCCATAATTTTTTCATCAGGTCTTAAATTAATTAAGTTAACAACCGCTTTACCTTTTGCAGTTCTACTACCTTCTGGAATTTTGTAAACTTTCAACCAGTATAATTGTCCCATATTTGTAACAAACATTAAAGTATCATGAGTATTACTTACAAAGAATTTCTCAATGAAGTCATCATCATGAGTAGTCACGGCAACTTTACCTTTTCCACCTCGTCTTTGTTTTTCATAAGATTTAATTGGAACTCTTTTTACATAACCATTATGAGTAATTGTAACTACCATTGGTTCATTTGGAATTAAATCTTCAATATCAATTTCATCGTAAGAGTCTTCAATATCTGTTCTTCTATCACTTGAGAATCTTTCTTGAATATCAGTTAATTCTTCTCTTATAATTTCATTTAATTTTTCTTCTGATTTTAGAATTGATTCTAATTCAGCAATTAAAATCATTAATTCTTGATATTCAGCTTCTAATTTATCTCTTTGAAGACCTGTTAATCTTCCTAATCTCATATCAAGGATAGCTTGTGATTGAATTGGACTTAAACCAAATCGATTTTGTAAACTATCTTTTGCTTCTTGATCATTTGCACTAGCTCGTATAATTTTTACAACTTCATCAATATTATCTAAAGCAATTTTTAAACCCTCTAATATATGAGCTCTAGCTTTTGCTTTTTCTAAATCAAAAATTGTTCTTCTAATAATTACAGTTTTTCTGTGTGATAAGAAAACATTTAATAACTGAGGTAATGTAAATACTTTTGGTTCTTTGTTGTAAACAGCTAAAAGAATAATTCCAAATGTAGTTTCCATTGGAGTTGATTTGTATAAATTGTTTAAAACAATTTCACTCATTGCATCTTTTTTAAGCTCAATTACAACTCTAATACCTTCTCTATCAGATTCATCTCTAACTTCTGAAATACCATCAATTTGTTTATCTTTTGCAAGGTTTGCAATAAGTTCAATAAGTCTTGATTTATTTACTTGATATGGTAATTCGTCAAGAACTATAATCTCTTTTTTACCTCTTGTTTCAATATGATGTTTAGCTCTTATTCTTACTCTTCCACGACCTGTATTATAAGCATCAATAATTCCTCGTCTTCCAAAGATTGTTCCACCTGTTGGGAAATCTGGACCTTGAATAAATTGCATTAATTCATCAGCTGTAACATCTGGATTATCAATCGTATATAAAACAGCATTTAATAATTCATTGATGTTATGAGGAGGAATTTTTGTAGCCATACCAACAGCAATTCCTTCACTTCCATTTAAAAGTAAAGTTGGAACTCTTGTTGGAAGAACAGATGGTTCTTTCATCGTATCATCATAATTTGGAGTAAAGTTTACAGTATCTTTATCCAAATCTCGCAATACTTCTTCCGCTATTTTAGTCATTCTAGCTTCCGTATATCTCATAGCAGCCGCACTATCACCATCAATAGAACCGAAGTTTCCTTGACCATCAACAAGTGGTGCTCGCATAGAGAAAGTTTGTGCCATTCTAACTAATGCATCATAAACAGAAGTATCTCCATGTGGATGGTATTTACCAATAACATCTCCAACAATTCTTGCTGATTTTTTATAAGCAGATTTTGAAGTAATATTCAAATCATGCATCGCAAATAAAATTCTTCTGTGAACAGGTTTTAAACCATCTTTTGCATCTGGTAATGCCCGACCTATAATAACACTCATAGAGTAATCTAAATATGAAGCTTTTACTGAGTCTTCAATATTTATATCTATAATATCTTGATTTTCGAAAAGGTTTTCCATAAAAAAAGGCCTTTGTAGTATAAAATTGGTTTATTATATCTAAAATGCGCTTAGCATAAGTTGTAATAAAATTTATTAAAATATAAATATAAAAAAAGGGGATAAAAGCCTAAACTTTTATCCCCTTTTTTTTAACTAATTAAAAAATTAATTTTCACTTTTGTATTTAACAAGTATTGAATAAATTTCATCTTTTAATTTTAATTTTTCTTTTTTACTAGCTTCAATTTGAAACTGATCAGCATGAGATTCTTCTAGTTTTGCAATAACATCATCTAACTCATTATGTTTTTCAAAAAGTTTATGGAAGTGTCCATCTTTTTGTTTTAATTCTGTAATTACATCTCTGTATTCGTGAAACATTTTGCATCCTATGTGTTTAATTTTTTTGCATTATACTATCTAACTACTTAATTTTTTGTAAAAAATAATTTATTAACTTCTATAATCTGCATTTATCTCTACATATTTATAACCTAAATCACAACCATAAGCTGTAAACCTACCCTCACCTAAGCCAATATCACAAATAATTTTATATTTATCTTTCTTTAAAACATCCCCTGCTCGTGCTTCAGTAGCTGCATCAAAACAAATTTCACCTTTATTAAAAACAACTACATCATTATAAGAAATAACTAATTTTTCATCATCACAATCGATTCTTGAAGCACCAATAGTTGAAGCAATTCTTCCAAAATTTGGATCTTCTCCAAAAAGTGCTGTTTTCACTAAAAGTGAGTTTGATAATGCTTTTGCAGCAATCATTGCTTGTTCATTTGAAACTGCATTTATTACTTCAAATGCTGCAACTTTTTTTGCACCCTCACCATCAGCCACCATTAACATAGCCATATCAAACATCACAAGTCTTAAAACTTCTGCAAAGGCTTCTTTATTATAAGCATTTGAATTTCCATTTGATAAAACCATAACTGTGTCATTTGTTGAAGTATCTCCATCAACTGATATTGCATTAAAAGTTGTTTCACTATTTGTTTTTAAAGCTTCCATAATATCAGCATAAGGAACAGCTGCATCTGTACAAATAAAACATAACATTGTTGCAAGATTTGGGTTTATCATCCCAGCACCTTTTGCGACAGCTCCTATTTTAAAAGAAGTTCCATCTTCAAGTTTTACTTCATACATACAAGATTTTGCATATGCATCTGTTGTCATAATTGCACGACTTAAATTCTCACCATTTTTAGAAGTTAAATCAAAAGATTTTGCACCTGCAACTATTTTTTCAATAGGAAGTGGATTTCCAATAACACCTGTTGAGCTCATAATTGGATTTACCAATTTTAAAGAGCCAAAATCCAATTGAGAAAACAGAGTATTAATGTTTTCAATACCTTTTCTTCCTGTTAGTGCATTTGCATTTTTAGAATTTATTAAAACAAAATTTGTTTTAAAATTTTCTTCATATTGCAAAAAATGTTTTAAAGGTGCAGCTTGAAATCTATTTTCTGTAAAAATTGCTCCAACAGTACAAGGTTTATCGCTATAAATAAACCCTAAATCAAGCTTTGAATTTGATTTAAGTCCAGCATGAATTCCATCACAATAAAATCCATCTATTTGGTCAATATAGCCTTTGATTGGTAAAATAGTAAACATAATCTTATACATCCTCTGGTTTATTAGTTAAATTTATAATTTTTTTAGCTCTTACAATACCTTTTTGAGAACCTACTAACAATAATTTGCAATTTGCATTTATTGGTGTTGCACCTTTTGGCATTTGAATGAACTTTCCTTTATCTTCCGTGATTCCAATGATAGAAACTTTTAATCTGTCTCTTAAATGTAAATCTTTTATCTCTTTATTTACTACCCAAGAATTTTCATTTACGAAAACTTCTTCCATATCTATTGGAGTATCTCTTTTATATAAAAATTCATCAAGAACATTTTCCATATCGGGTCTAATTGCCATGGCACTTACTCTTTTTGCCATAAGAGATGGAGTTGCTACAACTTTATCAGCTCCAAGTTTTTTAAGCCTTATTTTTTCATTTTGAGTTTCTGCATTTGAAATAATTAAAAAGGGATTTCTTCCTAACTCTTTTTCATAAAGTCTAACAGATGCTATTAAAGTAATATTATCTGAAATATTTTTTGATAAAGAAATAGCGCCTTTTGCTGAACTTAAATGTGATTTTAGAAAAGCAATTTCTTTATAAGGTTCTTCTTTTACAAAATAAGGATAGTTATTCTCTTTTGCAATTTGCTCTATTTGGTCACTTGGATCAACAACAACAAAAGGAATATGATTTTCTCTAAATTGTCTTGCTAATTGAGCTGTATATTCGTTGTGATAACAAATCACAAAATGTCTTCTTAATCTTGCTATTTTATAAAGCATTTTTCTTTCCTTTAATAATTCTCGTAAAGGTCCATTAGCTATAACATCAATTACAATACCCACTGCAAAAATAAGACTTGCAAATCCTGATAACATCAAACATACTGTAAAAACTATTGTTTCATTTCTAAAATTTGATTCATTTAATGCACCAAATCCTGTATTAGTTAAAGTATATGCTGATTGAAATATTGCATGCATAATAGAATAATCTTCAAGATAAACATATCCTAAAGTTCCTATCATCATAACAATCTGAATCAATATTAAGGGAAGCCTTAAAGGTTTGAGTTGAGAATAAATTAAGGGATTTAAATCGTATTGAGGTTTGGCTGTTCTTATTTCCCAGCCAATAGCCTTTTTTACTTTAGTAAAGATGCTCATGAAAGCACTTTTCTAGAGCCTTTTATGAGTGTTTTTTAAGAGTTCTTAACTCTTTTGCAGAAACTTTTAATTTAGTTGTAGTTCCATCATCTAATGTAACTCTAACTGTTCTAATGTTTGGTAAAAATCTTCTTTTAGTTCTGTTTTTTGCGTGACTTACGTTATTACCAGACATAGGTCCTTTTCCAGATATTGCGCATCTTCTTGCCATTTTGTATTCCTTCTATAGTGAAAAATATTTGCGTATTCTATCTTAATTTTCTTAAGTTCTATTTAAATATTCTTAATTAAATTGTTTATTTTCTCTAAATTACTTTGAAGAGTAAATTCTAAAGCTAGTTTTCGATTTTGTTTCTTAATCATTTTTAAATCATTTTCATTTGACAAAATAGCATCTATTTTGAAAGCGATACTTTGATCTGTTGGAGAATCCATAGAAGCAAAAACATCAACTATTTCTTTGGCATCATTATCTAAACTTACGAAAACTACACATTTACAATACATTGCTTTTATTATATTTGTTGAAAATGATTTATTATAAGTTGGCAATAAAAATATATCAGAAGCTAAAAATAAATCGTCCATATTAGAATAATTTTCTAGTAAAATTATTCTATCTTGAAGATTAGAATACTTAGAAATTTGAAAATTTAAATTTGCCATTTGTTTTTTCTCTCCAGCAATTATAATTTTAAAATCATTATAAGTAATAGAAGAACAAATATCTAAAAATTCTTTTACACCTGATGATTTAAAGTTTTTTGCAGTAAATAAAATAAGTTTTGTGTCTAAATTTACTTGTAATTCTTCACAAAGTTTTGCTTTTATCTCTTTTGGTTTTTTATATTCGATATTTATACTTGGATAAATTACTTTTATTTTTTCTTGAGAAATTTTAGTTTTTTCAATAATTTCATCCATTAAAGCAAATGAATTTGTAATAGTTATTTTTGAATTTTTAATATTTTTGATAGATTTTTCATCTAAAATACCTATATGAAAATATACATCTGCATACTTTTCTTTACTAAATAAAGAAGCTAGTAAATTGTTCTTTTTTAAAACTTTTATATTTTCTTGTTTTTTTAATTCTTCAATTAACAAACTTGTTGATTTGTATGAGATTGTTATTTTATTCATTATTATCTTTCTTTATACTCTTTTGATTATTTAATTCATATAATTTTGCTTCTTTTAAAAATGCATAAAAAGAGTTATTTATAGCTGCTATAAATCCTCTTGTTCCATTGAAAAAGCCTCTTTTAATAAAAAATGATTTAAAAAAAGATAGAGGGAAAACAAAAATTAATTTTAATAATAAAGCTTTTTTATTTTTCTCAAATTTTTCTTGCGCTCGTAATGAAGAATACTCATTTATCTTAGTTAAATGAGTTCTTAAATTTAATGTTCCATAATCATAAATAAAACCTTTAGCTTTTTCTATTTTACCTTTTATTACTATTGATTCATGAACTAATTTTTCAGGATAAAATCCGACACTTTTTCTAAAAAATCTAATTCTTCTGTTGAATTTTGACTTTTCACTATTAAACTTTCCAAGATATAAACTAGAAATTTTTATATTTAATCCATCAATTTTATTTTTATCAATTACATCAATAATTTCTTTTTTCAAATCATCTGTTAATTGTTCGTCTGCATCAAGATTTAAAACCCATTCATTTGAACATAAATTCTTTGCATACTCTTTTTGATTTGCAAATCCTTTCCAATCTTGATGAAAAACTTTATTTGTATATGTTTTTGCAATTTCTAAAGTATTATCAATACTTCCACTATCAACAATCACAATCTCATCAAAATCTTTTACACTTTCTAAAACTCTTTGAATATGTTTTTCTTCATTCTTGCAAATAATATAAACAGATGCTTTTATCATAATTTATTCCTAATTCTACTAACTTTTAATAAAAAATCTACGAAACTTTCTGTTCCTAAAATCCCAATTCTTTTTATTATAAAAGGATCATCATTTTGTTGATATAAACCTCTTTTTACTACCGTTGCATTTTCATATTGAGCTTTTTTTACAGCTTGAATAATTTTATCATCAAATTTTCCATAAGGATAAGCAAATGCTTCACACACTTTTTTAGTAATATTTTCAATCTCTTCTTTTGACTCTTTAAGTTCAATAAATAATTGTTCATCATTTATCGTTGATAAATTTACATGAGATAAAGTATGAGAACCAAATTCCATTAAACCTGAGTTTTGCATTTCTAAAATTTGTTCAACAGTCAATAGCTTTGATAAAACTGATGTATTTTTTTCTTCCCAATGATTTGTTTTTTGATTTGGAACTAAATAAATTGTAGCTTTAAAATTGTAGTTTTTTAAAATTGGAAACGCATTTATAAAATTATCTTCATATCCATCATCAAAAGTAACTACAAATGATTTTTTAGGAATTTTATCAAGTTTTACAAGTTCTGAAATAGTAAATGAATTCCATTTATTATCATAAAACCATTTCATCTGCTTGTTAAAATCTTTTGGTTTTACTCTCCATTTATTATGTTTCTCTTTTCCAATATGCTCACAAATACTATGGTACATCAAAACTCTCGCTTTTTTATAGCTTTGAGGAATTCTCCACCAGTTGTATCTTAAAGAAAAAACAACAACTAAAATACATATAATTAATATTAAAATATTCAATTTATCTTCTTTCTATTTTTAATATACTTGAATAATACTCAAAATACTCTTTGGAGATATTCTCTAAAGTAAATCTATTTTTATATTTATTTTTAATTCTAGAAAATTCATCTTTATACTCTTCATAATTATTAATAAGCTCATCAATTTTTAAAGCAATATTAAAATCTTCAATTATTAATTTTGAAGTTAAAATATCTTTACAGCCACTAACTTTTGTAGAAATAAAAAGTTTTGCATAAAATAATGATTCAATCATTACAATACTAAAACCTTCACTCAACGAAGACATTATTATTAAATCTGAGTTATTTATAACAACTGGTATATCTTTTCTAAATCCTAATAATTTTACTTTATTTTCCAAAGAGAACTCTTTTATAATAGAAGTTAAATTATCATACTCATTACCTTCTCCTACAATTTGTAATATTGCATTATTTTTTATTTTAGAAAACTCTTTTATTAAAATATCAAAACCTTTTATTTTATCAAGTCTTCCTATTGCTGTTATTGTAAATATCTCATTTTTTTGTTTATTATCTTCTAATTCTAAAGGTTCAATTCCATTATAAATTATCTTAACATTATCATTTTTTATACTTTTAGCAGCATCATTTGAAACAGCTGTCACATATTTTATTTTATTAAATATTTTTCCTTTTCTTGCATTATGTTTTGTAGCAATATGAACTAACTTCATAAATTTATTTAAATAGTAAAAAATTTGTGTTGCTTTTGATGCATGAGTATGAACTAAATCTATTTTATATTTTTTCAAAATAAAATATACTTCTAAATATAAAAATGGATTTAATCTTCTATCTAAAGATTTATATTCTACTAAAATTATATTTTTAAAGAATTTGTCTTTATATTCACAACCATTTGGAACTAAGACTATAACGCTATTGTATAAAGATATACTATTGCTTATATCTACTGTTACTTTTTCAAGTCCACCATATTTAGTAGAGCAAGTAAAATAACAAATATTCATCTACTTTGACCTTTTTTCATTTTTAAAATAAAACTAAACATATTTTGTCTTCCACTTATCATAATTCTTGGAATTAAATAACTTGAGAATTTCGTTTTATCATAAACACCATTAACAACCGTTGTTGCATTTGTATAAGAAGAATTATTTAATATTTTCAAATCCTCATTATCGAAAAATCCAAAAGGATATGCAAATGAAGTACATTTTATATTAAAAATTTCTTCTATTTGTTTTTTAGACTCAAATATTTGTTTCTCTTTTTCTTCTTTAATCAATTTTGGTAAATTTACATGATCTAAAGTATGAGATCCTATTTCAATTAGTCCACTATTTATCATCTCTTTTATTTGTTCATTTGATAGCATTTTCTCAGAATTTAATTCATTTGAAGATTGATTTAAATCTTTATCCGTTGCCCAATTTTGATTAAATCTATTTAAAACAATATAAATTGTTGCTTTAAAATTATATTTTTTTAAAAGAGGAAATGCATTTTTAAAGTTATCTTCATATCCATCATCAAAAGTTATTACGACAGCTTTTTCTGGAATTTCATTTAAATTTTCTAACTCTGATAATGTATAGCTATTCCAATTATTTTCTTTTAACCATTTCAATTGTTTCTCAAACTCTTGTGGTTTAACTCTTAATCTATTAAATTTTGATTTGTCTTTTTCTAAATGCTCACTAATCATATGATACATTAAAACTCGAGGATAAGAATAAGCGATATCTTTTCTCCACCATGAGAATCTAAATGATAAAATGACAAAAGTTAAAAAAATAATTCCTTCAATAAAATAAATATAATTCATTATAAATTCCTATAAACTTCTAAAGTTTTATTTACCATATTCTCCAAAGAAAAATTATTAGAAATATAATTATATCCATTAAACTCTAGATTTATAGATTCTAAAATATTATTTGCTAAGCTTTTATCATCTCCTACTTCAAAGAAAAAACCATTAACATTTTCAATAATTATATCTTTTACACCACCATGATTTGTGGCAATTACTGGTTTATTCATACAAATAGCCTCAGCAACAGCTCGACCAAAACTCTCTGGTTTTTTTGAACTGCTAATTATTACATCACTTAAAGCATAAATTTGTTCGATTTTACTTTGACTTCCTGTAAATATAATATTATTTTCTAAATCCAACTCTTTCATTAGGGTTTTTAAAGAGTTTAAATAATTCTCTTTATCACTTCTAACGCCACCTACAATTAAACCAACTATATTAGGAATTTCTTTTTTTACTATTAAAATAGCTTTTATAAAAGTCTCATAATCTTTTAATTGAGTAACTCTTCCAACACTTGAAACTATAAATTTATCTTTTAAATTAAACTCTTTTTTAAAATTATCAATAAAAGTTTCATCTATATTTTTAGGATTAAAAAGTTCTAAATCAATTCCTCGTGGAATTACAGTAATTTTATTTTCACTTGTTTTATAATGCTTTTGAATGTACTCTTTTATACTATTACTCACACAAATTACAGCATCTGCTTTTTGCATAATTGAGCTATAAAAACCAACACTATTAAATCCATGAACAGTACTTACAACTTTTATTTTTAATTTTTTATTTGCAAAATAAACAAGCCATGCAGGAACGCGACTTCTTACATGAATAATATCTAGCTTTAGTTCTTTTAAAATCTTTTTTAAACCATTTATTCTTGAAAATGCAGTAAAAATATTTTTACTACAAACATCAAATCTTATAAAATTCCCACCATCAACATTTATTTGATTTTCAAGTTTTCCTCCATTACTAATAACAAAAGATTCTATTCCTTTTTTTACAAACTCACGGTTTAGCTCGACGACACCTCGTTCAACTCCACCTTCATTTAGCTCTGGAACTAATTGTACTATCTTCATCAAATGTTTTTCACTTTATTTCTTTTTTCTTCAATATCTTTTGCCTCATAAATACTAACTAAAAGCAGGAATATAAGAGCTAAAAATGTATAAAATTGCCAATTACTTTGTGATAAACTTTTTGCAAACTGTAAGGGAGTAATGCAATATAAAATTCCAATAGATGCTATTAATGAAATAGGTTTATCTTTAATAAAAAGTTTATATATTTTATATGAAATATATATAAATAAAAGTAAACCTATTATTCCCCATGAAACTAATAAATCTAATAAGATATTATGGGCATGAAAAGGAGAAATTTCTAACCATGTTTTTTCAAAAGGATCTAATGATTTATTATCATATATTTTTGAATAATACTCTTGAAAATCGTATCTAAACATCCCACCACCAATACCTAATAAAGGTTTATCCTTAATTATCTCAAAAGAAGTTTTATAAATTTGATGTCTTCCTGATGTTGCACTATTTGATGTAGGATTTAATATTGCAGAATAACCTCGATACAACTTATCATTAAATAAACTCAAAGAAAAAACAATACATAATCCAATGAATAATAATACAAAATATTTTCTATAACTTGATAATAGCCCTACAACAAATAAAGTAGAAAACAAAGCTACTATGGGACTTCTATTCCCTGATAAAAAGAATATTATTATAAAAAAGATGAATGAAAATATTGCAATTTTTCTATATTTATCTTTTAATAAAATTATTGATGATAAAAGTAAACCAAAAAATTCTCCTGAGTAAAGATTTACAACTGGCATCGTTGTCCATGCCGTTATTCTACTTCCATCTCCATACATTGGTTTTCCAAAAACATCAAATTTAAAAATATATTGATACAAAGAATCAAGATTAAGAATAAAAAGTGCTATAAAGGAAACAATCATTACATTTTTAATTTTTTCTCTTGTATTAAATACATATAAAATTGCAAATAATAAAATTATAAATCTTGACATGCCAAAAGAATGTTTTAATGAAATCATTGGATTATTTGTAAATAATGACTGTATAATAAAATAGCCTAATAACAAAGCAAATCCATTAATTAGACTTTCATATTTCTTATAAAATTCTAAAATTAAATTTTTATTTTTTATACAATATATAATAAATAATATATCAATTAATATTGTTATAATTTCAAAAGCTTTACCAACCAAGAATAATAATATCATTAGATAAAACAAATATTCTATTGATTTTAATAGTTTTTCGTTCAAGTGATTTCCTTTTATTTATAATTTTTTATAGTGCTATAATTTCCAAGAAGGATTAGGAACTATTCCTTTTACATCTATTATTATTTTTTCACCATTTATTATATTGTCATATTCATTTTGAGTCAATGATTTAAATTTATCATGTCCAACCGCTACAAGGATTGAATCATATTTTTTTAAGTTTTCAAATGGATTTTTCACAAAGTTATAATTATAATAACCTTTATCTTTTTCATCAATCCAAGGTTCATAAATATCAATATTTGCACCATAATCTTTTAATTCAGAAATAATATCTACAACTTTTGTATTTCTAATATCAGGACAATTTTCTTTAAATGTTAATCCCATTACAAGAATATTTGAATCTTTTATAATTTTCCCAGCTTTTATCATTAGTTTGATTGTTTTTTCAGCAATATATTTACCCATTCCATTATTTATCTGTCTTGCGCTCAAAATAAGATTTGGTTTATATCCTAATTCTTCAGATTTATAAGTAAGATAATATGGATCAACACCAATACAATGTCCACCAACAAGTCCTGGCTTTAGTTTTATAAAATTCCATTTTGTTGCAGCTGCTTCAATTACATCATTTGTATCTATATTCATAGTATCAAAAATTAGTGCTAATTCATTTATAAGTGCAATATTTACATCTCTTTGAGTATTTTCAATTACTTTTGCAGCTTCTGCTACTTTTATTGAGCTTGCTTTATGAGTTCCTGCTGTGATAATACTTTTATATAAATCATCTACAACAGTTGCAATTTCAGAAGTTGAACCTGATGTTATTTTAAGAATTTTTGTAACTGTATGTTCTTTATCACCTGGATTAATTCGTTCAGGAGAATATCCACAGAAAAAATCTTTATTAAAAGTCATTCCTGAAACTTTCTCAAGTTCTGGTACACAAACTTCTTCTGTAACACCTGGATAAACAGTTGATTCATAAATTACAATATCATCTTTTTTAAGTACTTTCCCAATAGTTTGAGAAGATTTAATTAAAGGAGTTAAATCGGGTCTATTTGAGCTATCAATGGGAGTAGGAACTGTAACTATATAAATATTACTATCTTTAATATCATCTATATTTGTTGAATAAATCATTCCATTTTTGATTGATTCATTTACTTCTTCTGTTGTTAATTCTAAAGTTCTATCAAAACCACTACTTAATTCATCAATTCTTGGTTTATTTATATCAAAACCTACTACTTGATATTTCTTACTAAAAGCATGTGCTAGAGGAAGTCCTACATATCCTAGTCCGATTATGCATATTTTTTTATTCAACTTTTTTCCTTTAAATTTTTACTCTTTTTAATATTTTCACAAAATCTAATTTTTCATCCATATCATTAATTATAGATGCTAATTTATGATATTTTGTATTCTCTTTTTTTGATTTTAATTCAATTATATTTATTTTTGCATCACTATTTGCTCTTACTTCACTTAACATTGAGGTAGAATCAATAGTAATAAAAAATTCATCACAAACAGCTATAAAATCACCGATTGGATTTATATTTGGTTCTTTTGAATAAATAAGCTTATAATCAAAATCATATTCATCAACCAAAGTTTCTATTTTAGAAGATGTTCTTCTTGAGGTTGTAACATATTTTAAATAATCAGGATAATTTTTGAAAATTTCATCTAATTTTTCTTTTATAATATGGTATTGCATTGAAAAAACACCATTATCTCCACCAATTATTATAGCCAGAGATTTTTTATTTTTATTTTTTTCAATAAAACCTTTTGGACTTGAATATGATAAATTTAAAGGAATAGCCAATAAATTATCTAATAAAACAGGATGGTCATGTTCTTGCGCAATTATATAATAAAAATTTGAGTATTTGTAAGATTTGGGAAGCATTAATGCGATTGATTTTTTGTTATATTTTTGAGCAATTAATTTATTAAAATAATAAGTTCCAGAACCAGCACTAATAATTGCATCATAAAATTCTGGATAATAATTTTTGTGTTCTTCAAATAAAGAGTCTGTGAAAAAATTAAATTTATCAAAAACATAAGATAAAAGTTTATAAAACCTTGATTTAAATTTTACTTCTAAAATATCATAACTAATGTTTTTAATTTTACAAAAAGCTATGGATTGATTTAAGTGTCCTGGTTTACCGTCACTTATTATTAAAATTCTTTTCATATATCTCTTTATAATGACTTTTAAACCTTTTATGAGGCCAAAACCATTGTTTTTTATCTTCATAGATTATAGCAGATATTGCATTAGCTTCTAATTGTGAAATTATTTTTATATCATCTTTTTCATTATCTGTTTTAACAGGAATAATAGGGTTATATATTTTTATTTTGTATTTATAATTTTCTTGATTAAAAATAGCAAGAGGTACGATATAAGCATCGAATTTTCTAGCTAAACTTGCACTTGAAGATGTTTGATAAGCCTTTTTTCCTAGAAATTCTACTTCTTCACCATCTTTTGAATTAATATTTTGATCAATTAATAAAGAAACAGCATCTTTTTTAATCATCGCTTTTACCAGTTTTTTTAAAGCTCCTGTTTTAAAAATGATCTTACTTCCAGATGCTTCTCTAGCTTTTACTATAAATTCATCAATTTCTTCAAAATTTGATTCTCTTGCTACTTGATATAAAGGTATTACGAATTTATTTATATAACAGCTAAGCATTTCAATATTTCCGTAATGAGCTGAGATTAAAATAATTGGTTTATTCTGTTTTTTTAAATCTTCAAGAATATGTGCATTTTCTATTTCAACAGTTTGTTTAAGTTCTTCATCTGTAACATCTAAGTTTTCTATAAGTGATTGAACCCATAAAATCATATTAAAATAAGAGTATTTTTGAATCTCTTTAATTTCTAAATCTGATAAAGTATTTTCAAAAACAAAATCTAAATTTGTTTTTATTATTCTATTTGTTTTTTTTGCGAACAAATATCCACAAGTAGCAATAAACCTAAAAAAGGCTCTTCTTAAAGATTTTGGTATTTTTCTTAGTATAAAAATAACTACTAAAAAAAGTTTGTAAACTATTTTTTTCATCATAATATCTTTATATTTAAATCTTCAGGACTTTCTAATTTATCAATGTTTGATTCAATCAAAAATGATTTATTTAATAAAGCTATTTGCAAAGTATTATTTTCCAATATATATTCAACTTTTGGTCTTGATAAATCTTGATTTATTGCAATATTTAAAGAAATCATAAAAGACATCCATTGCATAACTTCTAAAGATGGTAAAAGCTCTTCATATTTTAAAATATCATTTTTTGTAGGAAGTGATTTTTTTGAAAATTTAATTGTATGAGCTACAAGAACCCTTGAAGTATGTAAAAAATCATAATTTAAACCATTTAAAATAAAATCAAATGCGTTATCATTTGATTTATAAAAATTTAGTGCAGAACCAATAGAATGAAGTTTTGAAGATATTACTAATAAACTTCTGCACTTATTATCTAAATTATGTATTGGTTTTAAAACATCAAATATTTTTTTTGCATTATTTCCTAAATAAGCACTTTGTTTTTCATCAATTTGAAATCTATCCAATAGGCTTCTAACGCTTACATTAAAATTTTCTGGGAATTTATGATTTGAAGTTCTTAATAAATCAGTTAGATAAGCACCTTCTCTCACTCCAACGCCAGAGGTCACAACCTCATCTATATTTAACTCTTCTAAAATAGTTTTAAAAATAAATGCACCCTCTTTTATCGTATCAAATCTATCTTTTTTAACACCAAATGATTTTAAATCATCATTATTTTTAGCTATTGATATTTTATCAAATAAACTAATTTCATCTTTTACTTTATACATATATTCATGTAATACATCTAAAGGATATTGATTTTTTGTCATTACAATCTTAGACAAAGCTCTAATACTTCCTCCAATTCCTACAACTTTTTTCGGAATTTTTATCTCTAATTCTGAAATCTTTTTTAAATTATCTAAAATATATTTTTTAGCGCCTTCAACATCATTTTTATTAAAATAAAGTTCTTTTATTCTAACTGTTCCAATATTTAAAGATATTGATTTTTCTACTTTTCCATTATTTATAAAACAAAATTCCGTAGAACCACCACCAATATCAACAGTTACAAAAGTATCATCATGAAGTAAGTTTAAAGCTGCAATTCCACCATAATATGCTTCTTTTTCACCATCAATTACTTTTATATTTAATCCTAAATCTTTTGAGATTCTAGAAATAAATACATTTGCATTTGGAGCATCTCTTAATGCTGATGTTGCAACACAAATAATTTTTCTTGATTTTAATGCCGTAGATATATTTAAAAAAGATTTTAATGATTCATATGCTCTTTGCATAGGAATTTCTTGTAGATTTCCACCATTTTCGTAACAGCCCTCAGATATTTTAACTCTGCTTTTTGTTTCATTTATTAAATTAAATGCGAACCTGCTACTTTTTTGTAGTACAACCATACGCATTGAGTTGGACCCAATGTCGATAATAGTTGTTACTTTAGACATTAAACTTCTTCTTCCATTAATTGTTCATACTTGAACTTTAACTCTTCCATTGTTTCTTGGTTATCTGGATCAATTATAATACAGTCAACTGGACAAACCTCAATACATGAAGGTTCTTCATAATGCCCTACACACTCAGTACATCTATCAGAGTCAATCATATAAATTGGATCTCCCTCTTCAATAGCAGAATTTGGACACTCTTCTCTACATGCATCACATGCGATACATTCATCAGTAATAATTAAAGACATATAATTTTTCCCTAGTATAATTTATTTATGGTGGAGTTATAACCTAAACTTCTTTAATAAATTCTTTAACTAAATCAAACTTTTGCTTATTTTTTGAAAGCAATAAAGATTTATCTGTTTTATAAATATATAAATCTTTAAATATATATAAAGATGCAGCAATATCAAACTCTCGTATATTCCCACAATACAATACAAAATCGTAATTTTGGGCATCACTCAAAGACAAAGCAACTGCACCTAAAGATCTAAATTTTATATTATTTTTTGATAATTTTTGACAAATTATTGGATACTCATAAGCTCTTTCAAAAACTGAAATCTTTGTTTTTTCTATATGAATAGGTATTATTTCTTCGTTTTTTATAAGAGAAAAATATTTTATTTCATCATCAAATGCTCTATATTTTATAATTGAAGATACTAAATTTGTCACAAAACCAGCTATTGTTGTTCCATCTTTTTGTAAAGCAACAGAAGTTCCATAATATGGTAAATTAGAATAAAAATTATTACTTCCATCAAGTGGGTCAATAACAATTGTAAACTCTTTATTTGTTGTTTTTAATCCACACTCTTCAGAATAAATATTTCCAAAATTTTCCAGATGTTTTATAAAAATATTTTCTGCAATTAAATCCATTTTTAAAGAATTATCACCACCAAAACCAGTGATATTTGTATATTCATAATCTTTTAAAGATAGATTTGTATTTATGTAAATATGTAATTCTTTGTTTGCAAGAATTACAGCCTCAATAAAACTTCTTTTATATAAGGCTGTAAGATTATTATTCATTTTTTATAATAACTCTTTTATTATGGCTTTTGCAGCTTCTCTTCCATCAACAGCAGCAGTAACAGCTAAGTGAGCGCCTCTTTGACAATCTCCACCTGCATAAACTTTTTTGTTTGATGTCTTGAAATTAGAATCAATTATAATTCCACCCCATGAGTTTGTTTCAACATTTAATTCTTTTAAAAATGTAGGAACTTCAGGAGAAAAACCTAGTGCTAAAATAACAATATCAGCTTCTTCTAAATACTCACTACCTTCAATTAATACAACTTTTTGTCTTCCACTTGTATCTTCTTTACTCATAGAAGTTTCAACTAATTCAACGCCAACTGCTAAATTTTTTTCAACTTTTATAGATTTTGGGCTTACATTAAATACGAATTCAACACCCTCTTCTTTTGCATTTACAACCTCTTTTTTAGATCCTGGCATATTTGCTTCATCTCTTCTATAAAGACATTTAACACTTGTAGCATTTTCTCTTACAGATGTTCTAACGCAGTCCATAGCCGTATCTCCACCACCAATTACAACTACTTTTTTATCTGTTACATCTATATAATTAACATTTTTATTGCCAAGATTTCTTTTTTGGATTCCTGTTAAAAAATCAATTGCAAAATGTACATTTGAAGATTTTTCACCTTCAAGTTTTACTTCATTACTTTTAGTTGATCCAATACCTAAAAATATTGCATCAAAATCATTTTCAAGTTCAGATATTGATTTATCACGCCCAATCTCACAATTTGTATGTAATTTCATTCCAGCTTCTAATAACCAATTAATTCTTCTATCAATTGTTGTTTTATCAAGCTTAAATCCAGGGATTCCATACATTAAAAGTCCCCCTGCTCTATCTGCTCTTTCAAACATTTCAACATTAAAACCCTTTCTTAAAAGAAAAGTTGCTGCTGAAATTCCAGCTGGTCCTGAACCTACGACTGCAACTCTTTTATCATTTTTATGTTCAGTGAATTTAGGTTTAACACCTCTTTCAAAAGCATCTTCTGATATAAAAGTTTCAACAGCACCAATAGATATTGCTCCATGGCCTGTATTTAATGAACATGCACCCTCACATAAAACATCTTGAGGACAAATTCTTCCTAAAATTTCAGGAAAAGGAGATGTTTCATTTGATAAAGCAAATGCCATATCTGGGTTTTTAACAACAGTTTGTTTTAACCAAGCTGGAATATAATTTCCTAATGGACATCCTGTATGACAATATGGATCACCACATTGCATACATCTATCAGATTGCTCAACTGCTCTTTGTTTTGTAAATACTTGATATACTTCATTAAAATCTTTTAATCTTTGAAGTACATCTCTTTTTTCAGGATTAATTCTTTCAAATTTTGTAAAGTTTAACATCTCTCTAATCTCCCTTGTCCGGATCCAGTGGTAGCACCGTCATATTTTTAGGTTTTACCATCCAAAAGTTTCTAATTTCTGCTCTAAAATTTTGTAATATATTTTCAGCTATTTCACTTTGTGTTTCATGTAAATAGTCTAATAACAATCTTTTTAAATATAATCTTTCTCGCTCTGTATCATCTGTATCAACTCTAACTGCTTCTATTAGTTCTTGATTCATTTTATCAACAAAAGTTTTTTCGGGGTCATAAACAAATGCTAAACCACCTGTCATTCCAGCTCCAAAATTAATTCCAGTATTTCCTAAAATTACAGCAATTCCACCTGTCATATATTCACAAGGATTATCGCCAGTTCCCTCAACAACCGAAATACAACCAGAATTTCTAACTGCAAATCTTTCACCAACAGTTGCTCTAATATAAAGTTTTCCACCTGTTGCACCATACAAACATGTATTTCCAGCGCCAGCGAAATTGTTTCCCTGATGTGCTGGATTTATGATGATTTTTCCACCATTCATACCTTTTCCAACATAATCATTTGCAACTCCATCAAGGTGTAAATTCATACCTTTTGATAAAAATGCCCCAAAAGATTGACCTGCAATTCCTTTTAGATTTATATTTATAGAGTTTTCAGGTAATCCTTTGTCTCCATAAAATCTTGCTATTTCTCCAGAAATTAAAGCACCAAATGATCTATTTAAGTTAGAAATTTCAGTATTTACTTTTATTGGCGAATTTGGGTTTTCTATTGTTCTATGAACTTTTTTTAATAACTCTTTTTCAAATTTATTATCATCAAAAGGAGCATTTGTCTCTTTTTGACAAGTATCAATTCCCTCTATTCTTCTTAAGATATTTTGGAAATCAAATTTTTGTGCAAATTTATCATCAATTACTTTTAGTAAATCAGATCTTCCAACAATTTCTTCTATTGTTTTATAACCTAATGAAGCAAGAATATTTCTAACATCTTCTGCTATAAAAGTAAAATAAGAAATCAATCTATCAACTGTTCCTGTAAAGAAATCTCTTAAGTTTTCATCTTGAGTTGCAACTCCAACTGAACATTTATTTGTATGGCAAATTCTTAAAATTTTACATCCAAGAAGTGTTAATGAAGCTGTTCCAAATGCATATGACTCAGCTCCTAACATTGCTGCTTTTACAACATCAAGACCTGTTTTTAATCCACCATCTGTTTGAAGATGAACAAATTCTCTTAAATGGTTTGCTTTTAAAGCATTATGAGCTTCACTAAGACCCATTTCCCATGGATTTCCAGCATGTTTGATAGAAGTTAAAGGAGCAGCTCCCGTTCCTCCATCTCCACCTGAAATAATGATTTTATCAGCATAAGCTTTTGCAACTCCAGCTGCAATCGTTCCAACACCAATTGATGAAACTAATTTAACTGTAATTTTAGCCAATGGGTTAATTTGTTTTAAGTCAAAAATTAACTGTGCTAAATCTTCAATTGAATAAATATCATGGTGTGGTGGTGGTGAAATAAGTGTAACACCAGCAACGGTATGTCTAAGCGTTGCAATTAAAGGAGTAACTTTGTGTCCTGGTAATTGTCCACCTTCACCTGGTTTTGCCCCTTGTGCTACTTTTATTTGTAACTCTTCAGCACTTCTTAAATATGCTGGCGTTACACCAAATCTCCCAGATGCAACTTGTTTGATTTTAGAATTTTTGATTGTTCCAAATCTTTTTGAATCCTCACCACCCTCACCTGAGTTACTCATACCACCAATTGTATTCATAGCAGTTGCCATTGCTTCGTGAGCTTCTGGTGAAATTGAACCCAATGACATGGCAGCAGTTGAAAATCTTTTGAAAATATCTTCTTTTGTTTCAACACTACTTACATCAATAGGCTCTTTATCTGAATTAAATTCAAAGAAATCTCTAATAAACTTTTTATCTCTATTATTTACTAAATCTCTTAAACCTTCAAAATCTGTAATATCTTCTTTTTTAGCCGCTTTTTTATTATGCATAGCTCTTGTAGTTGCAGGTCCATAATCGTGGTATTCTCCACCATTATTATATTTGTAAAATCCTCCTATATCTAATGGAAAAACTGTATTTTCTTCTTTAAATGCATTATGATGAGATTTATTTATCTTTTCTTCAATATCAGCATATGATAATCCACATAAATCACTATGAGCACCTGTAAAACAGTCATTATTAATTTCATCACTTAAACCAATAATATCAAATAAACCAGAGTTTCTATACGATGCAATTGTACAAATTCCCATTTTTGACATGATTTTTAATAATCCAGCATTTACAGATTTTTGTGTATTTTTTAAATATTTTTGCATCTCATATTTAGTTGGTTTTTCTCTTTGAAAAAATGCAACCGTTGAGGCATACATCATATATGGATAAATTGCAGTACATCCAAATGCAACTAAAACAGCAGCCATATGTGGATCATAAACTTCACCTGTAATTGCTACAATTGAAACATTATGTTTAATTTCTTCTTTTAATAATCTTTGATTAATATATCCAACAGCCATTACAGCAGGTATTACTTTTTCATTTTCACTAAGTGTTCTATCATCTAAAAGAACTACTGATACACCATCATGTTTAACTGCTTTTATCACATAAGAAGCTAATTGTTCTAAAGCTGCTTTTAAATTTGTTTTAAATGTTGTTGCAAATACTCTATTTTTATAATAGGCATCATATCTTGGTGATTTTTCATCTCCAAAAGAGTATAAAACATCATATTTTTCTTTCATTAAAATAGGACTTGTAACTTTTAATCTTCTTGCATATTCAGGTTTTTCATCTAATACATTATGTACTTTCCCAAATCCTGTTTCTAAAGACATAACTACTTTTTCTCTATATGGGTCAATTGGAGGATTTGTAACTTGTGCAAATTTTTGTCTAAATAAATCTGTAAAATTTCTATTTACTTGAGAAAAACAGGCTAATGGAGTATCATCTCCCATAGAACCAACAGGTTCTTTACCCTCTTTTGCCATTGGTTCAATAACTTGGTCCAGTACTTCATAAGTAATATTAAAGAACTTTTGTTTTTTCTCTAAGTTTTCTAATTTATAGTCTTTTACATTTAAAAAAGTATCTTCAATATACTCTTGAATATAATCCATATCATCATTTAACCATTTAGAATAATGTTGAGATGATTTTAAATAATTGTTAATATCATCTTCTTTTAAGATTTTCCCATGTTTTAAATCAAGGGCAATCATTTGACCTGATTGCAATCTTCCTCTTTCTAAAATATTGTCATCTTCAATATTTAGTGTTCCATATTCAGATGTAATATATAATTTGTCATCTTTTGTAATAATATATTTTGATGGTCTTAATCCATTTCTATCAATTAAACAACCAATATGTCTTCCATCTGTTAATGAAACAGCAGCAGGTCCATCCCATGCTTCCATTGCAGTTGCTGTATATTCATAAAAAGCTCTTAAATTAGAATCCATATGAGGAGCATTTTGCCAAGGTGCTGGAATTAAACTTCTTGCAGCTTTAAAGAAATCTACCCCATTTGCTAATAAAAATTCAAACATATTATCTAAAGATGTAGAATCAGAACCAATTGGTTGTAAAATTGGTAATAATCTTTTCATTTCAGCTTCTGAGAAAATCTCTGATTTTAATTGTTCCGATTTTACTTCAACATTAAATCTATTTGCTTCAACTGAGTTTATCTCACCATTATGTGCAATTGCTCTAAAAGGTTGTGCTAATCTCCACAAAGGAAGTGTATTTGTTGAAAATCTTTGGTGAAATAATGAGAATGATATTTTAAAATCTTCATCTCTTAAATCTACATAAAAAGTTTTAATATGAGTAGGCATAATAAGCCCTTTATATGATAAAACTTTTGATGAAAAGCTTGGAATATAAAAGTCTTTATCATCTATTAATTTGTGTTCACACTCTTTTCGTGTTAAATAAATCATTGCATCAAATCTTTTTGATGACATTAATGTATTAGGAACAACAAAAACTTGTATTATTTGAGGTAAATTTTCTAAAGCTTGTTGTCCTAAAGCACTTATATCAACAGGAACTGTTCTTACAAACACTACTTTTAAATCATTTGTTTCACAGTATTCTGTAAAAACATCTATATGTTTTAAATCTTTTGTAAAAATCATAGCAACCGCATATGTTTCTGGTAAATCTATACCTTTTTGTTTAGCCATTTTTCGCATAAAAGAGTCTGGCATTGATAACAATAACCCTGAACCATCTCCCGTTTTTCCATCGGCTGCTACTGCACCTCTATGCATCATTCTTTCAAGCGAAGTTATTGCATCTTCTAAATTTTTATGACTCGGTCGGTTTTTCATGTCTGCTACTAAACCAAACCCGCAATTATCTTTAAAAGAAGTTAGTAAGTCTAAATTGCACCCCATCATTTTCCTTTATATTAATCTTTATATTCCGTAATAAAATTGAATTGTAATATACTGCAAATTAGTTTAAATGAAGTTAATTACGCAGAATACTGAATCTTTACGATAAGCCATTATACTATGAAAAAAAGATTTAATTTATATCATTCTGTATAATTTTTATACAGAAGATAACTTTTATACAAAAAATTCATTAATGATAAAAAATCTACAATTATAAAGTTATCCCTCTTTGTTACATAATAATTACATAACTTTTAACTATAATTTTTTATGTCAAATTTAAGGAGAGAAAAAGATATGAAAAAATTAGTTATAGGAACAATTACAGCTGCAATGATTGCAACATCAGGAATTGCAGCAGATTATATAATGAAAGTAAGTCATGTTGTTAGTGCTAGTACACCAAAAGGAAAAGCTGCTGATTTTCTTGAAAAAAGAATTGAAGAGTTAACAGGTGGGAAAATTGATGTTCAAGTATTCCCAAATTCACAATTATACGGTGATGGTGAAGAAATGAAAGCACTTGCTATGAATAATGTTCAATTAATTATGCCAAGTTTATCAAAGTTTACAAGTATTGCACCACAAATGCAACTTTTTGATTTACCTTTTATTTTTAGAGATAAAGACCATTTATATAAAGTTATGGATGGAGAAGTTGGAAAGATTTTAAAATCAAAAGTTGATGAAAAAAAACAAATGTTAGCAATGGATTATTGGGATGCTGGATTTAAAGATCTTTCAAGTAGCAAAAAACCTTTAATTTTACCAGAAGATGCTAATGGTATGAAATTTAGAATCCAAAGTTCAAAAGTTTTAGAAGCACAATTTAAATCTATTGGTGGAAATCCTCAAGTATTACCATTCTCAGAAGTATATTCAGCTTTACAACAAGGTGTTGTTGATGGAACTGAAAATCCATTATCAAACTTTTATACAAAAAAATTCCACGAAGTTCAATCTAGTCTTACTATGACAGAACATGGTTATTTAGGTTATTTAGTAGTTATGAATGAACAATTCTGGAATAAACTTCCAAAAAATCTTCAAGATAATATTTCTCAAGCAATGAAAGAAGCTACAGTTCTTGAAAGAGAAGAGTCAGCAATTGAAGATGCAAAAATAATGGAAGAGTTAAAAACTTATGCAAAAAATACAAATAAGCTTCAAATTATTGAGTTAACACCTGAACAAAAACAACAATGGAAAAAAGCTATGTCATCG
This sequence comes from Arcobacter caeni, assembly GCF_003063245.1. GTDB lineage: Bacteria > Campylobacterota > Campylobacteria > Campylobacterales > Arcobacteraceae > Aliarcobacter > Aliarcobacter caeni. The sequence continues at coordinate 7,222 of NZ_MUXE01000017.1, read as the reverse complement.
GTTTATCCTAAGTTTTATGATGTAATTGGTGAAGATTTAATTAAAAAAGCTATTGACACAAAATAATGAAGAAATAGAATGAAAAGATTTTTTGAAATTATCGATTTAATTGTTGGTACAATTAACCAAACTATGGCAGTCCTTGGACTGTCAGTTGGTGTTTTACTGGCATTTATCAATGTTATATTAAGATATGTTTTTGATATGAGTCTTACATGGGCTGCTGAACTTACAAACTATCTTTTTATCTGGTCTGCACTTTTTGGAGCTGCATATGGATTTAAACAAGGTGCTCATATTTCTGTATCTTTATTTATAGAAAAATTTCCACCACAAATTACCAAGTTTTTTTTAGTTTTTGCAAATGCTATTTCAATTGCATATCTTGGATTAATGTCATATTTGGGATACAATCTCATCTTTTTATTAAAAGATTTTGGCGAAGATAGTGTTGATTTAGGAATTCCTATGTGGATTCCCCATTTAGTTCTTCCTATTGCATTTGCATTAGCAGCATACAGATGTGCTGAAAAATTGGTTGAACTTTATAAAACTGATTCTAATAATATTAAGCTTTTTAGTGAACATGAAGCTGTAATACATGAAGTAACTTCACAAAAAGGAGAAAAATAATATGGTTATTGCTACTTTATTTATTTTACTTTTTGCTTTAATGTTTGTAGGTGTTCCTGTTGCTGTTGCATTGGGTGCTACAACATTAATTACATCATTCTTTTTTACAGATTTTGATTTAATGGGAATTCCATCTACTGTTTTTGATGGATTAAATAAGTACACACTTATGGCAATTCCTATGTTTATTCTAGCTGGGTCTTTATTATCAAGAGGTTCATCAGCTGGTAGAATAATAGAATTTGCAAAAACTTTAGTTGGACATCTTCCAGGTGGACTTCCTATTGCAGCTATTCTTGCATCTATAATTTTTGCAGCAGTTAGTGGAAGTTCTCCTGCAACGGTTGCTGCTATTGGTTCTGTTATGTATACAGCAATTAAACAAGCTGGATATAATGAACAATTTGCCATTGGTACGATTGCAACATCAGGAAGTTTAGGTATTTTGATTCCTCCTTCAATTGTATTTATTGTGTATGGGGTAACGGCTGACCAATCTATTGGAAAACTTTTTATGGCAGGGGTAATACCAGGTCTTGCAATTGGTGCAATGATGATGGTTGCTACTTATATTCTAGCAAAAAGAAGTGGTTTCAAAGGTACTAAAAAAGCAACTTTAAAAGAGCAATTTATAGCTTTTAAAAATTCTTTTTGGGCATTATTAATTATCGTAATTGTAATTGGTGGAATTTACGGAGGTATTTTTACTCCAACAGAAGCCGGTGCATTTAGTGTTATGTACGCATTTTTTGTTTCATTCTTTATTTATAAAGATACAAAATATAAAGATTTATATAGAATTATTTTAGATTCAGCACAAACAAGCTCAATGATTTTCTTTATCATTGCAAATGCTATTTTATTTGCTCATTTTTTAACAGATGAACAAATTCCTCAACATATTACTCAAATGATTATTGAGGCAAATGTTGGACCATTGATGTTCTTATTAATTGTAAATATTTTACTTTTATTAATGGGACAATTTATGGAACCTAGTTCTGTGGTAATGATTACAGTACCACTTTTATTACCTATTGGAATGGCATTAGGAATTGATCCTATTCATTTAGGTGTTATTATGGTTGTAAATATGGAAATAGGTATGATAACCCCGCCTGTGGGACTCAATCTCTTTGTGGCCAGTGGTATAACGGGACTAAGTTTAAAAGAAGTTATTGTGGCATCTTTACCAATGACTGCTGTATTACTTCTAGGTTTAATATTAGTAACATATATTCCAGTTATTTCATTATGGCTTCCGAATTTTATGTATGGATAAAAAAGAGAGAGATTTATTCTCCTCTTTTTTAAATTATAAAACCTTCAAAAATTACACCATTTACTTTTTTTTCTATCTGCTTAAATCTTTTTTTATCTTTAATTGTCCAAGTTATAACTTCCAACTCTTTTTTTTTACAAAAATCATAAATCGAACTATCAATCAACTTATCATCCAAAGAGATAAAATCTGCTTTACTTTTAAGAAATTTATATAAAAAAATTGCTTTTTCATACTTTTTGAACTTTTTTAGAAAACTTCCAAAAATCAATCCTCTAATTTGTTTAGGTTTATTATTTTGTAACCAAAACAAAATATCTTTTTCAAAAGAACAAATAAAATATTCTCCTTTATACTCTTTTAACATCTTAATTAAAATATCTTCTAATACACCAATATTTTCGTGTTTTTTTATTTCAATTACTAAAGGTATTTGTCCATTAACCTCATCTAATAACTCTTTTAATAATGGAATTTTTTCATCACTTTCATATAATCTTAAATCTTTAAAAAAATCATAAGTTATCTCTTCAATTTTTTCTTTTTTATTACATAAACGATTTAAATCATCATCATGAAAAACTACTATCTGATTATCTTTTGTAATATTTATATCAAACTCAATTGCATAATTTTTTTCTATGGCTGCTTTAAAAGCTAATATTGAATTCTCAGGAATTATTCTACTTTTATGTAAACCTCTATGTGCTATAAATCTATTTTTAAATAAATTCATAATGAATTCCTTTAGTATCACTATTTTTAGGTACAAATATAGCAAATTTTGCACCATCTTTTGTATTTCTAACTCTTAATTTACCTTTCATATTTTTATCCACAATTATTTTAGACATATAAAGCCCTATTCCTGTGCCATTACTATCTTCTTTAGTTGTAAAATATGGTTCAAATATTTTACCTTTTGGTTCAACTAAAACGCCACCACCATTATCTTCTACATATAAAACAATATAAGTATCTTCTTCATAAGCAGTAATTTTTATATACGGATTTTTTATTTTTTTTTCTATTAAAACATCTTTTGCATTGTTAATAATATTTAATAAAACTTGTTGATATTCATTTAAATATGTTTTTAAAACAATGTTTTTATCAATATGTATTTCTAATTTAATATCATAGTTTCTTAATGTACTTGAAATTATATTTATTACAACATCAACTATTTTATACAAAAAAAACTCTTCTTTCTCTTTTTTAGGCATAAAGAAATTTCTAAAATCATCTATCGTTTGAGACATAAACTCCAAAACTCTATCTGCTTCCAAAGATTTTTGTTCCATAGTTTTAGAATCAAGGGCATTGATACTATATTTAAATTTTATGTACATTAAAATGGAAGACAATTCACTTAATGGCTGTCTCCATTGATGTGCAATATTTGAAATCATTTCACCTAATGCTATAAATTTTGATTTTTGAACTAAAAACTGCTCTTTTTCTCTATTTTTTTCAATCTCTTTTTTTACTTTTTCTTCTAAAGATTGATTCAATTCTTCCAATTCTTTTGCATTTGAAGAAACTTTATTTTCATAACCTTTTAAAACTTTATCAATTTTTTCTGAAATAAATATTGATATTAAAATAGCAATAGATAAAAACATTACAAATAAAACTACATTTTGAACTACTTGATTCTTAATTCTTTTTTTTAAATCTTGAGTTTTTATTGCTATTTCATTTTCCATATCATCTGTATAAATACCAACTGCAATAATCCAATTCCATTTTTCATAATATTTAAAATACGATATTTTTTGTTTTGTCTCTTTTGTATCTGGCTTTTTATAAGCATATTTTGTAAAAGATTCACCTTTATATCGTATATCTCTTAAAAAATCTTCTCTAAATTTTTTCCCATCTGCATCTTCATAATTTGTTGATATTAATGTTCCCACTAAATCAAGTCTATTTGGATTTACTATAAGTTTTGCAAAATCATCGCCACCTTGCATATTTTTTACTTCATATACAAAAAAATAGTTACTTGTATTTTCTTCAAAAGTTATATTATTAAGAAGTCTAATCGCGTCTATTTTTTGTTCTTCATCATCTAAATTTGATTTAACTATATTATAATTTAATATATCAAGAATAGTATTAATCTCTTTTTTTAATGTCTTTTTCTTATCAGAATAATACTCATTTATAAATTTTTCCATTTCAACATCAAAATCACTATAAGTATTTTTAACATAAAAATATGACATTGCAAAAACCATTGATGTCATAATTACAATAAATGTAAAAATAATAATCTTTGATAAATTTTTTTCTATAACTAAAGCCAAAATAGTCCCTTCTTAACCTAATTTTGCTATGATAACATATCTTTTATAATAAGGATTTTTATAAATATGCAAAATGATTTTATAAATAAACTCAATGCTTATTCTGTTTTATATGCAGAAGACGAAGATGGAATTAGAAATAATATAAAAGAGATTTTAGAACATCTGTTTAAAGAAGTAACTTGTACTAAAAATGCCAGTGAAGCTTATATAAAATATCTTGAAAATAATCCTGATTTAATAATTACAGATATAAAAATGGGAAATGAAACAGGTATTGATTTGGTAAAAAAAATAAGAAAATCTGATTCTAAAACAAGAATTATAATAACATCTGCATATACAGATTTAGAATATTTACTACAAGCCACAGAACTTCATCTGATCAAATATATTATTAAACCAATAACTCAAGATAAACTAATGGAAGCACTTGAAAGTTTTGTAAATAGTTATAATGACTCTAAAATATATAATTTAATTCCTAATTGGATTTTTGATTCTAGTAAAACTTTAGTTTCAAATGGAAAAGAAGAATTTACTTTAACTAAAAAAGAAAATAACTTTTTAAAACTACTTATTAGTAAAAATCGAATTATCACTTATGGAGAACTCGAAACAAATATTTGGGATGAAGATTCAATTATGACAGCAAATGCAATGAGACTTTTTATTAAAAACTTTAGGAAAAAACTTCCTAAAGATTTTTTAAAAAATATTCAAGGAATAGGATATAAACTAGTTCGAGACTAGTTTTACCTCTAGTTTTTCTAATTCATCTAGTTTTATAAAATATGCATGTCCTAAATAAATAACATAATAAACAGCCGTAAAAAGCATCGCAAATGGAATCATAGAAATAAAATATAAAAATAGTGTTCTAAGTCTAAAACTGTTTGCTTCTTTTTCATAAATAATTTTATATTGCTCTTTACTCAAAATAGTTGAACTCACATCAAAATTTAAAAGTTTATGAAAGAAATAATAAAATGGAATAGAAAAAGCTATTATATTTAGAACAGGTACAAAATAAACTGGAATTAAAAGTATAAATAAAAAAATCATCATCAAAAAACTTTTTACTAAAACCCAAAGAGATAAAAATACAGTTCCATATTCATGTAATTTTAAATGAGAATAATATCTTTTATGCAAGATTCTTAAAATCATTGGCGTTAAAAATCCAATTACAATAATCGAAAAAATCACTGATGCTTGTAACACAATTACTGTTCCAATAGTATAAAGCAAAAACCCAGCAATCCACGAAGTAAATGAGTATTTAAATAAAAATACAATCAAATAAGTAAACCAAACAAAATAAAATGGTGCATTTTCATCAATAATAACTTCTTGACCATTTTGTGAAGCAGTTGCGATTTCGTGTAAACTTGAAATCCCAAAATCTGCTGCTGTAAAAAACAATACATATAAAATAATCATCGTAACAATCAAAGGGACAAGTGCTATTTTTAACATAGAACTTGTGAAAAAATCTTTTATACTTTTTAATATAATTTCTACTTCATTCATTTTCTCTCCTATTTATCAAATCTTGTTCGATATTCACACTTTTGGCAAAGCTCTTCGACTATAATATTGTTTTTAAAACCTTTTTGAATATCTTTGACTCGTTTTGAATTTAAAATATCCTCAATTTGGACCTCATTTGTATTTCCAAGCTTCACACAGGCATTTTGATCCAAACAACATGGAATTACATCTCCATTTACTAAAACCCCAAAATGAGAATCTAAACCATAACAAAATCCAGTTTTAGACACTATTTCATTTTCTAAAGAAGGCCAAGAAAAATACTCGTCAAAATTAAAAAATATTTTTCTAGCTATCCTAATATTTTTTGGTTTTTCTTTATAAACATCATCTATATTTATATCTGAACCAAAAGTTTCATTGATTTTGTCAAAGACTTTTTTATTAAACTCTTTTGCACTTTTTTCTTCATCTAAATTCCAAATTCTAAAATTTATAAAATATTCATGTTTTTGTTCTTGAGCAAATTTCACAAAATCCAAAATTGGATTTAAATACTCATCAAGTGATTTTTTATGAGAATTTGCATTATATGAATTTATTGAAAAATTTATTTGTTTAATCGTTGGATTCATAAGTGCTATATAATGTTTTTCATTTATATTATTTGCAGTTGTTGTAATATTTACTTTTAACTCATATTTTAAACTAATATTTAAATACTCTGATAAATTTGATAAAACAAGCGGATCACCAACAATATGATAAGCTAACTCTTTTGTATATGGTTTTAATTGTTTGTTTAAATCATCAAATTTTTCTAAACTCATAGTTGCATTTGGAAGTATTTTTGGAGGACAAAATGTACATTTTAAATTACAAATATTTGTGATTTCTATATGTACTTTGTGAAATTTTTTTATAATATTTCCTTTTTAAATTTTTGAAATTGTATCCAATAGTAGATAAAAACTAATCTTAGGCTAACGCTAGTTTAATTATAATTCCAAGACTAATAAAAAAGGCAAAATATGGAAATGATTCTAAATGAAAATGATTTAATTGTAGGTGCTAGATTTGAAAATGGAACTATTCAAGATTATATTGATGATAACAAAACTTATGGATTAATTCGAATTGAAGAATCAACAGCAAATTGGTTTTTATTCAACAAAAATGAAAGTGAAGAAGATTTACAAAAACTATATGAAAAAATATTAAAAGAAGAACATTTTATTCAAGATGATTTTGGAGAAGAAATCGTGATTTTTAATAAAATTGGAGATAAATCTTTTGAAGAATTTACAAAAATAATTGATGAATATTTAGGTGATGAATTGGGAAGTTTTATTTAAACTTCCCTTCTTTTTACAAGGTAGTGTTCATCATTCTGTGTCAGCCTAGATAATTCCTAAAATTCTATCATAAATTTAAAGCATCATCAAGCCGTCCATCAAAGTGGATGGCTAGTTGTGAAATTGTTAAGCTCCAATTTCTTATT
>NZ_MUXE01000016.1 GCF_003063245.1 Arcobacter caeni | reverse complement strand
AGTTTGTATAACTTCTTTGAGTATATTTTTAAACTCATTTGTTATCTCATCTAGAGAAGTTAATTCTCCAGATTTTAATTGTCTTATTAGCTCTTCGTGGTTTATTAAACTCATGTAAATCCTTTACAATTATTTACTTGATTATATATCAAATAAATCTATTTTTTTAGGTTTACACAGTTATTTTTACACTCTCATATATAAGAATATTTTAGGGCTTTAAATAAAAATTTAAAGCCCTATTCTGATTGTTAAAAGATTTTCTAGTTCAATTGATATTGAACAATATAATCTCTCATTAAAGGTGGTGTATCAAAATAATTTTCACTATCAGCTAAAATAGTATTATTTTGATTACTATTTTCTTCATTTCCTTCTGAAATTTCTTCCAGTTCATCATTTTTTGATTCAAATCCAGTTGCAACAATAGTGATTTTTACTTCATCTTTTTCTAAAGTACTATCAGATGTAGTTCCAAAGATAATCTCAGCATTAGAATCCATTCTATCATTAATAGTTCCCATTACATCATTAATTGCAAATAACGAAACTTGTGGATGAATATTAAAGTGAATCAAAATACCTTTTGCACCATTTAATGAAACTTTATCAAGTAATGGAGAATCAATAGCATCTTCTAAGGCTCTTTGTGCTGCATTTTCACCTTTTGCCCGACCAATTCCCATTAATGCCATACCTTTATGTTGCATAATTGTTTTAACATCTGCAAAGTCTGTATTAATATCTGAATTTCCTGGATTTAAAATAACTTCACTCATACCATTTACAGCTTGGTATAAAATATTGTCAATTATTTTAAATGCATCTTTCATACCAACATTTTCATCTATTATTTCTAATAATCTATCATTTGGAACGATGATAATTGAATCACTTACTTTTTTAAGTTCTTCAAGTCCAAGATTTGCTAATCCTGCTCTTTTTTTACCTTCCCAAGTAAATGGTTTTGTAACAACAGAAACTGTTAAAGCTCCTATTTCTTTTGCAGCTTTTGCTATTATTGCAGCGGCTCCCGTTCCAGTTCCACCACCCAAACCAGCAGCAATAAATATAATATCAGCACCTTTTAAAGTAGCTTTTATCTCTTCATAACTTTCAACCGCTGAATCTCGTCCAACTTCTGGTTTCATACCAGCACCTAAACCTTTTGTAAGTTTAAGTCCTAGTTGTATCTTTTTTGGAGCTTTTGAGATATGTAATACTTGTAAATCTGTATTAGCTGCAATTAAATCAATTTTATGAGAACCTTCATTTATCATGTGATTGATCATATTACAACCACCACCACCAACTCCAATAACAGCAATTTTTGCTACATTATCAGATAAAACTTTGCTTGGCATATCCACTTTTATATCGTCTACTCTAAATAAATTTTCCATTAAAACCACTCCGATACTTTATTCCAGAATTTTGACACACCTTTTTTCTTATCTCTTATTAGTGGTGTTAAAATTGTAGAGTTATCTTTTATTTGAACTTCTTCTTTTCTATTTTGCATAACTTGTTTTTCAGAAGTATTTTCAACAACTGAAATTTTTGGTTCCATTATTCTATCTTTCTTTAATGGTTTAACAAGTTTTTTACTTGAATCTAATTGATAACTTTTATTTGCACCCAAAGAGTAAAATAATAATCCAACTATTGTAGCCATATTAGCTTCATCAAAACTCATAAAACCATTTTTAATATTCTTTGGATTAGAAACACTAATTGGAATACCTTCATAAATTTTTTCAGCAAGTTTTTTAATACCATCAAGATAACTCATTCCACCTGTAATTACAATACCTGAACCTGTATTATCTAAATGACCACTTTTTTTAAGTTTATTTTTTACTAAACCTAAAACTTCTTCAACTCTTGCATGAATTATAGTTTGGATATAATCAAGAGCAACTTCTGAAATACTTTCCTCATCACCAATTCTAGGAATTTTAACTTTTGTAACACCTAATTCATTGTTTGGAGAGTAATTTCTTAAAAGTGAACCATATTCTAGTTTTATTTTTTCAGCAGCAGTTGGAGGAGTGTGTAGCATTACAGATAAATCATTTGTTATATGATTAGAACCCACAGGAATAAAACCATTAAAAATAATAGAATTTCCTTTAAAATACACAAACTCCGTAGTTGTTGAACCTAAATTTATAACAACTGCACCAAATTTCTTTTGTTGATCATCTAATACAGCTAAAGCAGATGCATAAGAATCTAAAACAAATTTAACAACTTCTATTCCTGATGTTTTAAGAGCTGATTTTATATTTGTTAAAGCTGTTCTTTTTGCAGTTACTATATAAACAGAAACTTCAAGTCTTGAACCATTCATATTTAAAGGATTATCAACTTCAACTGAATCATCAACTTTAAAAAATATTGGCACGACATGTACAACTTCATATTCTGGAACAATAGTCGCATTATATAAAGCCATTTGCATAACTTGATTTATTTCTGTTTCTGTAATAAGTCCATTTGGAACATTTACAGAACCTGAACTTCTAATGCTTTTAGAATAACTTCCAGAAATAGATACAACAGTTGTATCTATAAGCTCTGTTGTTGTTCTTTTTGCCACTGAAACTGCATCTTTTATAGCTTTTGATGCCTCTTCGATATTTATTATAAGTCCCTTATTAATACCACTACTTCTTTGAATACCTGTACCTAAAATATTTATATTATTTTCTAAATCATGTTTTGCAATAACTGCCGTAATGTTAGATGAACCAATATCAATTGCTAAAAAAGTATTATTCAATTATTACTCCTTTTCTTTAATTAAAGATTTTATTTCAAAACTATTTTCTAATTTTTTCATTAAATTTGTCATTAACTCTTCCTCTTGAAGTTGAACTAAAGTTCCTTTTACCAATTCATCTTTCGTTTTATTATAATCACTAAATTTTGAATCTTTTATTCTAAATAATACAACTTTATCTTCTAATTTAACTATTCCTTCTTTTGAAGTTGCTGCAAATAACTCATTTAAAAATTTACCAGCTTCTTTTTGTTCTAAACCTACAATTTTATTTGCTGATTCTCTTGTAACATTTGAAATATCAACACCTTTAAAATCTTTTAGTTGTGAAGTTGCAAGTTCATTAAGTTTTTTACTTTTCATAACTTTTTCATAATCTTTTGTAACCAAAGAAGATGCAAGTTCAAAACTTAAAGCTTGTGATATATTCTTTTTATTTAGTTTTACAATAAAATATTTATCTTTTTCAAAGAATGGTTTTACAATTTCACCCTCTTTTGATTCTAATATTTTTGTATTATTTTCTTCTATGAAAGGTAATGTTGATTCAGTGTAAGTAACTTTATTTTCAAACTTATCTTCATCTTTTTTAATTTTTAAATATATTTTTAAAGCTTCTGTTTTAGTGAATTTCTCATCTAAATCTTTTACTATTTGACTTTTTGCTTCATCAATAGATTTAATTTTTCCATCTTCATGTTTATAATCAATTTTAAATTTTTCATAATGGGCTTTAATATCTTCATCAGTTGAATTTGCTGTTAATAAAGGAATTTCTTTTACTTCTAAATCATAAGAAACTTCTGACATATAAGTATTTTTATTCTCTTCCCAATATTTTTTTAATTCATCTTCTTTAATATCAACTTTAACATCATTCGAACTTAAGATTTTAATTGAGATATCATCTTCAATAAAAAGTAATTTACTTAAGTTTTCGATTTCTACACCACTTGGATTTAAATCAAAAAACATTTGAACTTTTTGTAATAATAAGTTTCTTTTTAAAGACTCTTCAAAATTCTTTGGAGTCATTCTATTTTGAGCTAAAATTTTTACATAAGTTTCTTTATCAAATTTTCCATCTTTTAAGAAAGCATTATATTTTACTAACTCTTTTGCGATATCTTCATTTGTAATATCAAGTCCTAAAGAATCAGCGTATGATAAAATTAGGTTTTTTTGTAAAACTTGTCTGTAAGCAACATCTTTTAATTTTAATTGTTCAGCTAATTCTTTACTAAACATAGCACCAAACATTTTAGAATATTGTTCATAAAGATTCGAATACTCTAGGTTGTATTCTTCAACTGATACTTCTCTATCGCCTACTACTGCTACAACTCCACCTTGTTTTCCATATTCATAAGAACCCCAACCAACAAAGCCAGCGCCGACAAATGCAATCGTACTAATCCAAATAGTAATCACTAGCCATCTTTTATGTCTTTGCATCCATGTTATCATAAAATATTATCCTCTTAAAAATTTTCTATATAATACAAAAGAGTTGCTTTTATGTTCGTTAAACTATGATTATTTCTCTATCTTGAACTATTTTTTTACTAAGTAAATCATTTATTACAGATTCTCGAATTGTTATTTCTAGCTTTTTACAAGCACTTTTAAAAGCTTCTTCCTCTCCAACAATAAAACACATACTTTTTGCTCTTGTAATTGCTGTGTATAAAAGTTTGGTATTGTGCATAATATAATGTGAAAAACTCATAGGAATTAAGGCATTTTCATACTCCATTCCTTGGGTTTTATGAATAGTTAAACAATATGCTAAACTAAGTAATGTATACACATTTTCAAAGTCATAAAATACAACCATATCATCATTTGGATATAAAACTATACATTTTTCTTCTTCAAAATCAAGTTTTATAATAAGTCCTAATTGGCCATTATAAACTCTTCTTTCAAGAAAATCTGATGAGCCACTTTTGTACATACTCATAGTTTGAGCTTTCATATTTTCATTTTTAATATGAATTACTTTATCAGTTAATTTGTATTCATAAACTTTTGAAACAAAAGCTTTTCCTTTTGAATGATTAAAAAGTTTTTGTAATTGAATATTTAGGTTATCAACTCCTAAAATTCCAGCTTTCATAGGCGTAATCACTTGAAAAAGTGTTAAAGCTTTTGAAATCTTTTTTTTCTTTATAAAATCATAATATTGTTCTATATAACCTGCTGAAATGTTTAAAATATTATTCAGAATATACTCAGAATTTTCACCTCTTAAATCAGCAAAATCATTTGAAGAAACAGAGTTTTTTTGTGAATAATAGTTTGAAATAGAAACATCAACAAATTTGAAATCTTCATATTCTTCTTTGTAAGCTGGAACTTCGCCTTTTCTAATATCATTTGCAATTACTGCAATTGCTTGATTTTCATTTTGTCTATAAATTTTTGTAAGTTTACAAATTGGTGCAAGTTCATATTTTATAGCATCTGCAAGTACATTTCCAGCTCCAATAGCTGGTAATTGCCCATCATCTCCCACAATTATAAAAATAGTATCATCATCTATTTTTGAAACTATTTGATTAAAAGTAACAGAGTTTACCATTGAAGCTTCATCTAAAAGAATGGCTTTATAGGGGAAAAAATCTTTTTCTTTATGTTTCATAAGAAGTGATTGAATTGTTGAAGAGTTATAACCTGTTGTATCTGAAATTCTCTGTGAAGCAATTCCACTTAAAGCAATTGTCATAATATCATCATAAGACATTGTCTCCTCAAGAAGCTCCAAAATTGCCCTACTTGAAGTAGATTTTCCTGTTCCTGCATAACCTATTAAAAATAGAGTTTTATCTCCATTATTTATAAGTTCAACCGCTTTTTTTTGCTCAATACTTAATTCAAAACCTAAAGTTTCTTGTTTTTTTATCAAATATTCATCAAAAGAAGCAATAATCTTTCGGTTTTTTTCATTTTTTCTTCTTGTGAAAAACTCCAAAATTCTTTTTTCTGCATAATAAAGCATTGACAAAGCATATCTATTTTCACTTGTTACAAAAATATCTTCATCAACCAACATTTTAGAAATTGCTGATTCATATAAAATCTCTTCATTAAAAAATCTTAAACTATCATCTAAAAGTTTATATAAATGAAACTTTTCTATGGAAGAATTTCCATTATTATCGCAATATTCTCTTAATGTATAATTTAAACAAGCCATAATTCTAAACTCTGATTTTGGGTCAATTCCTAAAGACTTAGCTATTTCGTCGGCTCTTTTAAAACCAATTCCTTTTATATTTATTAAAATATATGGATTCTCTTTGATTTTTTCTATTAGATTCTCAACTTCACCTAAACTTGAATATATTTTTGTAATAAGATTTGAAGTAACACCAAATTTTGCCAAAAAAGAACCGAGTTCTCTTAAGTGCTGAAATTTTTGCCAAGAACTTACAATCATTTGAAGTTTTTTCTCTTTTATTCCTTTAAAATCCAATAACTCTTGTGGTCGATTGTTTAATATTTCAATTAACTCTAGTTCATCATATTTTTCTAATAATTCATGGGCAAATTTTTTACCAACACCTTTTACTATTTTTGTAAGAAAAAAGAATATTTCTGCTTCTTTTAGCTGCAAAGTATCAAATTCAAATTGAACACCATATTTTTTATGGGTTATCCAATTTCCTTTTAAAATTACTTCTTCTCCAACTATTTTTTCAATATCTGTATCAAAGTATGCGCCACAAATTTTTTGGTTGTTTTCTAAAACTGCAATTATGTATTTAGTTTCTTCATTTTTGTATAAAACTTTTTTTATAACTCCTGATAATTTGAAACTTTTATACTCTTCTTGACTCATTAATATCCATCATTGAATTTTTCATTTTTGTGTTTATCTTTTTTATAATTACTACTATTTTTTTCTTTTTGAATAAGGTTTGCTTCTTTTAAAAGATTTGCTCGTTCTTCTTCAAAAGATTTAGAATGTTCTTGTAAATAGAACATTGTTTTATTTATAAAAACTTTTAAACTCTCGTAATAATCTGAATATAATTCAATTTCTTTAGTTTTTATCATCTCTTCATAATTTTTTTTAGTTCTTTGTTTGAATAAATCTTTATCAAAATTATCAAGTTTTAATAAAGATATTGTTCTTGTAAAGAATTTTTCTAAAACTCTTATGTATCTGATTCGAAGCTGTTTTTCATTTAATTCAAAAATCATTTAAGTAATTCTTCAAGATTTTCAATAGGTCTTGCAATCACAGCAATATCGCCTTTTATAATAATTGGACGCTCGATTAAAATTGGATTTTCTACCATAATCTCTATTAATTTATCTTCATCATTTATTTGTTCTAAATTTAACTCTTTATATATTTCTTCACCTGTTCTTAAAATCTCTGATGCTTTCATATTTAGTTTTTTCAAAACATCTTTTATTTGCTCTTTGGTAGGAGTATTTTCCAGATATTTAACTACATTTGCATTTATACCTTTTGCATCTAGTAATTCCATAGCATTTCTTGATTTTGAACATTGTGGGTTGTGCCAAATTTCTATATTTTGCATAAATAAACCTTGTGTAATGTATTGTTAATTTATTATATCTAAAACTTTTTTATAGAAAATAAAATATTACAAAATGTAATATTTTATTTATACTATTAAATCTTCCCAATTATTTTTAATATAATCAGCCACTCTAAAAGAATTTGCATAAATTGTCCAAGTATATGGAACACTTCCACCTGTTGGCATAAAACTGCCATCTGTTACAAAAAGATTTGAAACTTCGTGGGCTTGACAATACTTATTTAAAACTGATGTTTTAGGATCATTCCCAAATCTGCAACCACCTGCTTGTAAATTTGATGATGGAAGTACTGAAATATCTGATATTATATTTTTTCCACCCATTTTTTCAAATAATTTTATAGCTTTTTCTTCCAAAAATATTGAAGCTTTTTTATCTTGTTCATGGCTACCAATTCTAATATTTGCAACTGGAATTCCATATTTATCTTTGTATTTTTCATCAACACTTATAAAAGAGTCATCATTTGGTGTCCAATCTACAAAAATCTCCATATTTAAAGTTCTAGTTTTTGTAAAAGTTTCAAAAATTTTATTTTGTAAATTTTCACCTATTAAAAGTTCATCTTCATTCCATCTCAAAATTGAAGCTCTTCTTATTGGATTTGCATGTTCAAAAAGAATATCAATAGTTCCTGTTTTAAACTCTTTTGTAAAATACCAATCCATTAAAGACCTATTTACAAAAAGTCCAGGTTCTTGTAAATCTTTTAAATTTATATTTGTTTCATCAAAAGTTGCACTTACGATTCCTCCACTACTTGAAAGGAAATTTTTCCCAACATTAAGACTATTATTTGCAACACCAAAAGGAAAATTTTCATCTTTTGAGTTTAATAAAAGCCTTGAAGTCTCAACAGCTTGAGCAGCAAGAATAAAAAGTTTTGCTTTTATTTCTTTTTTTACACCCTCTTTTGTCAAATAAGTGGCACTTTTTATTTTTTTATCTTTTGAAGTATTTAGTTTAACCACAAAGGCATTTGCAATTATTGTTACATTATTTGTAAGAATTGCATCTTTTATTAAACTAGCCCTTGAACTTCCTTTTGCTCCACTTGAACAAGCGTATGAACCACAATAATTTGAATAATAACAAGGATTTCTATGATCTTTTTGTTTTGAGATTATTGCCCTTGGTGTTTTTATGGATTTAAAACCTAATTCTTTACAAGATTTATCTATTAAATCCACTATTTTATTTTCTGCTAATGCAGAATATGGAAAATCTTTTGTACTTCGTGGCTCTAAAAATTCATATTCTTGAACTTCTCCTGAAACGCCTACAAGCTCTTCAACTTTTGTATAATACGGTTCTAGTTCTTCGTAACTTATAACCCAATCAACAATATTTGATTTTTTTGCAACTCCATAAATCGAAGCTAACTTAAAATCATTTGGTTTAAGTCTGTGAAAATATCCACTCATAAAGTTCGAAGAACCACCCAAAAGTGAACCATTCCAAAAGTTCCAGCCAGTTTCATAAGTGGGAAATTTTTGCCAAGAATTATCCATAAGCTCTTCAATCGTATGATATTCATCTTTTAAATTTGGAGTATAAATAGCTTTTCTTACCACTATTTCATCTTTTGAGAAATCTTTTTCATTATAAATATCGCCTTTTTCCAAAACACAAACTTTTAAGCCTTTTTTGCTTAATTCATAAATAATAGGACCAGCTCCAGCTCCACTTCCAATAACACAAACATCGTAAATCATATTTTTTGTCCATAAGTTTTTAAAGGTCTTGGAATTCCAATTGAATGATTAACACTTTTCCAAGCTATTTGATTGAAATTTCCACCATAAATTGGGTCACTAAACATTGCTTCAATTCCATAATATGTGAGTTTTGAAACCCAAGACTTTGCATAAGTGCTAGTTTTTATAATCTCAAAAATAAGTTCTTTTTTCTTATTTTGATTTAAAGTTAAAAATTCTGGAAAACTTTTATTAAAATCTTTTGTTCCATCAAGAATTAAGACTTTATCTTCATTTTCAAAGGTTTTGTGAGAAATATTTTTTATCAAATATTCTAAAGCTTTAAACTCTTTTGCATTTGGCATTGTGGAAGTTTTTGGAAATATAATATTTAAAATCTCATCCAAAATCAATAGAGTTTTTTGTGGAATTGTTCTAGCAATCGTGATATTTGTTGAAAACAAAATAACACCAATTGTTGTAAATTTTATAAAGTTTCTTCTTTTCATAAAAAAAGTATAACCAAAAAAGTGTGTAGAAAATATTTAGATATGTTATACTTTTGTATGTTAGTATCAAATAATCCACTATTAAATATACTTTTACCAAATGATAATAAGGTTTTAAAAGAAGTCTTAAAAGAGGCAGATTCAAAAACATTAGAACAATTAGTTAAAAATAATACAGGTTCTGTAAATGATGTTTTAAAAGAATTATTTGATGGTTTAAAAAATGGTACAAAATCAAATAATACAATAGAAAATATGCTCAAAAATTCAAGTATTTTTAAAGATTTAGGTTCTGTTTCAAACAATTTATCTTCGCTTCTTGAAAATATTTCAGAAGATGAAAGTTTGCAAAAATTCAAACCTTTAATTGAAAACTTTTTAAAAAACATAAAAGATATGGATGCAAATACACTAAAAGAACAAGTGAAAAACTCAGGTATTTTTTTGGAATCAAAATTAGCAACTCCAACAAATGCAAAATTAGAAAATGTGTTAACTCAAATACAAAATTTGGTAAAAGATATTAATACACCACAAGCAAAACAGGTGAATGAATTAGTTAATAAACTTCTACAAAGCCCACAAAATCAAACAACAAATGCAAATACAGAATTTACAAGTAATTTAAAATCATTAACAACAGCTTTACAAAATTTAAATTCTTCTTTGACTCCCACTCAAACACAAAATTTATCAAATCTTACAAATGAGTTAAAAACTATTGTAAATAATGGAACTTTAGTTGAATCAAAAATAGAAAATAGTCTTCCTTTGAATAAAAATATTCAAACTCCTGAACAAAATTTAAAAGAAAATTTAAATGTTCAAACAAAAGATTTATTAGTTCAAATAAGAAATGACATTTTACAAAATCCTACTTTGCAAAATAAAAATATTTTACCAATGATTGATAATCTTTTAAAAATGCCTGATTTGTTTTCAAAAGGTGAAAATTTACAAAATTTAATGTCAACAAATAATTTAAGTACTTTTTCAAATAATTTCACATCAAATTTAACTCCACTTTTAAATACATTAAAAGAAAATTTAGAAACATTAAATCCAACTAATACAAATCTTCAAAATCATTTAACAAAATTAGTAGATAAGGTTGAACATTTAATCCAAGATATGGTTGATAATCCAAAAGGTGAAACAAAAATTACAGAAGATGTAAAAACAGTTTTACTTAAAATGCAAGAAGAATTAAGCTCAAAAACCGACCCAAAATCACAAGAATTAGCAAAACAAGTTGATAAATTATTAACGCAAATTGATTATCAACAACTTCTGTCACTTAGTTCTAACTCAAATAATGTTTATCTTCCTTTTCTTTGGGATATGCTTGAAGATGGAAATATTTTCATGAAAAAAGCTGATGAAGATAAGTTTTATTGTCAAATTAATCTTACTTTAAAAGATTTTGGAAAAGTTGATTTAATGTTGGCTTTATATGATAAAAACAAACTTGATTTAACTGTTTATGCCCAAAGAGAGCATTTTAAAACAGCGTTAAGAGATAATATGCAACAACTAAAAATTGCTTTAAATAATGTACATTTAATTCCCGTAAATATAAAACTTTTAGATTTAAAAGATGAAAAAGAATCAAAAGATAAACCAGTTCAAACTTATATAAATAATGGTTACAATCAAAATTCAAATCTTAGTTCTGGTATTGATATAAGGGCATAAAATGCAAGAAAATATAAATAAAAATATTGTTCAAAAAGCTGTTGCATTAAAATATGATATAGATAAAGATAATGCTCCAAAAATAACAGCAAAAGGAAAAGGTGAAACTGCCTCAAATATTATTAAAATTGCAAAAGAAAATAATATTCCAATCAAAAAAGATGAAGATTTAATTGAGCTTTTGTCACAAATTGACATAGACAAAGAGATTCCAGATTCTATGTATAAAGCTGTTGCAGAAATATTTTCTTTTATTTATGATTTATCAAAGAAAAAACCTTAAATTGACTTTGATATTGCTATAAGATTTTTTATACTATAATCATAAATAATCAAAAGTAAAGCATCAAATTTATATGACAAAAAGCAATTTACATAATCCAATTTTCCTATTTATAGTACTAGCTCTAGCCGTTATGGTTAATACAATTTCTTCTATACATTTTTTATTAGTTATGTTTGCGGGTATTTTATTTACAATTTTTTATAGATGTCTTAAAGAAAGATATTTATATTCATTAGCTTTTGTTGTAATTGCATTTCTATTTATTGAAATAAATAGCGGTTTAAAGCCTTTTACTTTAAGTTTATTATCACTTTTTTTATATATATTTATTTTGCCAAAAGATGAAAATTATTCTTATGACAATTTATCTAGTAGTTATATCTATATAATAATTTTTTATATTGGTTTATTAATTATTTGGTCTGTAATTTTTGGACTAAATGAAACGATGATAATTACAATATTTGCAAATATACTTATTGATTTAATATTTTTTGGAGTATTTCTTTGAATATAAGACTAACACTTATTTTTTTAATAATATTAGGTATTTTTATAACTTTACTATCAAGAGTCTATTTTTTAACTATTAAATCAAATACTTATTATGAAGAGTTATCAAAAAATAATTACATAAAAAGAGTTGATAAAATACCAATTAGAGGAATGATTGAAGATAGAAATGGTGAAAAATTAGCAATTAACGAAATGGGATTTGCAGTTTTAGTAAAACCTCATTTAAGTTCTTATAAAAATAAAGAAAAATTAGAACAAATAATTGATTCAATAATAAAACATTTTCCCCAATATGAAAGAGATAAATTAATAAGAGAATATAAAAGAGCTGATTCTGCATATAATCATGAATTTATAAAAGTTATTGATTATATTTCTTATCAAGAATTTTTCCCAAAATATACAATTTTATCTTCTAAAGAAGATGTAAAAGTTGAATCAACTACAAAAAGAGCTTATCCTCAAAAAGAAATAGCTTCTCATATCATAGGTTATGTGGGAAAAGCTTCAAAACTTGATATTTTAAATAATGCATTATCTTCATACAATGGAATCATTGGGAAAAATGGTTTAGAAAAATTTTATAACACAAAACTTCAAGGAGAAATGGGTTATAAAGATGTAAAAGTAAATGCTTTAAATAAAGAAATAGAAGTTTTAAATGAAAAAGCGGCTTCAATAGACAATAATATTCAAATATCTTTAGATGTAAATTTACAAAGATATATTCAAGATATTTTTACAGGTAAAAGTGGAGCTGTTGTTGTTATGGATGTAAATAATGGAGAATTATTAGCATCTGCTTCATTTCCTGAATTTGATAATAATATTTTTGCAAGAGGTATTTCTGTAAAAGAATGGAATGAAATGAGAAATGATTTTAACCATCCATTTACAAATAAAATTATAAATGGTTTATATCCTCCTGGTTCTGTAATTAAAATGGGAGTTGCTTTATCATTTTTAGACAATGGAATAGGTGATAATTTTAGTGTTAATTGTTCTGGCTCTTTAACTATTGGAAATAGAAATTTTAGATGTTGGAAATCAACTGGTCATGGAAATGTAAATTTTAGAAGAGCAATTGCTGAAAGTTGTGACGACTTTTTTTATAAAGGAAGTTTAAAAATAGGAATAAATAAAATTTCTCACACTTTAGATAAATTAGGCTTTGGAGAACAAACAGGAATTGATCAAATTAACGAATTTTCAGGAGTAAATCCAAATAAAGAGTGGAAAGAAAAAAAATATAAAGAACCTTGGTATGTTGGAGAAACCGTAATTACTTCAATTGGACAAGGAAATATGTTAGTAACTCCGCTTCAAATTGCAAGATATACAAGTTATATAGCAACAGGAAAATTACCAAAACCACACTTTTATAAAGCAAATTATGAAGAACCAAAAGATATTGGAATTCCTACAAAATATTTGGATGTTATTAGAAAAGGAATGTATGATGTTTCTTATGCACAAAAAGGAACAGCAAGTAGACATATAAATTCTAAAATAACAATAGCATCAAAAACAGGAACTGCACAAGTTGTTTCTATTCCTCAATCTGAAAAAGTAAGAATGAAAGAGAGTGAACTACAATATTATGAAAGATCTCATGCTTGGATTACAACTTATGGCCCATTTGAAAACCCTCAATATGCAGTAACAGTAATTGAAGAACATGGTGGACACGGTGGAGAAGCAGCAGGAGATATTACTAGTAAAATCTATGATAAACTTCTAGAACTAGGTTATATCAAACAAAAAGAATAGATGATTTTGGATATATCGTTTTAATCATTTTTTAGATATTATATTTTATTTTAATAGGATTTTTTTTGAAATTTATACTTACTCTTTTACTATTTTCTATTTTTGCTTTTGCAGCAGATTCTGCTCCTATGATTAATCTTTCAGTTTCAGGAGTTACTGAACCTGCCCAATTTGTAAAAACAATTAATATAGCAATTATTTTAACTTTAATGGCTTTAGCGCCTACATTGTTATTAATGGTTACTTCTTTTACTAGAATTATTATTGTATTTTCTCTTTTAAAACAAGCAATGGGTTTACAACAAACTCCTCCAGCTCAAATTATAGTTTCATTATCACTTATTTTAACAATGTTTATTATGGAACCTTATGGTAAAAAATCATGGGAAGAAGGTATCAAACCTTATATGGATGAAAAAATTGGTTATGAAATTGCTATAGAAAAAGGATTAAAACCTTTTAAAGAGTTTATGATAAAAAATACCAGGGAATCTGATTTAGCTCTATTTTATAGAATAAAAAAAGAACCAAATCCTAAAAATATAGATGATGTTCCTTTGACACTTTTAATGCCATCATTTATTGTTAGTGAACTTAGAACTGCTTTTGAAATAGGGTTTCTAATATTTCTACCATTTTTAGTAATTGATATTATTGTAGCTTCTATTCTAATGAGTTTAGGAATGATGATGTTACCTCCTGTTATGATTTCCTTACCCATTAAGATTATCTTTTTTATTATAATTGACGGCTGGCAGTTAATTATTGGGAATCTTGCACAATCCTTCAAATAACTTAGAATTATAATTAAAATAAATGAAAGCTATATAACTTTTTTTTATAATTTTTTATCAAAAATACCCATTTTTTAGTGTATAATTAAAACTATTAAATAAAAATGGGATTTCTATATGCATAAGATTTATTTATCATTATTAGTAACTTCTTTAACTTTTGCTCAAAGTGTCAACTTTGAAGAGGTTCTAAGTTTAAGCCTACAAAATAATAAAGATTTACAACAACAAAAATTAAATATTCAATCATCAAACCTAGATATAAAAACTATTGATTCTATAAATTATGGAAAACTCTCAATCACTGAAGAGTTAAGTAGAACAAATCATTCTGGATATGTTTTTAATTCAAAATTATCTTCAAGAGAAGCTACTTTTCGAGATTTTGGTTTTGCACAGCAAAATGAGGGAATTGATGTTCAACCAACAGATTTGAATTACCCAGATGCTAGAAATAATTTTAATACAAAACTAATTTATGAAGTTCCTTTATTTACAGGATTTAAACTTTCAAATCAAAAAGATATTTTAAAACTCCAAGAAAAAGCCAATGAAATAAAATATAATCTTGATAAAAAAGAGTTGGGCTTTGAAGTTCTAAAAGCTTACAATAGTGCTGTTGTTGCAAAAGATTTTACACAAGCATTACAAAAAGCAAAAGTTGCAATAAATCAAATCTCTAAATCAGCAGATGCTTTTCATAAAGAAGGTTTAATTACAAAAATAGATGTTAATGAAGCTAAAGTTTATGAATTAAATATAAATTCTCAACTAATTGAAGCTTCTAATAATTTTGAATTAGCACTATCATATTTAAGATTTTTATCATCAAATGATTCAATTAATGATGTTCAGACTTTAGAAAATATAACTTTTGAAATACCAGAAGAGAATCTACTTTATAATCAAGCTTTAGAAAATAGAGATGAAGTAAAAATACAAAATATTCAAGTTAATGCCTCTAAAAAGAATATAGATATAGCAAACTCATCATATTATCCATCTATTTATTCCCATTTAGAATATGGTTTTAATGATGATAAATTAACTTTAGATGATGAAAAAGATTATTATATGGCACTTATTGGAATTAATCTTACTTTATTTGACAATACAAGAGATATTGAAAAACAAAAAAGTAAAATTGAATATGCAAAAGCTTCATTAAATAATGAAAAATTAAAAGATGCTATAAAACTTGAGCTTCAAAAAACTATTTTAAATCTACAAACAAAAGAAAAAATCTTAATTGAAAAAATAGAAGCTAAAAATCTAGCAGCTGATGTACTTGAACAATCAAAACTTTTATATCAAAATCACTTGATTTCAATGACGACCCTACTTCAACAAGAAGCAAATTTTAGAAAAAATGAAGCTTTACTTATTCAAGCTAGATATGAAAAATCTTTAGCTTTTGCAAAAATAAATCTTGCTTTAGGAAAAAATATAAAAGAGGAAAAAAACTAATGATAAAAATACTTTTAACAACTATAATTTTTTGTTTAAATTTACTTGCAAATCAAATAGAGCTATCAGGAACAGTAATTTCTGATAATGAAAAAATAATTACAAGTAGAAATATGGGTTATATAAAAGAAGTTTATGTAAGTGAAGGTTCTAGCGTAAAAAAAGGTGATATTTTATATGAAATTGACTCATCAAATATGGATTCAAATAAAAAAGAGATTCTTTTAAATCTTGAAATTTTACAAAATCAGACAAAAAATATAGAATTAAATTTAGGAAGATATAAAAGATTAGAAGCCCAAGATTTGGTTTCAAAATATGAAGTTGAACAACTAGAATTAAATTTATTAAATAGTAAAAATATGGTAAATATTGCAAATACTAAATTAAAAGAGATAAATTTACAATATGATTATTTAAAAATAAAAGCTCCAAATGATGGATTAATTATAAAAAAATCAATCAAAGTAGGAGAAATGGCAATGCCTAGCATTCCAGCTTTGATTTTGACCGATTTATCAACTCTATTAATCAAAACTGATATTTCAGAATCCAACATAAATGATATAAAAATTGGACAAAAAGTAAATATAGAAATATCTTCACAAAACTTCAAAACGCAGGGAAAAATAGAAGCAATAATTCCAAATACAAATGGTTTAACTCACTCATTTGTACTAAAAATCTCTTTTGATAAAAAAGATTTTAATATTTATCCAGGAATGTACTCAAAAGTTTTTCTTGATTTAGATATTAAAGATTAGGAATAAATAAAATGAATAAAGAGCTAAATATAGCAGGGAAACTATCACTATTATTTATAAATCATCCACTAACTTTTATCTTTGGTGTATTTATTTTAATTTTAGGATATATCTCACTTTTAATAATGCCAAGAGAAGAAAATCCACAAATAAAAGTAAGTGGAGGAGTTGTAATTGTAGCACTTCCAGGAGCACTCCCAAGTGAAATACAAAAAGTAATTATTGAACCTCTTGAAAAAAAAATTAAAGAGATAAAAGGTGTTGAGAATATTTATTCATTTGCAAAAGATTCAGTTGCTATTGTTCAAGTTCAATATTTTATAGGTGAAGATAAAGAAAAATCTAATCTAAAACTTTATGACCAAGTTATGAGAAATATGGATTTAATGCCTCAAGGAGCATTACAACCTATGATAAAAACTATGGATATTGATACAGATATTCCAATAGCTACAATTGCCTTTTATTCACAAAAAGAACAAAAAAAAGATTTAGTTTCGCAAAGCCAACTTTTTAATGAAGTAAGTAAAATCACAAAAGAAATTAATAAAATAGAAGATGTTGCTTTGGTTGATTTAAAAGGTGAGAAAAAAGAACAGTTCAATATCTTAGTTGATGCAAATAAACTTTCATCTTATAACTTATCTTTAGGACAAGTTATGAAACAAATCCAAGCTCTTTCATATAAAACTCCAAATATTACAACAAATACACAAAACTCTGAACTTGTTATTTTTGGAATAAAAGAAGCAATACAAAATGAAAAAGATTTAGAAAATCTTATAATTTCTTATAATTTTCAAACTCCAATTTATTTAAAAGATATTGCATTTGTTGAAAAATCTTATGATATTCAAAATAAAAAAGAAGCTTTTATTTATTTAAGAGATGAGATAGATGATTTTGAAGAATTTAATCAAATAACTCTTAGTGCATCAAAACTAAAAGGTGCAAATTCTGTAACAATTAACGAAGAAATTTTTGCATACATGGACTCTATAAAAGAAGAATTATTAGCAAAAAACATAAAATATACTATTACAAGAGATGATGGTTATATGGCAAATAATGCTGTAAATAAATTGGTTTTAGACCTTTTAATATCTATTGTAATTATTGCTATTTTACTTATTTTTACTTTAGGATTAAAAGAAGCAATGATTGTATCTTTAATGGTTCCTATGATTTTATCTCTTACTTTGTTTATAGGACTGATTTTGGGAGAAACAATCAATAGAATAACTTTATTTGCTCTTATTGTTTCTCTAGGAATGCTAGTTGATGCTGCAATTATCGTAATTGAAAATATTCATAGACATAAACAAGAATCTCCCCATATGGATATAGTTCCATTGGCAATAAATGCAACAAATGAAATAGGAAATGCTACAAATATTGCAACAATTGCAATTATCATGACATTTATCCCTATGTTTTTTGTTGGAGGAATGATGGGACAATTTATGCACCCTCTTCCTGTTTTTGTGCCTATTTCTTTGGCAATGTCATTATTTGTGGCATACGCGTTTACTCCGTATTTAGTTAAAAAAATTTTATAGGATTTTGGATGAAATTAGAAAAATTTATATTTGATATTTTAGAAAGTCGAAAAAAATCTTTTTTGGTTTATTTTATTGCTTTTATTCTATTTGTTTTAAGTATTATGACCTTTCCAACACAAATTATAAAAGCAAAAATGCTTCCAAGTAAAAACTCTGATACTTTTTCTATTTATGTTGATTTAAAGGATGGTTCAAGTACTTTTCAAACAAAAGAAGTAACCCAATGTATAGTAAAAACTCTTCAAAAAGAAGAAAATATTATTAATATTTCTACTTTTATAAAAGAAGGTCAACCTCTTGATTTTGCTGCATTGGTAAAACAAAGTGCTTTAAAAGACAAAGAATCTCAAGCAGAAATTATAGTAAATATTAAAAAACAAAAAGAAAGAACAATTACAAGTTACAATTTAGTTAGTCAATTAAGAACTAAAGTACAAACAAACTGCTCTTTATATGAAGCAAATATCAAGTTTATTGAACTTCCAGCTGGTCCTCCAGTTCTTGCTTCCATTGTTGCTGAAATTTATGGTGGGAATAGTTTTGAAAGTAGAAAAAACTTTGCACAAGAAATTGCAAAAATACTAAAAAATCAAACAACATTAGTAGACATTGATATTTTAGCAGATAAAGATTTTATTATGTACGAGTTAGAACTTGATAATAGTAAAGCAATTATTAGTTTAGTTGATTTAGAACAATTAAAAAATACTCTATTTTTAGCCTTTGAGGGTATGAATATTGCTGTTGTAAATGATAAAAATGCCCAAAGTCAAATACCAATATTTTTAAGACTAAATGATTCAAGAATTCTTAAAAATTCTTCAAAAGAAGAGTTGAAAATAAAACTTCAGAATTTAAAAATAGTAAATAATCAAGGAACTATGATAAATATTTCTGAATTTGTAAAAATAAAAGAGATAATAAAAGAACCAACAATTACTTCAAAAAATTTAAATTTATTAATAAATGTAATAGCAGAAACTTCTAAAGATAGTCAAATTTATCCTCTTTTAAATGCAAGAAAAGAGATGTTAAATACATTAAATAACTTTGAAATAACAAAAACAAATATGCTAAATCTATCTTTTATAGATAAAAAAACAAAAGAAAAATTTGATTTAGTATTTGATGGAGAATTAAAAGTAACTATTGATACATTCATAGATTTAGGTGGCGCTTTTATTATCGCACTTGTTTTAATTTTTTTCTTAATGGTTATCTATTATAAAAATTTTGCAATATCAGGAGGAATAGTTCTTTCGAGTTTTATATCAATTATTGGAGTTGTATTTGCCCATGTAATCATGGATTTATTTACAACTGATACTTTTTATTTAACAGCAACTTCACTTATAGGATTTATTGGACTTATTGGAATAAACTCTAGAAATTCAACTTTAATTATAGATTTTTCAAAACAACTTGTACTTGAAAAAAATCTTAGTATTAATGAAGCT
The DNA here is from genome assembly GCF_003063245.1 of Arcobacter caeni. Classification (GTDB taxonomy): domain Bacteria; phylum Campylobacterota; class Campylobacteria; order Campylobacterales; family Arcobacteraceae; genus Aliarcobacter; species Aliarcobacter caeni. The sequence continues at coordinate 24,066 of NZ_MUXE01000016.1, read as the reverse complement.
ATCGCAAAAGCAACTGCAACGCGTTCTAAGCCTATAATCCTTACAGTTCTCACAATGGTATTCGCAAGTGCTTTAATAGCAAATGATGCAGTATTTGGAGGTCTAGGAGTAGCACTTATTGGTGGGACTTTAATCTCTTATGTAGTTTCTATGTTTTTTGTGCCAGTTATTATCAAAAACCAGTTAAAAAAGATTTTATAATCTTTTTTAACTATGTAGTTTTATCTGTTTTATAGTCTCTTCATCTATTTTTGAATCTCTAGATTTTAATTTTCCTATCAATTTATTTTTTTTCTCTTCATCTAAATTTTGCCCTACTTTTATTTTACAACTAATATTTTGAGGTTTTAGCTCTAAAATAGCTGTTTTATCTAGCATCTTTTTGTACATTGCCTTTTCATAGGCAATTTCTTCAAAACTATCTTCACTTTGAAATTTTTTCATCAAAACATTCAAAACTTTTGCTTTAATATTTCCATCTTCAATAAAATTAATAGTTCCCTCAAATAACACAGAAGCAAAAAATTGAGTTGCAGGACATGCAGCCATAGTATCACTAAAAAAAGATGGAATAAAAGAATAAGGTTTTACCACTAAAAAAGAAGCATTTGGATTTGATTTTATAGCCTCAATTTTTCTTCCTTCTTTTGCACCATGAAAAAAGATTGAGCCATCAAAAAATACAAAATTTAAGGCAACGACATATGGTTTTTCTTCGCTTATTAAACTTAAACTTCCATATTCACAGACTTTTAATATTTCATTTATACTATTTTCATCTTTAATATCAAATTCAGCTCTTCTCATTTTATTTTCCTTATGTAGTTTGATATGATTCTAAAATCTCTATTTTCATAACAGCTCTTGCCCATTCAAACTTAGCTTTTAAATCTTCATACTCTTTTATATCATTTAAAATTGAAGCATTACCTATTATTTTAACTCCCATTCCCATTCCATAAAGTCCCATAAGTTCTTTTGTTCCAATAACAACAATAACTTTATTTTCTTTTTTAAGAAACTCTTCCATTTTATTCATTCCCGCAACAGGAATAAAAAATTCATCATTTTTAAAAATTACATAAGAATTCCAAGTATTTACAATATGAGGAAAATCATCACCTTTTGCCACAATACTAAAAATACCTTCATACTTTAATATATTTTCTATTTTTTCATTCATTCTTTTTCCTTATATTAAGTTTTTCACTCGTATAATATCAGAAATCTGTACTTAATAAAAGATACATTTTTTATTTTTCTAACAAGGACACTTTTGTATAAATTTGAACAAAATTCAATACCACTTTATATTCAGTTATATGAACAAATAAAAGATGAAATAAAAACAAAACTAAAAGCTGGAACAAAACTTTCTTCAATTAGAAAATTATCAAATGAGTATAATCTTAGTAAAACAACCGTACAAACAGCATATAATCAACTATGTACAGAGGGTTATATCCAAAGTAAAAAAAATAGTGGATATTTTGTATGCGAAGATATTTTTCAAAATTTTAAAACAAATTTAGATACTCAAATAGAAGATAAAAAACAAGAAGTTGATTATAAAATAGATTTTTTTCCTGCACATTTAGCAAAAAGTTCTTTTCCAAAACAAACTTGGTTAAAGCTTTATAACAAAGTTGTAAAAAATGATATTAATTATGGTGTTTATTACGATAAACAAGGTGAATTAGAGTTAAGAGAAGAAATTTCAAAATATCTTTTATCATCAAGAGCTGTAAAATGTAATAGTGATCAAATTATTATCACAAGTGGATTTAGTGATAGTTTATTTTTGGTATCAAGTATCTTAAAAGAAATTTCAAATAAAATGGCTATTGAATCTCCTTGTTATAATACTGCAAAAAAAGTTTTTGAAATATCTTCTTTTGAAATAGAAAATATTCCTATAAATTCTGATGGATTAAACTTAACTTTATTGGAAGAAACAAATTGTAAAGCTTTGTATGTAACGCCATCTCATCAGTTTCCAACAGGTGTTACAATGCCAATTTCAAATAGATTAAAACTTATAAATTGGGCAAAAAATAATAACGCTTTTATAATTGAAGATGATTACGATAGTGAATTAAGTTACTATAATCGACCTATTCCATCTATGCAAGGCTTAGAAAGCAATAATCAAAGGATTATCTATCTGGGAACTTTGTCTAAAGCTTTATCTCCTGCTTTGCGAATTTCTTATATTGTTTTACCAGCTTCTTTACTAAATATTTACCATCAAACTTTTGATTTTAGATTTTCAGGTATTTCAATAGATACTCAAAAAACATTAACTCTATTTTTAAAAGAGGGATATTTTGAAAAACACTTAAGAAAAATAAGAAATATAAATAAAAAAAAACATGATTTAATGAAAGAAGCTTTAAAAGAGTTTTTAAAAGATGAAATAAAAATTTTAAGAGAAGGAAGTGGATTAAATCTTTTGATAAAACCTTTTATAAATATAGATTTAGACAAACTTGATGAATTATGTAAACAAAATAAAATAAAGATTTATTTCAAAGAGTTTTTTGATTTAGAAAAAGTTATTGCTTTAGGATTTGGTGGATTTGAAGAATTTGAGATAAAAAATGCTATAAAAAATTTTAGTGAAGTGTGGTTTAAAACTAAATCTTTTTAAATCTTTGTAACCCAAACTCCAACACTTAGTGTTGAATCTGCAATTCCTGAAAATGAACCTGCAATTGGTGGAACATTATCAGGTAATCTTGACACAGCAACTGAAATATGATCTTTCCCTACAATATTTCCTGTCGTTGGATCAAAACCTTTCCATCCACCACCTGGAAGATAAACTTCAGCCCAAGCATGAGTTGAACCAACTTGCTCAGACATCAAAGGTGCATATAAGTAACCACTTACGAATCGTGTTGCCAAACCTAAACATTTAACTGCTTCCATAAACAAAAAAGCAAAATCTCTACATGAACCTGAACAATAAGCTAAAGTCTGTTTTGCCGTTTGAACTCCCTCTTCTTCTCTTACTTTATATGTAAAATTCTTAAAGATATAAGTTGTTAGTTTTTGCAAAAGTGTATAAGTTTGAATTTTTTCACTATATTTATAAACATTATATATCCAATTATTTAAAAGTATTCTACTTTCTTCATTTGGTAAAACCATGTAAGATGAAAGAATGAAATTATCATTTGTAAGGTATTTAAAGGGATAATTTATAGCATAATCAGCCACAATAAAATCAAGTGGTGACTCATTATATTGTTGAATTATTACTTCACTTTCAATAAAAAGTTGTTGAGTTGCAGTATTAAAAGTAGCAATTGCCACTGAATTATCCTCAACATCCAAATGCCATAAGATTTTGGCTTTTGGAGTAATATTTAATGTAAATGATTCTATTCTAAGCTCGTGATTTTCCCTTGGTCGTAAAAGTAAATTATGAGTTCCTAAATCTACATTATTGGAATAATTATAATAAGTTCGATGAATTATTTTAAAGCGTTCCATAATAAATCCTTGATTTATATTTCATTTATTTTTTTAACTTTTACTTTTTGTGATTTAGGAAATAAAGTTAAACCAAATTGATTATAAACAGCAACATCAGCAGCATCTCTACCATATGCCACAACAATATAACCCTCTTTATTTGGCTCTTGTGTTGCATCGAATCTATACCAATCATCACCTATATAAACTTCAAACCACGCGTGTAAATCCATAGGTTCTAATTTATATAAATATCCTACAACAATACGAGATGGAATACTAATACTTCTGCATAAAGCAATTGCCAAATGGGCGAAATCTCGACATACTCCATATTTTCTATTATTTATTTCAATAGCTGTTACTTGCGTATCACTGCTATTATTTTCAAAACTAATATTATTTCGTATCCAATTTGTAATTGCAAATACCTGTTCATATCCCAAAGAAAAACCTTGAGTAATTTGTATAGCCATTTGATTAAAACAATCAGATTCACAATAACGACTTGGAAGTAAATACAAAAGAACTTCATTGGGTAAATTATCTATTTCAACAAATCCTTTACCAATAGCATTATTAGAATTATTTTTAATTTTAACTTTTGTTTCACATTTAATTTTAAATTTTCCAGGAGGAGCTATTAATCTTTGATAGAAATTACCATAAATATCTTGAAATTGATTAACTTCAAGATTTGGTTTTATTTGTAATTTTTCTAATGATATAAATTGACTTGAGTTATTTTGAGGTCTTAACATAAATAAAAATGGAGTAAATTCAGAAATATCAAATTTGAAAGTGCAACTTGTGTACAACCACATGAATTAATCCTTTGAGATAATATTCATACATTGTACACTAAATAACTACAATAGTAAAAAGTAATTAGTTATAAATCATACACCATTGCTATTTCATCACAAATAGGAAAATGTTTACATCTAATACAATCAGCCCAGATTTTATGTTCTGGTATCTCTTCTTTTGAGATTACTCTAAATCCACAACTTTCAAAAAATCCTTGTTCATAAGTTAAAGATAAAAGCTGTTGTATTCCATACTCTTTTGCTTCTTTTATACAGGCATCAACTAGTTTCTTTCCTAATTTTAAACCTCTGAACTCTTTTGCTATTACTAAACTTCGCACTTCTGCAAGTCTTGGAGAATGAATATGAGTTGCAGTAAATCCAGCCATTTTTCCATTCACTTCTACAACAGTATAAGAACGGATTGTTGTTGCCATTTCATCTTCTGTTCTTAAAAGAATTTTTCCACTTTGCACTTCTTCTTTAACAATATCTTGCATTTTTGTAATATCAGCCACGGTTGGCTTATAAAATCTAATGTCCAAATAAGTATCCTGTAATTTTATTTTGTAAATCAATCATACCTTTTTTTTTCAAGTTTGATATAAAAATTCCATCTGGATATTCTCTTTTTAATTTAGCTAAATCATTCATTTTTAGTTTATCTATTTTTGTAAAAGCTTGAATAATAATTTGATCGCCTCTTTTTATAGTTCTCAAAAACTCATCCACATTTTTATCAATATCAAGCAAAGGATGTCTTGAATCAATTAAATGTACAAATATTTGCAAACATTGTCTTTGTTCCAAATAAGCTGTTAGATTTCTATTCCATTCAGCTTTAATACTTTTTGCAACTTTTGCATAACCAAATCCAGGTAAATCTACAAATCTTGCATATAAATATGGTAACTCTTCATTATCAGTTTTAAAGTTAATCTCAAAATAGTTTATAAGCTGTGTTTTACCAGGCGTTGATGAAGATTTTGCTAAACCTTTTCTATTTGTTAATGTATTTAGTAATGATGATTTTCCAACATTTGATCTTCCTAGAAATGCTACTTCAGCTCTATTGGGACTTGGAGAATCTGCAATTCCTTGTGCAGATTGTAAAAATTTTGCTTCAGTTATTCTCATTGATTTTTTCCTTTATCTTCACCACGCTCAACATTTATAATAAATCGAACAGGTTTTTGTTCGCTTCCTTTTACTCTTGCTTCTCCTGTTAATTGATTAACAAAAATAGTATCTCCATAGACTTTTCTATCATCATTCTTTTCTTGTAAGTAACCATTACCCAAAATAGTATATTCTTCTTTTTGTGGCGAATAAATTACTTTATCTCCATTCCCAATATAATGTTTTTCTTTTGTAATAATTTCAAAATCAGCTTTTCCAGTAGCTTCATATTTTAAAGGAACTTTAGCATTATTTTTATCTGTTGTAAAATAAACTTCTACTCTTTGTGCATTTAATTTATCTTCACCCATTTTCATTTTTACATTTCCAGTAAAAATAGAAACTCCTTTTTTATCATCTGCTTCAAAATTTTGTGCATCTATGGTTAAAGTTTCGCTTTGAGCAAATAAATATATAGAACAAAGTATTGAACCTATTAAATATCTCATTTTTTTCCTTTTTTAGTTTTTCTTAATAACATCTATTTCAAAATGTGTATTATTCGCTTTTACAAAATCATTATTTACATCTAAATAAATAGTATCACCCTTTAAAAAATGTTTATTATACACAGCATCAAATGGTTTAGTATTTGTTGCGATTTTTGTAATATCATTATAAAAAAGTTCATTTGTGTTTAACTTCATAAAATCATCTCTTGTATATTTTACATTATCTATTAAAGTATACTCATTACCATTTTTTATTATTAGCTTTGCTTTTAATTTTTCACTTTTAAAATCTTTTGTTTCATCTGTATTTTTTAAAATAATATCAGCATTATACATTTCATCTCTATCTTTGTATTTTATAGCATGTGTTGCATAAACAATTCTATTTATACTTTCTTCATTAATTGTGTACATAAATGATGATTCAAATATAACCAATGGCATATCTTTATCAAGTTCATCTTTTTTAATATTTTCAACTGGAACAAAATAATATCCTACAGATAAAATTAAAAGTAAAAAAGTAAATATTTTTATAGCCATGCTTTTAAAAATTCCTCTTCAAGTCCATCTTCTTTGAAAATGTATTCTAACATTTCTCGCACAGCTCCATCTCCACCTTTATTTTGACACACAACATTTACAAATTCTTTTAAATAATGTGTTCCATTTGCAGGTGTGAATGAAAGACCAACTTTTTTTAGCATATTATAATCATTTAAATCATCACCAATAGCAGCCACTTGACTCCAAGATAAACCCTCTTTTTTTAAAATTTCTTCTAAAACTTCTTGTTTATTTTTTATTCCTTGATGAAGATGAGTAATATTTAACTCTTTTGCTCTTTTTTCAACAACAAAAGAACTTCGCCCCGTTATAATTGCAGCTTTTTTACCAAATTTTTTTGTCCAAACAGCAATTGCTAAGCCATCAGCAACATCAAAAGATTTTGTTTCTTCTCCACTATTTGAATAAGTTATTTTCCCATCTGTTAAAGTACCATCAACATCTAAAACAATTAATTCAATCATAAAATACCTTTTGTACTAGGAATTCCTAATCTTTCATTTTTAACTAATGCTCGTCTTAGTGCCACAGCAAATGCTTTGAAACTAGCTTCTAAAATATGATGTTTATTTCTTCCTCTATCACAAATAATATGTAAAGTAATTCCTGCATTTCCAGATACTGCGTGAAAAAACTCTTCAACTAATTCAACATCAAAATCTCCAACTTTACCACTAATATTTACTTCATAAACTAAAAAAGGTCTATTTGATAAATCTAAAGCACAAGTACTTGCAGCTTCATCCATCACAACCGTTGCATTTCCGTATCTCTCAACTGCTTGAATTGGAAAAATTGCTTTTTTCAAAGCTTGTCCTAAAACTATTCCACAATCTTCAACCGTATGGTGAGCATCAATGTGTAAATCTCCATTGCAAGATAAATCTATATCTATTCCACTATGTTTTGATAAAGCTTCTAACATATGGTCAAAAAATCCAACGCCTGTATTTATGTTTGATTTTCCAGAACCATTTATATCGATTTTACATTTGATATCTGTTTCTTTTGTTTTTCTATTTATTTCTACCATTTTTTTTTCCTAATTACCAGTAATAAGAGAACTTCCTAAACCATTTGCATTTTTAAAGCTTTGAGCTTTCTCATAAGTGTCAAATCCATTAATAAATACTTTAAAGAAAGTTTTTCCATTTGAAAGAACTTTTTTTGTATCTACTTGATTACTATTAAACTTCTTTTGATATTCATTTTTAGTTTTTATAGCTCCCGATTCTTGACTAAATGCACCAATTTGAATACTATATTTCCCAGTTGATAAAACTTTTTTATTGTTATTATTACTTATTGTAGGAGTACCTATAGGAGCAATAACTGGTCTTACTATTTTTGTTGTATTATTATTTTTATTAGTATTAACGACAGGTACAACTGGTACTTTCGTAGATACAATACGATCTTCTTTAATTTCTAAAGGATCAATAACATCAATTTTTTCATTTTTTACACTATTTGTTGTATTTTCAACATAAGGTGCATTTTTATTTTCAATCTCACCATTATATCCTAAAACAGTAATTTTTACTTGTGCTGTACCTTTTCTATACATATCGATTTCATGAGCAGCTTTGTTTGATAAATCAATAATTCTTCCTCTAACAAATGGACCTCTATCATTTATTCTTACTATTATAGATTTACCATTATCTAAATTATCTACTTTTACAACTGTATTCATTGGTAGGGTTTTATGAGCAGCTGTCATATCATACATATTATAAACTTCTCCATTTGAAGTCTTTTTTTCATGAAAATCAGGTCCATACCAAGAAGCAATTCCTTCAAATTGGTCTCCCATATTTGCCACAAATGGATAATATTTTATACCAAATACACTATATGGTCGCATAGTATATTTATGCATCTCTTTTGAGTTATTTATTTTAGAGTTTTTTGTATCTTTATAAAATTTATCATAATCTACATCATAAGATTTTTGAGAACAACCAGTAAAAAGAAAAACACTTAATAAACATAAGAACAAACTATATTTTAAATAACTACTTATAAATCTCAATTTTATCTCCTATTTTTATTAAATTTGACTTTTTATTATTGTCATTTTTTAATTTTTTTAAATCTACTTTATATTTTTTTGATATTGATTCAAAAGAATCACCTTTTTTAATAATATAAATAATTGGTTTATTAGTTTTTTTAATTTCTGTTATTTTATTTTGTTTTATATTTTCATTTTTTGTTTTCTTATTTTCTACTACTTTTGTATCAATTATATTTTCTTTGATAGGTTTGATAGTTACTATTCTTTGATTATAAAGTTCTAATTTATTTTGAGGAATATAAATATTATAAGATTTTGAATCAATTGGCAAAGTCTCTTTTTTAATATGTTTATTAAGATTTCTAAATTCATTATAATCCATATTTACAGCATTAGCTAAAGATCTAAGTTGTATACCTTTTGGTGCTTTTACTTTTTCTAATGTATATTTAGCTTTTTTATCTATACTTTTAAATAAATCTCTATTTGCAATCATAGAAAAAGCTATTAATTTTCTCATATATGTAATACTTGATTCTGCTAAATATTTATTTTCTTTATTATTTTTAACTAAATACTCTAAACTATAAGATGATTCAAATCTACTATAAACATCATATAAATTACTAAACCCTGTTTTAGTAATTCTATAATCACTAAGCATCTTTTTATAATTTCTAATGCTTGGAGTATCATTCATATTAGGATTAAGTTCTAAATATCTATCAAGTGAGGCTCTAGCAACTCCCTCAGCAACATTTCCTTCACCTGAATTATAAGCCAAAATAGCTAAATACCATTTATCTAATTTTTTATAATATTTTTTTAAATAAGAACTTGCAGCATCTGTAGATTTAATTAAATCAAGTCGTTCATCAATACTCTCATCATTTCTTAATCTTAAATTTTTTGCAGTAAGTGGCATTATTTGCCATAATCCAGCTGGGCTATTTTTCCCTCGTTCTTGATTCACAAAACTAGCTTCTAATAAAGGAATAAAAAATACGGCATCAGGAAGATTTTCATTTTGAATTTCATTTTTAACTATTTGGACATTTAAAGAAGATTTTTTCAAGAGATTATTGTAATAATTTATATTGTAACTAGAAGAGTATTCATCAAAAGTAGCTAATAAACTTTTTTCAGTAATAAAAGAACTCTCTATTCCCAAATCTTTTAAGATTTTTAAATCATCTTCAGATACATTTGCGAAAAGAGTATTTACTAAAAAAAGTAATAATATAAAAAATTTATGCAAATAATCTCCATCTTCTTGATATATCTTAAATTATATCTAAGAAAAACTAGAAAACTCTTTAAATAATTTCTTAGCATTTTTCGTTGTTAAATTTTGAACTTCTAGATCACTAATTTCGAGTATTTCAGCTATTTTGCTAGAAACAAACACCGTATAATACGGTTCATTTCTTTCACCTCGATGAGGATGTGGAGTAAGATAAGGAGCATCTGTTTCAATTAATAACTTATCTTTTGGAATTTTTGGAAGAATTTCTACTAATTTTTTTGCATTTTTAAAAGTAAGAACTCCACCTATTCCAAAATAAAAATTATGTTCAGCCAAAAGAAGTAAATGTTCACTTGCATTAAAACAGTGTAAAACTCCACCTACTTCTTTTGCATTATAATCAATCAAAATTTGTCGTGAATCATTTGAAGCTTCTCTTATATGAATAATCAAAGGTTTTTTTACTTTTTTTGCAAACTCTATTTGAGCTATAAAAACCTCTTTTTGTTTTTTTATATTTTCAGCTTTTTGAATTTCATCCTCAGGAAGTCTAAAATAATCCAAACCACATTCACCAATGGCAATACATTTTGGATGATTTACATACTTTTCCATAATAACTTCATCAAACTTATCTATATCATAAGGATGAATTCCAACTGCAAAATAAACTTCATTATATTTTTCAGCTAATGCAACAGCTTGTGGTAAATCATCAAAATCAGCACCAGGAATTAAAAAACCTTTTACATTATGATTTAAAGCATTTTGAATAACTTTATCAATATCTTCGTAATATTGTTTGTTGTCTAAATGACAATGTGTATCAATAATTATGATAAAAGCCTTTTGTTTACTAAATTAATAATATTGTTTATTTGTGAAATATCTGAATGTTTTATCCAAGCATCAATTCCAAAATTTTTAAAAGCTTCATAATCACCTTCATCATCAATAATAGCTATTGAGACAAACTTATCTTTACAAATTTTTGTTTTATTTTCTTCAAACTCAAAAATAGAATCAATATCAATGATTACAATATCAGCATCGCTTGCTGTCCCTGTTGAATGAAAATATTCAACATTAAACTCTGGATTAAATAAAGACTCATCTACTTGACAAAATGTTACAATATTCATATTACTACTCCGTGTTTTTTAATAAAAATTATTCTAGCTAAAAAGTTATTAATATATATAACTTATAAAATATATCTTGCTGTATCGATATTATCAACAATATCATCTAACTTACTAGCAACTAATTCTTTTGTTACTATTACTTTTTCGCCTTTTTTCTCATCTGCATCAAAAGATATATCTTCAATTACTTTTTCAATAACAGTATGAAGTCTTCTTGCACCTATGTCTTCAGTTTTTTCATTTGCAGTAACTGCATATTTTGCAAATGCTCTTATTGCTTCATCATCAAATTCTAATTCTACTTCTTCAACGGCTAATAGTGCTTTATATTGTTGTAAAAGAGAGTTTTTTGTATTTGTTAAAATTTTGTATAAAGCCTCTTCATCAAGAGATTCTAATTCAACTCTTAAAGGAAATCTTCCTTGAAGTTCGGGTATTAAATCACTTGGTTTTGAAACATGAAATGCACCAGCTGCTATAAATAAAATATGGTCCGTTTTTATTTGTCCAAATTTTGTTTGAACACTACTTCCCTCAACTATTGGAAGTAAATCTCTTTGAACACCCTCTTTTGATGGGTCTTGACCTTGAACTTTTTTGCTAGATGCAATTTTATCTATTTCATCTAAAAAGATAATTCCACCATTTTCACATCTTTTAAGTGCTTCTATTTTTATAGCTTCCAAATCAAGTAAAGATTCACTTGCCAATCCTCTTAATAAAATTTTTGCATCTTTTATAAATACTTCTTTTTTAATTGTTTCTTTATTTAATCCGCCTAACATTTTATTTAGACTTTCTTGCATAGAACTCATATCAAAAGGCATTGAAGAATCTAAAATCTCAATATGAGCTTTTTTAGGAATTTCAATCTCTATTTTTTTATCATCCAAAGAACCATTAAGAAGTTTTTTCTCCATAGTATTATAAGTTTTAATAAAAGACTCTTTTGCACTTTCACTAGCAGTTTCAGGAAGTGGAGGTACTAATTTTTCAATAATTTTTTTATTCACTTCATCATCAATTTTATCTTTGATTTTTTCTTCAAACTCACGAGTTACTAAATTTATTCCCTCATAAACTAAATCTCTAATCATAGATTCAACATCTCGACCTACAAATCCAACTTCTGTATATTTACTAGCTTCAACTTTTACAAAAGGTAATCCCATCATTTTTGCCATTCTTCTAGCAATTTCAGTTTTACCAACTCCTGTATTTCCAATCATCAAAATATTTTTAGGCATTATTTCTTCTTGAAGTTTTGGTTCAACTCTCATTCTTCTATATCTATTTCTTAGTGCTAGTGCAATAGTTTTTTTTGCATTATTTTGCCCAATAATATAATCATCTAAATATGCAACTATTTGTTTTGGTGTCATATCCATAATTGATTAGTCCTCTATTTTTAATATTTTAATATTTTGATTTGTATAAATGCAAAGTTCACCTGCAATCATTAAAGATTCTAGTACAACTTCTTCTTCATCTAAAGTTGAGTGTTTTACCAAAGCTCGTGCAGCTGAAATAGCAAAATTTCCACCACTTCCAATAGATGCAATCGCACCATCTTCAGGTTCAACAACATCTCCTGTTCCACTTAATATAAAAATTTTTTCTTTATTTAAAACTATCATCATAGCTTCAAGTCTTCTTAAAACTTTATCTTTTCTCCACTCTTTAGAAAAGGCTATTACAGATTTTAGTAAATCACCTTTACAAGAATTTAAATGTTCTTCAAACATATCAAAAAGATTAAAAGCATCAGCTGTACTTCCTGCAAATCCTGCAAGTATTTGGTCTTTATAAAGTGTTCTAATTTTTGTGGCATTGCCTTTTAAAATAGTATTTCCAAAAGTAACTTGACCGTCACCTCCAATTACTGCTTTATTAGCGCCTCTATATGCAAGTATCGTTGTAGCATCAAACATCTTATTACTCTGCTATTATGTCAACTTTTAAAGTTGCATGAATTGAATGTCCTAGTTTACAATCTAACTCGTAAATTCCAATAGATTTGATTTTTTTATCTAATGATATATTTTTTTTATCAAGCATAATAGAAAATTGGTCTTCTAATGTTTCTGATACTTCTTTATTTGTAACTGAACCAATTAATTGTCCATTTGCACCAACTTTATGTTTTATTGTAAGTTTAGTTGCATTTAATTTTTCAGCTAATTCTTTTGCAGCTGCTATTTCTTTTGCTTCATTTTCAGCAGCTTTTTTTTGTTCTGCTTTATATCTATTTAATACTTCAGTTGTTGCGTGTAATGCTAAACCTTTTCCAATTAAAAAGTTTTTCCCATATCCATCGGCTACTTCTTTTAATTCACCTGCTTTTCCTAAAGTTTTTACATCTTTGATTAATAATACTTTCACAATAACTCCATTCAATTTTAATTAATTTTATTTTACTATATTTTTTTTAAACCATTATAAAGATGTTCTTATCAAATAGATTGAGTGCTCTTTAGATTTATTTTTATATTTCTTTTTTTAACATAATTATTAAGTCCAATGTGATTGTTATATCCTAAAAGTTTTGATATTTTTCGCACACTTAAACCAACAGCTAAAAGTTCTTCAATTTTTCCTCTTTGTAAATCAAACTTAGATTTTTGAATAGTACCTTTTGGTTTTCCCAAAGCAATACCATTTAATTTTTTTGCTGTAAGTGCCTCTTTTGTTCTTAAGCTCATTAGCTCCTTTTCTAAACCTATAGTCATAGAAATAACACCTAAAATCATTTGAGTTAACATATCTTGATCATCTATTAAATCCAGATTTTGTTCAACAATAATAATTCTAATTTTATTTGTTAGTAAGAATCTTACTATTTCTAAAATAGTCTCAATTGTCCTTCCAAAAACATTTAAACTTGAAACTATAATAGTTGAATTCATTTCACAATTTTTCAGAAGATCCAAGATGTTTTTTTCTTCAACTGGAGTGCTTATATTTATTTCAATATTTTTAAAATCTGTAATATTATTTTTGGCTAAATAATTCTCAACTAAAGCTCTTTGTTCAAGTGTATATTTCTGATTATTTTCATTATTTCTGATGTAAGTAAAAATTTTTGACATATTTAAATCCTTTTACATTAAGTATATTAAATATTCTTAAAATTAACATAATGTTAAATTTAGTAGATATAATATTTATACAAAATGTTATCATTTTAAATATTAATCTAAACTTATAAATCCTAATAAAAAGCCCTGTTTTCAAGGTAATTGAATTAAAAGTCTTTTTTTGCTATTATCATTTTACATATACTAAAACTAAAGGTTTTTCTTGAAAATAACTGTTGCAATTTCAGGGGCAAGTGGCTCAAATCTTGGTGTTAATTTTGTAAAAAAATTACCAAAAGAGATTGAAGTTTTTGTTATATTCTCAAAAAGTGCAAAAATTGCTTTAAAACTTGAAAATCAACTCTCTACAAAAGAAATATTCACCGATTATCCAAATGTAACCATTTTTAAAGACTCAAACATAGGTGCAAGTATTGCATCTGGTTCATTTAAGGTCGATAAAATGATTATTCTTCCTTGTTCAATGAATACTTTAGCAAAATGTGCTGTAGGAATTTCAGATTCTTTAATAACAAGAGCTTTTACAGTGATGTTAAAAGAAAAAAGAGAAATTATATTAGCACCTAGAGAAATGCCTTTAAATAGTATTACTTTAGAAAATATGCTTAAATTATCCAACTTAGGAGTTGTAATTGCACCTCCAATTTTAGGGTTTTATAGTGCGCAACAAAGTTTAGAAGATATGGAAAACTTTTTAATAGGTAAATGGTTAGATTTACTTAAAATTGATAATAATTTATATAAAAGATGGGAATAAATATGCCAAATAATGATATTAATTCATATAGAAAAGCCATTTATAGTGGGACTTTTGACCCAATTACAAATGGTCATTTAGATATTATAAAACGAGCAGCAAATATTTTTGATGAAGTTATAATTGCTGTTGCAAAAAGTGAATTAAAAAAACCAATGTTCACTCATGAACAAAGAGTTGACTTCGCAAAAGCAGCAACTGATGGTATTGAGGGTGTTACTGTTTTAGGATTTGATACTTTACTTGTTGATTTAGCAGTTGATTTAAAAATTAATACAATTATTAGAGGGTTAAGAGCAGTATCTGATTTTGAATTTGAACTACAAATGGGATATGCCAACTCTTCAATAAATAAAAAAATAGAGACTTTATATCTTATGCCAACTTTAGAAAATGCCTTTGTAAGTTCTACAATTGTAAGGGAAATCATAAGATTTAATGGAAAATTTCAACATTTAATTCCTGAAAAAGTTTTAAAATGTATGTAGTAATTGAAGGAATTGATACAGCTGGCAAATCAACTCAATTAGAACTTCTAAAAGAAAAATTACCTTATGCAATTTTTACAAAAGAACCAGGTGGAACACCACTTGGTATAAAGTTAAGAACTATGGCACTTAATGGTGAAGCTAAATCAAAAATAGCAGAAATGTTTCTTTTTATGGCCGATAGAGCTGAACATATTGAAGAAGTTATAAAGAAGTATAAGAACGATACAATTATCTCTGATAGGTCTATGATTTCAGGTATTGCTTATGCTTCTGCTTTAAGTATTGATGAACTAATTAATTTAAATCTAATTGCAACTAATAATACTTTACCAAGTCATGTAATTTTACTTGAATTAACTCCAAATGAATTAAAATTTAGATTATCTCAAAAAGAGAATGATTCAATAGAATTAAGAGGAATTGATTATCTAATAAATATTCAAAATAGAATGAAAGAAACAATTAAAAGATTAAATATAAATCATATTATCATTGATGCTAGTTTAAAAATAGAAGAAATAGAAAAGAAAATTGAGGATTTTATAAATGGCGAATAATGAAACTAAAAATGTTAAGACAATACAAAGCTTAAGAGGAATGAAAGATATTGTAAATGAAGAGAGTTCTTTATTTACCTATTTTATTGAAAATGCATCAAAAATTGCTAAGAATTATGGGTTTTCGTACATTGAAACACCCCTATTAGAAGAAACAGCTTTATTTAAAAGAAGTGTTGGAGAAAGTTCTGATATTGTAAATAAAGAGATGTATCAATTTATTGACAAAGGTGAAAATGATGTTTGTTTAAGACCTGAGGGAACAGCTGGAGTTGTAAGACATTTTGTTGAAAAAAAACTTGACCGTGCTGGTGGAAACTATAAATGGTATTATTATGGTCCTATGTTCAGATATGAAAGACCTCAAAAAGGAAGACTTAGAGAATTTCACCAATTTGGTTGTGAAGTATTTGGTATAGATTCAGTTTTTGAAGATGCAAATATAATTATTATGATAAAAGAAATTCTTGATTTTTTTGGAATTGGATTTACTTTAAAACTAAATTCTTTAGGTTGTAATATTTGTATGCCTCCGTACAAAGAAAATCTAGTTAAGCATTTAACAAATTTTAAAGAAAAACTTTGTGAAGATTGCAATAGAAGGATTTTAACTAATCCAATAAGAGTTTTAGATTGTAAAAATGAAAACTGTCAATTATTATTATACAATGCTCCAAAAATCACAACAAGTTTATGTGATTCATGTGATACAGATTTTGAAAAATTAAAAGAAATTTTAAATTTTAATAACATCAAATATGAAGTAGATTCAAACTTAGTTAGAGGATTAGATTATTATAACAAAACTGCATTTGAATTTGTGAGTAATGAAATTGGCGCACAAAGTGCAATTGCAGGTGGTGGAAGATATGATAGGTTAGTTGAATTTTTAGGTGGAAAACCAACTAGTGGTATTGGATTTGCAATAGGAATTGAAAGATTATTAGAACTTGTAAAAATGCCACAATGTAATCAAGATATTGTATATGTAGGAGCTTTAGACGAAAATTCTTTAAATACTATGTTAAAAGTTGCAAATCAAAAGAGAAAAACAACTAAAACTTTTGTAGAATACGCACCTAGAAGTTTCGGAAAACACTTTGGAATAGCTGAAAAATTGGGAGCAACTATTGTTGCACTAATTGGTGAAAATGAATTAAAAAATGGAACTATTTATATTAAAGATTTAAAAACAAAAGAAGAAAAAAATTTAAAATTAGAGGATTTTTAAAAGTGGGTAATTACGGTATTGACATCTGGAGTGATGATAATTTTATAATTGAAGATGGACTTGCAAAAATAAACTTTAACTGCAAACCATCACTGATTTCTATAGTTAAAGATATAAGAAAACAAGATTTTAAAGGTCCTTTACTTTTAAGATTCCCCCATATAACAAAAAAGCAGATAAATACCTTATACAATACTTTTAATGCAAGTATCAAAGAGTATGATTATAAGGGAACTTTTAATGCTGTTTTCCCTTTAAAAGTAAATCAACTTCCTAACTTTATCCATCCACTTATTACAGAGGGTAAAAAGTTTAACTATGGACTTGAAGCTGGAAGTAAAGCAGAACTTGTAATTGCTATGACTTATAACAATGTAGGTTCTCCAATAACGGTAAATGGATTTAAAGATAAAGAGATGATTCACTTAGGTTTTATTGCAAAAAGTATGGGTCATAATATAACAATAATTATTGAGGGTTTAAACGAACTGGAAATAATTATAGAGGTTTTAAATGAAACCAAAATGGAGTGTCCTAATATAGGGTTAAGAGTTAGACTTCATAGTGGTGGAAGTGGCTTATGGGCAAAAAGTGGAGGTATAAATTCTAAATTTGGTTTAACATCAACAGAGATTCTTGAAGCTTATGAATTAATGGAAGATAATAATCTGGTTAAGCATTTAACAATGATTCATTTCCATATTGGTTCTGCTATGAACTCAATCAAACCTTTGAAAAAAGCATTAAGGGAAGCTGGTCATATTTATGCTGAACTTAAAAATCTAGGTGCAACAAATCTTGACTCTATAAATATTGGTGGTGGATTAGCTGTTGAATACAATGCTTATGAAAGAACAAGATTTTATTCTTTAACAGAATTTGCAAATGATGTTATATTTACACTAAAAGATATTGCACGACAAAAAGGTGTTGATGAACCAAATATTTTTACAGAATCAGGAAGATTTATTAGTGCAGCGTCAACTGTTTTAATAGCACCTGTTCTTGAATTATTTTCAGCAGAATATGATTTTGACCATCTAAAACTTAAACCTATAAACCCTCCTTTAATTCAAGAATTAAATGATTTACATAGAGATATGTCAAAAAGAACTGCTTATGAATATATGCACGATAGTATTGATCATATGGAATCTTTATTAACACTATTTGATTTAGGATATATTGATTTACAAGATAGATCAAATGCTGAAATTTTAACTCACCAAGTTATAAAAAAAGCTATTTCTTTACTTGAAATAGATGATTATGAAGAGTTAAAAAAACTTGATGAAAATATTCAAGAAAAATATTTATTAAATTTTTCTTTATTTCAATCACTTCCTGATTATTGGGGGATTGATCAAGAATTTCCAATTATGCCAATAACTCATCTTGATAAAAAACCTACAAGAAGTGCATCTTTATGGGATATTACTTGTGATAGTGATGGAGAATTACCATTTGATTTGAAAAAACCACTTTATTTACATGATGTAAATTTAAATAAAGAAGATTATTTTATTGGATTCTTTAATGTTGGTGCTTATCAAGATACTTTAGGAATGAAACATAATCTATTTTCACATCCAACAGAGGTAAATATTGTATTTAAAAACGGTGAAGTTGTATTAGAAAAAATTTTAGAATCACAAAAAATCATAGATATATTAGAAGATATTGACTACGATACAAATGATATAAGAGCAAGATTAAGAAAAAATTTAAATGACCATAACTACAAAGATATGGAGAAATATCTAAATGAAAACAGTTATTTAAAAACTATTTGGAGTTATCATGAGTAATGAAGAAGTACCAGAAGAAAAAATATCATTTTGGGCACAATTAAAAGAAGATTTTAATGTACCAAAAAATAATGACCCTGCACTTGATAATAACTTAGAATTATTTTTTAATTATCCTGGTGTTTGGGCAATTATTAACTATAGGTTTGCAAATAAACTTTATTATAAAGGTTGGAAAAAATTATCTAGAGTTATTAATGGAATATCTAGTTTTTTAACAAAAACAGATATTCATCCAGCTTGTACAATAGGAAGAAGAGTTTTTATAGATCATGCTATTGGTGTGGTTATTGGTGCAACGGCAATCGTTGAAGATGATGTTTTGATTTATCAAGGTGTAACTCTTGGTGGAGTTAGTTTAAATAAAGGAAAAAGACATCCAACTGTTAGATCAAATACTGTTATTGGAAGTGGAGCAAAAATTTTAGGGAATATAACTATTGGTAAAAACTCTAAAATAGGAGCAAATTCTGTTGTTGTTTGCGATGTTCCTGATAATTCAACTGCTGTTGGAGTTCCTGCAAAAATCATAAAAAGAGATAATAAAAATTGTAAAATGGCACATGGCGATTTACCTGATATTAATAAAGAAATGTTCAAATATTTGCTAGAAAGAATTCATGTTGTTGAAGTTGCGTTAAAAGAAGAAGATGGTATTGATGTAAGTATAAAAGACAAAAAACTTGAAGAGGAATATAACAATTTTATAGAAGCTATGAATTCTATAAATAGGAAAGATTCATGAGTTTAGAACTAGCACTTTTTGGAATAATTACAGGTTTTAGTTCTGGTTTTTTTGGAATTGGTGGAGGAACAATATTAGTTCCTTTACTTTTAGCAACTGGTTTTGTAATGAAAGAAGCGGTTGCAATATCAATCATGCAAATGGTTTTCTCTTCAGTTTATGGTTCTTTTTTAAATGCAAAAAGAGCTAAAGATGTTATTAAAGATGGAGTTATTTTAGGAATTGGTGGTTCAATTGGTGGATTACTAAGTGGATATTTTGTACCAAATGTTTCAAATGAATTTTTACAATATCTTTTTATAGCTATTCTTATATTTACAATAATCAGAATTTTTTATTCACCTGCTATTCAAACTGAAAATGTTCAAATAAGAAATACATATATTTTAATATTAATAGGTGCTGTTATTGGTGTTTTAGCTATGAGTATTGGTGTTGGTGGTTCTATTTTATTAACGCCTATCTTAGTTGGTTATTTAAGATATGACTTAAAAGCTGCAACTGCTTTGGGACTATTTTTTGTAATTTTTTCTTCAGTTGCTGGATTTATATCAACTTCATATCAAGGTCAAATGTTATTTGTTGAGGGTGCAACAGTAGGTATTGGTTCACTTATTGGAGTATATTTTGGAATAAAAGTTAAAGATATGGTAAAAGCAACTTCTTACAAAAATTATATTCTACTTTTAAATGTAGTTGTTTTAGCTATCATGCTTTATAAGACTATCTAGTCTTTTAAAGCATTTTCCCTTAATTTATCTTTTTTACTTTTTCTTACACCTTTTACAGGTTCATTTCCTTTTTCTTTTTTTATTGGTATTCCTGTGAGTTCAAAACCAATTATTTGCTCTTTTTCTAGTTTAATATCGCATCTTTTTTCTATTAATGAAAAATGTTCAAAATCTTCTAAACCTATAAAAGAAATAGCATCTCCACTTTTACCAGCTCTTCCAGTTCTTCCTATTCTATGAATATAATCAGCTGCTGCTCTTGGTAAATCAAAATTTATTACACATGAAATATCATCTATATGAAGTCCTCGTGCTGCAATATCTGTTGCAAATAAAATCTTTATTTTTTTATTTTTAAAATCTTCTAAAGTATCATTTCTTTCTTCTTGAAGTAAATCACCATGAAAAGATTCTGCATTTAATCCATATTTTCTAAACTTAGAAGCGATATTGTCACAAGAGCGTTTATTAGCCATAAAAACAAGTATTTGTTCCCAAGAGTTGTTTTGTATTAGATTTCGTAAAAGTGCGCTTCTATTCTCTTTATTTACTTCTATTACCCTTTGATTTATAGTTTGAACTATTTGCGTTTCATCTTCTATAAAAATCTCCAAAGCTGTTATTGTAATTTTTGCAGCAATATTTAACATTTTTTGTGGATAAGTAGCTGAAAATAGTAAATTTTGTCTTTTTAAAGGAAGAGCTTTTAAAAGTAATTCTAGTTCTTCTTCAAATCCTAAATCAAGCATTTTATCTGCTTCATCCAAAACAAAAAATTCAAGATTTGATAAATTCATCTGTTTTTTATCAAGTATATCAAGTAATCTTCCCGTAGTTGCAACAACAATATCACAACCTTTTTGAATATCTAAAAGCTGTTGAGTAAGACTTTCTCCACCTATTACACTTACAATTTTAGGTTTATTTTCAAAATATTTAGAAAAATCACTAAAAGCCTTTGATACTTGAAGAGCTAATTCTCTCGTTGGTGTTAAAACCAAAGTTGATATTTTTGCTTTTCCTTTATGTTCTTTATCTTCTTCTTTATTTAATAATAGTTGTAAAATTGGTAAAACAAAACTTGCTGTTTTTCCACTACCAGTTTGGGCTTTTGCCATAATATCTTTATTTTCAAGAACCAAGGGAATTACTCTTTCTTGGATAATTGTTGGATTTTTATAAGCATTCTCATCAAGTGCTTTATATATTTTTTGACTAAGACCTAAATTCGAAAATGGCATAAATATCCTTTAATTGCTTGTTTGATTGGGGTATTTTATGATTATTTGCCTTTATTAAGCCCCATAATTACAAATAAATTATAAAAATATGTAATTAATACTATTTACGCTAACCTCAAACAACTCTAGATAGTTTTTTTAAGTAAAATAAACTATCTAATAATACGAAAACCGTAAAAAAAGGATAAGTCATCTCACTTATAAAAATAAATAAATCAATAGAAATTGTTATAGAACCCTCACTTGCTGACTCAAAAAATATTGGAATAAAACTAGATGAAAATCTAATTTTAGAAATCTTGTCAAAAAGCTATGAAAAAGTTATTGTAACTATTATAAAAAATGAAGATGATTTAAAATCTTTAGTAAAAAGAAAACCTGATTTAGTATTTTCAGATATAAAATATTTTAATTTTTCAAACCAAGAAATCTGGCTTTCAGACTATTTAGAAAAAAACAAAATCCACTATATTACTTCAAATAAAGAAGCATTAAATAATGAATATGATAAAAATAATGCAAAACTTCTTGTAAAAAAAGAAAACATAAATACAGCAAAATTTTTCACTACTCAACCAGATGAACATGAAATAGAAAGTTCACTTCCTGTAACTTTCCCTTTATTTCTTAAACCAGTATCGGGAGAAGATAGTCAAGGTATAACTCCTGAATCTGTTGTTTTTGACTTCAAAAAATATCAAGCAAAAGTTTTGGATATTTATAACACTCAAAAATCTCGTACTTTAGTAGAAAATTATCTATCAGGAAAAGAATATAGTGTAAGTATTTTAGAAAATAAATCAAAAAATATTTTAATGATTCTACCTATTGAAATTGTTGCTGCAAAAAATAGAAATGGACATCGTGTTTTAGATTGTGAAAATAAACAAAATATTTTAGAAGAAATAAATATTGTAAGTGATAAAAAAATCTATAAAGAACTTTGTAATATCGCAATAAACTCATTTAGAGCTTTAGGTGGGAAAACTATGGGAAAAATTGATATAAAAACAAGCTTCAATGGAATCTTACATTTTGTGGAAGCAAATTTAGTGCCCGAACTAAATGAAGGATATTTTTATAAATCTTTTTTACTCAATGAAAATATGGATTATGAACAAATGATTTTAAGAATTGTTGATGCAGGGATTATTTTGCCTGAGGAAGTTGAGAGTTAAGTATATTAAAGTATCTTTATAGTTAAACCAAAAATTCATACAGTTTATAAATACAAAAATTTTAATTTTAGTCTGCATACTATATAATCCAAAAAAATTTAATCTATAAAAAAGGTATTCAAATAGAAAATTCAAAAGTAAAAATAAGCATTTTAGTGATTGCATCACTTATTATAGGAATTATTATTTTATTCTTTATTCCACAAACCCACGATTATGTTGTAAGTTCATTTTTTCAAATATTATTTGGCTCAATTTGGACTTATGAAGCTTTATTAACTTCGTATAATATTCCATTATGGGTATTATTAGTTATTTCAATTTTAGCACTTATTACGATAATTAGGTTTCTTATTAGTTTCCAAAATAATGAAAAACCTGCTTATCTTTCATATAAAGAAGATTTTATCTATGAAGCAAAATGGAGATGGAAATGGACAAAAGATCAAATAACAAATGTTCAATGTTACTGCCCTACTTGCGATTCAGTATTGGTTTATGATGACAGTTCTTGTAGTACAAGATATACGGATGTTGCAAAAACAGATTTTATTTGTGAAAATTGTAAATCGCAAATCATAACAAGTATTCACGGTGGAAATAACACTTATGCAATAAATGCAGTAAAACGAGAAATTCAAAGACGAATTAGAACAAATGAATACAAAACGAGTCTAAATAAAGAGACTTTATGACTTCAGTACCTCAAAATAAACAAGAATTACTTCAATCTATACAAAAAGCATATAAAAATATCTTAGCTGATTATTCAACTCTTTCGGAAGAATCTTCTAGAGTATTAAACATTGAAGGAAATATAAAAGGAACAATGATTAGTGTATGTGATACTTTGGCTTATCTTATTGGTTGGGGGAAACTTGTTCTAAAATGGTATGATAGAAAATCTGCTGGATTGGAAGTAATATTTCCAGAAAATAACTATAAATGGAATGAATTAGGGAAATTAGCCCAAAACTTCCATTTTGAATATGCTAGTTGGTCTTACTCAAATTTAATTAATGAATTCAAAGAAATTATCAATAAAATTATAACATTGATAGAAAATTTATCTAATTCTGAACTTTATGAAAAAGATTGGTATGAAAAATATACTTTAGGTCGAATGATTCAATTTAATACATCCTCTCCAATGAAAAATATGCGTACAAAAATAAGAAAATTTAAAAAAGCTAAACTCTAAATTGAGACTGTAAAATAAACTGTGTAAACCCACCAGTTACCCTTTAATTACTTAGTATATTTTGACACAATTTCACTGAAAAATATACTAAGTTGAGGGTAAATTTCAAACCAATTTCTAACACTAGACA
>NZ_MUXE01000015.1 GCF_003063245.1 Arcobacter caeni | reverse complement strand
TAACATTTATTCTTATTTTACATCTGTAATAAACAACAGATTATTCTACAAGAATTCTATATTCGGTTTATAAAGATTACTTTATAAATTGTTTATAATTATTTTTAAAGATCATCCAGCTTCAATTACAACGCTTCTATCATTCTTTCGTTTGATGCGCTTCAGTCAATTTGGACGGGAATTATAATAGGTTTCTTCTACTTTGTCAATAGCTTACCGCTTAAATTTGGCTTAAATTTTTGGATTTCTCCCCTGTTTACCTTTTTGCTTGGTTTTTATTGGCTTTTGCAGAAGGGGTTTTATATATTCTATAGTTTTAACTATTCTTTCACAATTTTTATGAAATATTCCATATAATAACAGTCTCAAATTTATTAAACATAATTTTTGATCAATATAACACAATGGAGAATAACATATAAATGAGTACATCTATTTTTAGAGAGTATGATATTAGAGGAATTTTTGAGAAAGAGCTAAATGAAGACATAGTAAAAAAGATTGGCTACTATTTAGCTAAAGCATTAATTAAAAAAATGCCTAATGCTAAGTTTATTGCAGTTGGTTATGATGCTAGACTTCATTCACCTACACTAAAAGGTTGGTTAAGTTCAGGAATAAATAATGCTGGTCTTGAAGTATTAGATATGGGATTAGTTCCAACACCGGCTAATTATTTTGCAAATTTTACTGATTTTGATGGACTTAAATCTGATGGTTCAGTGATGATTACAGGTTCTCATAATCCTCCTGAATATAATGGATTTAAAATCACTTTAGATAAAGACCCATTTTTTGCAGAGGAGATTTATGCATTAGGAAGAGAAATACTTTCTGATAAATCAACTATAAAAGATAATGAAGTTACTATTTCTATTGATTCAAAAAATAAATATATTGATTATCTTGTAAATCACTTTTCTCATTTAAAATTAACAAACAAAAAATTCGTTTTTGATTGTGGAAATGGAGTTGCTGGTGTTGTTTTAAGAGAAATTCTTGATAGATTACATATAAACTATAAAATCTTATTTGAAGAGCCGGATGGAAACTTTCCAAATCATCATCCAGATCCAAGTGATGAACACACTCTTGAAGATATAAAAAGAGAATTAGCAACTGGCGAATATGATTTTGGTTTTGCTTATGATGGTGATGCTGATAGAATCGCCCTACTTTCTCAAAAATATAACTTTAAAGGTGATATTTTAGCAATATTCTTTTCTAAGTTTATAAAAAATCCTACTGTTATTGGTGAAGTAAAATGTTCACAAGTTATGTATGATATTATTAATTCTTATGGAAAAGCAATAATGTATAAAACTGGTCATTCTAATTTAAAAGTAAAAATCAAAGAAACAAATGCTGATTTTGCAGCAGAAGTGTCTGGGCATTTATTTTTTAATGATAGGTATTTTGGTTATGATGATGCTTTATATGCTACTTTTAGAGCTTTAGAATTAATTGATCAAGGATTTGATTTTGATAAAGAGTATGAAGCTTTACCTCAAGTTTACTCAACTCCTGAGATAAATATAACTGTTACAGAAGAGACAAAATTTAAAATTATTGAAGATTTGAAAAAAGCTTTAGAAAATCCACCTGCAGATTTTCCAAAAATTAAAAACATTATAACTGTTGATGGAATAAGAGTTATATTTGAAAATGGATGGGGATTAGTAAGAGCTAGCAATACAACACCAAAATTAGTTACAAGATTTGAAGCAAATACAAAAGAAAATGCTAAAATATACGAAAATGTTTTAATTAAACTATTTGAAAAATTACAAGGAAAATAAAAATGAACGATAAAAATATACCAATTAGAAAATGTCTATTCCCTGCTGCTGGATATGGTACAAGATTTTTACCTGCTACAAAAGCAACACCAAAAGAGATGTTACCTGTTTTAACTAAACCACTTATTCAATATGGAGTTGAAGAAGCACTTGCTGCTGGTATGGATACTATGGCTATAGTTACGGGACGAGGTAAAAGAGCTATTGAAGACCATTTTGATATTTCTTATGAACTTGAAAATCAAATTAAAGGTACAAGTAAAGAGCATTATTTAACAGAAATTAGATCAGTTATTACTAAATGTACTTTTTCTTATACTAGACAAATAGAGATGAAAGGGTTAGGTCATGCAATTTTATGTGGTGAAACGCTAATTGGTGATCAACCTTTTGCTGTTGTTCTTGCAGATGATTTATGTGATGCTCCTGGAAAAGGCGTATTAGCACAAATGGTTGAATTATATAAAAAATATGGTTGTTCAATTGTAGCTATTGAAGAAATTCCAAAAGAAGATACTAATAAATATGGTGTTATTGCTGGAAATGAGATTGAACCTGGTATTTATATGGTAAAAGATATGGTTGAAAAACCTGAACCTGAGGTTGCACCATCAAACTTAGCAATTATTGGAAGATATATTTTAACTCCTGATATTTTTAATATCATTAGAGAAACAAAACCAGGAAAAGGTGGAGAGATTCAAATTACAGATGCTCTTCTTGCACAAGCAAAAAAAGGAATGGTTTTAGCATTCAAATTTGATGGACAAAGATTTGACTGTGGAAGTATTGATGGATTTGTAAAAGCTACAAACTATTTCTATGATAAAGAAACAAAAAAAGAAGCAGCAGCTAAAAAAGCAACTGGAGCTAAATAAGTGAAAAACAATCTGTATTATCCTCAAGTATCACTAAGTGATAAAGAAATTTTTGCAGAAATTAAAAAAGAAAGAGAAGTAATAGGTTATTACTCTCTTCCTTATGTTGATACAACAGTTTTAAAAACTAGACTTGATGATTTAAATTTTCCTCAAAAACAAATAGCAATTATTGGTATTGGTGGAAGTACTTTAGGAACTTATGCTATTTATAACTTCTTGAAATATAATAAACAACACAATAAATCTTTAAAAAAAGAGCTTTTCTTTTTTGAAAGTACAGATCCTGTAAATTTAAATGGAACTTTGGCTCAACTAAATTTAAAAGATACACTTTTTATAATAATTTCAAAATCTGGAACAACAATAGAAACTATTTCTATTTTTAAATATCTTATGTCTATTACAAAAATTGATAAATCAAATTTATTGGTAATAACAGAAGATGATAGTAAATTAAATACTTTTGCAAAAACTAATGATATAAATACTTTTGACATACCAAAAAATGTGGGTGGAAGATTTTCTGTATTATCAAATGTTGGATTAGTTCCTTTATACCTTGCTGGATTTGATATTGATGAGCTTTTAAAGGGTGCTAAAAAAAGTTCTGATTCATTTTTTGATAAAAAGAAACTGTTTAAACATCTATTAAAAAAAGCTAGAACTTATTATGAGTTCAAAGATGTTTATAATATGAATGCTATTTTTTCTTATTCTCAACTGCTTGAAGGATTTAATAAATGGTATGTTCAACTTTGGGGAGAAAGTCTTGGTAAAGTTGATGTTAATAACACAAATCAAGGTTTAACACCAATTGGACTTTTAGGACCTGTTGATCAACACTCTTTTTTACAATTAATTGTAGAGGGTCAAAGAGATAAAACGGTAACTTTTATTAAAATAAAAGATTTTAAAGACAATACAAAAATTGCTCCTATTTCTTTAGAGGGATTAGAAGAACTTGATTATGTTAATAATCTTAATTTTAAAGAGTTAATCAATTTACAAGCAGATGCGACGATAGCTTCTGTAAAAGAATTAAAAAAAGATATTCCAATTGATATTATTGAAATAGAAGAAATATCTGAATTTGAAATAGGAAAGCTTCTATTTTATTATGAATTATTAACTTCAATTGTTGGGAAATTTTTAAGAATTAATACTTACGACCAACCAGGTGTTGAAGGTGGTAAGATAATTTTAAAAGGTATGTTAAAAAATAAATAGGAATTTAAATGGCACTATTTGGCACATTAGAAACTTTGAAATCACAAATTTATGGTTCAAAGTTTGAAAAAGCTTTTGCTTATATTGAGAAATTACAAGATAAAAATTCAAATGAGTATAAATCTCTTTTAAATACAAAAATTGGCGAATGCAATAAAATAGTGTTAGATGAGAACTGTTTTGTTTTAGAACAAACTTATATTACAAAAGATAAAGAAGATTGTTTATTTGAATCACACAAAAAGTATATTGACATTCAATATATGTTTGAAGGTGACGAAATAATGGAAGTTGAAAATGTAAACAATCTTCTTATTGAAACTGCTTATAAAGAAGATTTAGATTATGCAAAACATGCCCAATCTAAAAACTCTTCTATATTAAAAATCAAACAAAATGAACTTGCTATTTTTTATCCAAATGATGCTCACATGCCTTGTATAAAAATAGATGATAATAAAAAAATCATAAAAGCTGTTTTTAAAATATCTGTAAATAATTAAGATATTATGGAACATATATTCTCAGCTTTAATTCCAGTTTTTGGACTTATTTTAATTGGATATTTTTTCAAAAGAATAAAATTTCCATCCCATGAATTTTGGCCACAAGCTGATAAATTAACTTATTATGTTTTGATGCCTGCTTTATTAATTTTCAAATTATCAAATGCTTCTTTAGCCTCAAAAGATAGCTTTAGTTTTGTTTTAGCTGCACTTTTAGCTATATTTTTTACAATGATTTTATTAATGCTTATAAATAAAATAAAACCTACAAATGCTTCAGCTTTTACATCTGTAGTTCAAGGTGGAATTAGATTTAACACTTATGTTTTTTTAGCTCTTGCTGGGGCAATTTTTGGAAATGATGGATTAATTTTATCTGCAATTATTTTGACTTTTGCAATTCCATTTATAAATATTTTATGTATTACTATTTTTGCTTTATATATAAGTAATGAAAAGTTAAATTTCTTATATTTATTAAAATCAATAATAACAAATCCTTTGATAATTGCCTGTGTAATTGGTGGAAGTATAAACTTTTTAGGAATTCATTTTCCGCTTATTATAAATAATACTTTAGAAATATTAAGTAAAGCAGCACTTCCTATGGGACTTTTATCTGTTGGATTTGGGCTTGTAATTAAAGAGATAAAATCTTCAAAAAGCGAACTTATAATTTCAAGTTTTGCAAAACATTTAATAATGCCTGTTTTAATTTTTATTTTTGCAAAATATTTTGAACTTGATGATATGATGATTTCGATTTTAGTTTTATTTGCAGTTCTTCCAACAGCTCCTAGCTCTTTTATACTAGCTCGTCAACTTGGTGGAGATATTGGATTAATATCAAGTATTATTACAGTACAAACACTTATATCTTCACTATTTATCGTATTAGTTTTAAAGTTTTTTATATAAATACTTTTACAATTACTTGAATAGCTAAAGCTGTAAGTAGTACTTTTAAAATGATAGTAAATTTTTTACCATCAATTTTATCTCTTAGTTTAGTTGAAACCCAACTTCCAGTAACTGCACCAATAATCATGGCAATAATTACTCCAATATAATCAAAAAATACGAATCCAAAATACATAAATACGAATAATTTTAAAATATGTGTGATACTCATCAACACAGCACCCGTTGCCACAACTTTATTTTTATCTTTATAATCTTTTAATAAAAGTGTCATAGTAAGAGGTCCTGTGGCTCCAACTACCATAGAAAGTCCTGTTTGAAAAAATCCTGCAAGAAAATAATTCTCATATCTTTTTATTTTCTCATTAAACTTTTCAGACCATAAAGAAAGCAAAATATAAATGCCAATAAACAAAGGAACATATTCAAGAGAAATCAGAGTTAAAACAACGGTAAACATTCCAATACCAATAAATGAACCTAATAGAAATTTTGGAATTACTTCAAATTGAACATCTCTATAACCAAATATTGCCCTACTTAGATTACTAGAAACTTGAGTCAATCCATGAATAGGTATCAATGCATTCAAAGGTAAAAATGAGGGTAAAATTACTATTAACATCATTCCCCCACCAACTCCTATAATTCCAGCAATTGTAGAAGTAAAAAAGGTAAGAAGTCCTAAAATCAATTCATTCATAAAAATAATCCTTGAAATAAATAAGTGTAAAATACCCTATTAAGGCTTATTTATCAAAAAAGGGGTTATAATAATTTAAAAAAGAGGAAGAAATAATGAAAAAACTACTAATCATTACTATATTTTTAACAAATTTTTTATTTGCAGATTATAATTATACAGAACAAAATTCAGGAAAAATAGATATGCATGGGGGGAAAAGTGATTCTCTTGGCAATTCAAGTTTTGGAAATATGAATGTACAAAAACCAATAACTCCAATCGCACCTAAAGCATTAATTGAAAATGAAGAAAAAAAACTTGAAAATAAGATTATAGAAAAAAAGGAAATTACTAAATAATGGCTACTTACAAATTTATTTCATGGAATGTAAATGGAATTCGAGCAGTTGATAAAAAAGAAGCTTTGAAATGGGTAGATGAACATGATATTCATCTTCTTGGTGTTCAAGAAACAAAATCAATGAAAGAACAAATCCCAAAAACTATTTTTGAAAAAGAATTCAAAACTATGATGGCAAGTGCATCTGCAATAAAAGGAAGAAGTGGAACTGCCCTATTTACAGATTTAGAAACTACTTTTGAATGCAACTGCCCTACTGTTGATATTTTGGATGAGGGAAGAATAAACGAAGTTCATTTTACACTTGGAGATAAAAATATCGCATTTTTTAATGTGTATTTTCCAAATGGTCAAAGTAAAGAAGAAAGACTTGTGTATAAAATGGAGTTTTACGATAGATTTTTAGAACATTGTGAAAGCTTGAAAAAACAAGGCAAATCAATCATAGTTTGTGGCGATGTAAATACAGCTCACAAAGAAATCGATTTAGCACGACCAAAAGCAAATGAACAAACATCAGGATTTTTACCAATGGAACGAGATTGGATTACAAAGTTTTTAAATCTTGGATATATAGATACTTTAAGACATGTAATTGGTGATGAGCCACACAAATATAGCTGGTGGAGTTACCGAGCAAATGCAAGAGAAAATAATGTTGGCTGGAGAATCGACTACTTTTATGTAAGTGAAGATTTAAAAGATAATGTTAAAGATGCTTATATTATGAGTGATATTTTTGGTAGTGACCATTGCCCTATTGGCTTGGAGATGGAGTTTTAATATTTTGAGAATTTAATTCTCAAAATATATCTTTATCTCTTTCTCATTTACAATATTATCAATGGTTTGGTTTAAAATTTCTTTTAGTTGTTTGGCTGTTTTGTCTAATTCATAAATTCCTGCAAGTAAATTATATTGACTATCTTGTTCTAAAAAACTTTCTAATGTAAATGTTTTGGTTTGGTAGTCAATATCTGGATTATGATAGAATAAGGCTATTTCATCTTGCTTTATTTTATCAAATTTTGGGAAAGGTATTATCT
Organism: Arcobacter caeni; assembly: GCF_003063245.1. Taxonomy (GTDB): domain Bacteria; phylum Campylobacterota; class Campylobacteria; order Campylobacterales; family Arcobacteraceae; genus Aliarcobacter; species Aliarcobacter caeni. The sequence continues at coordinate 56,927 of NZ_MUXE01000015.1, read as the reverse complement.
CCCAATATTTTTGGGCTAAACTACCACCATTTCCACCAACAGCATAAAGGTCGATTAATCCTTTATTACGCAAATAATCCAAACAACATTTAACAAATATTGCTTTGTTTACATCGTGTTCTTTTTGTTGAATTGTAATTCCATGTATATTTGTAATTGCGCTACTTTGTTCTTCAATAATTACAATAGAACGACCTTTTTCAAATCCTTCTGCTCCAAAAATCAAATCACCTTTTTGTAAAGTTTTTAAATCATTTGGATTTCCTAAATATTCAATTTTATCAACTGTTCCATATTTTGAAAGAAACTTAGGTAACATCAATGTATAAAAATTAGTATAATATTTTTTTGAATAAATACTTTCGCCAATATTTGAAACCTGTAAATTTTGACCACGAGAAAGGCTAAAGCCTAAATCTGAGATAGTTTGAGAGCCATTTTTATAATTTTGAATTTCAAAAACGATATTCTTAAAATTTTCTCTGTAAAGATTTGTATCTAATCTTCCAACTTCTTCTAACTCATTTATTCTTGGTAATTCAAATCTGAACTTATTTGCTTTTTGATTTTCTAAAAGTTCAATTTCAATGGCTTTTAAAATGGCTTCATGTCTTTCTTTGATTAATTTTTCTTTGTTAATTATAGCTTTAGTTAATATTTCAACAAAATTGATTACATTTTCTGCATTTTTATTTGGCATTGGTATTTTGCAATCCAAAAACATTGTTTTAGCATGGCGAATGGTTGCACCTTTAGGAACCATAAAATCTAATTGTTCTCTAAATATTGAATGTTTTATAAATGCTAGAAGATAGTATTTATTTTCAATTATGGGCAATCGATAAATTGCACTCGATAGCATAAAATTAGGATAGTCTTTATCTAAAATTACTATTTCTCCTATATTACTGTCTTTTGAAATTAGTATATCACCTTGCTTCAAATTCATTTTCACAAATGAGTTTGGCATTATTGGTAAAGCAGTTTCAGGTGTAATTTCTGGTAAAAATGAATGCTTTTGTAATGCCTTCGTTCTTATAAAATAATGGGTTGATTGACCAATATAGTTTAATGAACCTACTTCTTCACCTAAATCTTTTCGTTGCAAATCTCTTGTTAAAAAGTCTTTTACAAAAAAGAAGTTCTTATTTGGCATTATCAAATCCATATATTGAGAGGAAGACAAAGTATAGTCTTTCTCAATAATTGAGTTGAAAGAAATTGAATTTGGTATTTTTATATATGAATTACTCATAATTATTTATCTTTTATAAAAATATCTTGCAAAGATTTTTCTTGTTTCAAACACCATTTTTTAAAATCTTCAATTGTATTTGTAAATTCTTCATCAAGTAAAGCTCTTCCGTCTTTGTCAATTTCTATTTCAAAATTTTCATAATTTATTTTATAGTTTGGTGAAAAGAATTTAACTCTTTTACTTGTTTTAACTTCATAACCAACTTTTTCAATACCTTTAAAATACACTTCATAATTCTGTGCCTTTAATTTGATTAATTCAGTTTCTTTTGGTTTATACGCAACAATTATAGAAGTATTTACTCCTGTTTCAGCAAATACATTAGCAGGTAAATCAAAGATGGCAACAATTCGCATTTTATCCATTAGCCATTTTCTTGCAATTTTATGGCTATCTATACTTGCAATAGAATTAGAAATTACAATTCCCATTCTTCCATTTTCTTTTAAAATATGGTATGCATTTTCTAAAAAAACTACTCCTAAATCGATTTTTGTGGCTTGTTTTCCAGCTTTTTTCTTTTTACCTTCAGTAGATTCTTCTCCTTTATTACTATATAGATGCCAAAGTTCATAACATTGTATCATTTCAAGGTCTTTATCATCTTTTGGTACAAAAGCTCTATCTTCCCCAAATGGAGGATTAGTTAAAACAACATCAAACTTTTTCAATTGATTTTCATCTGGTCGGTTATCCCAATTTCCTTTTTGGTTCATACTTGGTATAAGTTCCAAAACTTCACCTTTATGGTCAAATTTTGAAAGTAAAGAACCATAACCTGCTTGTGCTTTTATTTTTGCATTTCCATCACCATTTAACAACATATTTAAAGTAGCAAGCATTACCATTTGTTCATCAATGTCCATTCCAAAGATGTTATTATCATCTAATTTACTATTTGAGTTTACATAAGAAACAGAAAGAAAATCAGCAATTCCAACTGTTGGGTCTATTACTGTTTCCCCATTTCTTGGATTTACAATATTAACTAAAAAATCAATTAGTGGTAATGGCGTTACAAATTGGGCATTAGCATCTTTTGAAAAGGGAGTAGCAAACTTATAAAATACCAATTGATAAAGGTCTGTTTTATGAGAACGAACAAAAGAATAATCTTGAAACTGATAAACAACTTCAATTAATACTTTTATATGATTTTCATTTTTAGAATTCAAAGGATTATCTTTTAAAATACGATAATAAGTTCCTGATGCTTCTTCTCTTAAACCATTGTTTCGTTTAATAAATTCTTGTAATGATTTATCTGCAAGTGATTTAAAATTTCTCTCTTCTTCTGTAATATAAAAATCTAAAAAACGGCTTGCCATTTTTTCATTTCTTTTCTCATCATAAATTTTCAAAGAAAGAATTTGAATTAATATCTCAAATCCTTTTTGATTTGTCATTCCTACTTTGTCCATTGTACGTAAAATACTACTCATAGCATCATTGATTTGTGTCGAATGAACCCCTGAAATAATATCTAATTCTTTAGTTCCACGCTTAGAACGGTCTATAATTTTTGCTTCTGTCCATTCTAAAATATCTTCAAAACTTGGAATATTTATATATGGATCAGGAAGATGTAAAGCTAATTCTTTCGTTTTACTTTCTTCACCTTTGGTGTTAAATTCTTCACTGTATCGTAAAAATTTATTGTTATGTTTACGAAATAAATAAAGCCTTTCTGTATCGTATAAAACAGCTAAACAAAAAGTTCTTCTACTTTCATTTAAGTAAGCTTTGAGCTGTTTATCCCAAACATCAATTACATTTTTATTATCTTCTTTTTTAAATTCAAGAGCAACAATTAAATGTTCTCGTAACCATTCTAAACTTTCATTGTTTCCATTCTCGTGATAGTCTTTATACTTATCAAACCATGTGATGTCATCAAAAATTGCTCCATCAAGTTTCAAAGGTGCAGAAGATTTATTACCTTTTGGGAAATGGACTTCTGTTCCAATAAAATCTTTAGTAAAAAGTCCTGATTGAATAATTGAATAAAAAAATTGCCACTTGTAATATTGTTCATTTTTAGTTCCATTTTTCTTTTTTAAATTTATTTTCTTTCCAAAAGTTAAATGTTCTTGAATAAAACAATCAAATTCTAATGTGTTTTCGTATTTATTATCGAATTTTTGCTTCGCTTCTGAAAAAGTCATATTAAATTTCTTCTTTTTTTAACTATTTTTATTAATAATAAGGGCATTTAAGTCTCTTTTTTATTGGTTTTCGGAATATATTTCCGAAATAAGAAAAGATTATATACATATAATTCCTAAATATTAATAAAATAGGCTTATTATTCCGAATTTTATTGACATATTTTTTTGTGTAAAGTTTTTTTATGAAATTAACTCAACAAGATAAAGCAAGACTATTAGGCATTGATGCGAGAACTTTACGAAAATGGCGAAAAGAAAAACCTTATTTATACGAAATAATAATGAAAGGCTTTGCCTTTGAAGAAGCAGTAAAAAAAGCACAACAAAATGCAGATGAACTAAAAGCTTTGGAAGAAGAATTTAAAATTAAGAGATAAATAATAATTAGTTTAACAAAAATAAAGTTTATCTAAATCATTGAATATATTACTTTTGCTAAAATTTTTTGTAAATCTTTTTTCTCTTTTTGAGTCAATATATTAAACAGTTTTTCTTTTGACTCAACAAGAGATTCCATACACTCTTTTATTAAAGTTTCACCATCATTTGTCAAACTTATTAGCATACTTCTTTTATCATTTAAAGAAGGTATCTTTTCTATGAGTTTTCTATCTTCTAGTTTTTTTAAAACCTTTGTCATTCCACCAGAAGAAAATAAGGTTGCATCATATAATTCTGTTGGAGAAAGGGCATTTTTATTGAAATATAGTGATGCTAAAACAGATATATCTGAATGTAATAAATCATATGTTGTTTTAAAAAAATGTTCATTTTTATTAAACATATCTTTATGTAATAGAGTAATTGGCAAAGTAAGTGCAAAAACTTCATATTCTTTTAATTTAATTGTTGTGTTGTAGAAGTTATCTATGTATTTTTTTTTCATGTTTCAATTTTAGCGGAATAATTATTAAAATAAATTTATCTTGCTAGCAAGATAAATTTAAGCCTTTTTATTCTAAAATCCAAAATCAAAAAAATTATAAGGAGTTATTTTGAAAAAATTATATTTTATTTTTTTAGTTCCTCTTTTTTTATCCGCTCAAAATTTGGAAGAGTTAGTTAATTTATCTATTCAAAATAAATTAGTTGATTCTTCTCAAAAGAGTTTAGATTCAATAAAAGACGAATATAAAAGTATTAAAAGTGGCTATTTGCCAAGCGTAGATGTAGGTGCAAATCATTCAATAACAGATAAAGAAACTACAAGTGTTCCAAAAAATTCATCAAAAACTTATGCAAGTATTAGTTATGAATTATATGATGGTGGAAAAAAATCAGATATTTATGACAGTTATGAATCAAATATTAAAAGTAGTGAGAAATCACTAGAAGCACTAAAAAATGATATTTCTTTAAATGTTGTGACTTATTATTATAACTATTTATCATATATTTCACAAAAAGAAGCAAAAGAAAAAGAAATAGAACAACTTGATTCAGAATTAACAAGATTATCTAGATTTTTAGATGCTGGAACAACAACTGAAGATGAAGTTCAAAAAATTATTTCTAGATTAGAAAGTTCAAAAGTAACTTTACAAGAATTAGAACTTGAAATTTTAACTATACTTCACAATTTAGAGTATATCACAGGAGAAAAAGTTACTATTAGTGCTGGTTCTAATGTAAAAGAGCTTGAAAACAATGCTCAAACTGATTTAAGATTTGACTTAAAATCTTTAGAATATAATGTAGAAGCAAAACTTGCAAATTCAAAAAGTGAAAAAAGTGGTTATTTACCAACAATAACTCTTGATAATACTTATTCATATTATGATTCAAACTTTGATAATAAAGCTTATGAAAGTAATGCAATCGATCATCAAAATATTGCATCTGCAAATTTAAAATGGAATATATTCTCTTTTGGTGAAACAAAATACAAATATGAATCAAAATACAAAGATTATTTAAGTTTAAAATCTCAATTAGAATATGAAAAAAACAAAGCAAATGTTGATTTAGAATTAGCAATAAAATCTTATGAAATTTCAAAATTAAAAATAAAATCTTCGGAAGCTAATTTAAAAGCAGCAACAACTGCATACGATGTAATTAAATCAAAATACCAAAATGGTTTAATTGATAATGTGGCTTTTTTAGAAAGTCTAAGTGAAAAATTTACAGCTCTTAGTCAATTAAAAACTTCACAAAATGATTTAGAAATTAAAAAAGCAAAAATACTTTACTATAGTGGTAAAAAATTAGAGGAATATATAAAATGAGAAAATCAATAATAGCAATAGCATTTATTTTTTTAGGATTAAATACATTAAATGCTGAGGAAAAACCGCAACTTCCACCTCTTCCTGTGGAAATATTTAAAATAGAAAATAAAGCATCAACTACAATTAAAACTTACCCTTCAATAATAAAAACTTATGAAGAAGTAGAAGTAAGAGCAAGAGTAAAAGGTATTTTAGTTGAAAAATATTTTAATGAAGGAGAATTTGTAAAAAAAGGAACTTTATTATATAAAATTGAACAAGATACATATTTAGCAAATTTAAATGTTGCAAAAGCTAGTGTAAAAACTGCTGAGGCAAATTATAAAAAATCACAAAAAGATTATGAAAGATCAAACTCTTTAATAAAAACAAAATCAATAAGTACTCAACAATATGATGAATATACTTATTCTTATGAAAATGCTTCAAGTCAACTTGAAAGTGCAAAAGCATCATTACAACAAGCACAAATTCAGTTTGATTATACAAAAATTCATGCTCCAATTGATGGAATTGTAGGAATTAAAAAAACTGATTTAGGTAATTTAGTTGGTTCTAATGATTCTGATTCTTTACTTGTTACTATTACAAATACAAATCCTGTTTATGCAGAATTTGCACTTTCAAAAGATGATGTGACAAGATACCTTTCACAAATAAAAGCTAAAAGTGCAAAAGTAAATTTAGTTACAAGTAATAAAACTTATGAAAATGGAGCAGTTGATTTTATCTCACCAAAAATAGATTCAAATACTGACACACTTTTATTAAGAGCCAAATTTGAAAACAAAAATAATGAAATTCTAATTGGCGAATTTGCAAAAATACAAGTATCAAATCTTGATTTAGGAAAAGTTTATATTATTCCTGAAAATGCTATTTTAAAAACTTCTCAAGGTAGTTTTGTTTATGTAGTTACTGATTCAATCGCAAAATTAAGACCTGTACAAACAGGTATTTTAGTAAAAGAGGGAATCACTATAGAAAGTGGACTTAATGAAAATGATGTAATTGTTATCAGCAACATGGCAAAACTAAGACCTGATACAAAAATACAAATTTTAAATAAAGAGAAATAATATGTTTTCTTCATTTTTTATAAAAAACCCAGTATTTGCAGCAGTTGTATCTATTATCATAGTTTTAGCAGGACTTGCTGCTATGCTAAATTTACCAATTGAGCAATACCCAAGGGTAATTCCTCCTCAGATTATTGTAAGTACAACTTATCCAGGAGCAAGTGCTGATACTTTAGCAAAAACAGTTGCTGCTCCTATTGAAGAGCAAATTAATGGTGCAAAAAATATGCTTTATATGAACTCAGTTGCTGAAGATAGTGGACGAGTAAGTATAAATGTATTTTTTGAAGTAGGAACAGATGCTGATTCTGCAAAAATTGATGTAAACAATAGAGTTCAAGCATCTTTGGCAAAACTTCCAGAGCAAGTACAAAGACAAGGTGTAAATGTAAGAGAAAGAAGTCCAAGTATTTTACAATTTATTATGCTTAATTCTCCATCAAATACATACGATACAACTTATTTATCTAACTATGCTTTAATGAATATAGTTGATGATTTAAAAAGAGTAAGTGGTGTTGGTGATGCAATGATTTTTGGAGCAAAAGATTATGCTATTAAAATTTGGATTGATCCTTTAAAACTTTCTAAATATTCACTCACAACAACAGATGTAATAAATGTTGTAAAAGAACAAAATTATCAATACTCAGCTGGAAAAATAGCAGCAGAGCCAATAAAAGAAAAACAAATGTTTACTTATACTATTCAAACTCCTGAAAGATTGAGTAGTCCTGAACAATTTGGTGATATTGTAATTAGAGCAAATGAAGATGGTAGTTCATTGATGTTAAAAGATGTTGCAAATATAGAACTTGGAAGTTCAAGTTATGATATGGTGACAAAATTAAATAATTCACCTGCTATTCCAATAGGTATCTTTTTACAAAGTGGTTCAAATGCTTTAGAAACTGCTAAAGCTGTTAAAAAATCTTTAGAAACTGCAAAATTAAACTTTCCAGATGGTGTAGAATATAGTGTTCCTTATGATAGTACACAATTTGTTGAAATTTCTATTAAAGAAGTTGCAAAAACATTTGTTGAAGCGATTTTATTAGTTATCTTAATTATATTTTTATTTTTACAAAACTGGAGAGCAACTTTAATTCCTATTTTAGCGGTTCCCGTATCAATTATTGGTGCATTTGCTGGAATGTATGCTTTAGGATTTAGTATTAACTTACTAACACTTTTTGGTTTAGTTCTTGCTATTGGTATTGTTGTTGATGATGCTATTATTGTTATTGAAAATGTTGAAAGACATATGAGTGAGGGAATGTCTCCAAGAGAAGCATCATTTAAAGCAATGAAAGAAGTTTCAGGAGCAATTGTTGCAATTGTTTTAGTTCTTTCGTCAGTATTTATTCCTGTTGCATTTATGGGTGGATTAAGTGGGGAAATGTATAGACAATTTGCCATAACTATTGTTATTTCAATCGTTATTTCAGGTTTTGTTGCATTAACATTAACTCCATCACTTTGTGCTTCTTTATTAAAAGATGACCATAAAAAACCAACATTTTTCTTTTTTGTATGGTTTAATAACTTTTTTGAAAAGGCAACAAGTAGCTATACCTATTTAGTTAAAAAAACTATTAGATTTTCTCTTATTTCAATTTTACTTTTTGGTGGATTGATTTTTATATCTTATGATATGTTTAAATCTATGAAAACTGGACTTATTCCAAATGAAGACCAAGGAACTATTTTCGTATTTTCTTACAATCCAGGTGGTGCTTCAATTTCAAGAACAGATGAATTTACGACTGAATTAAATAGTATTATTGCAAAAGATTCAAATGTAAAAGATATTATTACACTTGCTGGATATGATTTAACATCATCATCTCAAAGAACTCATGCGGCAGCAACAATTATAAAACTTAATCCTTGGGATGAAAGACCAAATGCTGATCAACATGCTGATGCGATTCTAAAAAAATTAAGTGGTCAAGTACTAGCAACTTCAGATGGATTCTCTTTTGGAGTTTTACCTCCTCCTATTATGGGAATGAGTGTTGCTGGTGGATTTGAAATGTATATTCAAGATAGAACAGGTGGAAATATTCAGGATTTAGAAAAAGTTGTAAATCAAATTATTGCAAAAGCTAAAGATAGACCTGAATTAATGGGAGTAAGAAGCTCACTTGCAGCAAATATTCCTCAATATAAAATTGATGTAAATATTCCAAAAGCTAAAGCAAAAGGTGTAGCTGTGGATGATATTTATAACACTTTAAATGCAACTTTTGGAAGTTTTTATGTAAATGATTTCTCTTTATATGGAAGAACATATAAAGTAAATTTACAAGCAGAAAGCGAATATAGAAAAAGTGCTGATGACTTAAAATTTGTTTTTGTTAAAGGTAACAATAATGAACTTTTACCAATTAGTTCATTTGTAAATATCAAAAAAGTTGTAGGAGCTGACTTAATTGAAAGATTTAATCTTTTCCAAGCAGCAAAAGTATCAGGACAACCTTCACTTGGATTTAGTTCAGGTGATGCACTAAAAGCTATTGAAGAAGTATCAAATGAAGTTTTACCATCTGGTTATACTATTAGTTGGGTAGGAACTGCATATCAAGAAAAACAAATTTCTAGTAGTTCCAGTACAGCCTTTATTTTTGGTTTAGTTTTATTATTCTTAATTTTGGCTGCATTGTATGGAAAATGGTTATTACCAATTTCAGTTGTTTTAGCTGTTCCTTTTGCAATGTTTGGAGCAATCTTAGCAACATTATTAAGAGGTTTGGAAAATGATATTTATTTCCAAATAGGACTTTTAGTTCTAGCAGGACTAGCTGCAAAAAATGCCATCTTAATCGTAGAATTTGCCTTACAAAAACAAAAAGAAGGCTTTGGATTATTGGATGCTGCATTTGAAGCTGCTAAGATAAGATTAAGACCAATTATTATGACTTCATTGGCATTTACTTTAGGAACTGTTCCATTAGCTATTAGTAATGGTGCAGGAGCTGCAAGTAGACATGCGATTGGAACGGGAGTAATTGGAGGAATGTTAGCAGCTACTTTTATAGCTATTATATTTATTCCATTATTTTATGTTTTAGTTTCAAAAATAGGTCTAAAAAAAGACAAAACAAAAGAAGAGATTTAACTCTCTTCTTTTTGTGGTAAAGCCATAATATATCTCAAACCTTTTTCACTATTATTTATTTTTAAATCCCCTTGAAAACTATTTTTTATTACAAGTTTCACCATATAAAGACCTGTTCCAGTTCCTGTTGATTTAGTAGTATAATATGGATCAAAAAGCTTTTCTAAGTTCTCATCTTTTACGCCACCTGCATTATCTTCCATAATTAAAATTGTATATGATTGTTTTGATAAAACTTTTATATTTATCTCTTTATTTTCAGTTTTTCTTTCTTTAAATACATCCAAAGAATTATTTAATATATTTAAGATTACTTGCTCTAATTCTGTTTTTATTCCATAAACTTTTTCATCTTTATATTCTATGTTTATTTTAACTCTATTTATTTCAAACTGATTTCCCATAAATTTTAGAGATTTTTCGATTGCATCTTTTATTTCAAATACTACCTTTTGTTTATTTGGATTAAAAAAATCTCTAAAATCATCTATTGTTTCACTCAAAAAGCTTATCTGTTCTTTCGCATTTTTTGAAAAATCATCAATAAATTTCTCATTTATTTCATTTGAAAAAAAAGAGTCTTTTACATCATTACAACATAAAGATAAAATATTCAAAGGTTGCTTTAACTGATGTGAAATTACGCCTATCATTTCACCCATTGTTGCCATTTTTGATTGATGAATTAATACTTTATCCTTTGAAGCTATTAACTCAATATCTTGTTTTCTTTTCTCAAAAATATCAATATAAACTCTTAATTTAGAATTTAGCAAAATATCATGAATAGGTTTTGTAATATATTCAATAGCACCTAAATTATAACCTTTGGTTTTATACTCATCTTTATCATAAATTCCTGTTATAAAAATAACTGGAATATTTTTTGTTTTTTCAATATTTTTTAAGTACTCAACAAATTCAAAACCATCAATCTCAGGCATTTGAACATCTGTTAAAATTAAGTCAATATTTTCTTTCATAAGTATTTCCATACCATCTTGAGCACTTAATGCAGAAAAAATATTAACATCAAAACTATCTTCTATCATCATTTTTAAAGAATATATATTTTCAGAGACATCATCTACTAATAAGATATTAAATTTATTCACTTTATCTTCCTAAATAAGTTAAAATTTTATTCATCAGTTCATTTTTCATAAGTTGTTTTTGTAAATAATCTTTTTCCTCTATATTTTCAGAAGAAATTACAATCTTTTTCAACTCATTTTCTTTACAATAATCGAGAAAATCAAATATATCTAAATCAGAATTATCTTCATCAATAATCACTAAATCATATTTATTTTTTAATATATCATAAGCTTCCTCAAATGATTTACAATAAGTTAAAATAAAATTTTGTTTTCGTAATAGAACTGCAATTGGGAAAAAAGCCACATAATCACTATTTATTATTAGTAATTTTTCATCTTTTTTAATAATATTATCTTCTTGTTTTAAAGATTCTTCCATATCAAATAAAATAATATCATCAATAACAATATCAGTATTCTTAGATGAAATAGTAACTTTATCATCAGATATATTTTTTATATTTGTTTTTTTAGGCAAAATTAATTCAAAAGTACTTCCTTGTCCCAAAGTGCTAAAAGCTTTAATTTCTCCACCTAATAAAGAAGCTAACTCTTTAGAAATTGCTAAACCAAGTCCTGTTCCACCATATTTTCTTGTAGTACTTCCATCAGCTTGTTTAAATCTTTCAAAAATATAATCTAACTTTTCTTTTGATATTCCAATACCTTCATCAATTACTTTTATTATAATATCATTTATATTTTCTTCTAAAATAATTTCAATACTTCCCTTGTCAGTAAATTTTATTGCATTACTCATCAAATTTTTTACAATTTGTTTAATTCTATTTAAATCAGATAATAAAAATAACTCCTTATTATTTGAATTATAATTTACAACTAATCCTTTTTCATTAGCCAAAGGTTGCATATCTAAAACTAAATTTTCAAGTAATTCAAATAGATTTATTTTAGATAAATTTATAGATAATTCTCCAGCTTCAATTTTTGAAATATCTAATATATCATTAATTAAAATTAATAAATCATTTCCACAACTATTAATGATTTTCATATTTTTTATTTGTTCATCATCTAATTTTTGATTTCTATTTTTTGCCATTATTGAAGATATTACAATGATAGAATTTAATGGAGTTTTTAATTCGTGGGACATATTTGCCAGAAAATTACTTTTGTATTTATCAGACTCAAGTAACTGTTTTTGTTGTTCTTTTAATTCATTAGCCAAATGATTTAGCATTTTATTTTTATTTTTAATTTTTTGTACATTTAAACAAGCATCAATACTTATATTTAACTTTACAATTAAATCTTGAAACATGGAAATTACAAACTCAAATTTTGAATAATCTTTTTCAAAAACTATAAAAAAAGCAGCTTTTTCTAGAGGTAAAAGTAAAATTATTTCTTTTTGATTATATTCAAAATATTTAATAACTGCTAAATCTTTTATTTGTTCTTGAAATATTGTTTCATCATAAGCAAAATTATCATCATAGGCTAAATATTTATATAATTTATTATTTTCATCAATTAAATAAAAAAATCCTTTTATGGCATTTGTTTCTTCCACAAAAGATGTTAGAACTTCTTTAATCATAATATTTAAATCTAAACTATTGCCTATTGAACTATGACATTTATATGTCAAGGCTAAATGTTCCATAAACATATCTTTACCTTTTTAGAATTAAAATAATTTTTTCTTCATAAAAATAATAGCATAAATAAGATTCTTAGTAAATAAAAATTAACAAAAGAAATATTCTACAATTTAGCTAACTTTAATTATTAAAATATTATAATTCCGTCCACTTAAATTATTGGGGTATCGCCAAGTGGTAAGGCAACTGCTTTTGGTGCAGTCATTCCTAGGTTCGAATCCTAGTACCCCATCCATTTAGTTTAAGTACATATTCAACGGTGAGGTTGGAGAGTGGTCAAATCCTGCGGACTGTAAATCCGCCGCCTACGGCTTCGAAGGTTCAAATCCTTCTCTCACCACCACTTTTTAAATTTAAAAGAAATAATGGCTCGATAGCTCAGTCGGTAGAGCAAAGGATTGAAAATCCTTGTGTCGACAGTTCGATTCTGTCTCGAGCCACCACTTCTTTTGAAGTCTTTTTATATACACATGTGCGAGTGTGGCGGAATAGGTAGACGCGCGGGACTTAAAATCCCGTTCCGGTTTCGGAGTGTGAGTTCGATTCTCACCATTCGCACCATTGTATTATAAATCTCTCATAAAAATTACATTCTAAATTTTAAAAATCATTAGCTATGTTAAAATTTTATTCTTTATCATCATTTATATTTAGTATTATTCGAAATTGAGCACCTACATATTTTTTATTATTATAAACAAACTCTTTGTTTTTTACAGAAAGATGACCATTTAAATGTTTTGTAATAATCTCTTCAGTCATATAAAGCCCTATTCCTGTACCTTGAGACTTATGTTTAGTTGTAAAATATGGTTCAAAAATCTTATTTAGATATTCTTCTTTTATTCCACCTGCATTATCTTTTATTATAATATATACTTGATTTTTGTTATTTTTATATACATCAATAAATATATATTTTTCTTCTTCAACAGATTTTTTAACTAATTCATCTCTTGAGTTATTAAAAATATTAATAAGTGCCTGTATTAACTCATTTTCATAACCAAGAAGTTCTATGTCTTCTATATTTTTTATTATAGTAATATCTTTTGTACTAAATTGTACAGAAATTAAATCCAAAGTTATTGCAAATGTATTTTTTAAAAAAAACTTTGTTTTTTCTTTATTTGGACTAAAGAAATTTCTAAAATCATCTATTGTCTTAGAAAGATATTGTGCTGAACTATTTATTTTTTTAGATGCTTCAAAGAAAAAATCATCTGTTAAAATTCCCATTTCTTTTTGCAATACCATTCCACTTGAAGCAGTTGTTATTGTTGATAAAGGCTGTCTCCATTGATGTGCGATATTACCTATCATTTCACCCATTGCAGCCATTTTTGATTGTTGATGTAAAATCATTTGTTGCTTATTTAACTCTTTTTTATATTGTTTAAATTTATTTTCTAAAAAAGTTGAAACATATTTTGAAATGATTAATAAAATAATCAATAAAATAGCTCCAATAACTAAAATATTCTTTATATAATTTTCGTACTTTTCATCTAATCTTTTTTTAGTTTCTGAAATTTCAAGATTTACATCATCTTCATAAAAACCTGTTCCAATTGCCCATTTCCAATTTTCATAACCTCTTATATAAGCTGTTTTTGTTACAGGTAAGTCTAAATCTGGCTTTTTATATTGTAAGTATGTTAAATAACCATCTCCTGCTTTTGCTATTGATACTAACTCATTAGTTGTTTTATCTATATTATTTACATCTAAAATTTCTTCTGGTTTTTTACCTATAAAATTTTTATTTACATGGCTTAAATAAACCTTATCATAATCTATAATAAAAATATATCCAGCTTTACTATATTTAAGTAAACTAATATCATCTAATGCTTCTTGTTGTATTCCTTTTTCAAAGTCATCAACATATTCACCTGTTCCAATAGCTATATTTAGTGGCTCAAAATATTTATAAAATGATATTTTTCTTGCTATTTCTTTATTTGTATTTGGTTTATACCAGTAATATTCATCAAATCTTTCAGTTTTTTCTTTTATTGTATTTACAATAGCATGAAATAATTTATAACCTTTTGGGTCTGTGTATTCTAAAAAATTTTTACCTTCAATTGAAACATCAACAGGATGAGATAATTTATTTCCATAAATATCATCCATAAAAAAATATCCCCGTCCATCATTAAATCTAATATTATGTAATGCAACTTTTATTAATTGAAAAATTTCTTCTTTAGTTTTTGTATCTTTATATTTTTCATAAATACCTGTTGCTATTGCATGGGCTTCATAAACTCTACTTTTAACACTTTTTTTCAATTCTATTTCTGTAGTTTTTTGAAGATGTTCAATAAAGTCATACACTCTATTTACTTCTTCTTTTATGAGTTCTTTATTTTCTAGAATATATCTTTGTTCAATATCTTTTTTCTCTTGATTAAATGTACTTTTATTTTCAAAATATAAAAATAAAATAACGCAAAATGAAATGAGAATTACAAATATTGATGGTGTAAATTTTATTATTTTTAGGAATTGTTGTTCTTTTTCAATTTTCATATTATTACTTATTCTTAATTTAGGGAACTAATTGTAGCAGTTTTTATTTAAAATATACAGCCGTTAAATATTTTATTGATTTATTATTATATTGGATAAAAGTATTCCTTAGATATAATTAATTATTATAAAAAAATTAAGGATAATTATGTCAAAAATAGGAATATTAGTAGCTAGTTCAAATAATAATTTAAAATTAGGATTAAAACTTCAAGAACTTACTATAAAACTAGGTTATGAAGCAGAATTAATAAATTTAGTAGATTTAAGATTACCATTATATAGCACAGTTGAAGAACAAGAAAATGGAATTCCAGAAAGTGTTTTGGATTTAGCTTCAAAAATATTAGCTTTAAAAGCTTTTATTGTGATTGCACCTGAATACAACGGTGTAATGCCACCTGTACTTAATAATGCAATGGCGTGGACTTCAAGAGCTACAAAAGATTGGAGAGATGCTTTTAATGAGAAAATAGTTGCCCTTGCAACTCACAGTGGTGGAGGTGGAGCGAAAGGTCTTCAAGCTATGAGAATACAATTTCAACATTTAGGTGCAAATATTCTTGCAAGAGAAATTTTAACAACTTATGAAAAACCCTTAAATGAAGAAACAGCTATTTCAATGATTAATAATCTTGTAAAACTATCTATTGCTTAGAATAAATTTCTAAGCAATAGGAGCTAAAATTTCAGGTTTTGGCTCATGAATATAATACCCTTGTGCATAATCAAGCCCTAATTCTTTTACTTTATCAAAAATTTCTTTTGATGATACAAACTCAGCTATTGTTTTAAATCCTTGTCTTTTTGCAAAGTCAACTATTGTTATTACAATTTCTTGATTACTTTTATTTAATAAAATATCTTTTATCAAAGAACCATCAATTTTTATATAATCAGCATTTAGTTTTATTAAATACTCGAAATTTGAATATCCTGAACCAAAATCATCAATAGCTATTTTACAACCTAATTCTTTTACTCTATCAATAAAATTATTTACATATGTAAAATCTTGGATTCCCTCTGATTCAACTATTTCAAATACTACCTTTGAAGCAATGTTATACTCTTTTAACATCTCAATTATATACGAAGAAATATTTTTATTTGTTATATCTTCTAGCGTTAAATTTATTGAAAACTCATAATCTTTATCTTTAAAATATTCAAATGATTTTTTAATTACTACTTTAGTTAATTTCAAATATTGTTTTGATTTTTTTGCAACATCTAAAAAATAATATGGAGATATTGCTATTTTATCCTCATCAATTAATCTAACTAATGCTTCATATTTTTCAATTTTTTCTGTTTTTAGATTATAAATTGCTTGATAATATGGAACAATATTATCATTTTCAAAAGCTTTTTTTAATTTTGAAGTCCATAAAATATTTTTCTCATGAATTTTTTCAATACCTAAATTTTTATCATATACAACAATATCTTTATTAGATTTACTATATCTTTTTATAGTATTTGCAGTTCTTTTTAATTCATTTTTTTCTTCAAATGAAATACTATAAGTCATCTGAATATAAATCTCTTTTCCTTTGATATTCAAAGGAGATAAAGAAATAGAATCTACAATATATTTTATAAATTTTATAAAGTGCTCTTTTTCATCATTATCAGCTAATATTGCAAATTCATCTGAATAAATTCTATATAATGAATATTTATTTCCAGTATGTTCTCTAAATATTTTAGCAACTGTAACTAAAACTTCATCTCCTATTTCATATCCATAAAAATCATTAATATCTCCAAATCTATTTATGTCTAAAAGAGCTAAAAATGGCTTTTTAAATTTTTTTATATCTTCAAGTAATTTAAATCGATTACCCTCTTTTGTTAAATTATCTTCCCTTAAAATTTTTTCTAATTCTTCTGTTTTATGAATTAAGTCTGTAATTTCATGTCTAATTGCAATATATTCTATAATTTCATCATTTTCATCCAAAATTGGCTTAATTGTAATATTTACATAATAAAATCGCCCATCTTTTCTTCTATTTTTCAAAACCCCATGCCAAGTTTTTTTATTTTGAATAGTTTCCCATAACTCTTTAAAAATCTTTTTTGAACTTTCACCTTTTAATAAGTTATGAGGTTGACCTAAAATCTCATTTTTTGAATATAAAGTAACATCACAAAATTTATCATTTACATAAGTTATATTGCCTTTTAAATCAGCAGTAGAAATTATATTACTCTCTTCAATTGCGTGTTTATATTGTTTTAAAATGTGATTTTCTTTTTTTAATTCTTTATTTTTTTTTGAAAAAAAATACATTAAATAAGAAACTAAAAAAATAAAAAAGATAGATATAAATAGAGAAATGCTCAAACAATTTCCTTTTGATTATTTTCTTTCTAAGATAAAAAAGTCGGTTATTTTAACATAAAGTTACTAAGTTTTATATTCTAATAAAATTAGTTATTATTTATACAAAATTGTTTCTAACCTGTAATTACTTTATGTAATTATTTCATATGAAAGAAAAAGTATATGTCCTTGACACAAATATCATTTTACAAAATCTTCAAAATCTCTACAAAATTTCAGACAATAAAACTAACCACATTGTAGTACCTGAAACTGTACTTCTTGAATTAGAGGATAAAAAGAAGTTAGTTAATGAACTTGGGTATTATTCAAGAGAGTTTGCAAGATTATTAGCAAAAATGAAAATAAAAGAAGTTGATTATAAACTTGGCTTTAAAGTTGTGAAACTTTTTAATGATGAAATTAATATTGACATAATCTCAAAAGATAAATATGACACTGTAATTGAACAAATTCATATCTCTGAATCAAATGATAAAAGAATTATTGAAGTGGCTTCAATAGCCCAAGAATATTATAAAGGTTGCCAAACAATCTTTTTATCTTTAGATGTATATGCAAGAACTTTTGCACTATTTAAAAGCATCAAAACAGAAACTTTACATGATGATAAATCAACTGTTCCTAAATTTAATTTTGTAAAAAATATAGAATTTGATTCATCATTATTTAATAGTTTAGAAAATAAAGATATAACATTGGTGGATGAAAATTATGAACCTGAAAATTTTGCTTATAGTTTTGAAAGTGCCGATGGAAATATTGAATATGGAATTATTCATGATAAAAGAATCGATACTTTAAAAGAAAATGATTTTAAAACTTTAAATGTAAAACCTGTAAATCTAAAGCAAAAACTATTCACAAAAGCAATTTTGTCAAATATGTATGATTTACTTGTAATTGACGCAAAAGCAGGAAGTGGAAAAACTTTGATGTCGGTTGTTAGTTCCATGAGACTTATAGATTTAGGATTATATGACAAAATTGTTTATGTAAGAAATTCAATAGAATCTATTGATAAAGGTGCAGATATTGGATATTTATCAGGAAATGATGAGAAGTTTAGAATTTATAATATGGCTTTGAGTGATACCTTAGAATTTATTGCAAAAAAACATCTTAAAAAAAGTGAAAATAAAGAGAATCAAGAATCAATTGAATCAAAAATAGATGAACTAAAATCAAAATATTGTATAGAAACTTTATGGCCAGGAGAAGCTAGAGGACGAACTTTATCAGCTTCAATTGTAATAATGGACGAATGGCAAAACTCTAGTGAAAAAACAACTCAACTTGTACTTTCAAGACTTGATGAAAGTTGTATGGCTATTGTAATTGGATCAAACAGACAAATTGATAATTTATATTTAAATAAATATAACAATGGTTTAACAACTCTTTTAAAACAAACAAATGAGTTGCATCCTGAACTTAAAATGTTTGCAATAGAGCTTGAAAAAGCAGTTCGTGGTAAGTTTGCTCAGTTTACAGAGCGAATTTTTGAAAATAGAAAAGATTGAGTTATAAACTAGTTTTGAATAAGAAATAGAATAAATTATTCTATTTCTTAGAACATTTGCTTTCACCAGAACAACCACAACCTGAATTTTTTCCAAAAGTTTTTTTAATTAAATAAAAAGCAGCTAATAACACTATTGCATATATAAAATAATCTTCCATAATTTCCTCTTTTTGATAATAGTTATTAGTATGATATACTATATGTAATTAAATAGAAATTAAATTACATATAGTTTGAAATTAAGCAACAATACACTTGAAGCAAAATATAATATAAAAGAAAATATACAAGGAATATCTCATCCAAAATAGACTTATAAATGACACTATATACAATCATATAGAGTATACAAAACTTGAAGATAAAATTCTTCAAACAAAAATAGTAAATAGATTGCAATTCATAACTCAAAATGCCTTAGCATATTTTTCATATCCATCTATTACAACTAAAAGATTTATTCATTCTTTGGGAACTATGCATTTAGCCTCTTTTATGTTTAAAAATGCCCTTTTAAATGCAGATAAAAAAACAAAAAATAATTTTTTATCCTCTTTAAAAAAAATCATAGTTTCAATAATAAAAGAAGAAAATCTAAAAGTTAGTCTTGATGATATGGAATATTTTGATAATAAAGCACTTTATCAGTTTACCATTCCTACAAAATCAAAAACTCAAAGAGCAACATATACTATTTTCTTACAAACTTTACGAATAGTTGCCCTACTTCACGATGTTGGTCATTTACCATTTTCACATCAAGTTGAATATGCTTTGAAAAAAGTTTATGACAAAATAAAAGAAAAAGAGTTAAATCAAGAAAGCCTTTGTGAAAAAGAAGTGAAGTTCAAAGATAATTATGAAAGCATAACAAACTATGGTAAAGAAGTTTTACATGAAGCAATTGGAGAAAATCTTTTAAAACTTTTATTTGATTATGAACTTGAAGAACTTATTGTAAAATCTTATGAAAAAGAGTATTTAAAACTAATCAAAAGATTATCAATTTTGATTTTAGAAGAACAAGTTTTTGAAGGTTTTGATTTTAAAGTTTTACATAACTTTATTGATAGTACAGTTGATGCTGATAGGCTTGATTATATAAATCGTGATATGTTGGCAAGTGGTTATATAACAGGACCTAATGACCATATTAGAATCACTAAACAAGCTGTTTTAGTGGAAAAAGATGCAAAATTTTATTTAAGTTTTTTTGACATGAGTTTAATTGATATTGAACATATGCTTGAAATGAGATTTAATTTATATAAAAAAGTACTTTTTAATCATGGAATTGCAAAAACAGATAATTTACTTGAAAATGTTGTTCAATACTTATCAGATAAATATTTTGAAAATGGAGATATAAATGAAAAAATTTCAAATAATATCTCTATGTTATGGAATTTTAAAAATGCACAAGATAAAAATAAAGAACTTGATATTATCTCAATGCTTGATGAAAACTGGCTAATTTCTTTATTTAAAACTAAATATTTTGAAATCAAAGACAAAGAGAATCAAACCCAAGAAGATATAAAATATATGTACTGTTTTGAAGAGGTTTTATTTGGAAAAAGAAGATTTAGAAGCCCTTGGAAGAATCTAAATGAGTTTTATAAAGTCCTAAATTTCACAACAGTTGAGAGATATAAATTTAGAGAGAGTTTTGGATATATCTCACCAATTAATTTAAAAAAACTTCAAATAGCTTTGGATGAATTTATAAAAAAACATGAGGGAACGGTTGATGAACTATTTTTTTCATATCAAATAGTTTCATTTAAACTAGGAATTGCTAAAGATTTTTATTTATATGATGGAGAAGAACTCATAAATATTGATGAAATTTCAACTTTGAGAAAAAGGTTAAAATATTCTATGAGAAATACTGTTCCTTTTTATTTGTATTCAACCAAAAAATATTTAAATGAAGAGATGAAAATAGAACTTAGAAATATATTATTCGACATTTTTGAGGAATCAAATAAATAGTTATTTCGATAAAATAAATTATATTAATAATTCAAAGGATAAATTCTGGATTTAACAAGTTTACGAGCCAAATATACAACAAAAGGTTTAGATATAAAAGATTTAAACCCAAACCCTTTTTTAGAGTTTGAGCTTTGGTTTAATCAAGCAATGGATGCAAAACTAACAGAACCAAATGCTTTTAGTTTAGCCACCGTTGGAGCTGATATGATGCCTAGTATTAGAACTGTGTTACTAAAAATATTTGATGAAAAAGGTTTTGTTTTTTTTACAAATTATAAAAGTAATAAAGCAAAACAAATTGAGCAAAATCCAAAAGCTGCTGCTCTTTTTGCTTGGCTTGATTTAGAGCGACAAGTAAAAATTGAGGGAAATATTGAAAAAATCTCAACAACTGAATCTTTAAAATATTTTTTATCAAGACCAAAAGGAAGTCAAATTGGAGCTTGGGTTTCACACCAAAGTCAAGTAATAAGCTCAAGAAGTTTATTAGAGCAAAAATTTGATGAAATAAGAAGAAAATTTGTAAAAGGAGAAGTTCCTTTTCCTGATTTTTGGGGTGGATATATTATAAAACCCACAAAAATAGAGTTTTGGCAAGGTGGTCAAGATAGACTTCACGATAGATTTGTTTATGAACTTCAAAGTGATAATTCATGGAGTATTTCAAGATTAGCTCCATAAAATAAAAAGATATAACAAATTGTAAGATTTTTGAGACTTCTTTTATATTTTAAGTAAAATTCACTTATTAAATATTTGGAGTTTAAAATATGATATTAGGAAAATGTCCATATTGCAAAGGTAATGTTCAAGCTATAAAAAGCACTGCAAATGGGAAAAAAGTAAATCTTTATTCTTGTGAAAATGCTAAAAAAGAGTATGACGATAGTGAACAATTTGTATTTACATCAGATTCTACTTGTACTTTTAGAGTCTATTCAAATGTATTTTTACGATGGAATAAAAGAAGTTTCTCAAAATATGAAATGAAAACATTATTAGAAGAAGAACAAGTAATTGTTAGGCTTCATGGACGCCGTGGAACACGTGAATATTTTAAATATGTAATTACAGATAAAGAGTATGGAGTTTCTATTTTATGGGATGAAGAAGTAGAAGAGAAATTAATCTCTTCTTGAAGTTGTTTCTAATAAATGAAAACCAAAATCAGTTTTTACAGGACCATGAACTACATTTATAGCTTCGTTAAAAACTACTGCATCAAATTCAGGAACCATTTGTCCTTGAAAAAAGTTACCTAAATCTCCACCATTTGAACCCGATGGACAAGAAGAATATTCTTTTGCAATATCTTCAAATTTTTCACCAGATGCAATTCTATTTTTTAATTCTAAACATAACTCTTCACTATCAACCAATAAATGTCTTGCTGTTGCACTTTTCATAATAATTCCTTAATAAATTTTATAAGGGCGCAATTCTAGCATAAAGAATTAATCACTTCCTTAATCAAAAAACTCTATTGAGTTTTTACCTTGTTTTTTAGCCGCATACATAGCTGTATCTGCTTGTTTAATAATATCTTTTACACTAACACTCGAATCATTAAATAAAGTGATTCCAATGCTTGGAGTTGATACATTTATATTTCCTTCAATATGAGTAATAGCATTTAAAGTATCTTTTATTTTCTCTGCAAGAATATTAATATTTGTTTTTGCATCTTGTTTATTATTTCCAACATTATCAAGTAAAACAATAAACTCATCTCCACCAATTCTAGCAATTGTATCTTCTTCTCTTATTACTTCTTTTATCTTTTTAGCGACCATAATAAGTAAAGTATCTCCAATATCATGTCCTAAAGTATCATTTACTTCTTTGAAATTATCTAAATCAATAAATATCAATCCACCAACTATTTTATGTCTTACAACCTTTGTAATCGCTCTCTCAATTCTATCAAGAAGTAATAATCGATTTGGAAGACCTGTTAAATTATCATGGGTTGCTTGATATTCTAAAACTTTTTCTTTATCTTTTTGTTCACCAATATCTATGTATTGACCTAAAAAGTGCGTAATTTTTCCACTTTTATCTTTTATTGCCGTTATTGTACTTCTTAAAGGAATAATTTTTTCATTTGCTTTTTTATTATAAACTTCTCCACTCCAGAATCCTTTAACTTTAAGTTCATTCCATAAAGCATCCCCAAATTCTTTATCTTGATGAACTGATTTGAAAATTCTTGGATTTCTACCTATTATCTCATCTTTTGTGTAACCCATCGTACTACAAAAAGCTTGGTTAACTTTTATAATATTTCCATCACTATTTGTAATAATCATAGGTTCACTTGATTCAAAAGCATAAGAAGACAATCTTAATTCATCTTCTTGTTTTAATCTAATTTGCTCATAATCAATTTTTTCTAAACAGTGAGTTACATCACTAATTAATTTATCAAATAAAATTTCCACTTCTTGATCAAAGAAATTTAATTCTCTTGAATAAATAGCTAAAGTTCCAATAACTTTATTAAATTTTTTTATTGGAAAACAAGCCATTGATTTGATATCTAAAATTTTTGCTTTATCATAAAAAATCGAAATATTTTTTTCTAAAAAATCATTCGCAATAATATTTGTTTCCCATTTAATAGTTTTAGAAATAATATTATCTTTATTCTTATCACTATAATAATGGCTTTGAGTTAATAGCTTTTCTTTTAATTCTCCCTCTTGAGCAATTATTTCTTTTGATGTTAAGTCATAAATAAAAGAGAATTGAATTTTATCAGTTTGTGAAAGTAGCTCACAAATATTTGAAAACAATAGTTTTCTATCATCAATTTTTAATAAAAACTTATTTGCTTTGTTTAATAATTCATAAACTTCTTTATGTTTTTGAACTTTATAGAAACTTTTTTGTTCATTAAAAATAATATTTCTTAACACAAATAATAAACTAATCAAAGTCGCAAAAGAAACAAATAGAAAAATAAGACTTTTTCTTTTTTCTAACAAAGCATCATCTTCAAATTTTGTTATATGTTTACCAGCTGAATAAATTAGATTTTTATAAATATTATTTAATGTTTCAAGATTTTCAAGTGATATTTTTTCCCATTCTTCAGAGGTCAATTCAAGATGAGAAAAATTCTTATTTTTAATACCATTTCTTATTATAAATATCTTATTATAATACTCTTCATTAAGTTTTGAATTATATCTTTGAACTATTTCTAGATTTACATTATTTAAAAATATATCTTTATTTATTTCAAGTAATGAATAATTTTTCATAAGCATAGAATAAAGTTTATCATTTATTTTAGTATTTATAAAATATGCATTAACCATCGTTTTTTCAACACATATAGCTTCTCTAAAACTTAAAAAATGTACTATATTTCTAAATTCATTGTTAAAGTCAAAAGCCAATTTTATTGGTTTTAACAAGAATAATGAATCTAATAATACTTTATCAAATTGATTATACTCTTCAAAGATTTCATCCAAAGTTGCATCTGAATTATCAATTCTAGCTCTAAATAATTCTAATTTATTTATTTCAGCTTTTAATTCAATAACTTTATTATCTAAATTTTGATTTAGATTTTTCAAAGTTTTTTCTAACTCTTCATAATTTTTTGTAGATAATTCTCTACTTTTTTCTAAAGAAGATTTTTCACTTTTTTCTAAAAGCAATAATACGCTTAGTTCTCTTTCTTCTTGTAGTGAATTAATTAATTTTTCTGTATTAATTAAGTATGTTAAGTTATGATTAATTCCATCAACTTCATTATATGATTGTATTTTTTCATAAACTAAAATAGAACTAAAGTATAAAATACCTAATGCAGGTAAAGTAAATATTAAGATTATTTTAAGGAATAATGTATTTTTAAACAATAAATATCTCCTTTTTTAATTTGTCACTTTTCATAGATTCTATAATATTTACCTTTAATCTTCTCTTTTGATAGCTTTTCTAAAACAAAAGAAATTTTTTCTTTATTAATTGCAACATAAGAAGCAAAATCTAAAATATCAATTTTCCCTATATCTTCTTTTTGTAAACCAATTCCAGCCGTCATTGCACCCAGAATATCTCCAGCTCTTAATTTTTGTTTTTTCCCACCATTTATAAAAATAGTTCGTAAGCCTGAATCAATTTTATAAGATAAATCATCTTCAATTTTTTCTATATTTTCATCTTCAATATCTAAAAAAGCATCTTTTATAAGTTCAACCCTATCAAAATCATTTGAAGTATATAAAGAAACAGCCATTCCACCTTTTCCAGCTCGTGCAGTTCTTCCAATACGATGCGTATGAACTTTTTCATCTGAAGATAAATCATAATTAATAACTAAATCAACATCATCAATATGTAATCCTCTTGAAGCTACATCAGTTGCTATTAAAATTGGATAAGATTTATTTGAAAATAAAATAATTGTTTCATCTCTTTGTTTTTGTTCTAAATCTGAATGTAGCGTTAAAACATCTAAACCTAAAGCATATAAATCATCAGCTAATTGGTCACATTTTATTTTCATATTACAAAAAATCAAAATTGATTTTGCTTTATTTGATGAAATAATTGCAGGAATTAACGCTGTTTTATTCTCTTCTTTAACTTCATAGAATTTTTGTTTTATATGAACTTTTTCTTCATTTTCAATTTTTACAATAGTTGGATTTTTTAATACATTTGAAGCTAATCTTTCTATATTTTTTTCAAAAGTTGCTGAGAAAAGAAGTGTTTGTCTATTCTTTGGCAAAGTATCAATAATTTGCATAATATCGTCATAAAAGCCCATATCTAGCATTTTATCTGCTTCATCCAAAACTAAAGTTGTGATATTTTCTAAATCAATATTATTTTGTTCTATATGTTTTAAAACTCTTCCAGGAGTTGCCACAATTATGTGTGCTTCGTGGCTTAAAGATAAAACTTGAGGTTTAAATGGAGTTCCACCACAAAGTGTAAGAACTTTTAAATTATGAATATGTCTTGAAAGTTTTCTAATTTCCAAAGCAATTTGATTTGCTAACTCTCTTGTGGGAGCTATAATCAATGATTGGATTCTAAAATTTTTAATATTTAATTTATTTATTATTGGAATACAAAAAGCCACAGTTTTTCCAGAACCTGTTTTTGCTTGAGCTATTAAATCACTATTATTTAAACTTAAAGGTAAACTTTTTTGTTGAATTGCTGTTAATTTTGTATAACCTAGAGAATCTAAGTTTGTTAAAAAATCTTTTGAAAGATTTAAGTTTGAAAAATTTTCGATTAAAATGGGAAAGCCTTTATAGTTTTTTATTTATTATATCCAAAACTATAAAGTACTTTTGTGTAACTCTTATTTTTTTTCTATTTTTTTGAAAATATAAGATATTGTTAAAATAATTACAAGAATAATTCCTAAACCAACATATTTAAAATCATCACCTAAACTAAGAATATATTCACCTGCTGTAAAACTCAAATATCCAACAATACAAGCCCAAATAACAGTTGCAAAACCATTAAATATACTAAATTTCAAAGCTGAATATTTTGTAAGTCCCATAGCGAGAGGAATTAAAGTTTTTATTCCATAAATATATTTTTGTATAAAAACTACAAAAGAACCATATTTTCTCATCATCAAATGAGCAAGAGCAATTTTTCTACCATATTTTTTCATCATATCTTTTGCATAGTTTTTATTTTTTCTAGCTAGATAAAATAAAAATTGGTCACCTAAGAAATTTGAAATACCAGCAACTAAAATAGAAATATAAATATTTAAATCCCCGGAATATGATAAAACTCCTGCAAAAACTAAACCTACAAATCCACCACCAAAAGAGTATAAAAATAAAGCTAAATAACCCCAATCTCTTATAATATCTTCCATTTATTTACGCCTTTATTCCAAAAAATTCCAATGCTTCAATAACATCATCTTCTTCTAAATCAATTATTTCTTCTTTAATATTTTCTTTTGTTTTAGTAATAATATATTCTTTAACTTTTTGTTTAACATCATTTAAATCATCAACTATTACAAAACCACTAAATTGAATTTCATTATCATAACAAAGTAAAACTCCCTCGCATGATTCTTCTATAAATTCAGAAATTTCTCTATAATTTATATCTAAAGCACTAGCATTCCAACCATAATCTTCAAGTTCTTTGTCTTCAAACATTTCAACACCATCACTTTGGTGATCAAAATAAAGCATATTTGTTTTATTCATTTCTATAATATTTTGCCAATTCACAACTGGTTTTATTTTACAAATTGTTCCTACAATATTTGGTTTATAATCAGCAAAAAGTTGCGAAGCTATAGCTTTTGCATCTAACATTGAAGATAATTGTTTTAAATCCATATTTTTATAAATTACTGCTTTTTTTTCAACTTCTTCAAGTTTTGTGTAAATATTTCCATCTACATCAATAATAATTGGAGTTTTTAAAGCATATAAATTTAAAATATGTGTAATATCAATATTAAGTTCTAAATCTTTTATATTTATTTTTCTCATTTTTTTATATTCCTATTCATAAAATGTCACGATTTTATCCAAAGTTTGATTAAATCTAAAATTTTGCTAAATTATTTGTTTTTTCACACTTATTAAAGAAAAATAATATATAATTAAACTGATATTTAAGTTCTAGAAAGGGTTAGTAGTGTTATTTAAGAAAATTTTAGACATTTTTCAAAAAAAAAATAATATTAAGACTCTTTTTTTAGTAGATATTTTATATATGAAAGATTTAAATGCTATTTATGACTTTAAAAATGGTGATTTTATAATTAGACAATTAGACTCTATTTTAAAAACAAGCATAAAAGAACTTATAAAACAAGAATTAAAACGAAATATCTCTATTAATATTAGAAATACACACGCAGATGTATTTGAAATTTACTTATTAGATGATTTAAGTATTCAAGAAATTGTTATTGTAAAAAATATTATTTATGAAAGTGTTGTATCAAATGACTTTAAACTTCTAGATAATTACGGCACTATAAATATCGATATTACAATTGGTTGTGCAAAAAGTGAAGACCCGCATATAAAAATTTATGCAGAAAAAGCTTTATATAACGCAAAATTGAATTTTATTCATTATATGTATTATGATTCCTTTTTATATAAAAATGAATCAGTAAATGAAAATCTTCTTGATGTTTTAAATTATAGTATAGAAAATAATTTAGTAGAGCCATATTTTCAAGCTATTATGGATAATAAAACAAATAAAATCGTAAAATACGAAGCTTTAATGAGAATATTTGACAAAGAAGGTCGAATGTTAATGCCAAATAATTTTATTTATAAAGCAAAAAAATGCAGACTTTATAATAAACTTATGGAGATTTTGATTGATAAAATCATAGTTTATATTTTAAAGTATAAAATTCATATTAGTATTAATCTTGATTATACGGACATCTTAAATCCACAAATTAAAAAAGCTTTAGTTAGTAAAATTAGAAAAAATAATATTGGTGAATATTTAACCATTGAAATATTAGAAAGTGAAAAAGTTTCAAGTTTTGATACTGTAAATGAATTTATAAATGATGTAAAACAATTTGGTGTTAAAATTGCAATTGATGATTTTGGTACTGGATTTTCTAACTATGAAAATATTTTAAATTTAAATATTGATTATATAAAAATTGATGGTTCATTAATTAGAAAAATAAATGAAGATATTTATTTAAATCTAATAAAAAGTATTGTTTTATTCTCAAAACAACAAAATATAAAAGTAGTTGCCGAGTTTGTGAGTGATTTGAAAATTTTAAGATATGTAAAAAATATAGAAATTGATTATTCACAAGGTTATTACATAGGAAAACCGAAACATATTCAAGAATTATTTGGAGAAGAAAATGAGACAACAACTAAAAAAGATAACTGATTTAACAATAAATGACATTTTAAATAAAAATATTATACTTCCTTCTACTTATTTTGATAAATTTAATTATCATGCAAAAGAGTTAGAAATTGATTTAGATGATGAGAAATTCAAACATGAAATAAACAAACTTATTTCAGAAGATTTTCATGAGATAGAAAATTATATGAATTTAATTGCTACAAATGCTGCATCATTAAAAGAAAACACAAAAAATGCAGCAGATGCGATATTAAATAATGACATTGATTCTTTAAATGATATTTACAAAAAAATACTTAACTTGGAATTAGAAGTAAAAAACTTAAATGATAAACTTTTTGTAGATGATATTACTAATACTTTTAATAAAAAATGGATTTATAAAATATTTTTAAATGATAATGCTTTATTTCAACAAAATGGTATTTGTATCTTGGTTGATGTAATTGATCACAATTATATTCAAAATGAATATGGTGATCTTTTAGCAAATAATTTATTGATTTTTGCAACAAAATTTATAAAACAAAAACTAAAAGATGAAGACTTTGACTATGATATGGTTAGATATAGTGAAAATAAATTCATAATTTTTATACAAAATCTAACTGAAGAAAAAAAAGATGTTGTAAATTTTATTTTAAATTTAGAGCAGTTGTTATCAAGTACAACTTTAAAAAGTAATTCAGGTCTTTTTATAAAAGCAAAATATGAATTTAAAATTTGTTCATTTAAAATAAATCAAGATTCAAAAGAGATTTTTGAAAGCCTATTAAGTAAAGAAAAAAAAAGAAAAATATAAGCTCTTAATAATATAAAACTAATCAATAAAGAGTTTTTTTTACAAGTTTTATAAAATCAAGAGCTTTTTCATTATCTGCATGAACACAAATAGAATCACTTTTTAGAAATAACATTTGTCCATTTATACTTGAAATAAAACCTTTTTCTTTTAGATTTACAACTCTTGCAATTACATCTAATTCTTCATGAATAATCGCATTTTCTTCCATTCTTGAAACCAAAGTTCCATCATCTTTATAATTTTTATCAGCAAATACTTCAAAAAGTAATTTTATATCATAAAGTTTTGCTGTATATTCATACTCTTCATTTTTGGGACCTGATATAACCATAAGCTTTATATTTTTATTAAAAGATGAAATAGCATTTAAAACTGCTTTAAAAATATTTTCATCTCTCATCATATCATTGTATAAAGCACCATGAGGTTTTACATAAGAAACAGCAGTACCATTTGCTCTGCAAAAGGCATTTAATGCTCCTAATTGATATAAGACTATAGATTTTATCTCTTCAAGTGAACATAAAACTGTTCTTCTTCCAAAACCTAACAAATCATGATATGATGGATGTGAACCAATTGTTACATTATATTTTTTTGCTAAGATTACAGACCTACTCATTGTAACCGCATCACTTGCATGAAAACCACAAGCTAAATTTGCCATATCAATATAAGGCATTATTTCCTCATCATTTCCCATTTTCCAAATACCAAAACTCTCGCCCATGTCGCAATTTAATCTTATAGCCATAACCTATTCCTAATATTGATACATATGATACTTTTTATTTTCTGCTGCTTTTTTCTCTTCTATCTTTTTATAAACTTCTAAAGCTTTTTGTTTTTGTTCGATATTTATCTCTTTAGTTTTGTACTCTTTCATTATTGAGTCTAAAACCAAAACATAAACTATAGAATTTAATTTTAAAGAATCTTCATTTCTTATTAATTTATCTAAATCAATAGCATAAATTGCTTCTGAGAAAGTAAAAAATAATCTTTGAGAAATATCCTCAAGTCTATATGAATATCCTAAAATAATCAAAAAGTTTTCTTCATACTCTTTATCTAAATCTAATTTTTTTAATTCATTTGCAAATAAAGATATTTGCTCTTCATATTTTGTTGCTATTTCAGTAGCTTCAACTATTTTATTTTTAAAACCATAAATAAAATTAGAGATTTCGTTGATTAGTTCTATTTGTAATCCTTTTTCACAATTATTCTATTATATCTATTATATAATGTAAATCTAAAAAATACAAAATATTAGGAAAAATTATGAAAAAATCACTTATCGTTTCAACTTTACTTTTAACTTCAACATTAACTTTTGCTTTAGATTTAGGAAGTATTACAAAAAGCGTTGTTGATACAGTTTCAAAAGACACAAGTATCTCAGAACAAATAACAAATGCTACGACAACAACTTCAAGTAAAACAAGCAATCTTGATAATGCAACTGTATCAAATGGACTAAAAGAGGCTCTAAAATCAGGTGTAACTTATGCAACAACACAACTTGGAAGTAATAATGGATATTTAAATAATAAAGCAGTAAAAATTCCTCTTCCAAATAATTTATCAAAAGCTGAAAGTTTAATCCGAACAGCAGGTGGTGATAAAATGGCAGATGATTTAATAAATTCAATGAATGCAGCAGCTTCAAAAGCAGCTCCAAAAACAGCAGAAATTTTTATCTCTGCAATTGATAAAATGAGTGTAACAGATGCTCAAAAAATTCTAGGTGGCGGAAATAGTGCTGCAACAGAATATTTCAAAACAAATACAACAGAATCACTAAAAAAATCAATAGCACCAATTATTCAAGAAACAATGAAAGAAAATCAAGTAGCAGGTTATTATGAAACTGTTAACAACATTTATAAATCAAGTGCAAAAGGTTTAGTAGATAATAGTGCAGTAATGGGAATGGCAAAAAGTTTTGGAGTTGACTCTTATGTTCCTGGAAATTCAAATGAAAGTTTAGATGAGTTTGTTACAAACAAAGCAATTGAAGGATTATTTACAATGATTGCACAAAAAGAAGCAGCAATTAGAACAAATCCAGTTGAACAAACAAGTTCAATTTTAAAACAAGTATTTGGGAAATAAATATCTCTTTTAATCTCCACTATGAAGAGCAAAATAGCTTTTCATAGCGTTGTTTTTTACTAAACTAAAATTTAAATCTATAAAATCCATCTTATTTTTTTCGAATTTATAAACATAATTTTTATCAAGATTTTTTAATAAATTTTCATAAAGATCACCTTTTTGATCTACAATAAAAACCTCTTTGTTTATCTCATAAATATAAATAATATTTAAAATATATTTTTCATCTATTTTATAAACCAAAAATTCATAATGCCTAAACTCTTTTTTTTCTAATAAATCCATAGAATAAGCATTTATACTCTCTTTTAATAAATCTTTGAAAAAAGATAAAGCTTGAGCATTCCAAGAAGTATCATTATCTGTATGAATATATTCTAAGTGTATATTATCCGCTTTTAAAGTATAAGCATCAAGGATATAAGAATCATATCTTGTTTTTGTTTCGATATTTAAAATTGGGAATTTGTAAAAAGTATCAGTATCAATCTTAAATTTTAACTCATTTTCTTCAAGGCTAAAATAAGGTCTTGATAGTTTTTTAATTGTCTTAAAAAGTGATTTAAAGAAATCTACGATAATACCCATTTTCTGCCTTTGTCAAAATAATATAAAGATTACTCTTTAATTGTAAAATAATCATGTAACAAGGATTATATCAATTATTTGCAAATTTTTCTAAAGTTTCACCCTCAAGTCTATAACCAATCCATTGAGTTTGTGGCACAGCACCAAAACTTTCATAAAAATCTCGTGAAGGAGTATTCCAATCAAGACAAGCCCACTCAAATCGTCCACAGTTTTCGCTTATTGCTTTTTTTGCTAAATATTTAATCATAGCTTTTCCAGCACCTTTTCCTCTTTTTACTTCACTAACATATAAATCCTCAAGATAAATACCATTTTTCCCAAGCCAAGTTGAATAGTTGTAAAAATAAACAGCATAACCAATAGCCGTTTCATCTTCTTCACAAATCAAAGCTTTAACAGTAGAGTTTGAAGCAAAGATAGACTCTTTTATCTCCTCAACTGTAGTTTTTACTTCATTTGGAAGTTTCTCATAAATTGCAAGTTCCATAATGAAATCAAAAATAGTTTGTGAATCTTCTGGTATTGCTTCTCTAATTTTTAGTGGCATTTTTGTCCTTATTAAATTCTATATGCTTTATATTTTCCATATTCAAATGACAATTGAAATAATGGTATATTATAATCTTTTAATAAATATTTACATTTTGTATTTGTATCTACACCAAAAACAACAGCTTTTAATGCACTTCCAAAATTAACATTAAATTCTTTTGTTTCTTTAGTAAAAATCAACCATCTATATTCATTCTCAGTTTTCCAATCTATATGTTTTCTAAAATATTTACTTTTTAATAAATAGTTTTTATCTATTACTTCATATAATAATTTAGAATTATTAGTTGTTGATTGTAAACTTTTTAATTCATCAATTGATAATGAAATGCTATTTTCAAGTATAGCAATATAAGGCAAATTTTATTTTATCTTCATATAATTTTTCATATTTATCACAAATTTTATTGATTTCTTTTGATAATTCTTCTTTATCAAAAATTAAACATAACCCTTTATGATTATCTCCATAATTTGCCCACATTCTAGGCTTCCCATAAATATCACTTGACAAATCAAAACAATTTATACTAGCTTCATCATAGGAAGCTAAACAAAATAACTTTATGTGATTAAAAAAATTTGTTTTTAATTCATTTAAAATTTTATGAGATTCTATAATATCTTCTTTAGAATAAATTCCATCATTTTCAATCCATGTAGTATCTTTTTCGTATGGGTCATTTACTATGGATACAGAACTAAATCTAATTTCATTAAAAGGTAATATATCTTTAATAACTCTATCAAATTTGGTATAGTGAGCAACATATTTATCAGTATTAAAATCTTTTAAATTCAATTATTTCCTTTAACTAATAATTAAATATTTTTGTATGAAATAATTATATACAACTTAAGAAAAACTATTTGCAACGCCAAAGATGCGTGCAAATAGTTCTTTTATTTTATAAAGCTTTAGCAGTAATTCTTGATAATCTTTTTGCAAATGCTACAGTATCAGTAATTTCCATACCCTCACTTAATTTCGCTTGGTCTAGTAAAATCCAAGATACATCTTCGATTGTTGATTCATCTGCACAACCGTTTAATTTTTTTACGATTTCGTGTTCTGGATTGATTTCTAAGATTGGTGCTGATTGGGGCATTTCTTGTCCCATTGCTCTCATCATTTGCATCATCTGAGCCATTTGTGCATCTGCTACATCTTTTACTACACAAGATGGAGATTCACTTAGTCTATTTGTAACTTTTACATCTTTTACAGCATCACCTAGTTTGTCTTTGATTTTTTTCGTGATGTCTTGGAATTTCTCTTCAACTTCTTTTTTTGCTTCTTCTGATTGTTCTACTTTTGGAGGTTCGCAAGCTGTGATGTCTTTGAATTCCCAATCTTTATAAGCACCCATTGTTGGAGTTATAATTTCATCAATTTCTTTGTCATCTAAGATTAAAACTTCGATATTATTTTTGTTATAAGACTCTAATAATGGTGAACTTCTTAAGATTTTTTCATTTTCTCCAACGATATAAAAAATTGCTTTTTGTTCTGTATCAGCTCTATGTTTATAATCTTCTAATGAAGTTAATTTTCCAGTTTCAGCTTTTGTAGATTTGTATCTTAATAAATCTAAAATCGCTTCTTTATTCATGTGGTCTTGATAAACACCCTCTTTTAAAGGTCTGATATATTGAGCGATAAATTCAGCATATTTTTCTTCATCTTTTGATAGTTTTTTGATTTCACTTAGGATTTTTTTAACTGAACTTTGTTTGATATTTGCTAAGATTCTATTTTCTTGTAAAATCTCTCTTGAAACATTTAAAGGTAAATCCTCAGAGTCGATAATTCCTCTTACAAATCTTAAGTAAGTTGGTAATAACTCTTTTTCGCTATCTGTAATAAATACTCTTTTAACATAAAGTTTTACACCACTTTGGAAATCCGCTCTATACATATCCATTGGTGCTATTTTTGGAATATAAAAAAGTGTTGTATATTCGTTTACACCCTCAGTTTTTGTGTGAATTGTAAGCATTGGCTCTGATGAGTCATGAGAAATAGATTTATAAAAATCATTATAATCTTCATCTTTTAATTTCGCTTTTGGCTGCATCCATAAAGCAGTTGCTTCATTGATTTTTTCTCTTTTATCTTCAATTGATTTAACAGCTTCTTTGCCTGCTTTTTTATCCTCTTCACTTAAAGTTTCAGTAACTTCTTCTTTGTAATTTAAGAAAATTGGATATGCGATGTGATTTGAGTATTTTCCAACGATATTTTTGATTCTATATTTACTTGCAAACTCACTTGCTTCTTCATCTTTTAATTTGATGTAAATTACAGTTCCATTTGACTCTTTTGTGCAAGGAGCTAAATCAAACTCACCTGTTCCAGTACTTGTCCATTTGTAAGCAGTTTCTTCACCAGCTTTTTTAGAAATAACATCTACACTTGAAGCCACCATAAATACAGAATAAAAACCAACTCCAAATTGACCGATTAAGTTTGAGTCTTTTTTTGCATCACCTGTTAGTGCTTCAACAAAAGATTTTGTACCTGATTTTGCGATTGTTCCAATAGAAGCAATTAAGTCCTCTTCATTCATACCAACACCGTTGTCAATAATAGTTAAAGATTTGTCAGCTTCATCAAAAGTGATATTAATCTCACCTTTCCAGTCCGCATAATCAGCCTTAAGATTGTCATCCGTAAGTCTTAAATAGTTTAATTTATCAATAGCATCACTTGAATTTGATACTAACTCTCTTATAAAAATCTCTTTATTTGAATATAAAGAGTGTGTCATTAATTGTAATAATTGTCCTACTTCTGTTTGAAATTGATGTTTTGCCATGCTAAATTTCTCCTATAAATTTTAATTTTTTAGAAGAGAATTTTATCACAACTTTATAAAAGAAAGCTAAAGTTTTTATTAAAATTAGCACTTTTTGTATTTGAGTGCTAATTTAACTAAAAAAAAGTACAATAAAGATAAACTTTACTTTTACAATTAAGGATTAAAAAAATGACAAAACAAGAATTTTTAAACGACTTACAAAAAATATATGACTTTTTAAATACACAAAAATCACAAACAAACGAACTGATAAAACATCTTGAAAATGAAGAGTTTAACAAACTAGGACTTATTGATGATTTTGCAAAGGCTTTAAATCTTGAAATGACAAGTGATTTAAGATTTGCACTTGTTACAAGACTTGTGAATTTAAGAGATGATTCTTTAGTTCAGGTTTTGAAAAAGTTAGAGAAAAATGAAAAAGAAATCATAACTTTACAAGAAAAAGCATACTCTTTTGTGAAAGAGTATTGGCACGAAATTCATACAAAATTAATTGATTTTATAACTCAAAACTCTCTTTTAACACCTTTTTATCAAGAAGTATTTATTGGGGTTTATAATGTTGGACTTCAAATGTCAGCATGGCAAACTTCTTGGACAGCTCATATTATAAATGGAATAAACAAAGATTTGATGGTCAAGTTTGATGGAAACGAAGAAAAAATCATGCAATATCTTGAAGATGAAAAACTTCTTGATTTAGGACATGGTGAAATCACTGCTGATAGATGTTATTCTGCTTTAATAAAAGATGGTGAAAAATACAAATCTCAAGCTTATATCAAAGCTTTTAAAAAAGAAACAACGGAAGTTGTAGATGCTTTAGAAGAATTCGCTGATAAACTAATTGAACTTGAAG
The DNA here is from genome assembly GCF_003063245.1 of Arcobacter caeni. Lineage (GTDB taxonomy): Bacteria > Campylobacterota > Campylobacteria > Campylobacterales > Arcobacteraceae > Aliarcobacter > Aliarcobacter caeni. The sequence continues at coordinate 20,285 of NZ_MUXE01000015.1, read as the reverse complement.
ATGATATTTTTAATCAAAAATGGGATTATGTTTTATATATTCAAGCACTTATCAAAGCATTTTCTGAGGATAAAACAAATGAACTTGTAAGTAAATGGGCAGATGTTGATAGAGCTTGGATGAAAATAAAAACTCCAATTCAAATCGGTCATCCTTTAGAATATTATGAAGATCACTTTAGAAAAGCAGTTGCACTTGAATGGGATATAAGATTAACAAATCCTAAATTTGCACAAAATGACCATAGAGTAAATAAAATAAAATCAGCTTTTTCTAAAATATTTGATAGTTTTGAAGCAAGTGAAAAGAAAGAAGAATATAAAAAAATCTATGATTTTTCTTTTAAATCACTGGATAAAGTACAACTTTATGTGGGACGACCTGCTTTATTTTTTGGAGCTGGATTTAATGGAATGTTTTCAGCACAAGTTGTACCAAATGATGAAATTGTAAGTTTGGAAGAAGGTAAAAAAATCTTTGCATTTTCTGATGAGATTTTACAATCAAGTAGGGCTAAACCATTTTTAAAACTTTCAAGAGAGATTTTTGGACAAGAAATTTTAACAAAAGATAGAACATTTTTATTTAATGAAACAACATCTTGGCATCAAGTTTATGATATTAGCACTGTTGGGCATGAATATGGACATATTTTATGGTGTGATGAGCAAACAGAATCTATTATGAATAAAACTGGAAACTTCAAAAATATTGAAGAGTTTAAAGCAACAACTGGTGGATTGATTTCTTATTTACTTGATGAGAATACAGATGAAGCTCACTTAAAATCACAAGTTTTAATTGACCTTGTAAAAAGAAGTGTTGGGCTTATTGGTTGGATGGAAGTTGATGAAGTTCAACCTTATTATTGTGAGGGTTTGATTCATTTAAGTGGACTGTTTTCAACAGGTGTTTTATCTTGGGAAAATGAAAAGTTAGAAATAGATTTAAGTGATGAAAAATATGAAGCACTTAAAGCTTGGTATATCAAAAACTATACAGCATTAGCAAAACACTATTTAGACAAAAAAGATGCAACTATATTTTTAAATAATTATGCTACAAAAAAAGAAAAATATTTTATGCCAAATGATGAAAAAATAAACTCATTTGTAAAATATTACTTCAAAAGATACCAAGAAATTGGGCAAGAATTAGACACAAATGATAAAAAAAGCAACTATATAAAATAAGAGATTTTTATCTCTTATTTTTTGTTTTCAAACTTCAATACTATAAAAACAAGAAAAAACCTCATCTTTTTCTAAAATAATTATTCCTTTTTTATCTTCAAGATTTTGAGTAGAATTTTTTTCATCAGCAACTCCAAACCACGGTTCTATGCAGATAAAAGGTGCGCCACTAGGTTTTGACCAAATACCTAAATATGGAAAATTATCAAAATTTACTTTTATAAAATTATCATTTTTTGTATTTTTCAAACTCACATTTTTTATATTTAAATCATTAAAAACTAAAGCATCATTTTTAAATAACCCTTCATTTAAAGGCATTTTATTCTCTATTATTTCTAAATCTTCATTTTTATAAACTAATCCCAAATCATTTAAAAAGTATCTTTTTGTTTGTTTTATATCGTCAAACTCTAAAAAATAGTTCTCTTTTTTTTCATTTTTTATTAATCCCCAATTAAATGCAGGATGTGCACCTATTGAAAAAAATATTTTTTCATCACTTTTATTTATTACTTTATATGAGATTATTAGTTTTGAAAATTCAAGTTTATAAGATAAATATAACTCAAAAGAAAAAGGATAAATCTCAAAAGTTTTTTCATCACTTTTTAATCTAAATTCTATAAAATCCTCTTTTTGATTTACAAGTTCAAACTCTTTATCTCTAGCAAATCCATGTTGAGTCATATTGTATTTTTGATTTTTATAAAAATAACTATCATTTTTTAATCTTCCAACTATTGGAAAAAGAATTGGCGAATGACGATTCCAAAACTCTTTATTTCCTTGCCAAATATATTCTAAATCATTATCATTTTTTTGTAAACTATTTAATTCAGCTCCAAAAGATTTGATTTTTGCTTTTATGAAATTATTTTTTATTTCGTAATTCATTTTGTAGTTCCTAAATTTCAAGTAAGGTATTTTATAAAATACTACCTTACTTAAATATTTTAAACTAATTAGTTATTTTTAAAACCTGAGTTTGTTCTTCTATTTTTTGTTACGCTAGATGATGAATCACTTTTTTTAGAAGCAAATCTATTGTTGTTATTACTTTTTGGTTTTGAAGATGAACCTTCTTCTTTTTTTCTTCCAAAAGATTTTCTTGAATCTTCTTTTGGTTTTGCAGTTCTATTTTGGTTCGAACTATTTCCTCTGTTGCTTCTATTTTGAATTGGTTCTGCTTTGATATTTGGATCAACTTTAAATCCAAGTGTTTCAATTTTTCTGATTTTTTGTTTGATTAATTTTTCAATTCCAAACAAATAATCATGTTCATCAACACAAACCAAAGATATAGCTTCACCTGTATTTCCAGCTCGTCCAGTTCTTCCGATTCTATGCACATAATCTTCTGCGATATTTGGTAATTCAAAGTTTATAACATGTGGAAGATTGTCAATGTCAATTCCACGCGCTGCAATATCAGTTGCCACAAGAACTCTTACATTTCCAGATTTAAAATCATCTAAGGCTTTTGTTCTTGCACCTTGAGATTTATTTCCATGAATTGCAGATGATGTGATTCCATCTTTTACAAGTGCTTCACTTAGTTTATTTGCACCATGTTTTGTTCTTGTAAAAACTAAAACTTGTTTCCAGTTGTTTTTATTTACAAGATGTAATAAAAGCTCTTTTTTTCTTTCTCTATCAACATGATGAACTGTTTGTTCAACTTTATGAGAAGTACTATTTGCAGTTGTTGCTTCAATTAAAACAGGTGAATTTAATAAACCATCTGCTAATTTTTTGATATCATCTGAAAAAGTTGCTGAAAAAAGAAGATTTTGTCTCTCTTTTGGCAAAATTGCTAGAACTTTTTTAATATCGTTTATAAATCCCATATCAAGCATTCTATCTGCTTCATCTAAGATGAAAAATTCTACTTTTGTTAAATCTAAACAGTTTTGAGAAACTAAATCAAGAAGTCTTCCAGGAGTTGCAATAACAATATCAACGCCTTTTTTTAAAAGTGAAATTTGTGGATTTATTCCAACTCCACCAAAAATAACAGCTGATTTAAAAGGAAGATATTTCCCATAAGTTTCAACACTTTGTGCAACTTGAGCTGCAAGTTCTCTTGTAGGAGTTAAAATAAGTGCTCTAACATGAGATTTTTTATCTTTATTATAAGCAGTTTTTAATCTTTGTAATAATGGAAGTGTAAATCCAGCCGTTTTTCCAGTACCCGTTTGAGCACCTGCTAGTACATCTTTTTTTGATAAAATCACTGGGATTGATTTTGCTTGGATTGGAGTTGGAGTTGTATAACCCTCTTCTTTGATTGCACGAAGAAGTTCCGCACATAATCCTAAATTTGAAAATGACATAAGTACCTTGTTTTGTTATGAACCTATCAAAAGTTGTAAACTTGAGTTACGATCTAGGTTATATAATTTGAGTTTAGTTGAGTTGTAATTTGACTACAAAAACGAAGTCAGGCATAGACCGATATGTATGCTGAAATTGCTGGATTATAGCATAAATAATTGGATTAAATGAGTAAAAAGAATTTTGAAGTGAAATTTAAAGTTTAGAATAATTATTTTCTTATCTTTTATTGATATAATTTATCCAAATAATAATCAAGGTTTTTTATGGAATTAGTTTATTTGTGGGTTGAAGAATATAAGAATATTAAGAATCAGGGGTTTAATTTTTCGCCTAGGTTTGAGTGTGAATACAAAGATGGCAATTTAACGATATGTGATAAAAAGAAAAAAGAGTGTAAAGATAATGAATATTTAGAAAACTTTTTTGGTGAAAATATCAATGTTACTGCTATTGTTGGAGAGAATGGAACGGGTAAAAGTAATGTTTTTGAAATTATTATTACTTTGCTTACGGCAATAAATAAAAGTGTAAATTCAGAAAGTAAAGTATATATGATATTTTTTAAAAATGACATGTATTACTATAAAACCATTAATATGAAAAAACCTAATAACGAATTTGAAGAATTATCTAATGAAAATTTAGATACTTTTACTATGAATTTCAATTATTCTTTAGATTATCCCAAAAATAATCAAGTAAATTTTAATGATTTATATCACAAAGTTGATAGCTATAATACACCTATACATTTAATCCCTGATAAAAAATTTGGGCAAATTGATATATCAAACTTAAATTATTTGCAAAATAGAACTATATTAAAATTTACAATACAAAATAATCAAACAATACAAAATATTGAGAGCTTTTTTATTCCGATAGAATTTAGTCTATTTATAAATACAGATAAAATTTATGAGGGATTACCGAACTACAATGAAAATGATGTTCAAGTGGAAAGTATAAGAAAAGAAAACTATACATATTTATTTAAAAAAGATAAACAATTAATAGATAAATCTCAATCAAAATACACAAAATATGATTTAATACTTTTAAATAATCTATATTTGATAAAAAAAATTTATAATATTTTGGAAATAAAAGGAGATATTTTAAATGATGAAGAACTAAAAAAATATATTCTAAATTACGATTGGGAAAATAATTATCAAGAAATTATAAAAATTTTAGATGTTAATACTTATACATCATTATTTAGAAATATATCAAATGAAAAAATTGAAGATAGTTTTAAATTTAGAGATTTTATTTTTAAAAAAGATGATTCTTATATTTTTGAATTTAGTCAGGGAAATAACTATAATATTCAAAAATATAAAGAAATTTTAGAATATTTACCCGCTTGGATTGATATAAAGTTTTATGATGAAAAAAAGATAGATTTAGATTTTTTAAGTTATGGACAAAAAATTTTAATAAGATTTATCTACACAATTTTATATCAACTTTTAAAAATAAAAAAAACAAATAAATATAGTTCAATCAATTTATTTTTAGATGAAATTGAAATTGGATTACATCCAAAATGGCAAAAAGATTATATTTCTTTATTATTAAAAGTATTAACTGATTACTTTAAAGATGAGTTTAAAATTTTTAATATTGTGTGTGCTACACATTCCCCATTTATTCTTTCAGATATTCCAAAAGAAAATGTAATATTTTTGGATAAATTTGATAAAAAAGAAACAAAGATAAAATATCCAAAATTAGACATCAAAGGTTTAGAAAATGGAAATTGTATAAATGTAAGTAAACATATAGAACTCAAAACCTTTGGTGCAAATATTCATACTTTACTTGCAGATGGATTTTTTATGACTGATGGGCTTATGGGTGAGTTTGCTAAAAGTAAAATCAATGAGATTAAAGATTTTTATGATACAAATAAAAATTTAAAAAAAGAAGATTCTAATTTTGAATCAAAAAAAGATGAGTTTAAAAAAAATAAAAAATATTTTGAGAATATTCAAAAAATAATTGGTGAACCATTTTTAAAAACTGTAATTAAAAACTATCTTGATGAATTAGAAATTTTATTTTATGGTAAAAAAGAGTTTTTAAACAATGAAATAAAAAGATTACAAGACTTACAAAAGAGTTTAAATGACTAATTTAAATTATTCAAACTATTTAATAAAGAAAGATTTTAATATTGAAAAAGAATACTTAAATGATTTGAAGATTATTACAAAATTTGAAAAACCAAATGAAGATATTGAAATAAGATTTAATAGATACAAAGTTAACAATAACTCATTTAAAAAAGTATTTAGAAATTATAAATTTGAGGATATTCTTTATGCTAAAGAAAATGAAATACATTTAATAATCGAAACAATAGAAAAAAGAATTAATTCACTTACAAAAAAGAAAAAAGAAGAATTAATAATAATCGTACAAAATTTATTTAAATATACAAATAAATTTCAAGGAAAAGTATTAACTCCATTTTTTACTAAAAATTTCTCTTTTAGAACTTGTTTTTATTGCAATAAAGATTTTATTACAAACTTTGAAAAAGAGAAAAAAGATTTAGTATCTACTTTTCAATTAGACCATTTTTATGATAAAGATACTTATCCATATTTAGCATTATCATTTTATAATCTAATACCATCTTGTCCTACTTGTAATTCTTCAAAAGTAAAAGGAACAAAAAATACTTTTATTCATGATAGCAGAGTTGGTAAATTTAAAATAGAAAAATGTTTAAAACCCAATGATGAAAAATTTGATTTCCACCAAAAAGTAAAATTCAAACTACTTTTAGATGATTCTTGCAAAAATTTATATATAAAATCAAAAGATGATATAGATATAAATTTAAAAGAAAATTATTCAGATATGTACGACAAATATATCGAGATTTTCAAACTAAATCCTCGATATAAAGCCCACAAAGATATAGTTTTTGACATGATACAAAAAGCTGAATTCTACCCAGAAAGTAGGCTCAAAGAGTTAGAAAATTTAACTGGTATTCCATTTCAGCAAATCAAAAAAGATATTTTTAATCTCATAGATGAAAATGAAGATTTATCAAAACAACCATTTTCAAAACTAATAGTTGATATGAGTAAAGAGCTAGGGATTTTATAGAAAATCCCTTTAAAATTTTTACGCCTCTTCCGTCACATAAAATGTTGTTTTTCCATTTTTTGGGTCAAAATTTACACCATCTTTTGAGATATATGTATTTATGATTTTTCTAGCTTTTTTAAATGAACTTGCATTTCCTATTTCTTCTCTTTTATCATCTTTTGTGATTACTGTTTTGTCATAACCTTTTGCAAATTTTTTGGCATTACTTGCATCTACAAATGAATATTTAACTATATCAATATCTCTTTTTACATCAATTGTTGCTTTTTTCTTTTCATCTTCAAATCTTAAAATTCTATTTCCATTTGATGAAATTTTCATTGTTGTTGCTGTTTCGATATTTTCTGTGTCTTCAACAATTACATACTCTTTTCCGTTTATTAATAATATTTCATCATCTATTTTTTTGATTTCTTTGATTATTGTTTTTTTACCTTTTGCCATTTATAAACCTTTATATTTTTTTTACATTGATTTCGTATTGTAGCCAATAATTACGCCCTATTCTTAGAATATAATTTTTTTTAGCTATAATCTAAACCTTTATACAGAAAAAATTAATATGAATCGAGAAAAAATAATCAAATGAATTTATTATCAAAAAACTCTTCACTTGAAGAATCAATCAATAAACTAAAAGCTGTTTTAGTAGATGTAGGAATAGAAACTACTTTTTCACAAGAAAAACATCCTTTAAAAAACTGTTTTTCTGTAAATCTAGCTTCAACAGAAGCTCCAAATCATATTTATACAAATGGAAAAGGTATCATTTCAGATGCCTCTATTGCCAGCGCTTATGGTGAATATATCGAAAGATTACAAACAAACAATGTATTTATTGATTTTTATACACCAAACAGAAAATACTTTCCCGATGAAATTGCTTTTGATTTTGATGGAGATTATTTAAATGCAAAACTTAAAAAAATCTATAATCCAAACGGTGAATTAGAAGCAAAAGATTTAGTTGATTTTAATAGCGATTATATGGACAAAATAGTAGCACTTCCTTTTATAAATCAAACAACAAATGAAAAAACATATATTCCAATAAATATTCTTAGCAATCTTTTTGTAAGCAACGGACTTGCAACTGGAAACACAGCAGATGAAGCAAAAGTTCAAGCTTTAAGTGAGATATTTGAAAGATATGTAAAAATCAAAATAATAAAAGAAGGTCTTAGCCTTCCAAAGTTTCCAGACGAAATCGTAAAATCGTTTCCTAAAGTTTATGAGGATTTAATAGCTTTAAGAGAAATGGGATATATAGTAGAAGTTTTAGATTCAAGTTTAGGCGGAGTTTTTCCTGTAACTGCAATATCTTTTATAAATCCAAAGAACTCAACACTGTTTGTATCTTTTGGTGCGCACCCTATTTTGGAAGTAAGCTTAGAGCGAACAATGACAGAACTTATGCAAGGAAGAGATTTAACAAACCTTGATGCCTTTGAAATCCCTACTTTTGATATGGATTTAGTAAGTGATAGTTTTAATATCGAAGCTCACTTTATAGACTCAAATGGAAAAATTGGTTTTCCTTTTTTAAGTGCTAAAAAAAGTTATGAATACGCACCTTGGAATTATGCTGGAAATGGAAGTGCTGATGAATATGCTTATTTATTAGATATTTTAGCTGCTCAAGATAAAGAGATGTATTTAAGAGAATATACATATTTAGGTTTTTATTCATGTCAAATGATAATCCCAGGTTTTTCAGAAGTTTATCCAATAGATGACATGATTTATAACAATAAAAACAATGGAAAACTAATCCGAGATATGGTTTTAAACTTTGAAAAATACGATATAAACGACATTTTAGATACGGTTGATAGTTTAGATGATTCTTTAAATATGCAACTTTATATTGGAGTTATTTTTGAAGAAAACTTTACAATGCAAGATTTCAAAGCTCAAATGCTTTTACTTTTAGAAGAGTATGATGATGCTTTACAAATCTTAGAATTTTCAAATAATAGCCTTGGTCATCTTGTAGCACAACTTATTAGAATGCAAAATGATGAGTTAAATTGGGAAGATTATGAAGAGGCACTTTTTAATGTTTATGGTGAAGAAAAAATTCAAAAAGCTGTAAATATTTTAGAAGGAAAAGAGTTTTTAATAAACAGAACTTTTAAACAAGATTACAAAAATATACTTACTATGTTTGATAAACTTGAAGTGAAAAAACTAGCATTTTATAAATAAAATATTTTAATTATGATTCAAATTTTTTGAATCATAATTTTCTACTGCTTTCATACGAACAAACAATAAAAGACTACAAATATACTTTACTTTAAGATATAGTTTAAACAAATATATATTATATGTGATAAGATAATAAATAATAAAAAAGAGGAATATTACTATGTTTAATTTAGGGAAAACGGAAGAAGATGCTGCAAGATTAACTGCGATGGAAGAAAACTTTGCAATTATATCATTCAAACCAGATGGTACTATATTACATGCAAATGATAATTTCTTAAATGTATTAGGTTATAAACAAAATGAAGCGGTAGGTAATCATCATAGTATGTTTTGTAATAAAACATATACAAGCACAAAAGAATACGCTGATTTTTGGAATAATTTAGCAAATGGAAAATCTCAAATAAATGAGTTTGAAAGAATTCATAAAAATGGTAGTTCAGTTTGGATTCAAGCTTCATATACTCCTGTAAAAAACAAAAATGGAAAAGTAACTCGTGTTGTTAAATTTGCTCAAGATATAACAGAGGCTAAAAAAGTAATTGATGCTGTTAAAAAAGCTATTAACCTTGCAAAAACAGGAATTATGAATCAAACGATAAGTGAATCAACTAAAAATGAAGGAATAGAAGAACTTAAAAATGGAGTTAATGACTTATTTCAAGTTGTATCTACAAAAGTTGATGGGGATTTAAATAAAATTTCAGAGGCTTTATCATCTTATCAAAAATTAGACTTTAGACACAGAGTTACGGGAAATAATTTAGGAGAAGTATCAGTAGGACTTAATAACCTTGCAAATGTTGTAAATGAGATGTTAGTTGAAAATAAATCAAATGGATTGACACTTGATAAAGGTTCAGATTTACTTTTAGCGAATGTAGATAAATTAAATGTTAGTTCAAATGAAGCGGCAGCATCACTTGAAGAAACAGCAGCAGCTTTAGAAGAGATAACCTCAAACATTAGAAACAATACACAAAATATCCAAAAAATGGCAACTTATTCAAACAGTGTTACAAAATCTGCAAAAGATGGAGAAAATTTAGCAAATCAAACAACAGTTGCTATGGAAGAGATAAATATTCAAGTTAATTCTATAAATGAAGCAATTAGCGTAATAGACCAAATAGCATTTCAAACAAATATTCTTTCATTAAATGCAGCTGTTGAAGCAGCAACTGCTGGAGAAGCTGGACGAGGATTTGCTGTTGTTGCAGCAGAGGTGCGAAATCTTGCAAGTAGAAGTGCAGAAGCAGCCAAAGAGATAAAAAATATAGTAGGAAATGCCACTTCTAAAGCGAATCAAGGTAAAGAAATTGCAAATAATATGATTACTGGTTATAAAGAATTAAATCAAAACATTACAAATACAATAAATCTAATATCTGATATTGAGATGTCAAGTAAAGAACAACTTACAGGAATTGAACAAATCAATGATGCAATAAACAACCTTGATCAACAAACTCAACAAAATGCAGCTGTTGCATCACAAACTCATGATGTGGCAGTTACAACAGATGAAATTGCAAAACTTATTGTTTCAACTGCAAACGAAAAAGAGTTTATCGGTAAAAATGAAGTTAAAGCAAAAGAAATAGATTTAAAAATTAATTAGTTATAATCAAAAAGAATTTATACATAAAAAAGGGAAATAATATGCAATATATGGAAGTAACTAAAAAAAGTGTTCAAGAAGTTATTAATTGTTTAAAAGAAGTATCGTCAAAATATAAATTTGGAATTCAACATATTCACAATGTACAAGAAACTTTAAAATCAAAAGGTATAGATTTTAAAAATGAGTGTCAAATTGTTGATATTTGTAACCCAATAATTGCAGAAAAATTCTTAAGTGAAGATATGTCACTTTCGATTATTATGCCTTGTAAAATCTCTGTTTATTCACAAGATGGCGAAACATTTATAGCTATGAACTCTTTAGTTCAGTTAGTTGATGATATAAATCCTGATTTAATTGAACTTGCACAAGAAACTCAAGAGCAATTATTAGAAATTATTGATGAGATAAAATAAAGAAGAAAATATAATGTTAACAATGATAGAAGCAAATAGTGTAAATAGCGTTTCTCAACTAATTCAACTCTCTGTTGCACCTGTATTTTTACTAGCAGGCGTTGCAGGATTATTAAATGTTTTCACAGGAAGACTTTCAAGAATTATTGATAAAGTTGATAAATTAGATAAATACGAAGACGAACACCAACTTACCCATAAAAAAGATGAAGATGTTTTAAAACTTAAACTAAGAAGAAAATTTCTTACAATGAGAATGAGAAATACAAACCTTGCTATACTTTTTTGTACAAGTACTGGTTTATTAATTGCATTAGTTATTGTAACTATGTTTTTAAGTGCTATTTTTGAGTTTAAAGACTCTTTTTTTATAGTTTTGCTTTTCATTTGTGCGATGCTTTGTTTAATTATCTCTTTATTTTTATTTTTAAGAGAAATTTTTTATACAACTTCTTTTATAAAAAGTAGAAAAAGTTATATACCATAAAGGAAAACCTAAATATGTACACTCCAATTTCATGTGAATTTTTTGACCAGCTAAATGTAGCAATGAAAAGAAATATTCCCTCAACTATTGTTTATTTAGAAAATGATGAAAAAAAGACTCTAAAAGGTTTGATAGAAACTATGAGTGTAATTGATGGTTTTGAATATTTGATTTTAAAAACAAAAGAGCAAATAAAACTAGATACAGTTTTAACTTTTAATGGAAGAAGACACAAAGAAGAATAAGAAAGAAGAAGTAAAAGAGATTAACTCTTTTACTTCTTGTTAAATCCTAAAAAGAATTTTTCCCATTAAACTCTTTTGCATCTGCTTGAGTAATGATTGTATTTGATATGTCTAGTGTTCTTTGAGCTATTTCATTAGCTTGTGAAGCATTTTGTGCATTTTGTTGAGTTATTTGATCTAGATTATTAACTGCATCATTTATTTGAATCATTCCTGTTGATTGCTCTTTACTAGCAGTCGTAACATTTTGAATTAAATCTAAAGTGATACTAATATTTTCATTTAGTTCTGTATAACCTTTTATCATATTTGAAGCAATATCTTTACCCTCTTGCGTTTTTCTTTGGGCATTTTCAACTAAGCTTTTTATTTGTTTAGCAGCTTCCGCACTTCTGCTTGCAAGTGTTCTTACTTCTCCTGCAACAACGGCAAATCCTTTTCCAGCTTCACCAGCAGTTGCTGCTTCTACGGCTGCATTTAAAGAAAGAATATTTGTTTGAAATGCAATTTGGTCAATAATTGTAATTGCTTCATTAATAGCTGATGTTTGAGAATTTATATCTTCCATAGATAAAGCTGTTTTATTTGCTAAATCTTGACCTAAAGTAATTGATTCTTTAACTTTATTTCCAAAACTTGCCATTTTTATAGCTGTTTGAGTATTGTTTGTAATATTTGCAGTTATCTCTTCTAAAGATGCCGCTGTTTCTTCTAAAGATGCTGCTTGTGAATTTGCAGCACTTGCAATTCCTTGCATATTTTGAGTTAAAGTATTTGCATTATTACTTAATACAATACCTGTTTTTTTATTTTCCATTAAAGTTTGAGTAATAACTTCGCCTAAAATATTCACATCTTTTTCTAACTCTTTTATAATACCTTCAAGATTATTTGGAGCTATATTTGATCTGAAATCTAGTTTTGAATATGAAGTTAAAACATTTAAAATATTTGAAATATTACTATTTAATGTTCCTAACATTTCATTTATAATATTTTTTAGTTCATTTAAAGAAGGGTTATTTGAGTCAAGTTCAATTTTACAGTCTAAATGACCTTTATTAATTTCATTTGTAACTCTAATTGTATCAGCTATTAAAGCTCTATCTTTTTGAATATTCATTTTTGTATCTTCAATGTTTTTATTTATGATTTTTGACATCATTCCTAATTCATCATTAGATTTAACATTAATAAGTTCAATATCATCTTTTTCAAAATTTATAAATGCAAAGAAGTTTTCAACACCTTTTTTTACAGAATCAACATCAATTAAAATTGTAAAAGCAATTGTTCTTGCTAAAATCATTGTTAAAGCCACACCAAAAGCACTTAATAATCCAAAGATAATCATATTTTGACTAGCATTATGCATTTCAGCACCAATTGTATCTGATAAACTTTGTGAAATATAATCTTCGATTTTCTTTAAAATATTGATTTTTTCAGTTATTTGTTTGAACCAAACATTTGCATCAATATTAAAATTTGAGTCAAGATCACTATATAATGCAATTTTTCTCATTTTTTCAACTTCATTTATAGAATCAGCTTGAAAAGTTTTTTTGTAAAAATCAGCCATAGTTAAACTACTTACTTTCAAAAATGAATCCATATATGCATTTTGTTCAGCAACTAAGGTATAAAACTTAGCTTTCATTCCCTCTCCAAAACTATTTTTTGCAAAAGTATTAGTTCCAACTGCTCTTTCGATTCCAGCTCTCTCTTTTGACAATAAAAAGTTCATATAAGATACTAATTCTTGAGATACTTTAGCACTACTATTTGATAATTTTGTGATAGTTGCGATTACATTTAATAACAATTTATTTGTATCTGTATAGTAATCAATAGCAACAGCAGCATTTATACTAAAAGCCGTAACTCCACTTCTAATATTTGGTAAATCTTGAAGTTTTTTAAGACCATTGTTTAGATTTTCTAAGAATTCTTCGCTATAAGCATTTTTATCAAATGTACTTAGAAATTCATTTACTTCTTTCAGTCTATCATCAACAACTACTCTTTGAGTTAAAAGTTCTGTACTAAACTTTTCACCTTTACTACCCAAAAATCCAGCTGTCATTCCTCTTTCTTTTTGTGTTTCATGAACTAAATTTCCAATTTTTATAGAAAGAACAACTACTTTATCTAATGATTGTAAATTTTTAGAAGAACTAAATGAGTCTACCGCTAATTTTGCTGCTAATAATATAACAACAATAAGCGGTATTAACATTATTAAAATCAATTTTTGTTTTATTGATAATCTTGAAAGCATAACATCTCCATAACTTTATTTTTTCTAATAATACCAAAATAATATTTTATTAGTAATGATTATAATCAAGTAAAAATAAGATTTCTGTATATAAAATAACCTTTTTAGGAATTAACTTTTTTTGTTATTTATTAATAATCTTGTTTTTTCGATATTTAATCCAGCTTTTGAACTTGCGTCCTCTAAACTTTCTTTATTTTCTAAAAGTCTTAATAAAACTTCTATTTTTTTGTTTGTTTTTATATGTGTAATTGACATATGATTTCCTTTTTTTATTCTTCATTTCAATGAAGTTATTAAAAAAGATAAAAATGAGCTTGTTGTCTAAATGAGTAATATTAACGCTGTGGGTAATCAATAAAAGGCAAATAACAGATGAAACTCGAATTCATCTTTAGTGCATACAGTCTAACAGAATAAAAAAATAAAAGCAAGGGCTATAGTATATTTTAGTATAATTCTTAACAAATTTAAAAATATAAAGAAAATAAAATATGAAAATAGACAATAATTTTATCCAATTAATTTCCCATAAAAATACACTAAACAAGGAACAATTCAAGATTTTAGGGTTAGATTCTCAAGAAAATGAAAACTGGAAAAATGAAGCTTTAGAAAAAGAAGTTTCAAGAAATGATGCAAATATGCTTATGCTTTTAAAAGGTGAATTATCATTAAAAGCACAAGAACAAATTATAAAAAATTATCATACGGTTTTAGAATTTAACAATATAAAACCAAAATCAGTCTATGAAATATCTGAAGTAAAAAGCGAAATCAAAAATACTCAAACAAACGATGATGAAGAGTTTATAAAAATTTATTGTGATGGTGCATGTTCAGGAAATCCTGGAAATGCGGGAAGTGGCTTGGCTATTTATTCAAACAAAAAAAATCCTGTTTTACTTTATGGAGCTTATGAAGAAGAGGGAACAAATAATATCGCTGAATTAAATGCTTTACATCAGGCTTTAATAATTGCCAAACAAACAAGTAGTGAAAATATTATCTCTATTTTTTCAGATTCAAAATACGCAATTGATTGTATTACAACTTGGGCATTTGGTTGGAAAGCTAATGGTTGGAGCAAAAAAGGTGGAGAAATTAAAAACCTTGAATTAATAAAAGAAGCTCATGATTTATTTTTAAGATTAAAAGATAAAATCGAAATAAAACATGTAAAAGGTCACGCAGGAGTTGAGGGAAATGAACTAGCTGATAGAATGGCTGTTTACACAATAAAAGCAAAAAATAAGAATTTTGAGTTTTATTCTTATAATAAAATAGAAGAAGTTTTAAGTATGAAATCTTATTAAAGATTGATTTGAGTGCCTTTTAGGTATTATGTGAGTAATTATTAAGAAGAAAGAACAAGGAACAATAATGATTGAAAAAAAAGGTTCAATACTAACAGTTAGAGAAGACATCAAAGTTTTTGATTGCACAATCAGAGATGGTGGATTAGTAAATAATTACCATTTTAATGATGCTTTTGTAAAAGCACATTATGAAGCTTGTTTAGCTGCTGGTGTTGATTATATGGAAATCGGGAAAAATGTATCTCCTACAATTATGAGTGAAGATGAATATGGTCCTTGGAATTTCTGTAAAGAAGAAGATATTAGAAGAATTGTTGGTGAAAACAAAACAAATATGAAAATTGCTGTTATGAGCGATATTGGAAGATGTTTAAAAGATGAACTTAGACCAAAATCTGAAAGTGTTGTTGATATGATAAGAATAGCAACATATATTCACCAAATTCCAGCAGCTATTGAGTTAATTTTAGATGCTCATGAAAAAGGTTATGAAACAACTGTAAATATTATGGCAATCTCAAAATCATTTGATGATGAACTGGATGAAGTTTTAGCACAATTAGCAAAAACACCTGTTGATGTTATTTATATAGCTGATAGTTTTGGTTCTTTTTATCCTGAACAAATCAAAAAATTAACAGAAAAATATTTAAAAGTAGCGGTTGAAAGTGGAAAACAAATAGGAATTCACGCACATAATAATCTTCAATTAGCTTATGCAAATACTTTGGAATCAATGATTTATGGAGCTAGTTTCCTTGATGTTACAATTTCAGGATTTGGAAGAGGTGCTGGAAATTGTCCACTTGAACTTCTAATTGGATTTTTAAAAAATCCAAAATATAAATTAATGCCTGTATTAAAATTTATTGAAGAGTTTATTGTTCCACTTGAAAAAGAGTTAGATTGGGGATACAGTATTCCTTATATGCTAACTGGACAATTAAACGAACATCCAAGAGCTGCTATGAAAGCTAGAGATGAAAAAGACACAAACTATAGAGAGTTTTATAGAACTTTATTAGCTGACTAAAAAAAGGGCTTTGCCCTTTTTTTACACTACCTTTTATTTTAGAAAATCTACCTTTGTAATAAAACTAAGTGCTTCATTTACTTTAAAAATCTTTCCTCTAATATCTTTATATCCAAATGATTCAAGTCTAAGTGTATGTTTTTCTAAATATCTTTTTGCATCATTTTCATTTGAAAATAGATAAATACCACCTGCTTCTTTTGTATTTTTATTTTCAGTCCAAATTTTCCAAATCAAACCAGCTTCTTGTGATATATCATTTGCCAAAGGCTCAAATGCTTTTGAAAACTCTTCACCAAAAATTCCATCATGTGGAAAATCCACTTGTAAAATATATGCCATAAAATATCCTTTAAATTTATTGAATTCTAGACTTTAAAAGCTTTAGTTTTAGTTATAAAGTTTCAAAAGTTAAACTAGGATATAATCCCAAACTTTTTAGCTTTAAAATTCAAGGATGTATTAATGTCTGTTTTGTGGGATGCTTTAAATAATATCGATAACTTTACAATTGGATTATTACTTTTGTCATTAGGTATTGCATTATTTTATGAAATGATTAACGGTTTTCATGATACAGCAAATGCTGTTGCCATGATTATTTACACTAATTCTATGAAAGCTGGATACTCAGTTATTATGGCTGGAATTATGAATTTTATTGGTGTAATTCTTGGTGGAATTGGTGTTGCTTATGTAATTGTACATTTATTGCCACTTGATATTATGGTGTCAACTGATCAAAATGCAACTTTAGTAATGATTTATTCATTATTAATTTCAGCACTTGTTTGGAATTTTGGAACATGGTATTTTGGTTTACCAATTTCTAGTTCACATTCATTAATAGGTTCGCTTGTTGGTGTGAGTGTTGCTTTTGGAATGTTACATGGATTTACTTTTGCTCAAAGTCTAAACTGGAAAGTTGTTTATGGAATTTTAATTGCCTTGGCTGTTTCTCCACTTGTAGGTTTTGGATTTGCTTTTTTAATTATGAAAGTATCTAGAAAATTTATTAAAAATCCGAAATTTTTCAAAACTACAGGAACTGAGGGAAAAAAGAAACCTAATTTTTGGATGAGAACTGGAATAATTGCCACAGGTGCAGGAGTTAGTTTTGCACATGGTTCTAATGATGGACAAAAAGGAATAGGTCTTATTATGATTATTCTTATTGGAATTTTGCCAACTTATTATTCTTTAAACATGGAAGCTCATCAATATAAAATCATGCAAACAAGAGATAGTGCAGCAAATTTAACGAAATTTTATGCAGATAATAATGATACTATTACAAAACTTTTGGATGAAAAACAACTGATTAGTGCATTAAAAATTCAAAATACAATTACTGAGTGTAATGTTAATCAAGTATATAAAACAACTCTTGAAGTTTCTAAAAAAATTGATGGTTTAAAATCATATTCTGAACTTCCAAAAGAGGAAAGATGGAAAATTCACACAGCTGTTTTATGCTCCAATAATTTTTTTGAACAGGTTGAAAGAGCCTATAAATCAATAGATAAAGATAAATCAGATTATATTGCAGATCAAAGAAAACAGATGATTACTTCTACTGAATATGTGCCTTATTGGGTTATTATTTCTGTTGCTTTAATGATTGGGATTGGAACAATGATAGGTTATAAAAGAGTTGTTCATACGATTGGTGAAAAAATAGGTTCAAAACCAATAAATCATATGCAAGGAACAGTATCTCAAGCAATGGCAATGATAACTATTTTATTAGCAAACTTTGCTCATGCCCCTGTTAGTACCACACATATTGTTTCAAGTGCAGTTGCTGGAACCATGGTTGCAGAACCCGATGGTGGAGTTCAAAAAAAGACTATTAATACTATTTTACTTGCATGGATTTTTACATTACCAGTTACTGCGATACTTGGTGCTTGTATTTACATTGGATTAAATTATATTATAAAAATTGCTTAGTCAAAATATAAAAGATTTAGATAAATTTTCTATCTAAATCTTGAACTTATTCTTTAATCTCAAATCCACTTTTAATAATATCAATCCCATATTTACTTCTTAGTTTTTGCAGTTGATTTGTCAAAGCTCTTTTTTTTGTATCAGCTTCATATTCAAAAAGGTTGTAAGTATATTCATTTATTTTTGCGAAGTTTAAAACTGTGATATTTAGCTGTATTATTCCATGGGTTTTGTGATTATCTGTTTGTTCAAAGAGTTTTACCATTTCATTTTTGAAATCCATTTCATTAAAAATTCTATTTACATTTATATAATCTTTTGATTTTATTTTATATTCATATCTTATTTGTATTGCATAAGTCAAAGGATTTACACCCTCTTTTTTCACTAAAAAACAAAGGTATCGACAAAGTATCATAACTCTTCTTTTTAGTTCCTCTCTATCAAAAATAACATCAAATGTTCGCCCTATTCCTATTGATTTTTTTTCTCTTTCAAAAGTTAATTTATTATCTCGTATTCCACAAACACGATTATATAAATCAATTCCAGATTTTTGCCATGAATAAAAAAGTTTTTGGTTTTTTTTAATATCACCTAATGTTTTTATTCCATAACCTTTAAGTTTTTCTTGAAAAGCCTTTCCGATTCCTGGGAACTCTTTGATTGGAATATCTCTTGTAAAATTTGTGATATTATCGACACTCACATATTTTACACCATCTGGTTTTGCATATTCTGTTATTAGTTTTGAAAGATATTTTGTATTTGCTATTCCTATTGAAATAGGCAGTTTTAACTCATCAAATATCTTTTTTTTTAGATAATATGCAAACTCAACTATTTCATGTTCATCAATATAACCACTTACATCTCCAAAAAATTCATCTATTGAATACTGTTCTACAAGAGGAATTTCTTTAATCAAAAGCTCTTTTAGTTTATTTGATAAATCATGATACAAGGGATAATTTGGTGCTAACATTTTTAAGTGTGGACACAAAGTCAAAGCTTCATTTACACTCATGGCTGTTTTAACACCAAAAGCTCTTGCTTCATAAGATGATGTTGTAATTATTCCTCTAATTTTCCCATTTTCATCTACAAAATATTCTTTGAAACTTTTCATTCCTTCATTTGTAAGAATGGAACTAACAAATGCACCACTATTTGAAGATATTTTTCTAATCTCTTTTTTTGAAGAAAAAATATTAAGATTACTTCGTCCTCCAACCGCAACTGGAATATGAAACAAACTATCATCAATGGTTCTATGGGCTGAAACAAAAAAACAATCTATATCAAGGTGTATGAACATTTAAAAACTTTTAATTATTGGATTTTATAATTTGTAAGTATATATGATTAAAAAAAAGAGTCTTTATAATATGTCAGTTTGTAATGTTTTATTAAAATATAATCATTGACTAATTTCTAGTTTATTCTATTTTTATCTCTTATTTTTTTGAACTTCGTTTTTTAAAAGTTTTAAATATTCACTAGCTTTATCAAAATCAAAATCAGAAACCACATTCATAAAATTATCTAAATGAGTCAAATATTCTAACTTTTCAAGCTCATTATGTAATTCATTTGCTTTTATAAGTGCGTTAGAATCTAGCTCGTTTAAAAGTTGTTCAAGTTCTATAAAAAGCTTATCTATTTTTAACATATCTACATTATTTTTTTCTAGAAAATTTTTATTATTTTTATTAGAAAAAGATACATCTACAACTTTTTTTATATTTTCTATCAAATACTTTAAATTGATTTCTAAAGATTTAATCAAAACATTAGTTTTATCATCAAAGCCTTTTTCTTTTAGATGAAATTCCAACTCTTTTGCTTTTTCAAAGAGTAAATCAGCGCCGATATTTCCACAAAGTCCTTTTAAAGTATGAGCTTCTCTAATTACTGAGTTTGGAGAGGTAACATAAATTCATACTCAGAATTAAAAGATTCTGAGATAAAATAAATGAATAAAGGTTGCAAATGAGACAAAGTAAATATAGTCAAGAGTTTAAGGATTCAACAGTACAGTTGATTAT
>NZ_MUXE01000014.1 GCF_003063245.1 Arcobacter caeni | reverse complement strand
AGTTTGTATAACTTCTTTGAGTATATTTTTAAACTCATTTGTTATCTCATCTAGAGAAGTTAATTCTCCAGATTTTAATTGTCTTATTAGCTCTTCGTGGTTTATTAAACTCATGTAAATCCTTTACAATTATTTACTTGATTATATATCAAATAAATCTATTTTTTTAGGTTTACACAGTTATTTTTACACTCTCTAATTTCGAAATCTAATTCCAAGAAAAATTCTCCTTTTTCTTGGAAGTTTAAATACTTAATTTCTCAAAAACAATTCTGTCGCATAATAGCTTAAAATACTCATTTGACCAAAATTCAAAACCACTTTTATCTTTAATAAATGGGCTAACTTCTTTAACTGCTCCAGCAACATCTAGTTTATCGATTCTTTTGTACATTAATTCTTTAAAAACTTTTTCATCAAGATTTACATTTTTATCTAAATCGCCACTTTCGTACATTCTTTCTTGAAGATGATTTAAATTTAAAGGAGTATTTCTTTTTACATACCACTCGTAATCATACCAATCACGACCTTTTACTCTTGTTTTCCATTTTCTACATAAAACTGCATGCATTTTTCCTGCATATAAATTTGGAAGAGTCATTGTAATAATATTAAATATTTTAGGTAGAAGTAATGTTTTTGATTCTGTTTGAAACTTCAAAGGAGGATTAGTATCAACTTCAAATTTTATTTTTAATTTTTTACCACTATGTACTCCACCTAAAATACTCTCTAAATTATTAGCTTGAATATTTAATGTATGTATCGATGTATCATTTTTTAAAAATGCTGAAGCTATATTATTTCCAAACTCTTTTTTAACTTTTTTTTCTATTTCAATTATAATGCCTAATGCTTCAAACTCATCAACAATAGAATTAAAATATTGATTAAATCAGCTTCATTTGTTATTTCATAATTTGATAACATCTGTTCTATTATATTCATACCATATCCTTGATTATTTCCATTAAAAGCTTTATTTTTTTTGACTTACTTATTTCATAATATTTTATAAATATATTCATATCACAATTTTCGAGTTCATCCATATCTATTCTTAAATCATCTTGTAAAAATTCAATCATTGATTTCTTTGATGTGATTTGTATGTTTTTTGTATAATAAACTTTATCACATAGTGCTTTTTCTTTCGTAGCAATTATAAAGTTACCATTTTTTGTTGATTCTATTTTTAATCCAATTTGATATAACTCTTTTGAAATCTCTTTAAAGCTAAAAAACCCAACATCTGTATTAAAAGATTTTGATCTTTTAGTTGTAGCTGATGTTACATCAAATACACTTTCAGGGATTAATCCATGAAAATAAAGTGCATAATCAAATGAAATATATGATGGACTAAGAAGAGTATTTGCAATAATCTCTTTTGAGATATTTGTACTTACAAAAGGTGATTTATGCAAATATAAACCTCTTTTTAAAGTTTGTAGTAAACCTTCTTTTTTTAGTTTATTAATTTTATCATTTATTCCTGTATATCCATTATTGATTAATATAGATGATATAGTAGCATGATCGATAATATGAGTTTGATATTGTTGTAGATTCTTTTCTATAGCTATATTCATATTTTTCCTTTAAACCAAATAATTGTTTTAATAGCAATTATCTATGTAATTATAGTATTTTATTTTGATATATTATTTAAGCATAAGTGATTAATATTAGTTTACAATTTTATATCACTTCTATAAAAGTTCTTACACTAGATTAAATCAAAAATTTGCTAAAATCCAACAAAATCTAAAAGATAAGTAGTAAAAAGGTTAAATATGGAATTAATAGTTCTAGCAGTTGTTATAATAATTTTATTTTTTATTGGGAAAAATTATAAAACGGAAGATTTTGTAAATATAAATTTAAAAACAAAAGATAGATATGATGGCGATTTATTACATCATGAAGCTGGGCTTTTAGTGGCACTTATGGCAAAAGTTTCAAAAGCTGATGGGCAAGTTTGTGAGCTTGAAGCGGAAGTTTTAAAACACACTTTTTTTGATATTTCAAGTCATTTTCAAAATGCAGAAGAAATAAGAGCAAAACTAAAAATTTTATATGAAAATGAAAAAAATAGTTTTGATAATTTAATTGATATTTGCGATAAATTATACAATTTAACAAAAAATGATTATTCAAAACGAGTTAAAATCATGGAGTATTTATTAAATTTAGCATTTATTGATAAAGATTTTTCAAATGCTGAAAGAATGATAACAGAAGATATTTCAAATGCCTTAAAAATTAAAATCGAAGATTTTAATAATTTGATTAATACTTTTGAGACTTTTTATGCCCAACAAGCTTCAAATAAAGCAATAACTTTAGAAAAAGCTTATGAAATTTTAGAATCAAAATCAAGTGATGATATGGCTACTTTAAAGAAAAATTATAGAACTTTGGTTAAAAAACATCATCCAGATATTATTTCAGGGCAGGGTGCGGCTCAAAATATTATAGATGAAGCAACAAAAAAACTTCAAGAGATAAATGAAGCCTATGAGATTATAAAAAAAGCTAAAGGAGAAAATTAATGTCTAGAAAATTTCCCCACTCTTTTGAAGTTTGTACTTGCAAACATGTAACTTTGGGTGAAATAGTTTATGCTATTAAAGAAAAAAATGCGAAAACATTGGAAGATATAGGCAACTTTACAGATGCTGGAACTTGTTGTAAATCTTGTAAAAATCCTCAAAGTGACATAGGTGTAGAAAAATTAGAGCTATATCTTGAAGAAATACTAAATAAATTTAATAAAGAATAAAAATGAAACAACAAATAATAGAAAATATAAAAAGACTTATAAAAATAAATCCAGAAGAAACTATAGAAATAAATCCAAATTATTTGGAATATTTTGATGAAGAAGAGCTTTTGGATATTCAAAAACAATTAGAGTTTAAAAAAGAGAATATTTCTAAAATAAGCAATACTTATTTAGATGAAATTTATCAGAAAACAAAAAAAGATGAGATATAATTACTTAATAAAGGATTAAAAGTGATAGAGTGGAAAAAAGTTAAGGAAGATTTAATCTCTTTTCTAAAAACTGAAGTTACAAAAACAGGTCTAAAAAAAGTTACCGTTGGTCTTTCAGGTGGTTTGGATTCGGCTGTTGTTGCGATTTTATGCAAAGAAGCTTTTGGAGATAACTTAAATTGTATTTTAATGCCATCTCAGTTTTCTTCAAAAAGCTCAATAGAACACGCTCTTGAAGTTTGTGAAAAGTTTGATATTAAATATGAAATTATCTCAATAGAACCAATGGTTAGTGGTTTTATAAAAAATATGGATGAAGACAGACTTAGAATTGGAAATTTTTCTGCCAGAATGAGAATGTCAGTTTTATATGATGTATCTTCAAGAGAAAAATCTTTAGTTGTTGGAACTTCAAATAAAAGTGAAATTCTTTTAGGTTATGGAACTATTTTTGGAGATATTGCTTGTGCTATTAATCCAATAGGTGAAATTTATAAAAGTGATGAATTTGAATTTGCAAGACTTTTAGGTGTTCCTGAATCTATTTTAAATAAAGCTCCAAGTGCTGATTTATGGGAAGGTCAAAGTGATGAAGAAGAACTTGGTTACTCATATAAACATATGGATGAAGTTTTAAAAGAAATGGTTGATAAAAATAAATCAAAAGAAGAGTTAATAAAATTAGGTTTTGAAAAAGATTTAATTGAAAAATTAGAATATAGAATAAAAACAAATGCTTTTAAAGGTAAATTACCAACAATAGCAAAAATAAGGTGGAATTAATAAATGGCTAAAAATATTGCAATATACAAAGCATCGATAGATAATGAAGAATTAAATCAAATTCGGTCAGTTTTAGAATCAAAAAATGATTTATCAAAAGTAATAGAATTTGAAGAGAGTATAAAAAAATTTATTGGTGCAAAATATGCAATTGCAGCAGCAACTTCAACAGCTGCCATTCATTTGGCTTTAAGTGCAATAAAACTTAAAAGAGGTGACAAGATTTTGATGTCTGTAAACTCTTTTGTGAATTTGCCAGAAGTTGTAAGACATTTTGATGCAGAACCCATTTTTATTGATATAAATATGGAAGATATGAATATTGATGTTAATAAATTTGAAGAAGCACTGGCTTCTAATGATTCAAAAAAATTAAGAGGTGCAATTATCACTTTTGTAGCCGGTCAATCTCCTGATTTGGATAGAATTTATGATATTGCTAAAAAGTATGGAATCATTTTGATTGAAGATTGTCGTTCATCTTTGGGAGCAATTTATAAAGGTAAAAAAGTAGGAAATTTAAGAGCTGATATGACAATCTTTTCTACAAATCCATCAAATTCAAAATATGCAATTAGCCGTTCAGGAATAATCGTAACAAACAATGAAGATATTGCAGCACGAGCAAAACTTCTCCGAACTCACGCACTTACAACAACTTATGATAGTTATGGAAATTTAGATTATGTTTATGATGTTGTTGATATTGGGCATAAATATGATTTATCAGAGCTTGATGCTGCTTATGCTTTGGCTCAACTAAATAAAACAGAAAAATTCATAAAAAGAAGAAAAGAAATAGCAAAACTTTATGAAAGAAGATTATCAGATGTAAAACATATCACAGTTTTAGATCATAATGATGAACATATTTTTACGCAGTTTATAATCAAAATCTCAAGAAATAGAGATGCTTTTGCAAGAGCTTTAAAAGAGCGAGGTGTTTCAACAGGACTTAACTATATTCCTTTACATCTTTTGTCTTATTATAAAACAAAATATTCTATTAAAATCACTGCGTTCTCAAATGCACTAAATAACTATCAACAAATTCTTTCACTTCCAATGTATGCAGGTCTTAGTGATGAAGAGGTAAATTATGTTTGTGATCAAGTAATTAGTGTTGCATCAGAGTGGATATAAAATAATTTGAAACAAAAACTACATTTATGGATTGAAGATTATCTCTTCTTTCCAAATACTCTTCAAAAAATAATCTCATTTTTACTTCTTCCTTTAACTTTTATTTATATGTTAATTATTCTTACAAAAAGAGCAATGGCAAAACCAATAGAGTTTGGAATACCAATTATTTCAGTTGGAAATATAATTGTTGGTGGAAGTGGAAAAACTCCAGTTACAATAAAACTAGCTTCAAAATATGAAAATGCTTGTGTAATTCTTCGAGGTTATGGAAGAGCTTCAAAAGGTTTATATGTTGTTTCTTTAAATGGTAAAATTTTAGAAGATGTAAAAACTTCTGGCGATGAAGCGATGCTTTTAGCAAATTCTTTACCAAAAGCTACAATAATTGTGTGTGAAAATAGAATAAAAGCTATTTTAAAAGCAAAAGAACTTGGATGTAAAATCATATTTTTAGATGATGGTTTTTCAAAATATCAAATATCAAAATTTAATATTCTACTTCGACCAAAAGATGAACCAACAAATATTTTTTGTTTGCCAAGTGGTGGATATAGAGAACCCAAAGGTTTTTATGCCCAAGCAAATATTGAACTTTTGGAAGGTATGGATTTTAAAAGAGTTATTAGTATAAAAAAAGATGCAAATATTTGTGACCTTCCAGTTAAAACTCTATTAATTACAGCTATTTCTAAACCAAAAAGATTGTTGGAATATTTGCCAAAAGATATAAAAATGATTTCATTTCCTGATCATTATACCTTTACAAAAGATGATATTTTAAAAATTCAAAATGAATATAAAAATTATGCTTTTGTTACAACAGGAAAAGATTTTGTGAAATTAAAAGAGTTTGATATGACAAATTTATATTTAATGGATTTAGATATAAAAATCGATGAGAAAGTAGATTTTTCTTTAATGGAAGAATATATAGAAAGTTTTAAAAAAGGAGTTGAAAATGATTAGTATTCTTATGCCATTTTTTATGATGATATTTGTTGTTTTTATTTTTATTTTATATATTTATATTTTAATAGATATTTTAAAACATGAATTTACGGGTTATAATAAAATAATCTGGATACTTGTTCTTGTTTTTTTTCCGGTTTTAGGAGCAATTTTATATTTACTTTTGGGAAGGTCTCAAAGAATAAAGTAGCAAAAAGCTACTTTATTTTAGATAGTTTTAGAAAATCTTCTTTTATCTTCTGGAATTTTATTTAAATATGCATCAAAAGGCATACAAATATTTCTAATAAGCATAGTTCCAGTTTGAGAGACTTTTATTCTTTCATCACTAATTTCTATTAGTTCAGCATCTTCAAACTCTTTTAGAGCTTCTAATGCATCTTTAAAGTACTCTTTGAAATCTATTTTGAACTCATTTTCAACTCTTTTTATATTTAAAGCAAAATTACTCATTAATTCCATAATTACATATTGTCTTAATTGGTCATCATCTGAAAGTCTATAACCTTTAAATATTGGTAAATCACCATTATCAATTGCATTTTCCCAAGGCTCTAAATCTTTGAAATTTTGTGCATAATAATCAACACCATTTCCAATAGATGTAAGTCCAATTCCTATTAAATCAGCTCCACCTTTTGTGGTGTATCCTTGGAAATTTCTATGTAATTCACCTTTTTCAATGGCTTTGAATAATTCATCTTCTGGTTTTGCAAAGTGATCCATTCCAACCATTTTATAGCCATTTGAAGTGAAAAAATCAATAGTATCTTTTAACATTTCTAGTTTTGTTTCTGGTTTTGGAAAAGTTGATTCATCAAATTTCCTCATAGTTTTCATAAGCCAAGGAACATGAGCATAATTAAAAACTGCAAATCTATCCGTATTTAAAGTAAGCATTTTTTCCAAAGTTCTTTTGAAACTCTCTTTTGTTTGATGTGGTAAACCATAAATCAAATCTGTATTAACAGAGTGAATTCCAGCATCTCTTGCTATTTTGATTACATTTTGAGTTAATTCAAAAGGTTGAATTCTATGAATTGTTTTTTGAACTTCTTCATCTAAATCTTGAACTCCAAAACTTAGACGATTACAACCGCCTTTTTTAAGCACTTGCATATGTTCAACTGTAAAATATCTAGGATCAACTTCACATGAAACTTCAGCATCAAATGCAAAATTTGGGAAAACTTCTTTTACAGAATTTATAACTTCATCTAATTGTTCAGGAGAAAAAAATGTCGGAGTTCCACCACCAAAATGCATTTGAGTTACAGTTCTATTTGTATTTAAATGATTTTTTAAGATATTTAACTCTTTTTTTAGATACTCAATATATCTTACTTTTTTATCTTCTTTTGAAGTAAAAATAGTATTACATCCACAGAAATAACAAGCACTTCTACAAAAAGGCATATGAATATAAAGTGAAATTGCTCTATCGTCACTTTGATTTTTATAATACTGTTTTAAATCATCTTGAGTAAACTCTTCACTAAATTCAGGAGCTGTTGGATATGAAGTATATCTAGGTCCTGGTCTCGAATATTTTTCGAATTTTTTAAAATCTATCATTATTTTTCATCTCTTTTTCTATCTAACCAAACCATTACACCTTTTTGGGCATGTAGTCTGTTTTCTGCTTCTTCAAAAATTAAACTTTGAGAACTTTCCATAACTTCTTCACTAACTTCATAACCTCTATATGC
Organism: Arcobacter caeni; assembly: GCF_003063245.1. Classification (GTDB taxonomy): domain Bacteria; phylum Campylobacterota; class Campylobacteria; order Campylobacterales; family Arcobacteraceae; genus Aliarcobacter; species Aliarcobacter caeni. Next base: position 58,506 of record NZ_MUXE01000014.1, on the reverse strand, counting down.
TGGTAAACAATGTAAGAAAATAGCTTTTTTATGGGCTAATTTCATCATTTCTGAATCAACAATATATCCAGTAAAATCTTTTATTCTTTTCTCTTTTTCAGATTCTTGTCCCATAGAAACCCAAGTATCTGTTGTTACAACAGTTGCATCTTTAACTGCAATTTTAGGGTCATTTGTAATTGTGATTTTTGCACCACTTAATTTTGCCATTTCTAAAGCTTTTTCTAAAATACAAGAATCAACTTCATAACCTTTTGGCGTAGCAATTCTTAATTCAAAACCAAGTTTTGCAGCTAAATTAAGCCATGAATGAGTCATATTATTTCCATCACCAATATAAGCCACAACTAAATCTTTTTCAAGACCAGCTTCTTGAATAGTCATATAATCAGCCATTAACTGAACAGGATGATATTCATTTGTTAAACCATTTATTACAGGAACTTTTGAATATTTTGCAAATTCTTCAATTTTACTTTGTTCAAAAGTTCTAATCATTACCATATCAACCATTCTAGATATTACTCTTGCAGTGTCACTCATTGGCTCACCACGACCTAGTTGTATATCATTTGAAGAAAGAAATAAACCAATTCCACCTAACTGATAAATACCTGTTTCAAAAGATACTCTTGTTCTTGTAGAACTTTTCTCAAAAATCATTCCTAATGTTTTTTTAGGCATATAATCTTTGAAGTCTCTTCTTTTGGTTTCATCTTTGATTTGTTTAGCTAATGTTAAAATTTCTAAAATCTCTTCTTTAGAATAATCAGCTAATGTTAAGAAATGTCTCATTTTATTCCCTCTGTAATTAATAAAAACGGACATTCTATTTAATTTAACTTTAGAACTACTTAAAACTTAGATTTTTAAATATTTATAATCTATAAAGTTTTTAAATAATTTTGATTTATATTTCTTAGGAATGCCTATTTTATGACACTTTAGTGACAAAAAAACTCATTGTTTATTAAGAAATTCTCGCCTACAATTACGAAATCTTTAAAAAGGAAATATTAATGATTGAGAGCATATTAAAAAGAGATGGCACAAAACAAATTTTTGAATCATTTAAAATAGAAGACGCTATAAAGAAAGCATTTAAAAGTGTAAATATTCAATATGATATTTCTATATTTTTTAATGTTTTATTTGAAATAAAACAAAAAAGATTAGTTGCAGTTGAAGATATACAAGATATTATTGAAAAAGAGTTATTTAAAGCTAGATATTTTGATGTTATGAAATCTTTTATTTTATATAGACATTTGCATAAAATGCAAAGAGAACAAATACTTCAAATTGAATCAGATACTACATATATAAATTCAACTCAAACGATTCAAGAGTATATAAATGGAAATGATTGGAGAATTAAAGCAAACTCAAACACAGGATATTCTCACGCAGGACTTATAAATAATAGTGCAGGAAAAGTAATTGCAAATTATTGGCTTGATAAAGTTTATTCAAAAGAAGAGGGGTATGCCCATAGAAATGCTGATTATCATATCCATGATTTGGATTGTTTAAGTGGTTATTGTGCTGGTTGGAGTTTGAGAGTTTTACTTGATGAGGGATTTAATGGAGTTCGTGGACGAGTTGAAAGCACTGCTCCTGCTCATTTTAGAGAAGCATTAGGTCAAATGGCAAATTTCTTGGGAATATTACAAAGTGAATGGGCTGGAGCTCAAGCTTTTAGTAGTTTTGATACATATTTAGCACCTTATGTTTTCAAAGATAATTTATCTTATAGTGAAATAAAGAAAGCTGTTAGGTCATTTATTTATAACTTAAATGTTCCAGCACGATGGGGACAAAGTCCTTTTACGAATATTACTATTGATTGGACGGTTCCTGCTGATTTAAAAGACCAAATTCCAACAAAAAATCAAAAACATTTATTTAAAGATTTTCAAAATGATGAATTATTGGAAAAAATTAAAGAAAAAGGTTATAAATCTTTTGAAGAACTAACATATAAAGATTTTCAAAAAGAGATGAATCAAATAAATAAAGCCTATTATGAAATCATGACTCAAGGTGATAAAACAGGGCAGCCCTTTACTTTTCCAATTCCAACAGTTAATATCACTGAAGATTTTGATTGGTATGGTGAAAATACTGATGTTTTATTTGAAAATACAGCAAAAATAGGAAGTTCATATTTCCAAAATTTTATTGGTAGTCAATATGAAAAAGATGAAAATGGAAATCTTGTTCCAAATGAAAAAGCATATAAACCAGGTCATGTAAGATCTATGTGTTGCAGACTTCAACTTGATTTAAGAGAGCTTTTAAAACGAGGTGGAGGTCTTTTTGGAAGTGCTGAAATGACTGGAAGTATTGGAGTTGTTACAATAAATATGGCAAGACTTGGATACTTATACAAAAATGATTCAAAAGGATTCTTTTCAAGACTTGAAGAATTAATGGAACTTGCAAAATCAACACTAGAAAAGAAAAGAGTTTTCGTACAAGATATGTATGAAAGGGGACTTTATCCTTATACAAAAAGATACTTACCAAACTTTAATAACCATTTTTCAACTATTGGTGTAAATGGTATGAATGAGATGGTTAAAAATTATTTTCAAGAAGATATTGATCTTTCTTCTACAATTGGAAATGATTTTTGTATTGAAATTTTAGATTTTATGAGAAAAAAGATGATTAAATTTCAAGAAGAAACAGGAAATTTATATAATCTTGAAGCAACACCTGCTGAGGGAACTACATATAGATTTGCAAAAGAAGATAAGAAAAGATACAAAGAGATAATTCAAGCTGGAACAGAAAAGAATATATATTATACAAATTCTTCACAACTTCCAGTTGATTATACAGATGACCCATTTGAAGCCTTATCTTTGCAAGATGAATTACAATGTAAATATACAGGTGGAACAGTATTACACTTATACATGAATGAGAAAATATCTTCAACAGATGCTTGTAGAAAATTTGTAAAAAATACGATAACAAACTTTAAATTGCCTTATATTACTGTAACGCCACTATTTTCAGTTTGTGATATTCATGGGTACTTACCAGGTGAACATGAATATTGTCCAAAATGTGATGATGAAATCTTAAAAAAGGAGTTAAAAAATGATGAAAAGTCAAGAATTGCTTGAAAAGCATAGTGAAAAAAGAACAAAGTGTATGGTTTATACTAGGGTTATGGGTTACCATAGACCAGTTGAGAGCTTTAATTTAGGTAAAAAAGGTGAACACAATCAAAGAATTAAATTTATTGAATCAAAAGATTGTATATAACATTACAAAATTTACAACAACTGACTATGTAGGACATTTGTCTTGCATAGTTTGGTTTGTATCTTGTAACTTTAAATGTTTGTATTGCTATAATGATATTATAGTTTATACAAAAAAAGGTAATTATACTCAAAATGATGTTCTTGAATTTTTAAAAACAAGAAAAGGACTTCTCGATGCTGTTGTATTATCAGGTGGAGAAGCCACTATTCATAATCTAATTCCCTTATGCATAGAAATAAAAAAATTAGGTTTTAAAATAAAACTTGATACAAATGCAACAAATTTACCACAAATAAAAAAACTCATAGATTTAAACTTATTGGATTATATTGCCATTGATTTTAAGGCACCTAGTTATAAATTTAAAGAAATTGTTGGTGTTGATATGTATGATAATACTATTAAGACTATACAATACTTAATAAAAATAGATTTTAGTTTTGAATTACGAACTACAATAAATAAATCTTTACTTGATGAAAATGATATTAATGAGATGATAAAAACTATTAGTAGTTTAGATTATAAAAATACATATTATTTACAAAATTTTTTAGAAACTTCATCAAATATTGGAAATATTTCCAAATCTTCTGATATTGATAAAAGTAAAATAGATTGCCAAAATTTAACTATCCAATACCGAAATTAAATATCCTTGCCCTGATATATTTTCTATAATATCTTTTGATGTTTTTATTCTCAATCTTTTTATAAAAGTTCTTAATCTTTCGTCATTTACTTCTTCATTCCAAAGATTTTCTTTTATATATTCAGAATCAACAATTTTATTTTTAAGTTTTATTAGTAAATGAATAAATTCTTTTTCTCTTTTTGTTAGGGTTATTAATACAGCATTTTTATATAAAGACATTGAGTTATTATCAAATATAAAATCTTCTTTTAGCTGCACTTGTCTTTTTTTATTTAAAGTGGGAGCTATTTTATTTATGTGAGCTATTACTTCTTCTGGATCAAATGGTTTTATAAAATATTTACTTATTCCTATATCAATGGCTTTTAAAAGCTTTTCTTTGTCAGAATGGGCGCTTAAAACTATAATTGGTATATTCTCATCTAATTTCTTTATTTTGATTGTCATATCTAATCCATCGCATAATGGCATCATAATATCTGTTATTATAATATCTGGTTTAAAGCTTTTAAATTTTTTTAAACCCTCATTTCCATCTTTTGCAATAATAACAGAAAAGAAATATTCAGAAATAGCATCTCTTAGAAGTTGAGCTAATCTTTTTTCATCTTCAACAATTAAGATTTTTAGTGTTTTTAGTAATTCGTAGTTCATTTTCTTTCCTATATTTTATAAAACTAATTTTATGGTAAACATTGAACCATTTTTTATGTTTTTATGACTTAATTCTCCATCTAAACTTTTTTCAATAATCATCTTAGACATAAAAAGTCCAAGTCCTGTTCCTTGGGATTTGTGTTTTGTAGTGAAGTAGGGTTCAAATATTTTATCGGCATTTTCTTTACTTATTCCACCTGCATTATCACTTATTTCAAGTAAAGAGTATTTTTTATCTGGAAATTGCTCTTCTTTTAGGGTTATTGTAATTTTTTTATTTTTAATATCATTTATTCTAAACGCATCTTTTGAGTTTTGAATAAGATTTATAATAACTTGAGAAAGTTCATTTGATACTCCTAAAACCTTATATTTTATTGGAACATCTATTTTTATATTTATATTTTCCATTTCTATTACTTTTTTCAAAATAACTAAAGCTTCATTTACGGCTTCTTTTATTTCAAAACTTTTTTTTTCTTTTTGTGGATTAAAAAAGTTTGAAAAATCTTCTATGGTTGAAGACATATTTGAAATAAGAAGCTTACTTTCTTTATATAGTTCATCCACTCTTTTTTCATCATTTTTACTACAAGCTCTTTTCATATTAAAAAGCGTTAGATTAAGCTCTGTTAATGGTTGTCTCCATTGATGAGCGATATTTCCAAGCATTTGTCCTAAACTTGCCATTCTTGATTGCCAAAAAAGCATTTTTTGTTTTTCTTCATTTTTTTTAATCTCAAGGGCAACTTTTTGCTCCAAAGTTTTATTTAGCTCTTTTAATTGTTTTGTTTGTTCTATTACTTTTTGTTCAAGTGTTAGATTTAACTGCTCAAGTTCTTTGTCTTTTAGCTCTAAATGTTGTTTTAATTCAACTTCAGCAGTTACATCATATCTTATTGCAATAAACTCTATAATATTTGATTTGTTATCTAATATAGGCGTAATCGTAGTATTTAAATAAACTGTTCTTCCATCTTTTGTAAGATTTTTTACAGTTGCTTTATATGATTTTTTATTTAATACAGTTTCCCAAAGATTTTTAAAATTTGAAGTAGGAACATCTGGATGTCTTACGATATTATGGTTTTGACCAATAAGTTCATCATAAGAATATCCAGATATTTTACAAAACTCATCATTTACAAAAGTAATAATTCCATTAATATCTGTTTTTGATACTATGTTTGAATTTTCTATTGCTTCTTGATAAGTATTATTCATTTTTAGTTTTGTTTTCTTAAAAGTTCACAAACTTCTTTTGCATGATATGAAATGATTATATTAGCCCCAGCTCTTTTAAAAGCAATCATAGTTTCCATCATAACTCTTTCATAATCAATTAATCCAGCAAGACCTGCGTGTTTTAACATCGCATACTCTCCACTTACATTATAAACACACAATGGCAGATTTGAAGCATTTCTTATATCTCTTACAATATCTAAAAATGCAAGGGCAGGTTTAACCATAAGTATATCCGCACCTTCTTTTTCATCTTCTAGGGATTCTTCAATGGCTTCAAGTCTATTTGCTGGATTCATTTGATATGTTCTTCTATCTCCAAATGATGGAGTTGATTCAGCTACATCTCTAAATGGTCCATAATATCCACTTGCAAACTTAGTTGAATATGCCATAATTGGCAGATTTCTAAATCCATTTTCATCTAATGCATTTCTTAGAGTTGTAATAATGCCATCCATCATTCCAGATGGTGCAATCATATCAGCACCAGCTCTTGCATGAACCAATGCTTGAGTAGCTGAAATTTCTAATGTTTTATCATTATCAACACTTCCAGTTTTTGGATCTAGTATTCCACAATGTCCATGGTCTGTGTATTCACAAAAACATAAATCAGTTACGATAAACATTTGTGGAAATTTTGCTTTTATAGCTCTGATTGTTCTTGAAATGATACTTTCATCGCATAAACATTCACTTCCAACAGAATCTTTTACATCTGGTATTGCAAATAAAATAATTGATTTTAAATTTATACTTACCAAATATTCACACTCTTTTAATATTTCATCAATACTCATTTGAAAAACACCAGGCATTGAAGAAACCTCTGCTTTTATTCCTTTTCCTTCTTTTACAAATAACGGATATATGAAATCATCAGCACTTAGCGTAGTTTCTTGAACTAAATTTCTTAAAGTTTCATTTATTCTTAGTCTTCTAAATCGTTTAAACATTCTATTTACCTCTTTTGGTTATAATCCTTAGATTTTAACAGTTTAAGGTTTAAATACAAATGAATATAATTCAATCAAATATAGCAAACTTACCTACAAAATATGGAAAATTTAAAATAAAAGCTTACAAAGACGCAAATCAAGAGCATTTAGCAATAATGAGTCAAGATTTTGAAACTCTTGATGCCCCTTTCGTAAGAATACACTCAGAGTGCCTAACAGGCGATACACTTGGAAGTTTAAAGTGTGATTGTCAAAATCAATTAGATTTATCACTAAAGTTTATAGCACAAGAGGGTGGTTTAGTAATTTACCATAGACAAGAAGGTAGAAACATCGGTTTAGTAAATAAAGTAAATGCCTATGCCCTTCAAGACCAAGGTAGAAATACAATTCAAGCAAACTTAGAATTAGGTTTTGGAGAAGATGATAGGGATTACAGTATAGTTGGACATATTTTTAATGATTTAGGAGTTAAAAAACTAAAATTAATTACAAATAACCCTAAAAAAATAGAATATGTTGAATCTTTAGGAATAGAAATAATAGAAAGAATTCCTGCAATCACAAAGTCAAATAAGTATAACGAGGGCTATTTATTCACTAAAAAAGAACAAATGGGACATATGCTTTAATGGTTTTAAAACAATTATTAGAAGAAAATAATCTTTTTTTTGATGATAGATTTTATGAAGATTGTGAAATCTTCATAAAACTACTTCAACAATGGGGCAAAGTTCATAATCTTAGTGGAAGACTCTCTCGAAGTGATATAGAAGAAAATATTTTGGATTCTATATATCCCTTAAAGTTTATTAATAGTTATACAAGTTTTGCAGATATTGGGACAGGTGCAGGTTATCCAGGATTAATTTTAGCAATGGCTTTAAGAGATGTGAAATCTTACTTAATAGAGCCTAGAATCAAAAGAGTTTCATTTTTAAATTTTGTGAAAGCCAGTTTAAAATTAGATAATTTAACAGTTATTTGTAGTAGGGTAGAAGAGGTTAAAGATTTACAAGTAAACTTAATTACTTCAAGAGCAGTTACAAATACTTCTTTGCTTTTAGATATTACAAAAAATATTAAAAAAGAAGATACTTCATATCTATTTTATAAAGGTTCTATGCTTGAAACGGAGATTGAAATAGCAAAAATAAATGATTATAAAATAGTAAATAGAAAAGATAGAAATTATCTTTATATAAAAGGTAAATAATGGTTTTAAAAATACTCGCAGTAGTAATCGTAGCTTTTTTAGCTTATATTGTTTTTTTTAAGAAAAATAGAGAAAAAGATATTATTGCTAAAAAAAATGAACAAATTGAAGATGAAATGGTAGAGTGTCCAACTTGTAAAACTTATGTTTCTCAAAAAGAAGCAATCGTTAGCAATGGAAAATTTTATTGCTCAAAAGAGTGTTTATTAAATAAATAGGAATTAAAATGATAATTATTGGTGATAAACTGGTACCTTTTGAAGAAATAATATATATAAAAAATCTAGAAAATATAAGAAATACTAAAGCAAATTCAACAATTATATTTGATTATGATGAGAAAACTTTGGAATATTCTTTTAAAAATAATCTTTCATCAGCCGTTATTGTAAGTTCTATAAAAGAAGCAATTTATTGTAATAGTTTAAATGTAAAATATATAATTTCAGAAAAAAATCTAGCTATTCAAATACAAAAAATTGCTGATAATTATATGTTTGATTCAAAAAATCTTGTAATTATCGATTCAAATCAAGAGTTTGAACAAATAGCAAAAGATGAAATAGACGGTGTAATTTATAGGGAGTTAATTAAATAAAGATGATAAAAAAAATTATACTTTTTCTTAGTTTTTGTCTTTATTCATATGCTTGTAGTGGTGATTGTATGTCTTGTCATCCAGTTTTAAAAGAGTCAATAAAAGAAAAACACCATCAAGTTTTGACAACTTGCATCGCATGTCATACCAAAACTCCAGCAACCATGACAGAGTGTGGTGGAGATTGTTTTGCTTGTCACTCCCAAAATAAATTAATTGAATCAAATAGAATAGAACATCAAAATCTTGCATCTTGTAAAGAATGCCATATAAATAAAGAAGATTTGTTTAAAACACCTTCTTTAAACAGTGGTTCAAGTTTGATGGATTTACTAAAAAATAAGTGATAGTTGGCTAGAATATTAGCCTTTTAATAGATAAAATTTAGGATAAATGTGAAAGATATATTAGACACAATAATACTTATTATGTTCGTTATTATGGTTGCAATGTTCATCATCAACTTTAACAGACAACAAATAAAAAAACATACAGACAAAATCGAAGAAAATGAAAACAAGAACTCTAACAAGGATAAAATAGATGAATAAACCATTATTAATTGAGATTGGTGTAGAAGAATTACCAGCGATTCCATTTTTAAATGAATTACCAAATATTGAAAAAAAGTGGAGTGATATATTAGAAAAAAATAGATTACTTTGTGAATTTGATTTCTTTTATACACCAAGAAGATTAGTATTATGGCATCGAGAATTTCAAGTAACTCAAGAAGATTCTATTGTTGAACAATTTGGAGCGCCTGTTAAAATAGCTTTCAAAGATGGAATTGCAACGGGTGCTGCTATTAGTTTTGCTAGTAAATGTGGTGTTGATGTTAGTGAACTTGAAAAAGTTGATTTAGGAAAAGGTGAAGTTCTTTATTTTAAACAAAATGTAAAAGGAAATGAATCAAAAAATTTATTAAATGAAATGATAAATGAATTTGTTCATTCTTTAAATTTCGGAAAATCTATGCGATGGGCTGAGAGAACAGATAGTTTTATTCGACCAATTAGAAGTTTATCTATTATTTTAGGTGAAGAAATTGTTGATGCTGAACTTTTTGGAGTTAAATCATCTAACTTCTCATTTGCTCATAGAATGGTTTCTTATGAACCATTTTCTTACTCTTTTGCAGGAGATTATTTCTGTAAACTTGATAAAAGTGGAGTTATTTTATATCCAGATGAAAGAAGAGAAAAAATTCTTTCACAAATGAAAAGTATAGAACAAAGACACAATATTAAAATTGAAATTGATACTGAACTTTTAGAAGAGGTTGTGGCGATTACTGAGTATCCAACAGCTTTAATTGGAAAATTTGATGTTGAATTTTTAGAATTACCAGAAGAAGTAATCGTAACATCAATGAAAGAAAATCAAAGATATTTTGCAGTTTATAAAGATGGAAATTTAACAAATAATTTCATCGTTGTTTCAAATGCAAAAACTGATGATTTTGGATATATAATCGCTGGAAATGAAAAAGTTTTAAGACCAAGATTAGCTGATGCGATGTTTTTTTACAAAAATGATATTAAAAACGGTTTATCAAATGAAAGACTTAAAAAATTAGTATTTGTTGAGGGTCTGGGTTCAATGTACAAAAAATGCGAAAGAGAGGCAAAAATTGCTTCTTATTTAGCAGATATTTTTGTACTTAAAGAAAAAGAGAAAGAACTTTTACAAAAAGCTGTAATGCTTTCAAAAGCAGATTTAATGTCAGAAATGGTTTATGAATTTACAGAACTGCAAGGACTTATGGGTTATTACTATGCAAAAATTGCAGGAGAAGATGAACTGGTTTACACAGCTTTAAAAGAGCAATATTTACCAGATGGTGAAGATTCAGAACTTCCATCAAATGTATTTTCTTCAATCGTTGCATTGGCTAATAAATTAGATAGTTTAATGGGATTATTTAGTGTTGGTAAAATTCCAACAGGTTCAAAAGACCCATTTGCACTAAGACGAGCAGCAGCTGGAATCGTCAAAATTGCAATGGAACATAAATTATCATTGGATTTATCTAAAATAATTGATGAATTATCAGTAAACTACAAAAACTTAGACAAAAAAGCTTTAGTTGAATTCTTTAATGAAAGATTATTTAAAATTTTTGAAGTAAATCCAACAGTATTAAAAGCCGTACTTGCAAGTAGTGAAACAGATGTTTATAAAATATCTCAAAAAATATGTGCCTTAAACCCCATAGTTCAAAGTGATAATTTCAAAGAATATGTTACTACTTTTAAAAGAGTTGCAAATATTATAAAAGATGTTGATGTAAATAAAAAACTTGCAATAGATGAAGATTTATTTGAAAATGATGAAGAAAAAGAGTTATATACAAAATACAATGAAGTAAGTTTCAAATCATATGAAACTTATGATGAAGAATTAGAAGCATTATTTGCACTAAAACCACAACTTGATGGCTTTTTTGATAATGTATTTGTAAATCATGAAAATGAAAAAATCAAAACAAATAGAAAAAATTTAATTGGATTAGTTTATCAAGGATTTAGAAAGATTGCTGATATTAAAGAGATTACGATTTAATCTAACTACAATTAACTATAATTATTCTCAAAGCCCTATTTATAGGTGCTTTGAAACTTCATTTGATTTGTTTACAGATATTATAATTTATAAAAAACTACAAAAATCCCTACTTTATATAAATGATGAAATTATTGAATATGTAATATCTGTTTTAGAAGGTGAAAGTTTAATTAATATATAAAACTACATACTTTATGATATTATTAGATATATAAAATATGTAATAACATATCTAAAGGTTTAAAATGTTAGAACTATCAACTCCAATTGAATTAATAGAAAAAACCATTGAACTTATTGAGAATGAAAGAAAAGTCCAAAAGCTTCAACAAAAAGAGTTAGCTTTAAAAGCTGATATTCCATTCCCAACTTATAAAGATTTTGTTTATAAAAAAAGAGCTTCTCTTGAAAATATACTGAAACTTCTTATTGCCTTACGACTTTTTGATAATTTAAAAGGCTTATTAAAACAAAGAGAGATAAAAAGTTTAGAAGAAATAAAAAATGAATCTAAACTTCCAAAAAGGATAATTAAATGAGCCAATATGAAGTTGAAGCTTTTATCTATGATAAAAAGATCGGAACTATTTTATTAAAAGATGCAAGAGTGTATTTTGAATATGATAAAGAGTTTAAAAACTCTAACTTAGAAATTTCACCCTTAAAACTTCCTTTGTCTCTTGAAGGTGTTTATACAAACAATGATGAACACTATTTTGAAAGCTTAGCTGGAGTTTTTCATGATAGTTTGCCAGATAAATTTGGAACAAAAGTAATTGAAAGATATTTTGAATCAAAAAATATTCCATCTTATGAATTAAATGTTGTTCAAAAACTTATGTTTGTAGGTGATAAAAGTATAGGTGCAATCTCTTATAAACCCTCAATCCATAAACTTGATAAGCATAAACAACAAGAATTAATCGAACTAAATAGTTTTTATGAAAATGCAAAAAAAATCATAAGTGGTGATGCAATTGAAGTTGTAGATGAAATGCTTACTTTCATGGATAGTGCTGCAAGTGCTGGAGGCGCTCGTGCAAAAGCGATTATAGGATATAACCCCAATTCAAAAGAGATAATAAGTGGTATAAAAAAAGAATTACCTATTGGATTTGAACATTATCTAATAAAGTTTGATTTTTTAAATGATAATCAAAAAAGCCAAGATTACACAAAACTTGAATATTTGTACATGAATATGGCAAAAGAAGCAAAAATTGAAGTTCCTAATATTGAATTATTAGAACATGGAAATTTAACTCACTATTTAATTAAACGATTTGATAGAGTAACTGGTAAAGCTAAACATCTTCATAGTGTTGCTGGACTTACTCACTGTAATTTTAATATTCCAATGCATTATTCTTATGATGAACTTTTTAGATTAACTAGATATTTAACAGGAAATCAACAAGATTTATATGAACTTTATAGAAGAATGGTTTTTAATATAATAGGAAGAAATCAAGATGACCATGCAAAAAACTTTGCATTTCTTATGGATGAAAAAGGAATTTGGAGTTTAAGTCCTGCTTATGATATAACATATGCAAATGGAACAGGTTATACTAAAAATCATCAATTATCTCTAAGAGGTAAAACAAATGATTTTACAAAAAAAGATTTGTTAGATATTGCAAAACTACACTCATTAAAAGAGAATATTGTAAAAGAGATTATTGAACAAACCATTGAGATTTTTTCTACATTTAGAAATAGGGCTAATGAGCTTGAAATAAATGAAGAGAGTATAAGTAAAATAGAGAAAAATTTAAAGATGAGTTTTTTTCATACTTGAAATAAATTGCATAAAAAATACTAAGAATATTGACAAGATAAATCCAGTTACAAAAGCAACAATTACGATTAGTGATTTTTTAAGAGTATTAATAGGTGTATTATTTATTACAATATCTCCGATTTGTTTTGACATGATTGTATTTTCATAAAAATTTGCTTTTTCTTTATGTCTATTTAATATAAATTCTACTGACTTTTGTAAATCATTTTTTATTGTTTCATTATTAATATTATTTGAACTTATTTCCAATAAACTATTTGTACCTTTTGGTATTGAAGTATTAATATTGAATTCTAATTTTAAAATTGCTGCTAAATTAGCAGGAGTATCTAAAATCTTTTCACCAAAATTTTGACTTTGGATTTGACCTATTTCGACAAATACTTTTCCTTTATATATTGGAACTGGATTTTTTTAAAAAACATAAATAACAGATAATAGAGTTATTAAAAATGTAAAAATAACAATAAACTTTTTACTATTCCAAATAGTTTGAAACAATTCTCTTAAATCAATCTCATCTTCTGAGTATTCTTTATTTTGCAAATTTGATTCCAGCCTTATTATTTTATGGTTTTTTCTTTTTAATATTTTTTAAAGAGCGCAAGTTTAACTAAAGAATACTAATAATTTTATTTATCATAATACTTTATTAATTAAAATAATAAAATATTAAACTTAAAAAAGCTAAAATTCAAAACTTGAAAATCACAGGAGAAGTATATTTGTATAATGATGAACTAACATTAGCAGTACTTAGAAAATCTGAATCTATCAAATCACAAACTACACTTGCAATTGAGTTAGGTTTTTCTGTGGGAAAAATAAACTATATTTTAAATGCCTTGATAGAAAAGGGTTATATAAAAGCTCAAAATTTTGCAACATCAGAAAATAAAAAAAATTATAAATATCTTTTAACACAAAAAGGTATAAAAGAAAAAATACTTTTAACTGAAAAATTTATAGCTAGAAAAAAAGCTGAGTATGAAGAACTACAACTAGAACTTAATCAATACAAAAATAACAAAGGTAATATATGAAAAAAATATGCATAATCGGACTAGGATATGTAGGACTTCCTCTAGCACATGCTTTTAGTAAGAAATATCAAGTAGTAGGTTTTGATATAAATAAACCAAGAATTGATGAATTAAGTAGTGGTTTTGATAGAACTTTGGAATTAACAGCTGAAGAAGTAAATGAATCTATAAAAAATGGAATGATTTATACAACTTCTAGTGATGATATAAAAGATTGTAATATCTATATTGTTACAGTTCCTACTCCAATTGATAGCTCAAATAGACCAGATTTAACTCCTTTAATAAAATCTTCTCAAACAATTGGAAAAGTACTTAAAAAAGATGATATTGTAATTTATGAATCTACTGTTTATCCAGGTGTTACAGAAGAAGTTTGTGTACCTGAATTAGAAAAAGTTTCTGGAATGATTTTTAATAAAGATTTTTTCTGTGGATATAGTCCTGAAAGAATTAATCCAGGTGATAAAGAACATACAGTTACAAAAATTCTTAAAATAACATCGGGTTCAACTGCTGAAATTGCAATAGTTGTTGATGATCTATATAAGTCAATTATAATAGCTGGAACTTATAAAGCAAGCTCAATAAAAGTAGCAGAAGCTGCAAAAGTAATTGAAAATACTCAAAGAGATGTAAATATTGCACTTATAAATGAATTAGCATTAATTTTTGATACCATGAATATAGATACAAATGATGTGATAGAAGCAGCTGCAACTAAATGGAACTTTATTAAGCTAAAGCCAGGACTTGTAGGTGGACATTGTATAGGTGTTGATCCATATTACCTTACTTTTAAAGCAGAAGAACTAGGATATAAACCAAACCTAATACTCGGTGCTAGACAAATAAATAATGGAATGGGTAAATATATTGCTGAAAAAACAATCAAATTAATGATAAAAAATAATAAGAAAATAAAAGATTCAAATATCTTAGTTTTAGGAGTAACTTTTAAAGAAGATTGTCCTGATTTAAGAAATACAAAAGTAACAGATATAGTTGATGAGTTAAATGAATATGGAGTAAATGTAGATATATATGATCCTTGGGTTGATTTAACAGAAGAAAGAACTCACTTTACTCATAAACTAATGGAAACAAATCCTTTTGAAGGAAATAAAAAATATGATTCTATAATCGTTGCAGTTGCACATCATCAATTTATAAAATTAACGCAAGAAGATTATAGAAACATTTCTGAAGGTAATGAAACGATAATAGATATTAAAGGGATTGTTAAAAATCCTTCATGGAGATTATAAAATGCCAAATAAAAAAAACTTCGCACTAATAGGTGCTTCAGGATACATAGCTCCACGACATATGAAAGCTATAAAAGATACAGGAAATGATTTAGTTGCTGCTCTTGATCCATATGATGGAATTGGAATTATGGATAGTAATTTCCCTCAAGCTCATTTTTTTACAGAATTTGAAAGATTTGATAGGTTTGTTGATAAATGGCATCGAGATGGAAATAAAAAAATAGAATATATTGGAATTACAACTCCAAACTATTTACATGATTCTCATATTAGGTTTGCACTTAAAAATGGTGCTCATGCTATTTGTGAAAAACCTTTAGTTTTAAATCCACATAATATTGACCAATTAAAAGTTATAGAAGAAGAAACTGGTAAAAAAGTTTATAATATTTTACAACTAAGACTTCATGATTCAATTATTGCTCTTAAAAATAAAATAGCAAAAGAGTTAGAACAAAATCCTTCTAAAGTATATGATATAGATCTTACATACTTAACTTCAAGAGGGAAATGGTACTTTGTATCATGGAAAGGTGATGAAGCAAAAAGTGGTGGAATTGCGTCAAATATTGGAGTTCACTTCTTTGATATGCTTTCTTGGATATTTGGACCTATTGAAGAAAATCTAGTTCATTTAAAACATCCAGATGCAAATGCTGGATTTATGAAATTGAAAAATGCAAATGTAAGATGGTTTTTATCTGTAAACTACGACTATATTCCCGAAAATATAAGAGCTAGTGGAAAAACAACTTATAGAAGTATCACTGTTGATGGTGAAGAATTTGAGTTCTCAGAAGGATTCACAGACTTACATACTAGATCTTATGAACATATTTTAAATGGTGGTGGATTTGGTTTAGACGAAGCTAGAAACTCTATAAATATTGTTTCAGTTATCAGAAAACTCACTCCTCTTGGTCTTCAAGGAGAATATCATCCATTTTGTAAAAAGGTACTAGTTTAATGGCTACTTTTTTTGCACATGAATCTTCATTTGTAGATGATAATGTTAAGATAGGTGATAATACTAAGGTTTGGCATTTTTCGCATATATTATCAGGTTCAAACATAGGAACAAACTGTTCATTTGGACAAAACTGTGTAGTTGGACCAAAGGTAACTATTGGTAATGGTGTTAAGGTTCAAAACAATATTTCTATTTATGAAGGTGTTGTTGTAGAAGATGATGTTTTTTTAGGTCCTTCTATGGTTTTTACAAATGTTACAAATCCAAGAGCTTTTATAGTACGAAGAGAAGAGTTTAAACAAACACTTCTTAAAAAAGGTTGTTCTATTGGAGCAAATGCAACTATAGTATGTGGAGTTACTATTGGAGAATATGCACTTATTGGAAGTGGAACAGTAGTAAATAAAGATGTGAAACCATACTCACTTATGGTTGGAGTTCCTGCACGGCAAATAGGTTGGGTATCAAAAGCTGGAAATACACTAAAGTTTGATGAAAATGATATTGCAATAGATAGTTTTGATAATAGTAAATATAAAATAGAAAACGATAATTTAATTTTAATAGAAGGAAAATAATGAAAATAAACTTTATAGATTTACAAGCTCAATACCAAGCTTATAAACAAGAAATAGATGAGCAAATACATGATGTTTTGAATACTTCTTCTTATATAATGGGTTCAAAAGTAGCGGAACTAGAAGAAAATTTATCAAAATTTGTTGGATGTAAACATTCTATAGCTTGTAGTAGTGGAACAGATGCTCTTTTATTAGCTTTAATGGCATTTGATATAAAAGCTGGAGATGAAGTAATTACTTCTCCATTTACTTTTATAGCAACAGCTGAAATGATAGCATTTGTTGGTGCTACTCCTGTATTTGTAGATATTGATGAAAAAACTTACAATTTAGATCCAACTAAAATAGAAGAAAAAATTACTTCAAAAACAAAAGCTATTATGCCTGTATCGATTTTTGGTCAAACTTCTGACATGGATGCTATTAATAAAATAGCTAAAAAGTATAATCTCAAAGTTATAGAAGATGCTGCTCAAAGTTTTGGAGCAACATATAAAAATAAAAAATCTTGTAATTTATCAGATATTGCTACAACTTCATTTTTCCCGGCAAAACCTCTTGGATGTTATGGAGATGGTGGAGCAATATTTACAAATGATGATGAATTAGCTAAAAAAATGAGAGTAATTTTAAATCATGGTCAATCTTCTAAATATTTTCATAGTCATATTGGGATGAATGGAAGAATTGATACAATTCAAGCAGGTGTTTTAAATGTTAAATTAAAATATTTTAAAGAAGAATTAGATAAAAGACAAAAAATTGCACAAAAATATTCTCAAAATCTAAAAAATGTAATTGTACCTTTTGTGGAAAATAATTTAGTTTCAGCATGGGCACAGTACTGTATAAAAGTGTCAAATAGAGATGAAATGATTAAAAAATGTAATGATAAAGGTGTTCCAACTGCTATTTATTACCCATTGCCTCTACATCTTCAAGAGGTATTTACTTATCTTGGATATAAAAATGGTGATTTTCCTATTACCGAAAAAGTATCATTAGATATTATGGCTTTACCTATGTCTGCATTTTTAAAAGATGATGAACAAGACTATGTTATCGAGATTGTAAATGGCTAATATTTATATTCATCCCTCAGCAAATGTGTCAGCAGAAGCAAAAATAGGTGATGGAACAAAAATTTGGATAAATTCTCAAATAAGAGAAAAAAGTAATATAGGAACAAACTGTATCATTTCAAAAGATACATATATAGATGCTGAAGTCAAAATTGGAAATAACTGCAAAATTCAGAATAGTGTTTCAATATATCATGGGGTAACTATAGGAGATGAAGTATTTGTAGGTCCAAATGCTTGTTTTACAAATGATAAAGTTCCAAGAGCATTTGATACAGAATGGAAGATAACACCGACTTTTGTTAAAAAAGGGGTAAGTATTGGTGCTAATGCAACAATAGTATGTGGTATAACACTTGGAGAATATTGTATGGTTGCTGCGGGAAGTGTTGTGACCAAAGATGTGGAAGCTTATAGTTTAGTTAAGGGAAATCCTGCAAAGCATTATAGCTATGTTGACAAAATGGGTAACAAGATAGAAGGAAATCCAAATGATTAATATAGGGCTCATTGGTTTTGGATACTGGGGACCAAATGTAGCTAAAAATATTCATGCTAATAAAGAGTTAAATTTATATTCAATTTGTGACTATAAAGAGGATAGACTTGAAAAAGCAAGAAGTGTATATATTGAGCAAACTACTTATGAGTCTGATTATAAAAAACTTCTTCAAAATAAAGATATTCAAGCTATTGCAGTTGCGGTTGAGACAAGTGGACATTACAATCTTGTAAAAGAAGCACTATTTGCCGGAAAACATGTATATGTAGAAAAACCATTTACATCGACAGTAAAAGAAGCTGAAGAACTACAAGAGTTAGCACAAGAGTTAAATCTTATCATTCATGTTGATCATATTATGATATTTCACCCAGTAATTAGAAAAATAAAAGAACTTATACAAAATGAAGAGTTAGGAGACATACTTTTTATAGATGCTATGAGAATGAACCTTGGACAAATAAAAAAAGATGTAAGTGCTATGTGGGATTTAGCAGTTCATGATCTTGCTATCATTGATTGTCTTATGGATGGTAAAGAGCCATTTTATATAAACTCTGTTGGTGAAAAATATTATAATCCAAAAGAAAGTTTATGTTTTTTGACTCTTAGATATGAGGGGTTTATTTCACATATTCAGTCTAGTTGGATTTCTCCACTTAAAGAGAGAAAGCTTATAGTTGCAGGTAATAAAAAAATGGTAGTTTTCGATGATATGAAAACAGCTGAAAAACTTATGGTTTATGATAAAGGTGTGAATGTAGTATCGGGAGACGATATAGAGTATGATGACTATGTTGTAAAAACAAGGGATGGAGATGTTTGGATACCTTATATCAAACAAGAAGATGCTTTGTATAATAGTATTAACCATTTTAGAGAATGTATTTTAGAAAATAAACAATCTATCTCTAACCCAACTCAAGCTATAAGACTTCAAAAGATACTAGAATCTGCTGATGAAAAAATGAATAAGTAGGAAAAAATGCAAAAAAGACCCGAAATAAAAAATAGTGTTATATTAGTTACTGGTGGAGCTGGATTTATAGGGAGTCATCTTGTAGATAGACTTTTAATTGAAGGTGCAAAAGAGGTTATTGTAGTAGATAATCTTTTCGTAGGAAGTGAAGAAAATCTTAAAGATGCTATTTCAAAGGGTGCAATATTTTATAAAGATGATATAGAGATTACTTCATCACTTGATTATATATTTGAAAGACATGATATTGATATAGTATTTAATTGTGCAACAAAAGCTCTAAACTACTCTTTTGTGAATCCTAAAAATGCATTTGATACTAATGTAAATGGTATTATGAATATTTTAGAACATCAACGAAAAGGGCATTTTAAAACTCTTGTTCATTTTTCTACGTCAGAAGTATATGGTACTGCAGAGTATGAACCTATGGATGAAAAACATCCTATTAAACCAACTACAACTTATGCAGCAGGAAAAGCAGCTGCTGATATTGCAGTTCATAGTTGGGTAAATATGTTTGATTTGGATGCTTTTATAGTAAGACCATTTAACAACTATGGACCAAGACAAAATTATAAGGGATATTTAGCAGGAATTATTCCTATTACAGCATTTAGAATTTTAAAAGGGATTAGCCCAGAAATACATGGTTCTGGACTACAAAGTAGAGATTTTATCTATGTACTAGATACGGTTGATGCAATTATAAAACTTTATTCACTTATGCAAAAAGCAGATAGTGTAAATATCTCTACTGATGGACAAATAAGTATGAAGGATATGATTTATAAAATAGCTAATCTTATGGAATACAAAGGTGAGATACTTAATAAACCAGCTCGTGGTGCAGATGTAGAATGTCACAATGCGAGCAATGCAAAAGTAAAATCAATGATAGATTATCAGCTAACTTCTTTTGAAGATGGACTACAAGAAACAATTAAATGGTATAAGGAAAATATAAAATGATAAAATTAATAAAACCATATATATCTTTTGAAGAAGTTCAAAAAGAATTTAAAGAAGTTTTTGAAAGTGGCTGGTTTACAAAAGGTAAATATGTAGAAGAGTTTAGAGAAGAGATAAAAAGCTATACAGGTGCAAAGTATGCTTATTTGACTACATCTGCAACTACTGCTCTTACTATGTCCCTTAAAGTTCTTGATATAAAAGCTGGGGATGAAGTCATTGTATCAGATTTTTCTTTTCCAGCAACGGCAAATGTGGTAGAAGATTTAGGTGCTATTCCAATATTTGCAGATGTTAGCTTAGATACTTTCAATATGTTACCAGAACAATTAGAATCTAAAATAACACCAAAAACAAAAGCAGTTATATTTGTAGATGCGCTAGGAAATCCAAGTGGTATTCACGACATAAAAAAGATATGTACTAAATACAATATTCCTCTCATAGAAGATGGAGCATGTGCTATAGGAAGTAGTGAGTTTGGTGTGAGATGTGGAAATATAGCAGATATAACATGCTTTAGTTTTCATCCTAGAAAGCTACTTACAACAGGTGAGGGTGGAGCTATCACTTTCAATGATGAAAAATATGTAGAGTTTTTTGAAATCAAACTAAACCATGGTGCAAAAGTGACTGATGGTAAGTTTGACTTTGTGGATTATGGCTACAACTACAGAGTACCAGAGCTTCAATGTGTGATGGGTATAAAACAGCTTCAAAAGTTAGACACTATAGTAAGCTCTAGAAGTAAGATAAGAGATGAATATATCAAAGCTCTAGAGCCATTAGGTTTTGAAGTACAAAAACTCTCAAAAGATATAGTTTATAATGTACAGTCGTTAGTATTTAAAGTACCTACAAATATAAAAAGAGATGAACTTGTAAAATACCTAAAAGAAAAAGAAGTAGAAACTACCATAGGCACATACTGTTTAAGTGGTACAACATACTATAAAAATAAATACTACGATGTGCAATCAAATGCTATGTTTTTAGAAGAAAATACTATAACTTTTCCTTGTTATGATGGTGTAGATGTTGCGTATATAGTAAAGAAGATTAAAGAATATTAATGAAAAACATATTAATCACGGGAACAAATGGATTTATTGGTAAGTATTTAGTTGAAAATTTCAAATGTTCTGGGTATAACTTGCTATTTGGAACAACTTCAAATACTACAAATAAAAACTATTATAAGTTTGAAAATTTATATGTTGATGTTGAAAAAATATTAAAAGATATCTCAGTTGATATTATTATTCATTTAGCGTCAATTATTCCAAATTCATTTTATGAAGCAAATATCGATTTATTTATAGATAATACTAAAATGATGAATAATTTGTCAGAATTTGCAATTAAGAATAATATAAATAAATTTATTTATTTAAGTAGTTTTGGTTCCATGGTAAATACAAAACAATATGATATCAAAGATTATTACACTCTTTCTAAAATTACTGGAGAGCATATATGTTCAATAATGGAAGATAGAGGAATAGAAACTGCAAGTATAAGAATTTCTTCACCTTTTGGAAAATTTAATAAAAAAATTAATGTACTTAATAGATTCATAGATTTAGCATTAGCTAATCAAGATATAAATGTCTATGGAAGCGGAAAAAGAGAACAAAATTTTGTATCTGTTGAAAGTATAAATCAATGTATTCAAAAATGCGTAGAAGAAAAAGTAAATGGTGTTTATGAATTGGTAAATGATAAAAACATAAGCATGATAGATTTAGCTAAATTAGTTGTCTATATTACAAACTCAAACTCAAAAATAATTACTCAAGAAAAAGAAGACCCCTTGGAAAATACAAAAGTATGTAATTTTTCTTTACATAGAGTTAAAAATGAACTACAGTATAAAAACCCATTGACTTTTAAAGAAGAACTTATTAGTTATATTGAATGGAAAAGAAAAAATAAATGAAATTAGTTTTTATATCTGATATACATTCAAATAGTAATTATTTATCTACAGTACAAAAACAAATTGAAGATGAAAAAGCTGATATGATATTTTTTCTTGGTGATGCTATCGGATATTATGATAATCCTAATTATGTACTAGACTGGTTAAGAAATATAAATGCTCATTGTATTAAAGGCAACCATGAAAAATATTTTTTAGATGAAATAAATTACGATAAAAAACTTGAGAATATATATTTAGTAGAAATAAATAAGCAAAAAATTACAGATGAAAATAAAGATTTTATAAATAAATGGTCTGAAATACTAGATATAGTTATTGATAAAAAAAGATTTTTGATGGTGCATGGAGATGTAGAAAGTAGTGAAAATCATATATATAATACAGAATCTATTGACAAAGATCTATTTAAAAAATATGATTATTATGTTTTTGGTCATACTCATATTCCATTAGTTCAATATAATTATGGATGTTGTGTTTTAAATCCTGGATCAATTGGTCAACCTAGAGACTATACAAAACAATCATCTTATATTGTAGTCGATACAAATACTCAAGATGTTACTATCAAAAAAATCAAAGTAAAATATGAAAAATATTGTCAAGAATTAGAGTTGAAATTTTATGATAAAAAAGTAATAGATATCTTAAAAAGGGAGAGAAAGTGAATAAAATAAATGTAATGGTTACTGGTGCAAGTGGTGGTGGAGTTGGTGAACAAATAATCAAAGCATTGAAACTAAGTACTTTAAATTTGAACATTATCACAACCGATATAAACAAAAATAGTAAAGGCTTAAGAGAAGGAGACTTTGGTTATATCGTTCCTTTTGCCAATAGTGAAAATTATATTGATAAGATATTAGAATTATGTGAAAAACACACTATAAAAGTTTTATTTCCAGGTTCAGAAGCCGAATTAACTGTTTTAAGCAAACATCGTAATATATTTGAAGATAAAGATATCTTACTACCAATCAATTCTGATGAAGTGATAGATATTTGTACAGATAAAACTAAAACAATGAATTTTTTGAGAGATAATGGTTTTGATTTTCCGCAAAGTATAACAATTCAATCAATTAAGGATATTGAAAAAATAAAATTTATCCCTGCTGTAATCAAGCCTTCTATTGGTGCTGGAGGTTCAAAAGATATTATGATTGCACAAACTTATGATGAAGTGAAGCTTTTTTCTACATACTTATTAAACATGTATAATGAATTTATTGTTCAAGAGTATGTTGGTACTCCAGATTCTGAATATACAGTTGGCATTTTAAATAGTATGGATGGTGAATTTATAAATTCAATTGCAATTCATAAGTCCATAGAAACAGCACTAAACAATCGAATAAGAATAAAAAATCGAACAGGTAATGAGCAACTAGGAAAGAATCTGGTAATTAGCAGTGGTATATCAGAAGGATTTGTAGATAAGTTTCCAGACATAACATCAATTTGTGAAAAAGTTATAAAAAAGCTAGGTGCCAGTGCAGCTATAAATGTACAATGTAGATATTATAATAAAAAAGTATATATTTTTGAAATAAATCCTAGATTTTCAGGAACCACATCAATAAGAGCTTTAATGGGATATAACGAACCTGAAATTTTAATAAGAAAACATATTTTAAATGAAGAGATTAAAAAAAGTTTCGAATATAAAAAAGGTTATGTATCAAGAGGACTTGTTGAGGTAAAAATAAATGAATAAAATATTTAAAAAAGATATTGATACATTACCTTTTATTTATAAAGAGTTATATTCACCTTTTAATGATAAAGGTATTCCAAACAGTTTACCTTTTGAATTACAAATTGATGATGTAATTGGCTTATTAAAACAAAAACCTAATGATATGGTAAAAATAAATTTAGAAAAAGCATATCGACAAGGTTCTATCGTTGGTGGAGTTATAACTGATGATAGTGAAAATATAAAGTATGCTAATGATTTTATAGAGTTTTTTTTAGATTCAATAGAGAGAAATCTGTTAAAAGATATGAATATTTTAGAGATTGGTAGTGGTACAGGTTTGTTATTATCTCAAATTAAAAATTATTGTCACAATGTTATTGGAGTTGAGCCTGGTGCTCATTGTTTAAAAGCTAAAGAAAAATATAATGTTAATGTTATACATGATTTTTTTCCTACCAATCATATAAAAGGTAAGTTTGATGTAATTATTATGTCGATTGTTTTGGAACATTTTGAAAATCCTTCATCTTTTTTAAATTTATTATCTAAATATTTAAATTCTGATGGATTAATTATACTTTCTGTACCAGATGTAGAACCATTTATTTTAAGTGGTGATATTAGTATGTTATTTCATGAGCATTATAGCTATTTTACAAATAAATCTTTGAATAATTTAATAATCAAAAGTGGATATAGAATATGTAACAAAAGTAAATCTTCTTATGGTGGGTTATTGTACAGAAGTATATCAATAGAGCAGAAATTGGAATTATCAGAAGAAGATTATAAAATAGCATATAAAGAATCTAATGATTTTTTTGTTAAGTCTAAAGAAAAATTAGATTCATTGAAAAGTTTTTTAAATAAAATAGTAGAAGATGATTTATCATTAGGAGTATATGTACCATCAAGATTTTTAAATATTTTATTCACTTCAAAAATTGAGATTAAAAAATTAAGATTTTTTGATGATAATCCTGAAATAAAAAATAAATTTTATGCAGGTTTTGATATAAAAATAGAAAATAAAGTAGATTTAATAAAAGAACCAACTGATATTGTCTTGATTTTTTCACATTCATTCGGGAAAATAATTAGGGATAATATAATAAATAATTTGCCAAATCAAACAAAAATTATAGTTTGGGAAGAACTTTTTTCAAATAAAGAATTGGAGAAATTATAATTATGGAATTATTTGATCTTGAATTTTATAAAGTATTACTAAAAAATATTCAAAATAATTATACAATAACTGACTATGGAGATGTATATTGTAATAATAACAAAAAATCTTTACTTATAAGACATGATATTGATGTTTCATTATATGATGCGTTAGAATTAGCAAAAATAGAAGCTGAATTTAATATAAAATCAACATATTTTATTTGGATTAAAAGTCCATTTTATAATGCTTTGTCAATTGAAAATCAAAAAAATTTATTTAAAATAATAGAATTAGGACATGATATTGCCTTACATTTTGATCCAACTGAAATTCATGAAAAAGATTTTGAAAAAGCTGTTTCTTTTGAAATTAAAATTTTAGAAAATACAATTCAAAAAAAGCTTACTGCTATTTCTTTTCATCAACCTTATGCAAGTTTAATTAGAAGTGAAAATAAATATATTGCTAATTTACCTCAAGTTTATAGCAAAGAAATTTTTGATACATATGAATATATTGCTGACAGTAATTGTAAATGGAGCAAACCCATAAAAAAACTTTTAGATGGTGAGTTTGATAAAGTACAATTGTTAGTTCATCCAGAATGGTGGGTTAATGCTGAAGTGGAAAATCGTTACCGTGTTTTGAAATCAATTTCTAAAAATAGAATGAGAGATGAAATGTATCATTTGAGCTTATCAGGACTATTTAATGGAAAATAAAAAAATATGCATGGTAGGTTGTCATGAAGCAGGAAAGGATATAATTGAATATCTTTTGGATAATAATATTACTATTGAATATTTTGTTATATTAAATTTAGAACAAGCAATAGAACATGAAATTTCAGGATATTATGATTTTTCTATAATAGCACAAAATTACAATATACCTGTATATTACCCTAAATCATTTAACCTAAAAGATGAAGAAGATTACAATTTTTTCAAGAAACATAAATTTGATTTAATTATTCAAGGGGGATGGCAGAGGTTAATCCCCAAAACTATTTTAGATACTTTTTCTATAGGGGCTATAGGAGTTCATGGAAGTGCAAATTTTTTACCTTATGGAAGAGGTCGTTCACCATTAAATTGGTCATTAATTGAAGGTCGTAAAAGATTTATTATGCATTTGTTTTTAATGAAAGCAGGTGCAGACGATGGAGATGTATTTGATTATGAACAATTTGATATAAATGAGTTCGATACAATAAAAACTTTATATTATAAAAATTCTATAGTAACTAAAAGAATGTTGTTGAGATCAATTCCAAAATTATTGATTGGAAATATAAATGTTTGGACGCAAAATGGAAAACCAAAATATTATCCAAAAAGAACTAAAGAAGATGGTGAAATTTTATGGACAGAATGGAATGTTGATACAATCTTTAATTTTATACGTGCTTTAACTCAACCATATCCTGGTGCTTATAGTTATATAAACAATAAAAAGTTGGTAATATGGGAATCTCAAATATTTGATAGAAGTATAAAATATAAAGATTCATTATATGGAGAGATTGTTGAAGTGTTTAGTGAAAAAGAATTCTTAATTAATTGTTTGGATGGGCTACTGTTAGTTAAAGTATTTGATTTTGATGGATTAATTACAATAAAAGAAGGATTTGTTTTTGACAACTCGATTAAAAATAATCATTAAAAAAATATTTTTTTTTATTCAAATAATTGTTTTATATTTATGTATTTGGTTATTTAGACCATTTGTTAAAACAAAGAAAGGATGGGTTGTTGGTACTGATGAAATTGCAGGTTTAATTTTTCAAATATCAAGAATACTTAAACCCTCTGTAAGTGTTTCGTTTAGGTTACACTCATACTATAGATTAAAATATGATTATTCCCTGAATTTTTCAAATAAATATTTATCATATTTAATTAGAATTATTTATGGACCTATATTATTAGCCTATCTTGTAAATAAATACACACATTTCTTTTATATATGGCATACCGGTTTCTTATTGAATAGAGATTTTGAATTTAAGTTTTTAAAAGCAAAAAGAAAGAAACTAGTTTGCTTATTTGTAGGAGATGACATAAGGTCTCCTTATCTTCTTCAAAATTATGGAAAACAAATGGATATTGATGTATGGGGAACATATTATTTTTTATTTGATGAATCATATGAAAATGATAAAAAACAAATTGCTCATAGTGCGGATAATAATGCAGATGTTATATTTGGTTCAAATATTGATCAACTGTCTTATTTAAAAAGAAGTCAATTACCTTGGATGTATTATTATGATAATAATAAATTTTTTAGAAATGATAATAAATTTAATAATATTGAATTAATCAAAATTTTGCATGCTCCTTCAAGTCCTATTAATAAAGGAACACCATTAGTTAGAAGTGCAATAAAGAAATTAAAAATTGAAGGTTATAACTTTGAGTATATTGAACTCCAAGACATATCAAATGAACTAGTACTAGAGAATTTAAGAACATCGCATATAGTACTAAATCAGTTTTATGCTTTTGCAATTGGTGTCTTTGGCATTGAAGCTATGGCAAACCATTGTGCTGTACTGATGTCAGCAGATCCTAGTATAGAAACAGGACTACCACAAGACAGTAAAGATGCTTGGATGATTACAAAATACTGGGAAGTGTATGATAATTTGAAGTACCTTTTGGATAATCCTGAAAAAATAAAATATTATGCAGATAATGGTTATGAGTTTGCATACAAACATTACACTTATGAAGCGGCAAGTGAATATATAAACAAAGTTTTAAAAGAAAATGGTGTGATAAATTGATAAAGATTTTTTTTAAACATAGCTTTATTTATGCACTAGGAACAGTGTTTACTCGTGGGATAGCTATATTTTTAGTGCCTATATATACGAGGTATTTATCTCCTTCTGAGTATGGGGTTATAGATTTTTTCTTGATTATTGCTGCTATCATTAATCTTACTATTGCTTTGGAAATTAGCCAATCAATTGCTAGATTTTATCAAGAAGCACATGATAAAGAAGATAAAGTTTCTTATACCTCTACTGCCTTTTGGTTTACCTTTGTAGTTTATTTTTTTTATTTTTGTATCTCTTGGTCATTTAGTGATAGTTTGAGCCAATTGTTATTAGATAGCAAAGAGTATCAGATGATATTTATATGGGCTTCCCTTGCCATTGCTACGAATGGAATTTTTTACTTTACTCAAAATCAGTTGAGATGGCAAATTCAGCCAAAAGATAGTGTCATTGTTAGTATCGTAAATGTGATGGTAGTCGCTACAGTAGCTATATATTTATTAGTTATTATGAAGCTAAAAGTTGAAAGTATTTTTATAGCTCAAATATTAGGTAATACGATAGGTTCACTTCAATCTATCTACTATGCAAAGAGTAATTATAAATTTATATTTGATTTTGTGAAACTAAAAGAGATGCTTGTATTTTCTTCGCCTTTAGTATTATCAGGTGTAGGAGTTTTTATTGCAATGTATATAGATAGGATAGCTATAAAAGAGTTGTTGGGATTAAATGAATTGGGTATTTATGGGGTTGCATTTAGATTTGCAGCAGTTGCATCGCTTGTAATGATAGGCTTTCAGAGTTCACTTATGCCTTTAGTTTATAAATATTACAAAGAAGCAGAAACCCTTCAAAGTGTTTCAAAGATATTTAATATGTTTTGTTTATTTGCTTTGTTTGTAGTTGCTGCTAGTATTATTTTTTCTAAAGAAGTGCTAGTACTATTTACTACTGAAGCCTTCTATGGGGCGAGTAGTTTGATAGCATTACTCGTGATGGCTACATTTTTTTCTAATATGTATATCTTTGCTCCTGGTATTGGTATCGCAAAAAAAACAAAATTAACAGCAATGATTACAATAAGTACAGCAATTTTAAATACAATACTAAACTATACTTTGATACCAGTATTTGGTTTAAGTGGTGCTGCATATGCAACTTTAATGAGCGCAATAATAGGATTTTTATTGTATGCCGTATTAGCATATAAATATTATCCTATACCATATAAAATAAAAAATATACTTATAGCATTTGCTACTGTATTGATAAGTGCTTATGCAATGGTATATAAATTTGATGAAATTACATTTGGTACAATTGGTGTGAAGATAATATATATGCTAGTTATTTCAGTTGTCATTAGTTTTTTGTTAGTAGAAAGAAAATATATGGAAAAGTTTATAAGGATTTAAATCAATGTGCGGAATAAGCGGAATAATCAATAAAAAAAAACAAGCAGTTACTCAAGAAAGCATACAGAATATAAATGACTTAATAACGCATCGAGGACCCGATGATGAAGGGTTTTTCTTTGAAAAAAACTTTGCTTTTGGACATAGAAGACTTTCTATTTTAGATTTAAGTAGTGATGGTCATCAGCCTATGCACTATTTAGAAAAATATACTATTACTTATAATGGTGAAGTGTATAACTACTTAGAGATAAAAGAAGAGCTTTTAAAAGAAGGATATAAATTTGTTTCGCACACTGATACAGAAGTTATACTTGCAAGTTATGACTTCTGGGGTGAAGAGTGTGTAAATAAATTTAACGGTATGTGGGCATTTGCAATTTATGATAAAGAAAAAGAGATAATCTTTTGTAGTAGAGATAGATTTGGTGTAAAACCATTTTATTATACTGAAGTTGATGGGAAGTTTGTGTTTGGTTCAGAGATAAAACAACTTTTGGAGTTTTATGAAGAGAGATATGTTAATGAAAATATCTTAGTTGAATATTTACTTTATGGCTTAGAAGAACACACAAATGAAACATTTTTTGAAAATATTTTTAAACTTGAGCAATCGCACAATCTAATTTTTAATTTAAAAGACAATACTTTTGAGATTAAAAGATATTTTGATATAAAATTTGATGAAAAATTAGATACTTTAAATGAAGAGAGAAGTATAGAGTTTTTAGAAAATAAACTCTATAGATCAATAGATTTAAGACTAAGAAGTGATGTAAAAGTTGGAACTTGTTTAAGTGGTGGACTTGATAGCTCAAGTATAGCTGCGATTGCTTCAAAAAAGTATTTTGAAAAAACGAATGAAAAGTTTGTAGCAATTCATGCTAAGTCTGTCGAGAAAAAAACAGACGAAAGCGAATTTGCTAGAGAAGTTGCAAATCATTGTAATTTGAACATGATTGAAATAGAACCACAGCTTGAAGATATCACAAAAAATATAGAAGAGGTAATATATACGCAAGAAGAACCTTTCGGAGGTCCTTCAATTTTTATGCAATACTTTGTAATGAAAAAAGCAAAAGAAATAGGATGCACAGTTATGCTTGATGGTCAGGGTGGTGATGAAACAATGTTTGGATATGAAACATACTATGCTATATATTTTGCAACTTTGTTAAAACAATTGAAGTGGATAAAATTATATAAAGAGTTTCAAACAGTTAAAAATTATAAAGTATCTAAAAAACAAATTTTAAAAAGTATGATAAGTGCACTTCTAGGCAATAAAATGCTATATTTCAAACGATTATTTAAAAAAGATATCTTGAAAGTAAAATATGATTTTTCGAGACTTGAGCAACTATATGTTTTTAAAAACTTTAAGGAATTTCAAAAGAGAGAGCTTATGTCAAGAAACTTACCTCATTTACTACGATATGAAGATAAAAATTCTATGAGACATTCAGTAGAGTCGAGATTGCCATTTATTGATTATGAGTTTGTTCAAGGGGCTTTATCGTTAAATGATGACTTGAAAGTTAAAGATGGTTTTTTAAAATATCTTCTAAGAAAAGTAGCTGAGAAAATACTACCTCAAAATATTGTTTGGAGAACTAACAAGTTTGGATTTGAAGCACCTACTGATATGTGGATAGATGGCTATAAAGATGAAATGATAAAAGCTATAGAAACTTCAACTATAGTAGCTAAAGTCATACATATAGATGAAGAAATATATAATAATAAATCGTTGTTATGGAAGATGTATAATGTGGCTATTTGGGAAAAAATATATAAAATCAAGTCATAATTTTAATGAAACTTGTATAAATTACGACTTTAGAAAATAAAATAATTTGGAAATTAATGAATAACCTTCACATATCACTCACAGAGATGAGAAACGAAAGTAGAGTTTTGAAAGAAACAAATTCTATTTTAAATTATAATATTGCATCAAAAGTTTACATAGCTTCTTTATATGCAGATGATTTAGAAGAAGAATACAAGTATAGTGAAAATTTATTATTAAAAAGATTTAAACTCAGCAGTAGAAATTTGAGCAAAAATTTTATAGTACAGATATTAAAATATTTAGAATTTATATATAGAGTTACTTTTTTTTATAGAAAGAAAAATATCAAAATAGTAAATATCCATGCACTTGCACTTTTACCTTTAGGTATACTACTAAAATATTTTTATGGTGCAAAACTTGTGTATGATACTCATGAATTAGAGACAGAAACCAATGGTTCTGGTAGGGTTAGAAAAAAGATATCTAAATTTTTGGAAAAAATGCTTATTAAAAAAGCTGATTTGATTTTTGTTGTAAGTGAAAATATAGCTGATTGGTATAGAGATACTTATAATATAAGCCGACCGGAAGTCATACTAAATGCCCCCAAATTAAATGAGCTAAAAAAGACAAATATATTTCGAAAAAATTTAGATATAAAAGAAGAATCTATAATAGTACTTTATCAAGGAGGGCTTTCAAAAGGGAGAGGCGTTGATTTGCTACTAGAAAGTTTTAAATCAAGAGTGGATGATAAAGTAGTAATAGTCTTTATGGGTTATGGTGAGTTTGAAGAGGATATAAAAAAGTCAAGTGAAAAAGCAAACAATATTTTTTTTCATCCTGCCGTTGCTCCTGAGGTAGTTTTAAACTATACTTCTTCTGCTGATATTGGGATTTCGTTTATTGAAAATACTTGCTTGAGTTACTATTATTGTTTACCAAATAAACTTTTTGAATATTCTATGGCTGGACTTCCTGTGATAGTCTCAAATATGAAAGAGATGAAAGAATTAGTGCAAAAGTATGATATTGGAATAATAGCAGAGGAAGAAACTATTGAGTCTATAAATCAGGCGATAGATAAAATTTTAACGCTAGACATAGAACAAATGAAATTAAACGCAAGAAAATGTGCAGAAGAAAATTCATGGGAAAAACAAGAGGTAAAAATGATAAATGAATATAAAAGGATATTGGATGCAAAATAAAAACTATCAAATGTGTACAAAATGTGTAATGGACACAACAGACCCAGAAATAACTTTTGATGAAAATGGAGTTTGCAGTCATTGTATAGAATTTGATGAAGTTACGTCAAAAAGATGGTATCCAAATATAGAAGGTACAAAAAAACTAGAAACTATATATTCAAAAATGAAAAAAGAAAATGCTTCAAAACAATATGACTGTATTTTGGGACTTAGTGGTGGAGTAGATAGTTCATATCTTGCACTTAAACTTTACGAAGAAGGTATCCGTCCTTTGGTTGTGCATGTAGATGGTGGATGGAATAGTGAACTTGCTGTTCAAAATATTGAAAATCTTGTAAAATATTGTGGTTGGGATTTACACACTATTGTTGTAGATTGGGAAGAGATGAAAGATTTACAATTAGCATATTTAAAATCAGCTATTGCAAATCAAGATGTTCCTCAAGATCATGCATATTTCTCTTCACTCTATCATTTTGCTACAAAGCATGGTGTAAATTATGTGATAAGTGGAGGGAATTTAGCTACTGAATCTATATTTCCAAAATCTTGGTTATGGAGTGCGATGGATGCTGATAATTTACATGCTATTCACAATGCATTTGGTACTAAAAAACTTAAAAATTATAAGACTATAGGTTTTTATGAACTTTATTTATATTATCCTTTTGTTAAAAAAATGAAGACTATAAGACCACTTAATTTCATGCCGTATATTAAAAGTGAAGCATTAGAAGAATTAAAAGAAAAAGTAGGTTATAAAGAGTATGCTAGAAAACATGGCGAATCTGTATTTACTAAATTTTATCAAAATTATTGGTTACCTATGAAGTTTGGTTATGATAAAAGAAAACCACATTTAGCAAGTCTAATAGTTGCAGGGCAAATGACTAGAGATGAAGCACAAAAAGAGTTAGAAAAACCTTTATATGATGAAAAAGAACTTAAAGATGATAAAGAATATATAGCTAAAAAATTAGGAGTTAGTGATAAAGAATTTGAAGAAATACTTCAACTGCCATCACATGATTATAGCGATTTTCCAAATATGACTGATAAATACAAAAAAATGAAAAGAATTCAAAACCTTGTATCAAAGTTACTTGGTAGAAAAATATCAAATTATTCATAAGGTAGAAAATGATAGCGATACTTGATTATGGAATAGGTAATTTAAAATCAATTTATAATATGTTCAAAAAAGTTGGCATTGAATCGGTGATAACATCAGATATAGAAGAAATAAAAAAAGCAGATAAATATCTTCTTCCTGGAGTTGGTTCTTTTGATCATGGAATTAATGGCCTAAAGAAGGCAGCTTTTTTCGAAACTTTAGAAAAAGAAGTATTACAAAATAAAAAACCAATCTTGGGTATTTGTCTTGGTATGCAACTTCTAACTAACTCAAGTGAAGAAGGAAAAGAAAAAGGTCTTGGTTGGATAGATGCTCAAACTGTAAAATTTGATTTAGAGGATAAAAATTTATCTATTCCCCACATGGGATGGAATAAAACCAACCCTAGTAATATAAAAGATATTTATCATAATTTAGAAGAAAATAGGTTTTATTTTGTTCATTCATATCATGTTGTTTGTAATGATGAAAAGAATATCTTAGCAACAGCAACTTATGGAAAAAAATTTACTTGCAGTATCTATAAAGATAATATATATGGTGTACAGTTTCATCCTGAAAAAAGTCATAAATTTGGTATGCAACTTTTTAAAAATTTTGGAGAAATGTAATGCTACAAAAAAGAATAATTCCATGTCTACTTTTACACAAAGGTGGACTTTATAAAACTGAAAGATTTAAAAAACCAACTTATATAGGTGATCCTATAAATGCAATAAAAATTTTCAATGAAAAAGAAGTTGATGAATTGATGTTTTTAGATATAGATGCAAGTGTTCAAAATAAAGAGCCAAATTATAAAATGATAGAAGATATAGCAAGTGAATGTTTTATGCCCCTTTGTTATGGTGGTGGAGTAAAAACAGTAGAGCAAATGAAAAAAATATATTCCTTAGGAGTTGAAAAAATTTCTATAAGTTGTCAATCTATCCTAAATCCTCTGTTGATAAAAGATGCAGCAAGTATCTTTGGTAATCAATCAGTAATTGTAACAATAGATATTAAAAAAGACTTTTGGGGAAAGAAAAAAGTTTTTATAAATAATGGTAAAAAGAATACAAAACTTGATCCACTTGAATTTGTAAAGCAAGTAGAAATTTTGGGTGCAGGGGAAATAGTGATAAACTCTTGTGATAATGATGGAGTAATGCAAGGATTTGATTATGAACTTTTAAAAGAAATAAAATCAAATACTAAAGTACCTATCATAGCACTTGGTGGTTCTGGAAACTTAAATCATATAAAAGAAGTTTTTGAACTAGCTAATGTGGATGCAGTTGCATGTGGAAGTATGTTTGTATATCAAGGAGCACTAAAAGGTGTACTCATAAGTTATCCATCATATGAAAAGATTCAAGAATTATTAGGAAATAAATAATGCAAACTAAAATAACTCATCTAACATCAGCACATGGCAGATACGATACAAGAATTTTTTTAAAAATGTGTAGCTCTTTATCTACAAATGAAAACTATAAAGTTAGTTTAATAGTAGCAGATGGAAAAGGTAATGAAACTAAAAATAGTGTAAGTATAGTAGATGTTGGTGTAAAAACTGGTGGTCGATTATCTCGTATGACTACCACTGTAAAAAAGATATTTGAAAAAGCAGTTGGTCTGAACAGTGACATATATCATCTTCATGACCCTGAACTTATTCCTGTTGGATTAAAACTAAAAAAACTTGGAAAAATTGTGATATTTGATGCACATGAAGATTTACCAAAACAGCTTCTTGGAAAACCATATTTAAATAAATTTACAAAAGTATTATTATCAAAAACTTTTGAGCTATATGAAAAATATGCCATGCCAAAGTTTGATTACATTGTTACCGCAACACCGTACATAAAAGATAAATTTCTAAAAATAAATAAAAATAGTATAGATATAAATAACTTCCCAATATTAGGAGAACTTTCAAACGAAACACCTTGGAATGAAAAAAAAGATGAAGTTTGTTATGTCGGTGGAATTGCACAGATAAGAGGCATAAAAGAAATAGTAAAAGCTATGGAGTTTACATCAAATACAAAACTTAATCTTGTAGGTGCATTTAGTGAAAAGAATGTAGAAGAGGAAGTAAAAACATACGATGGTTGGAAATATGTAAATGAACTTGGATTTTTAGATAGAGTTGGCATTGTAAATGTGATGAGTCAATCAAAAGCAGGTCTTGTAACTCTTCATCCAATAATAAATTATTTAGATGCATTACCAGTAAAGATGTTCGAATATATGGCAGCAGGACTTCCTGTAATATCTTCAGATATAAAACTCTGGAAAGAAATAATTGATGATGCAAATTGTGGTATTTGCGTAAACCCACTTGAACCAAAAGAGATAGCCCAAGCAATAGAGTATATTATTTCTCATCCACAAGAAGCACAACTTATGGGGCAAAATGGTAAAAATACCGTTTTAGAAAAGTACAATTGGGGATTTGAAGAAAAGAAATTATTTGAAGTTTATAATGGATTGATACAATGAATATCATAAAAATTGAAGAAATAAAAGAATTAATTGTTGAATTAAACGGACAAAAAATAATTGTAGATAAAGATGTGGCTGAAATTTATGGAGTTGAAACTAGAGATATAAACAAAGCTGTAAAAAATAATCCAGAAAAGTTTCCAAATGGATATATGTATGAAGTAAGCAATCAAGAGTTTGAATATTTGCGGGGGAAATTTTCCACCGCAAAGTTTGCAAAGACTAGAACAAATCCAAAAGTATTTACAGAAAAAGGGCTGTATATGCTAGCTACCGTACTAAAAAGCACAAAAGCTACTCAAGCAACACTTATGATTATAGAGACTATGAGTGATATATTTTTTGATGAGATGAAAATACCAAAGCCAAACTATTTTTTAGGAATAGGTGGAAAATCTCATGGTGCTATGACGGGACAGATGATAGAAAAGATAGAAGAAGTTTGTCTAAAAGTTAAGCCTGATTGGGTCATGGTATATGGAGATACAAACTCTACACTTGCGGGTGCAATTGTAGCTTCTAAACTTCATATAAAACTAGCACATATAGAAGCAGGCTTAAGATCGTTTAATATGAAAATGCCAGAAGAAGTAAATAGAATACTCACAGATAGAGTTAGTGATATTTTATTTTGTCCTACGGATACAGCAATCCGAAATCTTGAAAATGAAGGCTATGCAAATTTAGATTGTAAAATAGTAAAATCAGGTGATGTAATGCAAGATGGAGCGATATTTTATAAAAATCTAGCAGTAAAACCAAATATGGAGATAAAAAATAGTTTTATACTTTGTACAATACATAGAGCTGAAAATACAGATGATGAGATTAGATTAAAAAGTATTTTTGAAGCATTAAATGAAATAGCAAAAGAAAAACAAGTAATTTTACCACTTCACCCAAGAACAAAAAAGATAGTTGAAACTTTGAAAATAAATATAAAAAACTTAACTTTAATAGATCCCGTAGGTTATCTTGAAATGGTATGGCTAATAGATAATTGTAGTTTAATAATGACAGATAGTGGTGGACTTCAAAAAGAAGCATATTTCTTTGAAAAACAGTGCATAACGCTAAGAGATGAGACTGAGTGGGTAGAACTTGTAGAGTGTGGAGCTAATACTTTGGTTGGGGCTGATAAAGAGAAGATACTAAAAACTTATAAAAATCACTCATATTTTAATGTAGAAAATTCAAAATTAGATTTGTATGGTGGTGGAAAAGCTAGTGAAAATATTATAAAAGAATTAATTGAGTATTTATATAAATGTTAAAAATATTTAAATTAAAATCAGAATTCAGTAAAAATGTACTTACTTTGATGACAGGGACAACAATTGCGCAAGCTATTCCAATAGCTATTACGCCAATTCTTACGCGGGTTTATACTCCAGAAAATTTTGGTATATTTGCATTGTTTATTGCGGTTGTAACTATATTGTCCGTTATTGCGACTGGCAGATATGAGTTTGCTATATTGC
Source organism: Arcobacter caeni (assembly GCF_003063245.1). Taxonomy (GTDB): domain Bacteria; phylum Campylobacterota; class Campylobacteria; order Campylobacterales; family Arcobacteraceae; genus Aliarcobacter; species Aliarcobacter caeni. Next base: position 20,971 of record NZ_MUXE01000014.1, on the reverse strand, counting down.
TTCCTAAGAAAGATAAAGATGCTAAGGTTGTGTTAGCTTTGTCTTCTATTATCACAACAATTACGAGTTTAATATTATTGTTTATTGTTGTACTTTTTAATAGTTCTCTTACTAAAATTTTAGGAAATCCTGAAATCTCTTTTTGGTTGTACTTTGTACCATTAGCTGTCTTTCTCAATGGCGTATATCAAAGTTTAAATTACTGGGTAAATAGAAAAAAAAGATATAAAGTTTTGGCAAACAATAGAATCCTTCAAAGTGGAACCGTGTCAAGTACAAACCTAGTAATGGGAATAAGTGGATTTTCTAGTGTTGGACTTGTTGTAGGACAGATATTAGGACAATTTGTTGCTACTGTTTTTTTAGTTTTAAAAGTGTTTAAAGAAGACAATATAGTATTTAAAAATATTAGTAAAATTCAATTGCTTGTATTCTTAAAACGATATAAAAAATTCCCTAAAATTGATATTCCTGCTTCATTGTTCAATGTCTCTTCTCATCAACTTATTCATATGTTTTTTAACATTATGTTTAGTGCAACTATCGCGGGATACTTTTATTTGACACAAAGAATCTTAGGTATTCCTGTGTCTGTTTTGTCATCAGCTGTTTTGTCAGTATTTCAAGAGCAAGCAGCCAAAGAGTATAAGCAGTTTGGGCATGCTAGGGAGATATTTTTAAGTACTTTTAAGAAGTTATTTATGTTAATAGTTATTCCTTCAATATTTTTTTGTTATTATGCCGTTGATATTTTCATATTTGTTTTTGGAGAAGAATGGAAAGAAGCTGGTGTTTATGCACAGATACTTACACCAATGTTATTTTTGCAGTTTATTGCAGGACCTTTAGGTGTAATGCTTTATATAGGTGAAAAACAAGAAGTCAATTTTTATACGCAAGCAATATTAGTCGTTTTAGTGATTTTTTCTTTTTTAGTAGGTGCAACTGCAAAAGATGTAGTGATATATTTGTCATTTTCATTTTCATTTTTTTATATTGTACAGCTTCTTGTATCATTTAGAATTGCAGGTTTTTTTAAAGGAATTAGTCATGGTTGAAAGAAATAAAATGTATTTATTTTTAGTAGCATTAACTTGTATTGTTTTTTATTTTTTCTCAAATATCAAAAATATCAATGAAGGTTCTAGTGGATTGCTATTTTTAGGAGCATTTTTACTATTAGGCAGTTTTTTTATAATTTATGAGCTTTTTAGTAGTAAAAGAATGTTTTTTAGAAAATCATTTATTTTTCTTATTGTTTTTGTATCATATTTTGTATATAGAATAGTTGTTGATATGGAAAATTTTTATTTTTTAAAAGTATTTACAATAGGAACAACAGGTGGTATAGTTTTATTTTATTTTTTAGGTGCAATTGTGTCTTTTCATTTAGTGATTATAAAAAATGCAGTACTTCAAAAAAAAGATAATTTAAAGATATTTAATATTTTCTTTTTTCTTTTTTCTTTTTTCTTTTTATTAATCTTCTTAAATAGTTATTATGTTTTATCAGCATCTTTATCCCAAAATTTATTTTTAATTACAACATTAAATGGTAACTACCAAAGACCGGGAACATTTTTAACTATATCTTTTTTGATGTATTCTCCTTTGTACATATTATTTCTTGTGTTAAACAATAAGTATAAGAATGAGCACAAAGTACTTATAGTCGTGATGACAATAGTATATCTGATAAGCAATATCGGCTCAATATTGCTATCACAGATGATAGCTTCAAATAATGCTACAGTAACATTAATGGGAATGTTGTTTTTGACACTAGTTTTTATTGTGTATATACATTATTTTAAAATAGATAGATTTATACTAAATAATAAAATTATTTTAAGGAATATTGTGTTTAATAAAAATGCTTTATTGTTGATGATTTCTATAGGGATTGTTGTTGTTCTTTCGATTTTTACTTTTATTGGTACTATTTCAATCTTTGATATGAACTTATCAAGGTTTAGGATTTTTGGCTTTGGAGCACAAGAACTTAGTTCAGTTAGTTCAAGAATAGAATTATGGAAAAATTTTAGCACACACTTTAATTATAGTCCTATTTTTGGAAATATGGCAGTGGATAGATTGACCACAGGGGATGGAACTTATGTACATAGTTTTGTTGGTTCATTATTAACGCACCTAGGAGTAGTTGGTTTTAGTTTATTTTTTATATATTTATATTTTGCGATTAAAGAGTTTTTTGATATTAAACAAAATTTTATTGAAAACAAGATAATTAAGTTGTATTTATTTTGTTTGTTTTTAGGTATTTTTGCAATTGCTATTGCTGGAGTTCATCTAAGCTGGATTCCATTATGGTTCTTGCTCGGATTGATTTTTCCAACATTTATATTACAAGATAAGAAAAAAAAAATATGAAAATTTTACACTTAACACACACAGATATTTTGCATGATGCAAGAATTTTAAAAGAGATGCAAACGATTACTAATTCAAATCGAGCATATAATGTGCATGGAATTGGAGTAGTTCTTGATGAAGGTTCTACTGCTACGAGTGATAGTGAAGGAATTGATGTTCATGCAATTATTTTAAAGTCTAGAGCTTGGAAATTTTTACCTACTGTCTTACGCCATATTTTGACTCTTTTTGAACTTACATTTAAAATGTTTTTTCAAGCTTTACGCTTAAAGCCTGATGTGGTTCATTGTCATGACACATTAGTCCTTCCTTTAGGTGTAGTTATCAAAATATTTACACGAAGTAAGCTTATTTATGATGCCCATGAATTGGAGTCAAATAGAAATGGACTATCGAAAAGTTTAGGAAAAATGACACTCTACACGGAAAAGATTTTATGGAGATATGTTGATAAGCTTATTGTTGTTAGTCCTTCAATACAAAAGTGGTACAAGGAAAATTTAGGAGGAGAGAAATCATCTGAGGTAATTTTAAACTCACCTATCTTGAAGATTTTTGATGAACAAGTAGATAGAAATTATCTGAGAACTAAGTTTTTAATTCCTGAGAACTCTAAAATATTTATATACGTAGGAATTCTTGGAATAGGAAGAGGAATTGAAGATTTTTTAGAAGTATTTAAAAGTAGAGATATTAATTCTCACTTGGTATTTTGCGGATATGGAGAAATGAAAGATGATTTGACTAAAATATCACAAAGATTTAAAAATATTCATCTTCATGATGCCGTTCCACATGAGAAAGTTGTATCTATCGCTAAGAGTGCTGATATTGGATTATGTTTTGTAGAAAATGTATCTTTGAGTGATTACTACTGCTTGCCAAATAAACTATTTGAGTATGCTTTTGCAGAGATTCCAGTTCTCGCTTCATCTTTTCCAGATATAACAACTGTTGTAGAGAAATACAAGCTAGGTAAATGTAGTGATATAGATTTTGATAGTATGTATAAAGTGATAAAAGAGTTTGAAAAAATGGAAACATTGCCTCAAATCAATAAAGATGATTTGTATGATTTAAGTTGGGCTGCTCAAGAGAAAAAACTAGTAAGATTATATGAAGATATAATAAAAGAAATAAATAAGGAAAACTAAAGCATGTGTGGAATATTTGGACAAATATCAAAAAATACAATAAATAAAGAAAATTTTAATAAATTAGTTAAGCACTCTGAGCAAAGAGGGATTGATTCTAGCGGATTAATATATTTTAAAAATGACAAATACAATATTGCAAGAGCTGATTATAATATAGAAAAGCTACTCAACAAAGTTAAACCTTATGATTGCAATGTAGTACTTGGACATAGTAGATTAATTACTAATGGTTTAGGTGATAATCAACCAGTTATTAGAAAAAATATCTTTGCAATACATAATGGAATAATAGTAAATGAAAAAAAAGTTTGGGAAAAACTAACTGTTAAACGACAATATCAAATAGATTCAGAAGCAATAGTTGCTATAGCAGAAGAGCATTTAATAAATAGTGAAGACATATCAGAACTTGCAAATAAAATATTAACAATTTGTAGAGGTGTAGTTTCATGTGCCTTGGTATTACCTGAATATGGAAAGTTACTTTTGTTTTCAAATAATGGAAGTTTATATGTTGGATATATAGGCGAAGATCTTTATTTTGCATCAGAAAGGTACTCTTTAGAAGTTATAAATTGTCAAAATATTAAGCAAATCAAAGAAGATAGTTTAATACTAGATATTCCTATAACAGATACGGAGGTTAATTTAAATGATATAAAAAATCGTACAGAAGATTTAATCCCTGAATTTAAATTTAATCAAAATGAAGAAAAATTATTAAAGTTTAAACAAATAGATCTTAAAAGATGTACAAAGTGTATTTTACCTGAGACGATGCCATTTATTAGATTTGATGATAAAGGTGTTTGTAATTATTGTAATAATTATAAAAAAAGAAATAAGCCAAAACCAAAAGCTGAGCTTTTTAAACTTGTGGAACCTTATAGAAGACCGGGAAAAGAATTAGATTGTATAGTTCCTTTTTCTGGTGGTCGCGATAGTTGCTATGGATTACACTTAATCGTAAAAGAATTAGAAATGAAACCTGTAACATATACTTATGATTGGGGAATGGTTACAGACTTAGGAAGAAGAAATATAAGCCAAATGTGTGGTGATATGGGAGTTGAAAATATTATTGTTGCAGCTGATATTTCACAAAAAAGAAAAAATATTAAGATGAATTTGCAAGCATGGTTAAAATCACCACATCTTGGGATGATGGCAATGCTAACAGCTGGAGATAAGCACTTTTTTAGATATGTAGAAGAGATTAAAAAACAAACGGGAATAAAACTAAATCTTTGGGGAGTAAATCCACTAGAACAAACTCATTTTAAAACAGGATTTTTAGGAATTAAACCTGATTTTGAAGAAGATAAAGTATATTCAAATGGTGTGATGAAACAATTAAGATACCATAGTAAACGATTTAAAGCTATGTGTGAAAGTCCAGGCTATTTTAATAGCTCACTATGGGATACATTATCTGGAGAATATTATAGAAGTTTTATGCAAAAAGAAGATTACTATCATATATTTGATTATTGGACTTGGGAAGAAGATATATTAAATAATACTTTAATAAATCAATATAATTGGGAAACAGCAATAGATACAAGTACAACTTGGCGTATAGGTGATGGGACGGCAGGATTTTATAATTATGTCTATTATACTGTTGCAGGATTTACAGAACATGACACTTTTAGAAGTAATCAAATAAGAGAAGGTCAAATAACAAGAGAAAAAGCACTTGAATTAGTAGCTGATGAAAATCAACCAAGATATCAAAATATAAGATGGTATTTGGATACATTAGGCATGGATTTTGAAGAAGTTATAAAAACTGTAAATTCTATTCCAAAACTTTATAAGGAAGATTAGGTCTATGAATATATTATGTATTTCAAAATATGCTAGTCCTCCAAACTACAGTAAAATGCCGGCAAGGTTATTTATACTTGCAAAAGAGTTTATAAAGTTAGGACATAAAACAACTTTGATTACTTCTGATTCAAATCATTTTGCAATATTTCCAGATACAAATATAATACATAACTTTGAAATAGTAGGAGAAGTTCCTTTATGCTGGATAAAAACTAAAAAATATACTAAAACAGCATCATTGAATAGAATATTAAGCTGGTTTGATTTTGAAAGAAAGCTTTTTAAATTAGATTTAAAAAAGATTGATAAACCTGATGTTGTTATCGTGTCTTCTTTATCTATTTTTACTATCATATATGGATACTTTTTAAAGAAGAAATATAATTCTTTTTTGGTATTTGAAATAAGAGATATTTGGCCACTTACTATGACTGAAGAAGGAGGCTTTTCAAAATGGCATCCATTAGTTTTACTAATAGGTTTTATTGAAAAATTCGGATATAAAAATTCAGATTTAGTTGTGGGAACTATGCCGAAATTAGATTTACATATAAAAAATATTTTGGGGTATGAAAAAGCATTTCATTGTTCTCCTTTGGGATTTAACCCAGATAGCTACACAGAAGAATTAGGAGATAACAATAATCCGTTTGATAACCTTTTCCCGAAAAATAAAATAATAGTTGGTTATGCAGGAAGTATGGGGATTACAAATGAATTAGAACCATTTATAGAAACTATTAAACTTTTACAAGACAATATAAATATTCATTTTATGCTTGTAGGTAGTGGTGATTTAAGAGTAAAGTTTGAAAAAGAACTTGAAAACTACTCAAATGTATTGTTTTTGCCAAGAATTGCACAAGATGAAGTGAAATATTTTTTAGAAAAATGTGATATTTTATATCTATCTACCAAAGATTCAAACGTTTGGGAATACGGACAATCTATGAATAAAGTGGTTGAATATATGTTAGCTTCTAAACCTATTATTGCATCATACACAGGATATCCATCAATGATAAATGAATCAAATTGTGGTCAATTCGTAAAAACTTCAAAAATAGAAGATTTAAAAAAAGCTATTTTAGAAATTGTAAATTTAAGTATTGAAGATAGAAATAAATTAGGTGGAAATGGAAAAAAATGGATACATGAAAATAGGCAATATTCTAAACTAGCACAAGAGTATATTTATAAGATAATTGAATTAAGGAATAAAAATGCTTAAAATATTGTTTGATAAAATATTGGCACTAATTTTAATCATACTCTTTTCACCAATATATATAATAGTAAGTTTTCTTATATATATAAAAATGGGAAACCCATTACTTTTTAGACAAAAACGACCAGGATATAAAGAAAAGATATTTGGTATATATAAGTTTCGAACTATGACAAATGAGTCTGATAAAGATGGAAATCTACTTCCCGATGAGCAAAGACTTGTAGGTATTGGAAAGTTTATTAGAAGCACAAGTTTAGATGAACTTCCACAACTTTTTAATGTATTAAAGGGAGAAATGAGTTTTGTAGGACCAAGACCACTTCTTATTGAATATCTGGATTTATATGGCGATAAACAAAAGAAAAGACATGATGTAAAACCTGGTATTACAGGATGGGCACAAGTAAATGGTAGAAATGCAATATCATGGGAACAAAAGTTTGAGTATGATGTTTGGTATGTAGAGAATCAATCTTTTTTACTTGATATAAAGATTCTTTGGATGACATTTTTAAAAGTAATAAAAAGAAGTGATATTAGTTCAAGTTCAAGTGCAACTATGGAAAAATTTACAGGAAGTAAATAGTGAAAAGTATATATATTTATGGTGCTAGTGGTCATGGATTAGTTGTTGCCGATATTGCAAAACTATGTGGATATGAAAAAATTATATTTGTAGATGATGGAAAAAATATCTATCCATCTTTTGAAGATATAAAAGAAAACAATCATATTCCTATAGCTTTTGGAGTTGGAAATAATACTATTAGATCAAAGCTTTTTGAAAAAGCTAAAAATTGTGATTTTAAAATAGTTACTTTGATTCACCCAAATAGCGTAATATCTTCTAGTGTAAGTATAGGAGAAGGAACTGTAGTTATGCCAAATGTAGCAATAAACGCAAATGCTATTATTGGAAATGCAGTTATATTAAATACATCTAGTATAATTGAACATGAATGTAAAATAGACGATTATGTACACATATCACCAAATGTTGCACTAGGTGGTGCTGTAAAAGTAGGAAAATATACACATATAGGAATAGGTTCTAATATTATACAGTGTATAATTATAGGAGAAAATGTGATTGTAGGGGCAGGTTCTACAGTTGTAAGAAATGTAAGTGATTTTAAAAAAGCATATGGAAATCCATGTAAAGTAAAGGATATAAATGAATAAAAGAATATTTTTAAGTGCACCACATATGAGTGGAAATGAATTAAAGTACATAGAAAAAGTGTTTGAAAGCAATTATATAGCGCCACTTGGTGAATATGTAAATAAGTTTGAAGATAGCATAAAAGATTATACATCTTGCGAAAATGCACTTGCAGTTACAAGTGGAACTGCTGCAATACATTTAGCTCTTAGAGTTCTTGGGATTGGAGCAGGTGATGATGTATTAGCATCTACTTTTACATTTATTGGTTCTGTAAATGCTATTTTATACCAAGGTGCGAATCCTGTATTTATAGATAGTGATAAAGAATCTTGGAATTTATCTCCAATACTTTTAAATAAATACTTATGTGAGTGTGAGAAAAAACCAAAAGCATTAGTAATAACACATCTTTATGGACAGTGTGCAGAAATAGAAAAAATTGTAGATATTTGTAGGCTTCACGGCGTGTATCTTATAGAAGATGCTGCTGAGTCTTTGGGTGCAATATACAAAGGTAAGCACACAGGTACATTTGGAGATTTTGGGATATATAGTTTTAATGGAAACAAAATTCTTACAACTTCAGGTGGTGGAATGTTAGTTTCATCAAATAAAGATTGGATTGAAAAAGCAAAGTTTTATAGCACTCAAGCTAAAGAGCCATTTATTCACTATGAGCATTTAGAGTATGGATATAACTATAGAATGTCAAATGTACTTGCTGCAATTGGTGTAGGACAAATGGAAGTTATAGAAGATAGAGTTCTTAAAAAAAGAGAAATTTTTGAGTGGTATAAAGAGTTTCTATCAGATATTGAAGAGATAACTTTTATGCCAGAACTTGAAAATAGTAGAGGAAATAGATGGCTTACAGCGCTTACATTTGAAAAAGCTGATTATAATAAAGTAATGAAAGCATTAGAAGAGGTAAATGTAGAATCAAGACCATTATGGAAACCAATGCATATGCAAAAACTATTTGAAAATTCGAAATCATATTTAGATGGTACAAGTGAAGAACTCTTTAAAAAAGGTCTTTGTGTAGCAAGTAGTACAACAATGACAAAAGATGATGTAAAAATGATATGTGAAGTGATTAAAAAGGTTTTATAATGAACTATTTAAGAGACAAAAGATTTTTAGGAATTGTTGCTATTTTAGTAATATCTTTTTTATCTTTGCTTATAGTAACGCATTTGTTGTTAAAAGAATTTTCAATTATAATTCTTGGAGTTATTGTTTTAACAAGAGTAATATCTTCTTTTATATTTTTTGATGATTATAAGCTTTCTTGGTCAAAAGCCTCTACAAAAACAGGACTTATGAAGATAATATTAGCAATTATAAGTTTTGCTGTTTATGCTCCTGTTTTATATTTTGTATTTGATATTCGTTTTAATATTTTATTTATAGAGATGATATTTTATTCATTTATTATAAATATTTTGGTTTATGTATATAAGTATTATCATACTGTTGGACTTCAAAATAAAACTAAAAAACTTGTTATTTATGGAGCTGGAAAAGCTGGGCTTCAACTTCAAAGAGAGTTTTTAAATACAGAATATAAAATTATATGTTTTATAGATGATGATGAGATTTTACAACATAGAAGTATAGATGGAATATCAATATATTCAAGTGAAAAATATCATACTTATTATGATAAAGATAAGTTTGATTTACTTGTTATTGCAATGCCATCAGCTTCAAAAGAGCAAATAAAAATAGTTTATGAAAATATGCAAGACAACTTTAGTTCTATTAAAATTCTTCCATCTATTCAAAATATTTTAAGAAAAGAAGAGTTCACAAAACAACTAAAAGATATATCAGTTGAAGATTTACTTGCAAGGCACCCAAAAGATTTAGATAAAAAACAAATAGAAAATTTTATAAAAAATAAAGTTGTATTAATTACAGGAGCAGGTGGAAGTATAGGAAGTGAGATTTCTAGACAATGTAATCTTTTTGGAGCAAAACAGTTAATACTTTTAGATCATAGTGAATTTAATTTATATCAAATAACAGAAGAATTAAAAGATGCAAATATAGTTTCAGTTATGCAAACAGTTAGAAAAATAGATTTTTTAGAAAGAACTTTTGCTAAATATAAACCTCAAATAGTTATTCATGCCGCTGCATATAAACATGTTCCACTTGTAGAAGAAAATATTTTAGAAGGTATTTCAAACAATATTATAGGTACAAAAAACTGCATAGATTTAGCAATAAAATATGAAGTTGAAAAATTTGTATTAATCTCAACTGATAAAGCAGTTCGTCCTACAAATGTAATGGGAACAACAAAAAGAATTTGTGAATTATATGCTCAAAATGTAAAATCAAATAAAACAGAAATAGTATCAGTACGATTTGGAAATGTTTTAGGAAGTAGTGGAAGTGTTATTCCAAAATTTAAAGCTCAAATAGAAGCTGGAAAAAATATCACAGTAACTCATCCTGATATTACAAGATATTTTATGTTAATACCAGAAGCTTGTGAGCTTGTATTACAAGCTGGAAGTCTTGGAAAAGGTGGAGAGATATTTATCCTTGATATGGGTGAACCTATAAAAATAGTAGATTTAGCTAAAAAAATGATAGCTTTAAGTGGAAAAGAAAATATTACCGTAGAGTTTTGTGGGTTAAGATGTGGTGAAAAACTATATGAAGAACTGCTAATAGATGAAGCAGATGCAAAAACACAATATGAATCTATCACAGTTGCAAGTAAGACTTTATTTGATATAGATGAATTAAATATCAAAATAGAAGAGTTGTTAGTATGTGAAGATAAAATCTTGAAACTAAAAGAAATAGTACCAGAGTTTGAGCATAAATTAAATAAGGATTAAATTTTGAATATCTTAATTACAGGTGGAGCTGGATATATAGGCTCACATACTCTTATATCTTTAGCTGAGGCTAAATATAAATTTGTAGTATTTGATAACTTATCAAATTCTTCAAAAAAAAGTATAAAAAGAGTTGAGAAAATTATACAAAAACCTATATATTTTGAAGAGGGAGATATAAGAGATAAAAAAGCTTTAAATAAAGTTTTTGAAAAATATAAAATAAATTCTGTTATACACTTTGCTGGACTCAAAGCTGTTGGTGAGTCTGTAAAAAATCCACTTGAATACTATGATAATAATATAGTAGGAACTCTAAAACTTCTTGAAGTTATGAAAAAAAATAACTGTAAAAAAATAGTATTTAGCTCATCAGCAACTGTTTATAATGAAGTTGATGCACAAAACTATATACCATTAAAAGAAAATTTTCCAACAGGTGCAACAACAAACCCTTATGGAAGGACAAAATACTTTATAGAAGAAATTTTAAAAGATTTATACATAAGTGATCCAGAATTTCAAATAGCAATTTTAAGATATTTCAATCCAGTAGGTGCTCATGAAAGTGGTACAATAGGTGAAGATCCAAATGGAATACCAAATAATCTAATGCCATATATTTCTCAAACAGCAGTAGGGAAAAGAGAATATTTAAGTGTATTTGGAGGAGATTATCCAACACCTGATGGAACAGGAGTGCGTGATTATATTCATGTAGTTGATTTAGCAAATGCACATGTAAAAGCGTTAGATTATTTAAATAACCAAACTACAAATCCACTAATAGTTAATATAGGAACAGGAATAGGTTACTCAGTTCTTGATATGGTAAAAGCTTTTGAAAAAGCTAGTGGTAAACAAGTGCCATATCAAATAGGACAAAGACGACAAGGAGATATATCTACATGTTATTCAGACTCAAGTTTTGCAAAAGAAGTTTTAAACTGGGAAGCTAAAAAAACTATAGATGATATGTGCATAGATAGCTGGAAATGGCAAAAGAAGAACCCAAATGGATACAGTAAAAAGAAATAAGATATGAAAATAGCAATAGCAGGAACAGGGTATGTAGGACTATCAAATGGATTGTTACTTTCTTTACACAATGAAGTAATAGCTCTTGATATAATTCCTGAAAAAGTGGAAATGATAAATAACAAAAAATCACCAATAGAAGATAAAGAAATACAAGAGTATCTTTTAAGAGATGATTTAAATTTTAAAGCAACATTAGATAAAAATGAAGCTTATAAAGATGCAGATTTTATAATTATTGCAACTCCAACTGATTATGATCCTGTAACAAACTATTTTAATACAAAAACTATTGAGTATGTAATATCAGATGTTTTAAGTATAAATCCAAATGCTGTAATGGTAATAAAATCTACAATTCCAGTAGGTTATACAAAAAGTTTAAGAGAAAAATTTAATACGCAAAATATTATATTTTCTCCAGAGTTTTTACGAGAAGGAAAAGCGCTATTTGACAATCTTCATCCAAGTAGAATAATAGTAGGAGAAAAGTCAGAACGAGCAAAAATTTTTGCAAATTTATTAGCTCAAGGTGCTATTAAAAAAGATATTTCCATACTTTTTACAGATAGTACAGAAGCAGAAGCTGTAAAACTATTTTCAAATACATACCTAGCTATGAGAGTTGCATATTTTAATGAACTTGATTCTTATGCACAAACGCATGATTTAGATACTCAACAAATTATAGAAGGTGTTGGTTTAGATCCGCGAATTGGAAGTCATTATAATAACCCATCTTTTGGATATGGTGGATACTGTTTACCAAAAGATACAAAACAACTTTTAGCAAACTACTCAAAAGTTCCAAGTAATCTAATTGAAGCAATAATCAAATCAAATAGTACAAGAAAAGATTTTATAGCTGATAGTATTATTGCAAAAAAACCAAGAATAGTTGGTATTTATAGACTTATTATGAAAGAAGGAAGTGATAACTTTAGAAGTTCGGCAATACAAGGAATAATGAAAAGAATTAAATCAAAAGGGATAGAAGTTGTAGTATATGAACCTGTACTAAAAGAAGATGAATTTTTTAATTCAAGAGTAATCAAAGATTTAAAAGAATTTAAAAAAATTTCAGATGTTATAGTAGCAAATAGAGTATCTCAAGATTTAAAAGATGTACTAGAAAAAATATATACTCGTGATATATTTAATAGTGATAGTAGATGAAAATACTAGTAACAGGAACAGCAGGATTTATAGCTTATCACCTAGCACTTAAACTTCTCAAAAGAGGTGATACAGTAATAGGACTTGATAATATAAATGACTATTATAATGTAAATTTAAAATACGCAAGATTAAATAAATTGGGTATTGATAAAAATGAATTAGAAGATAATAAATTAATAAATTCTAAAACTTACTCAAATCACAAATTTATAAAAATAGATTTGGCAGATACAAACTCTATATATAATCTTTTTAAAAATGAAAATTTTGATGCAGTTTGTAACCTTGCCGCACAAGCAGGAGTACGATATTCTATAGAAAATCCCCATGCCTATATAGATTCAAATATAAAAGGATTTATGAATATCCTAGAAGCTTGTAGGCATAATAATGTATCAAATCTATCTTATGCTTCCAGTTCTTCTGTATATGGATTAAATAAATCACAACCTTTTAAAATATCTGATCATACAGATCATCCCGTATCACTTTATGCTGCTACTAAAAAATCAAATGAAATGATGGCACATACATATAGTCATCTTTATAATATCTCTACAACAGGATTAAGATTTTTTACTGTTTATGGACCTTATGGACGTCCTGATATGGCTCCAATGCTTTTTGCAGATGCAATATTAAATGATAGAGATATAAAAGTATTTAATCATGGAAATATGAGTAGAGATTTTACTTATATAGCTGATATTGTAGATGGTATTATAAAAGTAATAGATAATCCAGCAAAAGCAAATAAAAACTTTGATGCATCAAATCCAAATCCATCAATTTCTTCTGCACCATATAGAATATATAATATTGGAAATAATGCACCTGTTAGTTTAATGGAATTCATAGAAACACTAGAAAAATCAATTGGAATAAAAGCTAAGAAAAACTTCCTTTCTATGCAAGATGGTGATGTAGTATCAACTTATGCCGATACTAGTGATTTAATTAATGATTTTGAATACAAACCAAATACTAAACTCTCCAGTGGAATTGAGCAGTTTCTTATTTGGTATAGAGAATTTTACAAAAAATAAAAGGGAGTGTTTAAAATTCTTATTTTTTAATAGATTTCCCCTTGACATCATCTTTTCCATTAAATTCATTAGCATCAGAATTTGTTACGATTAATTTTGCAATTTTATCAGTTACAATTGCTACATCATGTGTTTGAGATGCTATCATTGCATTTTGTTGAGTTTGTTGATCAAGTGCATTTACTGCATCATTGATTTGTTCAATACCTAAAAGTTGCTCTTTTGAAGCTCCTTCTACATCTTTGATTAATCCTATTGTTAAAGAAATATTTTCATTAAGTTTTTCATAACCTTCAATCATATTTCCAGCAATAGTTTTTCCATGATTAGCTTTTGAAGTGGCATTTTCAACTAAATTTTTTATCTCTTTTGCTGCTTCTGCACTTCTTGAAGCTAGATTTCTAACTTCTTGAGCAACAACTGCAAACCCTTTTCCTGCTTCTCCAGCTGTTGCTGCTTCAACTGCTGCATTTAAGCTTAGAATATTAGTTTGAAATGCAATTTGGTCAATAATACTAATGGCTTCATTAATAGATTGTACTTGTTCATTAATTTCATCCATAGAAATATTAGTTTGTTTAGCAAGTTTTTCACCTTCTTGTACTGATGAAGTTACATTATTTGAGTAGTTTGCCATTTTTGCAATATTATCTGTTGTTTGTCTAATATTACTTGTAACTTCTTCTAACGCAGCGGCTGTTTCTTCTAAAGAAGTTGCAGCTGAATTTGAACTTCCATTTAGTTTATTAACATTATTTAATAAAATATTAGAACTTTCACCCAAAGTTAATCCATTTGATTTATTTTCAATAAGCATATTAGTAATAGATTGTTGTAAATTATTAATACCATCAACTAATCGTTCAAATACTCCAGCTTTTTCATCATTTGGTTTTAATTTTAGAGTTGGAATATAATTGTGTTTAGTGTATTGTTCAAGTACTTCATCTACTTCTATAAATCTATCTCTTGTACTTTTTATCATTTCATTAACATTGTTTTTAAATTCTTCCAAAGAAGTATTGTGTGTTGATTTTTCTATAAATTGGCTGTACCAACCATTATTAACCCGTTGCATAACTAATTTAGCATCTTCAATTAAAGCATTATCTTCATTTATAACTTTTTCAACTTGTCTGATATTTTCATTAACCATTTTTGACATATCACCAAATTCATCTAAAGCGGTATCATTCAAAAATATAACTTCATTTGCTTCTTTATTTAAATATTTAAAGAAAGAAGAAAGACCTAGTTTAAAATCATTAATAGATGTAACAATTAGATTTGAAAAAAAGATAGAGATTGCAATAAAAATAATAATCGAACAAATCATTAAAATAATTAAAATTTGATTAAAAGTTGAATATGCATCATCTCTTAATTTTGATACACTATCTTTAACTTGAAATAATTTTACTTCAGTATCTTCACCTAATTTAACCATATGCGTCATAAGCTCTTTTAGTTTTATACTATCTTCTTTTTGTAAAGAATAGATATTAAAATTCTCTAAATAATCTTTTAAGTTTTGGTTTACATTATCAAGCAACTTAATATTTTCAGGAATATATAATCTTTTTTGTAATGTTATAACATCTTCTTGAAGCTTTACAAATAGCTTTTCGATATTTCCTTTTTCATTCTCTGTTGGTGACATTAAAAACTTATAAGCAGCAAAACGAGTCTTTAACACTGCATCAGAAAGATTTTGTGTTTGTTCAGAAATACTATTTCTTGTATTTGCTAATTTATTAAAATGCAAATAGAAAAAAGAGACTACTATGACAATCACGATAAATAATATTGGAAATACCAACAATTTTTTCTTCGTATTTATACGACTAAACATTTTTTTCCTTATTTTGTAGAAAAAAGATAATAAAAAAACTATTACTTTTATTAATTCTATTATAATAGATAAATAACTTTTTTGATGTAAGTCAAGAAAATAATAAAAGAATTTACTTTAAAAGATGATTTTGGTAACAAAATTAGTAGTATTTATAATTGAAAATTTTTTTTGAAGATTTGATAGCTTATAAATTTAAGTGGAGCTGGTGAAGGGAGTCGAACCCCCGACCTGCTGATTACAAATCAGCTGCTCTAGCCAACTGAGCTACACCAGCACTTAAAAATATTGATTTGGTTGCGGAAACAGGATTTGAACCTGTGACCTTCGGGTTATGAGCCCGACGAGCTACCTAGCTGCTCTATTCCGCGATTTTTTATCAAAAAATAGTAATTATTACTATAAGGTGATTAAGTGGTGGAATTATAGTTAAATAAATCCCCATTGTCAAGCCTTTTTTAGATTATTCTTTGGATTTTTTGATATAATAAATGAATAAAAAACAATTAATTATAAAGAAGAACTATGAATGCAATACAAAGAGTACAAGAAGCTATAAAAGAGATTCAAAAAGGTAATATGGTAATAATGTTAGATGATGAAGATAGGGAAAATGAGGGTGATTTAGTTTATGCAGCACCTTTAAGTAGTCCTGAAAAAGTTAATTTTATGGCTACTCATGCAAAGGGTTTGATTTGTGTATCTGTTACTAAAGAAACAGCGAATAGATTACAATTAAATCCTATGGTTAGCTCAAATACTTCTTCTTATGAAACTGCATTTACTGTTTCTGTTGATGCAGCAGATGCGAGTACAGGAATTAGTGCAAAAGAGAGAGATGATACAATTAAAATACTTTCAAATCCAATTTCAAATGCTTTAGAATTAGTAAGACCAGGACATATATTTCCATTAATTGCAAAAGATGGTGGAGTATTGGTACGAACAGGTCATACAGAGGGAAGTATAGATTTATGTAAATTAGCAGGTCTAAATGGTGAAGCTGTTATTTGTGAAATCATGAAAGAAGATGGAACAATGGCAAGACGAGATGATTTAGATATATTTGCTTCTAAACATAATATGAAACAAATATATATTTCTGATTTAGTTGAGTATAGATTATCTCATGAAAAATTAGTTGAAGAAATTTCAAATGTAAATAAAAAGTTTTTTTCTACAGATGTAATTCAAAAAGAGTTTAAAGATCATTTAGGAAATATTCATACAGCAATAATTTTTGGTGAGATAACAGAAATCACTCCTATAAAATTCCATACAATAACTTCAGATATTAATCTTTTTTTAAATGATGAGAAATTACATTCAATGCTAAAAACTATAAATTTTTTACAAGCAAAAGGTGGAGTGTTAATATTTTTAAGTGATGAAATGAGAAATAAAGAATCACAAAAAGATTATGGAATAGGGGCTCAAATTTTAAATTGTTTAAATATAAAACAAATTAAACTAATGACTAGCGGAGGAAAACATTCTTTCGTAGGATTACAAGGATTTGGACTTAAAATAGCTGAAGAGATTCAAATAGAGTGTTAAAACACTCTATTAAATAAATTAATAAATACCTGCAGCAGATTTTATTAATTCTAAAGTTTTTTGAGGAATAATTAAATTTTGAGACAATTTTACTTCATTTTCTTTATAATACTTTGATTCTAAAACAGCATTTATTTTATCTTCAAATTTTTGTATTACAGTTTCTTGAGTATCTTTATCTTCAATATCTAAAAATTGTCTAGGTTCTTGATTTGTAATTCTAGCCATTCTATAATTAAATACATAGGCATTATCGAACTCTTCATTAAATACTTTACATATAGTTTTATATACATTATCTAATTCAGTTTCGTATCTTTTATAAATGATTCCCGCAGAATCATTTAAAGCTTTAGTAAAATTATCATAATTAACAAATAAGTCTTTTAAAACTTCATTTTCAATAGTATCATTACTTATATCAAATTTCTTTGATAATATATGATTACAGCAGTAGTATACAACTTCTTCTTGATTTCTTTTTATATCTTCTAAAAACATAGATAGTTTCATGATTTTCTCCTATTTTTATATATTAGAAAAAGGAGTGAAAAGTCACTCCTTTAACAACAATACTTTTATAGAAAAATTATATCTTATAAAGATGGTCCTGCAGCTGTGAAATCAAATTCACTTTCTAAAGTTAAGTATTTTTTAAAGTTCTTGATATACATTGAAGCTAATTTTCTTTTTGTTTCATCATAAGATTCTTTATCTTTCCATGTATTTCTTGGATTTAATACTTCCGTATCAACACCTTTTAGTGTTTTTGGAATTTTTAAATTAAATACTGGTAAAAGTTCAAATTCTGATTCATTTATTGAACCATCTAAAATTGCATTAATACAAGCTCTTGTATTTTTAATACTCATTCTTGAACCAGTACCATACGCACCACCAGTCCAACCTGTATTTACTAAATAAACATTTACTTTATGTTGGTCGATTTTTCTACCTAATAATTCAGCATAAACAGTAGGATTTAAAGGTAAAAAAGCTTCTCCAAAACAAGAAGAGAATGTAGCAACAGGTTCAGTTATTCCTCTTTCTGTTCCTGCAACTTTTGCTGTATAACCACTTAAAAAGTAATACATCGCTTGTTGCTTATCTAGTTTTGCAACAGGAGGTAATACTCCAAATGCATCTGCACATAAGAAAATAATATTAGTTGGATGATTTCCTCTCATATCAGGTGTATGATTTGGAATATGTTCTAAAGGATAAGAAACTCTTGTATTTTCTGTTTTTGAGCCATCTGTATAATCAACAACTCCATTAGCATCAGAAATAACATTTTCTAAAATAGCACCTTTTTTGATAGCTTCAAAAATTTCAGGTTCGCTATTTTTATCTAAATTTATAACTTTAGCATAACAACCACCCTCAAAATTAAAAATACCTTTATCATCCCAACCATGTTCATCATCACCAATTAAAGCTCTTTTAGGATCTGTTGAAAGTGTAGTTTTTCCTGTTCCTGAAAGACCGAAGAATAGTGCAGTATCACCATCTTTTCCAATATTTGCAGAACAATGCATAGCAAGTTTACCTTCTAATGGAAGCCAGTAATTCATCATAGAGAATACACCTTTTTTCATCTCTCCTGCATACCATGTTCCACCAATTATAGCTACATTATCTTCTATATTAAAAATAACATAAACTTCTGAGTGTAGACCATGACTTGCATATGCCATATCAACAGTTTTACAAGAATTATAAATAGTAAAATCTGGTTTAAAGTTGTCTAATTCTTCTTGAGTTTTTGGAAGAATAAACATATTTTGAATAAAATGCGCTTGCCAAGCAACTTCTGTTATAAATCTAACAGATTTTCTTGAATCTAACGATGCACCACAGTATACATCTGTTACATAAATATCTTTGTTACTTAATTGTTTTTTAGAATTTTTTAATAGGTCTTCATAAACTTCTTTTGAAACTTTATGATTTATATCTCCCCAAGCTATATATTTATTAGATGGATCTTGATTTACAAAAAACTTATCTTTAGGACTTCTTCCTGTGAAAATACCAGTATCAATCATTAAAGCACCAGTAGAAGATACTTTTGCACCTTCTTTTTCTACAGCATCATTTATTAATGTGTCAATATTCACATTTCTTTTAATAATTCCAACATTTTCTAAACCTAATGAGTCTTTAATTTCAGACATAATTTAACTTTCCTACTTGTTAATTTTTATTTAAATATCGATAAAAGGACACCAGCTGCAACTGCTGAACCAATAACACCAGCTACATTAGGACCCATCGCATGCATTAATAAAATGTTCGATTTGTCATAAAGTTGACCTTCTTTACTTACAACCCTTGCGGCCATTGGAACTGCTGAAACACCAGCTGCTCCAATTAGGGGATTAATCTGATTATCTTTTGAACTAACTAAATTCATGATTTTTGCCATTATAACTCCTCCAGCAGTTCCTGCTGAAAATGCTAATAAACCAATTACCATTATCCCTAATGTTTCTGTAACTAAAAATTGTTCAGATGCTAATTTTGAACCTACACCTAATCCTAAAAATATTGTTACAATATTAATTAATGAATTTTGCATTGTATCAGAAAGTCTATCAACAACTCCTGATTCCCTTGCAAAATTTCCAAAACATAAAGCTCCAATAAGTGGTGCAGCATCTGGTAATATTAAAATTGTTAATGTTAAAACAACTAATGGAAATACAATTTTTTCCAATTTAGATACTTTTCTACTTACTGGCATTTTAATTCTTCTTTCAGAATCGCTAGTTAATGCTCTCATAATTGGTGGTTGAATTAATGGTACTAATGCCATATACGAATATGCAGCAACAGCAATAGCACCTAGTAATTCAGGGGCTAATTTTGAAGCAACAAAAATAGAAGTTGGTCCATCTGCTCCTCCAATGATAGAAATGGCTGCTGATTGTTCTAGAGTAAAATTAATTCCAGGTACATATGTAGACAATAGCACAGCACCTACAAGTGAACCAAATATTGCAAATTGAGCTGCACCACCAAGTAATGCAGTTTTTGGATTAGCTAATAATGGACCAAAATCTGTCATTGCTCCAACACCCATAAATATTAATAAAGGAAAAAATTGATTAGTAATTCCCATACTATAAATAATTCCCAACATTCCATCAGGTCCTGCCATATTTGCGATTGGAATATTTGCCAATAAACCACCAAATCCTATTGGAATTAATAATAATGGTTCAAATCCTTTTTTTATTGCTAAATAAAACAATAAAAAACAGATTAAAATCATAATAATTCTTCCAGCTCCTTGTGCAAAAAGAGTCATATCTTTACCATGAGAATCTTTCACACCTTCTTTAGGTTGAAATAATGCTTTTATACCAGTTGTTGCATAAAAAGACTCTACTAATTCACCCATAGTTTTTGAATGATAAGGTTGTTTTTCTGTTTGTTGTACCAAAACATCATTTGCAAGAATATTTGATGTGAAAAGTGTACACAAAAGGAAAATGGTTACTAATATATTTTTTTTCATTAATACCTTTCTTAACACTAACCAATAATGGCTAATGTTTCTCCTTCTTCAACAGAATCAGTAGTATTAACTAAGATTTTAGATACAACTCCTGAAACTGGAGATGTTATATCTATTTCCATTTTCATAGCTTCTAAT
>NZ_MUXE01000013.1 GCF_003063245.1 Arcobacter caeni | reverse complement strand
ATAATCAACTGTACTGTTGAATCCTTAAACTCTTGACTATATTTACTTTGTCTCATTTGCAACCTTTATTCATTTATTTTATCTCAGAATCTTTTAATTCTGAGTATGAATTTATGTTACCTCTCCAGCTCCATGAAATTTTCTTATAAGTTCATCATAGTAAAACTCAAAGGAATCAGCATTTGAAAGATTTATAGAATATTTTGATTGTAAAAAAGTTGGAACATTTCTTGTTCCATATTGTTTTATTATTGGTATTATTTTTGTAGATTCAATACTTTTCATTAATTCAGCCGTAATCATCATTTTTTCATAACCAACACCACCAACACCTAAATTCGCTTTATCCACATATTTATCAGTACATATCATCAAAATATAATTTGCAGTTGCTAATTGTGTTTCCATAAAATGTGGAATATCAGCTCCTGGTGTAAGTTCCCATTGATCAAGAATGGCATCAATTCCTGTATTCCTAAGTCTTGTTGCTAAATCAAGTACCCATTTTTTATGCTCTTGTGAATCATGTGAATATGATATAAATACTCTTGGTATAGCCATTTTATTTTTTCCTTAAACTTTTTTATAATATTGTATCGATAAAATAACTCAGAAATGACTTATTTTTAATCTTTTATAAAATTAAAATTAATTTGATTACTAACAATCGTTTATTTTAAAAAATAGGTATCAAAGAAAGAAGTATATATAATCTTAGACATACATTTGCAAGTTATATGATTTCAAATATACAAAATGGTGTAGATATTCTTTGGGTTTCTAAAATGTTAGGTCATAAAGATGTATCAATTACTTTAAAAGTTTACTAAAGAAGATGATACTACAAGAATTAAAAAAATAAATAATTTGGGCATTGTTTTGGACATTAATTAAATAAAATATCTCAATAAGTCTATAAAATAGGGAGTTTAACTTGAAAATACGAGTTTATTATGAAGATACAGATTGTGGTGGTGTTGTTTATTATGCAAATTATTTAAAATTTTGTGAAAGAGCTAGGTCTGAACTTTTTTTTGAAAGAGGTTTATCTCCTCATAATAATGATGAATTTTTTGTGGTGAAAAGTGTTCAAGCTGATTATATAAAATCTGCTGTTTTTGGTGATATTATAGAAGTTAATACAAAATTAATTGATAAAAAATCAGCTTCAATTATTATGTATCAAGAAATATTTAGAAATGAAGAACTTTTATTTAAAGGTACATTTAAATTGGTTTTTCTAAAAAATTTCAAACCTTCAAAAATTCCTTCAGAATTTTTTGATATATTCGAATAGGGAAAAACAATGTTTAAAATATTTATTATTTCAATCTTTTTAGTTATTAATATATTTGCAAATGAAGTTTATATTCTTCCAAAACAAGGTGAGCAGATAAAAGATAAAATAAGTGAATCAATCACAAATGCAAAATCAGAAATATTGATTGCTATGTATAATTTTTCATATAAAAAATTTGCAAAAGATTTAGTAGAAGCTTCAAAAAATGGAGTTAAAATAACTGTTTTTCTTGATAGTAAAAAAGTAAAGGAAGATTCTGATATTTCTGATTATTTAAAAAAGAACAATATTAAAGTAGTTCTTATGAAAGACAAAATGCATTTAAAATTGGCAATTATTGACTCTAAAGTTGCTATTTTTGGAAGTACCAATTGGACAAAAGAATCATTTGAAGAAAATTATGAATTAATTTATATTAGTGAAGATGAAAAAACTGTTGAAACTCTTAGTTCTTTTATAAAATCTCTTTAATTCATAAAAAAGAATTTACATATTTTCAAGCATTAAAGTAGTATCATATTGATAAAAAATATCAATTAAAAAAGGATTATTACTTTGCTAGAAATTTTCATTATAGCTTTTTGTCTATATTTTATTTTCAATACTTACACATCTTTTATGCAAATAGGTTACATAAAAGATGCAAAGATTTTAAAACCTATTATTTTAGATTCTTCAAAATATCTTGAAGCTGCTGATTATGCAATAGAAAAAGAAAAACTGGCTATTGGTTCATCATTTTATGATTTTATTTTATTTATTTTATGGATTGGTTTTGGATTATCTTATTTAGATTCATTAGTTCAAATAGACTCTTTTTGGATAAAAGCTGTTGTTTTTGTCGATTTATTTATTATTATAAATTGGTTTTTGACTTTGCCATTTGAGCTTTATTCAACTTTTAAATTAAATAAAAAATATGGTTTTTCAAATATGACACCTGCTTTATTTATAAAAGATACTATCAAAACTGGAGTTTTATTTTTAGTTTTTGGATCTGTTGTAATTGCTGCAATTTCATTTATAATTAGTACTTTTTCTACTTGGTGGATTTGGGGATTTGTGTTTATATTTGCTGTAATTATTTTGATAAATATGCTTTATCCAGTTATTCGTGACAAAATGTTTGATAAATTTGAAAAATTAAAAGATAAAGAGTTAGAAGCAAAAATTGAGAATCTTTTAGATGAAGTTGGTTTTAAAAGTAGCGGAGTTTTCAGCGTTGATGCTAGTAAAAGAGATAATAGACTAAATGCTTATTTTGGTGGTTTGGGTGCTACAAAAAGAGTGGTTTTATTTGATACTTTAGTTGAAAAATTATCTCATAATGAACTTTTAGCTGTTTTAGGACATGAATTAGGTCACTTTAAAAATGGTGATATTTTAAAAAATATTGGAATTATGGGTGTTGTAATGTTTGTATTTTTTGATATTTTTGGAAATTTACCAGATGAGTTATTTTTAGGATTATCTGTAAAAAATGAACCTTATGCAATTATTGCTGTATTTATGATATTTTCACCAATTTTATCATTTTTTTTAATGCCTTTAATTTCTATGATTTCAAGACATAATGAATATGCCGCTGATGAATTTGGTTCAAATTTATCTACAAAAGAGGATTTAGTAAGCGCATTATTAAAACTTGCAAATGAAAATAAATCATTTCCTTTGTCTCATCCTATGTATATTTTCTTTTATTATTCTCATCCACCTTTAGTTGAGAGATTTAAAGAGTTGGGATATGATGTTCATAGTATGAATTTTGAGACGATTTTAAAGACTAATTTAAATGCTGAGTAATGGAGTTATTGAAGTTAATTATCTTATTTTAATAATTACTTTAATAGCTGTTTTATCTGGTTTATTGATTATTTTGTATTTTTTAAGACAAAAATATGAAAATAAATTACAAAGTTTACAAGATGAAGCTTTATTAAAATTAAGAGCCTTGAATGAAAGAATAGAGCTTAATCACAGCTCTTATCAAGGACAAATAACTAATCTTAATACTATAAATAGAAAACTTGAAGAAGAAAAAAAGTTAATAAAAGAGAGTTTTGAAGATAAGATAAAACTGATGGAAAGACACTTTGCTCAGATTATGGATAATGCAGTTAATACTTATGAATTAAAATTATCAAATCTTTCAAAACTTTCAGAAAATAAAGAAGAACAACTTCTAAGAGAATTTGAAATAAAAGAGTCAAATTTTAATGAAAAATTTCTTCTTTTAGAGGAATCAAAACAACAATTAAAAATCGAGTTTGAAAATCTTGCTAATAAACTTTTTGATGAAAACCAAAAAAAATCAAATGTAAATTTAACACAAGTTTTAACTTCATTTAAAGACCAACTTGATTTATTTGGAAAAAGAGTAAATGAAATTTATAATGAAGAGACAAAACAAAGGACTTCTTTAATCACTGAAATCAAAAACTTAAAAGATTTAAATAATCAAATCTCAACAGATGCTATAAATCTAACAAAAGCATTAAAAGGTCAAAATAAAACTCAAGGTGATTGGGGAGAAATGATTCTTTCTTCAATCTTAGAGCAAACAGGTTTACGAGAGGGAAAAGAGTACACAGTCCAAGGTTCATTTAATGATGAAGATGGAAGACGATTAAAACCTGATGTAATAGTGCATTTACCATCTAAAAAAGATATTATTATTGATTCAAAAGTGTCATTAAATTCTTATTTAGCTTATTGTAAAACTGATGATAAAACGCATAAAGAAAATGCTTGTAAGGATTTAATAAAATCAGTAACTTCACATATAAAAGGTTTAAGTTCTAAAAAATATGAAGCTTTAGAGGGTGTTAGTACTTTAGATTTTGTTTTATTATTTATTCCAATTGAGGGAGCTTTTATCTTAGCAACTTCAAATGAGGATAGTTTATTTAAGATGGCTTTTGAACACAATATTATGTTAGTTTCTCCTTCAACTTTATATGTTACCTTACGAACAATAGAGAATATTTGGAGAAATGAACACCAAAATGAAAATGCTCAACTAATCTCTAAAAAAGCAGCTGATTTATATGATAAATTTGCTGGTTTTGTAGCAGATATTGAAGATATTGGACTGAATCTAAATAGAACTCAAAAATCTTATGATAGTGCTATGAATAAATTAAGTACTGGAAATGCAAACCTAATAAAAAGAGCAGAAGAGTTTTTAGATTTGGGTGTTAAACCAAAAAAAATGATTACTAAAAAAACTTTAATAGAGGAATAAATGGAAAAATTTGAACTTTTAGCAAATAACTTTTTGTTACTTTTAGATGCAATGTCTATGTATTTATTGATTGGATTATTATTAGCAGGAATTTTAAAGCAGATTGTTCCAGATGATTTTATCTCAAAACATTTAGGAAAAAGCTCGATTGGTTCAGTAATTAAAGCTACTCTTTTTGGAATTCCTCTTCCTGTTTGTTCATGTTCTGTTATTCCTTTGGCTCAAAGTTTAAGAAAAGAGGGTGCAAGTAAAGGAGCTGTTCAAAGTTTTTTGATTTCAACTCCAATAACAGGTGTTGATTCAATATTAGCAACTTTCTCTTTTTTTGGATTAATTTTTACAATTTTTAGAGTACTTTCTTCTATAATAATTGCAATTGTTGTTGGTTTAATTCAAAACTTTGTAGAAAAAGATGATAAAAAAACAGAAGATATAAAAGAAGAATCATCTTGTGATTCTCACTGCTCTTGTAGTTCTTCAAAAGAAGAAAAAAAATCCTTTTCAATAAAAGCAGTTTTTAGTTATGCTTATATAACCCTAGCCAAAGATATGGTAAATCCTTTGTTTATTGGACTTGTTTTAGGCGCTATTTTTACTACTTTTGTACCAAAAGAATATAGTTCTTTATTATTTGAGAATCAATTTTTAACATATATTATAATTATTCTATTTTCAATGCCTTTATATGTTTGTGCAACAGCATCATTGCCCTTGGCTGCTGCTTTTATGTTAAGTGGAATGAGTGGTGGCGCTGCATTTATATTCTTAACAGCAGGACCTGCAACAAGTGCTGTTACTATGAGTGTTGTTTATAAACTTTTAGGAAAAACTTCTTTGATAATTTATCTTTTAACAATAGCCATATTATCGTTTTTATTTGGTTTTTTGTATGATATGTTTTTTTCTGAATTAAATATTTTAAAGTTTAGTACATATTCAGAAGAGAGTTCAATTTATACTCAAATTTCTAGTTTGTTAATACTTATTTTAATTTCATATAATTTAGTGAAATCTTATTTAGAAAGAAAAACTATTAAATAAATTCTCACTTTTTAAATAACTTAAATAAATTTAAGTTATTTAAAATATAAATAGCAATTATCGTAAAAATTGTTCCAATTATAGTATTAGAAGTGATTTCTTCATCTAAAAATATTGCTCCAATTATAAGTGCACTTGCTGGAACAAAAAAAACAAAAGATGAAACCTCTTTTGCTCCTAGTTTTGAAGCTCCTATAAAATAAATAGAAGTGGCAAAAGTTGTACTTAAAATTGTAATTACAAACAAATTAAACCAAAAAATAAAATCAAGATTTGCAACTTTTTCAAATATGCTTGTATCTACAAAAAATACAAAAAGAACAAAACTTGAAATTATATAAGTATAAAAAGTAAAAACAAAAGCATTTATTTTTGTGGCTTTTGCTGTAATTATTGTTAAAATTGGCCATAAAATAGAAGCTAATAAAAAATATAAAGTATCTTTTGAAAATATCTCACTCAAATCAAAATTCCAAATATTTAGCATATTTAAAACCCCAAAAGCTCCAAGAATTAAAGCAAAAGAGTGTTTTAAACTAATAGTTTTTTTATTTAAAATGGCAACTAAAATAAAAGTATTTATAGGAATTAAAGTTGTGACAAAAGCTCCACCAAATCCACCACTTCCATGTTTTAGCCCAATGAACATAGAAATACTATAAGATGTTAAAATAAGTGAGGCTATTAAAATTAAGAAAAAAGATTTAATATCTAGTTTAAAAGAGAGTTTATAAAAATAAATTATTGGAAACATCGTAATAAAACAAATCCCCATTCGTAAAAAAACCAATTCATATTCATTTATATAATTTGTAAGCACTTTAGTACTAATCCAAGAAGCGCCCCAAAATATCATGGCCAAAACCATAAGAATATAAAATAGGTTTTTATTCATTTATTTTAAATTGTTTAATAGTAAAATATCTACTAAATCTCCTGCTTTAATATTTTCACTATTTTCTTTTTGTATTAATAAAGCAGGGCTTTCAAGCATATTTGTCAATATTGCACTTGTACCTTGTTTTTTTCCATCAAAATTTATTTGATATTCACTATTTTTGTACTCAACATTACAAGCTGTAAAAATTGTTTTTGCTTGAAATCTAGGAAAATCTTGATTTATTTTAGCTTTTACAATAGGAAGTTTTTCATTAGAATTTCTAAATTTATAAATCAAAGGTAAAACATAAAGCATTGCACAAACCGTTGAAGAATACGCAAAACCAGGAAGTGCAACAATTATCTTATTATCTTTTATTGCTAATAAAATATGCATTCCTGGTTTCAAATTAACCCCATGAAATAAAACTTTTGCTTTTAATTTATCTTTTATAACATCTTGAACAAAATCATAATCTCCAACAGAAACACCACCTGTTGTAACAACAATATCAGATTTTAATAAAGCAGTTTCAAGTAGTTTTGTAATTGAATCCATATCATCTTTTACAACACCCATTTGAATAGTATTTGCACCATTACTTTTAAATAAAGCTTCTAATGTTAGATGATTTGAACTTCTAATTTGTGAGTCATTTGTTTGAGTTTCTCCCAAATCTAAAATCTCACTTCCTGTACTTGCAATTGAAATTATTGGATTTATAATTACTTCAATTTGTGAAATATTAAGTGAAGCTAATACTCCAATTTCTGCAAACCCGATTATTGTTCCTTTTTTAATTAAAACTTCATCTTTTTTATAATCTTCACCAATATTTCTAACTGCAAACCCAAAAGGTACTTCTTTGATAATTTTGATTTTATCAAGAGTAACTTCAACATTCTCAATAGGAACTAAAGTATCACTTCCTTTGGGCATTAATGAACCTGTAAAAGTTTTAATACAAGTATTTGTTTCAACTTGCATTTCGACAACAGTTCCAGCAGGATTTTTTGCAATTATTTTTATATTTTCATTTTTTATATCTTCAAATTTTATTGCATAACCATCCATTGCAGATGTTAAAAATTCTGGATTATTATGATTTGCTATTACATCATTTGCGATTACTCTTCCAATTGCATTTGTAATAAAAAGTTTTTCAGTAGTTATTTTTGATATATTTAAATTATTTAATATATTAATTGATTCATCATAACTTATAAAGTTTCTCATTATAAGTACCTTTCTTTTTTATATAGTTGTTAAATATTTCTTCTTAAGATATTGTTTTTTTGAACCATTATTTGTTCAAAAAGCATTGCTCCAAAACCTTCTTGAAGATCTTTATTATCTTTTTCAACAGCTAAAATGATAGTTCTGATTTTGTCTTCGGTCATATTCATAGCAAGTGGCAGAATTGTGTCAGTGATTTTTTGTCTTAGCTCTTTTTCTTCTAATAGGGTCATTTTGAGTCTTTATGTATTATTTATGAAATTATATATGATTTATCTAAAAATAGGGTAAAAAATATTATTTATATATTCTATACTATACATTAAAAAAGCTTTTGAGAACTTTTTTGATATAATCACGAAAATTTTTATAGGAATAATATATTGGTTGAATTAAGTAAAAAGATTTCTACAATAGTTGGAAAAACTAACGCAGAATATGGATTAATAAAAGAAGGTGATAGAATTTTAGTCGGATTTTCAGGTGGAAAAGACTCATTAACACTAATTCATGCCTTAAATAGAATAAAAAAAGTTGCCCCATACAATTTTGAATTTAAAGCAGTAACAGTAACTTACGGAATGGGCGAACAAGTTGAATTTTTAAGTAACCATTGTAAAGAGCATGGAATTGATCATGAAATTATTGATACACAAATATTTGAACTTGCAGGTGAAAAAATCAGAAAAAATTCATCTTTTTGTTCGTTCTTTTCAAGAATGAGAAGAGGATATTTATACTCAACAGCACAAGAACAAGGATACAATAAAGTTGCTCTTGGACATCATTTAGATGATGCAATGGAATCATTTTTTATGAACTTTTTTTATAATGGAACAATGCGCTCAATGCCACCTATTTACACAGCTGAAAATGGTTTAGAAGTTATTCGTCCTTTGATTTTTTGCAGAGAAAGACAACTAAGAGCATTTGCTGATACAAATGAAATAAATGTTATTGGTGATGAAGCATGTCCAGGACTTCGGTTTGATGTGAAAATGCCACATGCAAGAGCAACTACAAAAGATTTACTTGCAAAATTAGAAGAAGAAAATCCACAAATATTTGTATCTATGAAAGCAGCTTTTAGTAATATTCAAGTATCAACTTTTTTCAATAAAAAAGAAGAAGATATTATATGAAAATATTAATATCTTCATGTTTATTAGGAGAAGATGTTAGATATGATGGAAATAATTCATCTATAGCACTTAATTCTAAGTTTTCATTTTCACAAAAAGAGCTATTTATGGATATTCTTTGTGATAATGATATTTACTCTTTTTGCCCTGAAGTAAGTGGAGGTTTATCAATTCCTAGAATTCCTGCTGAAATTGTTAAAAGAGATAAACCTTTTATCGTTCAAAATCAAAATGGTGAAGATGTAACTATAAATTTTCTTTTAGGAGCAAAAAAAGCTCTTGATTTATGCAAAGAAGAGAATATAAAAGTAGCTTTATTAAAAGCAAATTCGCCATCTTGTGGAAATATAAAAATATATGATGGAACATTTTCAAATACTTTGATTGATTCTCAAGGTTTAACAGCAAAACTTTTAAAAGAGAATGAAATAGAAATTTTTAATGAAGATCAACTTCAAGAATTAGTAAAATACATAAAAACAAATAGTTAAATTTTTATGTATTTAAGCTTTGATATTTAAAAGCATATCCGAAACTGCATTTTGTGTTTTTATACTTTGAGCATTTGCTTCATATGAGATTACTTCTGGAATTTGTCCAACAATTGAATCTATTAAATCAGATGTAACTTCTTGTAATTGTGGATCAGCAATTACATCTGAAATTTGAGTTAAATTTGTAGCTATTTGACCTATTTGAAGTTCAGAAGCAAGCATTGCATTTAGATTATTATTAATAGTCATTTTTAACTCCTTGCATTAAAGTTTGTAATAAAAGCTGATTCTTCAGCTTCTTGTGCATTCTTCTAGTTTTTTATTTATATTAAAATTGTAACTAAAAACAATAGAAAAATAGATTAACTATTTTACTTGCTTTGAATATGAATTTTGATAATATTATTGCATGATAAATAATTTTTTAAAGTCAACTACCCTTAAATTAATAATTTTAGTTTGTACAGTTTTAATAACATTAATATTCTCTTCATTACTATTTAATACGCAAATAGACAACCTAAAAAAGCAGGTTGATAATATCTATTTTGGGAATTTAATTCCTATTGTAAAACTTCAAATTATTTTAGATAACTATCAAAAAATAATTTTTTGTAAGAATAATAAACATCCGTGTTTAATTGATGAAGAAAAAAAAGCGATACTTCAAGAATGGAATTATTATAATCAAGCTTTTAAAAACAAAGAAGAAAGAATGGTTGTAGATACGATAAATGAAGAGATATACGCAAGTTTTAATGAAAATAATATACAAAAATTTAAAAATATATTAGCAAGAGTTGATTTTTTAATTCAGTATGAAACACAAGTTGCTTTTAAAGAGAGAAAGAAATTTGTTGAAGATTATCAAAATATGAAGAATTACTTATTTTATAGTATTGCTATAATTCTTTTTTTATCATTTATTGTGATTGTTTATATTATGTTTCAAGTTATAAAAAAAGATAAACAGCTTACAGTTTTAAATAAAAAATATAAAATTGATTCTATTACAGATTCTATGACAAATCTTTATAATAGAAAATATTTTGATACAATCTTTGATAATATGCCATTTATTGCAAATGCTAATAATTGGAAATGTGCATTTATTATGATTGATATTGATTATTTTAAACAGTATAATGACACTTATGGTCATGATATGGGAGATATTGCATTAAAAAAAGTTGCTTCAGCTTTAAAAGAATATTTTGATAAAAAATATGAATTTGTTTTTCGATTAGGTGGAGAAGAATTTGGTGTTGTTTTATTTGATATTACAGAAGAAAGCATTGAAAATTGCCTAAAAGAGATAAATTATAAGATTTTAGAACTTGAAATTGAGCATAAAAATAGTAAAATACTTGACATTGTTTCAATTTCTATGGGAGCTATTATATATGAACCACATACATATATTTCAGCAAACAAACTTTATAAACAAGCAGATGAATGTTTGTACAAATCAAAAGAGAATGGTCGAAATCAATATCATATATATAAAGGGTAATAATGAGTTTTTTGTTTAATAAACATAATCATTTTAATTTAGCTAATATCGTGACTTTTTTTAATATTGCATCTGGAGTTTTTGCAATTTATTTTTTAACTCATCATGAGTTTTTTGCAGCAGCACTTTTTGCTTGGTTAGCAGGTGGATTTGATATTTTTGATGGAAAAATAGCAAGAAAATATAATTTATCTACTCAATTTGGAATTCAACTTGATTCTTATGCGGATTTTTTATCATTTGTAATTGTTCCAGCAATGTTTATCTTTTTTGCAGTAATAGATACAAAAGAACCATTTTTATTTATGCCTTTGGTTGTATTTGCTTTTGTTTATTATGTAATTTCAGGACTTAGAAGATTAATTCAATTTAATATAAATGCTGATGAGGGGAAAGTAGAAAAATTTTTTACTGGTATTCCAACTCCATTGGGAGCTATTTTATTGTGGGTTGTTTATTTGATTTTTTTAACAGGATTTATATCAGAAACTTTTGTTTTATTAATGATGATATTAATTGGTTATTTATTAAATTCAAAAATAAAAATACCTCATTTATAAGTAAATAGATGAATCAGGAAATTGTAACTATTGATTTAGGATCAAATTCATTTCGTGTTTTAAAATATGATTGTAAAAATCATAAAATTATTTCAGAATATAATGAAGTTGTAGGTATGGCTGATGGTTTAGTCGATACTGGATTAATCTCAAAAGAAGCTATTCAAAGAGTTATAGTTGCAATTTTGCACTCTATTGAAGTTATTAAGTATAATCCGCAAGATGCAATTTGTGTAACAACTGCTGCTATGAGAAATGCTTCAAATAGTGAAGAAATATTAAAATATCTAAGCCAAGAAGTTAAAACTAATTTTTCTATTATAGATGGAAAAGAAGAAGCAAGACTTACTTTATTGGCTGTAAAATATGCTTTAAAAAGAGAAAAAATAAATTCAGATAAGTTTGTTTTATTGGATATTGGTGGAGGTTCTACTGAAATAATAATAAATACAAATAATAGCTATAAAGCTCATAGTTTTGATTTTGGTATTGTTACTTTGACTCAGAGATTCTTAAATCATGATGATTTGAAAAATGATTTAGAAAACAAGAAATTAGAGATAAAACTTTTTTTAAATTCTTTAAATATAGATTTTAAAGATTATAGTTTTGTAGCAACCGCTGGAACACCTACAACAATAGCTGCTATAAAATTAGGACAAGATTTTTTTTCTTATGATAGAAATATTGTAAATGGAACAATTGTAAATCTTGAAGATATGATAAATTGTTTAAATATTTTTAAAAATTCTTCAAAAGAAGATATTGTAAAACTTGTTGGTCGAGGAAGAGTTGATTTTATTGAAGTTGGTATTTATATTTATAAAATGATTTTTGAAGTTTTAGAAAAAGATGAATCAATAGTTTTGGATGATGGTTTAAGAGAAGGTGTTGCTATAAATTATTGTGAAACGAAGTGTAAAAATTAAGATAATAATCTTACACTTTGTTCTTGTATAATATTTGCTTGAGAAGCTGCTAAATATCCTATATTTGCGTTAACATTTGTTTTTGAAAAATCATTTGATTCTTTTCCAAAGTTTCTATCTTTGTTTATTGTATTTTCATTATATAAATCAACTTGTGCTTTTATAGTCTCTTTTGCACTAAACTCAAGTTTATTCCCAAATTCAGTAAAGTCATCATAAGTATTTTGTAATTGATTTGATGAAGTTCTAACTTTTGATGTAACTTGCTCTAAATCAGTAGAATTATTTAAATCACTATTATTTGATAATTCAAAAATCTCATTAGCATAAGTTGGTGTATTTGGTTTTTCAATAGAAAAATTAGCACTTTTTGTATTTATATCAATACTTTTTTTATCATCATAATAATCAGTAGCAATAATATTTTCTCTTTTAAATTTTGTTTCATAAGCAATTTGATTGAAATTTCTTAAATCTTCATTTATGCTTTGCTTTAAATCATTTTTATCTTCATAAGAGTTTGCATTTTCAAGTTTTGTTTGAACATTACCAAGATATTCTTGTTGTTTTCCAATAGAATTTTGAGCTATTTTAGTAATAGCAATTCCTTCATTTAGTGATTGAACATTTAAAGATAATTCATCTCTTTTTTTGTTGTATTCATTTATATAAAGATTTGTACTATCTTCACTTATTTTATTTACAGATTTACTTGAACTTACTCTTTCAAGATTTAAAGAAGACGAGGGATTAAGAGTAGATATATTATTACTTATACTATTAACATCCATATTTCACTCCTTTTTATAATTGCTTATATTATACTTAAATTTTCTTGAATTAGCTCTAAAAATAAAATTATTTTTTTAAAACATTTTATTCATTTCTTCTTCTGTTAAAACAGGAACATTTAATTCTATTGCTTTATCATATTTACTTCCAGCATCTTCACCATAAATCACAAAATCAGTCTTTTTAGATACTGATGAACTAATTTTTGCTCCTAAAAGTTCTAGTTTTTTCTTTATGTCTCCTCGGCTTACACTCATAGTTCCTGTTAGAACTATTGTTTTATTTTTAAAATTATTTTCTTCAACTTCAATTTTTTCTTCAACTGTTGGATTAATGATTTCAAAAAGTTTTAAAACTAACTCTTTATTTACTCTCATAAATTCACAAAAAGAGTTCGCCATTTGTTCGCCAATTCCATCAAGATTTATAAGCTCTTCAAAGGATATATCAACAACTTTTAAACCAAATTCCAAACAAATCTGTTTTGAAGCAACTTCTCCAATGTGTTCTATTCCTAAAGCATTTATGATTCTATGAAGTGTTGTTGTTTTTGTATTTTCAATTGCATTTAAAAGATTATTTATTTTTTTTTCTTTAAAACCTTCAAGATTTTCTAAGTCTTCATATTTTAATGAGTATAAATCCAAAATATCAAAAATCTTTTTTTCATTTACCAAAGTTTCTACTATTTTATTTCCAAGTCCATCAATATTCATACAATTTTTACTTGCAAAATATATTATAGAATTTACAACTCGACTTGGACAATCAAGGTTTTGACACTTAATCAAAGCTCCCTCATCAAGAAGTTCGCTGCTACAATCTGGGCAAGAAATAGGGCGATGGATTTCTAATTGAGTTCCATCTCTTCGTTCTATGAATACTTTTGTGATTTTAGGAATAACATCTCCACTTCTTATGATAATTACTTCATCATTGATTCTTAAATCTTTTCGTGCTATTTCATCAAAATTGTGTAAACTGGCTCTCTCAACCACAACTCCTTCAATATCCGTGGGCTCTACAACAGCCACAGGCGTTATAACTCCTGTTCGTCCAACTTGTAAAATAATATCTTTGATTTTAGTTGTTTTTTCTAATGCTGGAAATTTATAAGCACACGACCATCGTGGAAATTTCACTGTATATCCAAGCTCATCTTGAGTTTCTATATCATCTATTTTTACAACCATTCCATCAAGCATCATCTCTATTTCATCTCTTACTTTTATGATTTCATGGTAAAGTTTTTCAATTCCCTCTACACTTGAAGTTATTGTTTGTTTTGGTGGTTTTACAAATCCTAAAGAGTAAATATATTCCATCATTTGAGAGTATTTTGTAAAATCTAAAGAGTTAAGTCCAACTCCCCAAACATTAAAAAATAGTTTTCTTTTTGCTGTAATATTTGGATCAAGTTGTCTCAGACTTCCTGCTGCTGCATTTCTTGGATTTGCAAAAACTTGTTCATTGTTTCTTATTCTTTCTTCGTTTATTTTTTCAAAATCAGCTTTTTTGATAACTATTTCACCTCTGATTTCAATCAAAGATTTTTCGGCTATTTGTAAAGGAATAGAGTGAATTGTTTTCACATTATTTGTAACATCTTCTCCAATACTTCCATCACCTCTTGAAATTGCTTGTTTCAAAATTCCATTTTCATAAATAAGATTTAATGAAGCTCCATCAAATTTTGGTTGACAAAAAAACTCTAAATTTGTATTTATTTTATTTGCTCTTTTTATCCAATCTTCAAGTTCAGCAGTATTAAAAACATCTTCTTGTGACCACATACGAGATAAATGAGAGGCTTTTTCAAAACCATCAAGAACAAATCCACCAACTCTTTTATTTGGAGAGTTAGGATGACTTAATGATGGATTTTCACTTTCATATGCCAAACAAATTCTTGCTAATTTATCATATTCTTCATCACTTGCAATTGGATTATCATAAACATAATATGCTTTTGCCCAAGATATTAATTTTTCTATATTTAAATCATATTCATTTTTAGTCATTTTTTCTCATTATTAAAAGTTTTTGTAGCAATTATACTTAATAGATTTAGTATAAAAGATAAATAGGTTATAATCGATACTTTAATATTAAAATAAAGAGTTTAGATGAGTTATTTAGATATTTGTATCACTGGTTGGAATTTAAATGCCTTAATGTTTGTTGTTAATCTTTTAATTGCAATTAGAACGATTTCAACACAAGATAAAAGTAGATTGTATGAAGAAAGTTTAGCTTTAAAAGAGTTAAAAGATGAGTTGGAAAAATATTATCCTAATAGGATTTATTCAACAATTATTAGCTATTTAGTGCCTTTTACAGCATTCTTTAGAATGGGATATAGAATAATTGAAATCTATTTTTTCTTTCAAAAAAATCAAGAAGCAAAGATGTTTGATTATATGGTTTACAAATATTCTTGTGATATTCAAAAAGCAAAAAATAATCTAGAATAAAATTATTTTTACTAAAATTCAGATAAAACTTATGTGCAAAAACATTAAAATATTAGGCAGAAAATATGAAAGTAGTTATAGGCGTAGTTGGTAACGATATACATGTAGTTGCAAATAGACTTATTGATATATCATTACAAGCAAGAGGATTTGAAGTATTTAATTTAGGTGTTAATACATACCTTGAAGAGTTTATTGATGCAGTAATTGAAACAAATGCTGATGTTTTACTTATTTCTTCATTAAATGGTGAAGCTGAGGGTTGGTGTAGAGAACTTGCTATTTTAAAGTCAAAATATAAAAATTTAAAAGATGTTGTATTTATGATTGGTGGAAACTTAGCTGTTGGTGAAGGTGATGCAAGTGTTCTTGTTCCTAAATTTAAAAACTACGGATTTGATTTGGTATTTCACCAAACAGATTTAAATACTGGACTTGATGAATTAGAAAAATACTTGAAGGAGAGAAAATGAGTTTACTTCAAGAAGAAAGAAATATCATTGTTCAAAATAAATATGCAGATAATTTTGATTTTGCTGAAATTGAAGAGTTTATAAAAGGCGCTTCAAAAAATCTATTTATTTCTCATCACTTTAAGAACAAACAAAAAATGTTAGTTCAACCAAGAGGTGGATTTCCTACTTATAAAAAAATGTTTTCACTTTATGAATTTTTCGTTGATGCAAATGTTGATGTATTACCTTGTACAATTGATTCAAATACAAGATTAAATGACTACGCAACATCTGCCAAAATGTTAAAACTTAGTGAAGAAAATGAAGTTGATATGTTAAATGGTTATCCACTTGTAAATCATGGTTATAGAACTAGCCGAAAAATGATGACTCACTTTGATAAACCTATTTCATTAAGACATGGAACTCCTGATGCTAGACTTTTAATAGAAACAGCACTTGCTTCTGGTATTTTTGAGATTGAAGGTGGTCCGATTACTTATCTTTTACCATACTCTAAAAACTTTCCACTTGATAAAGCATTTATGTATTGGAAGTATGTAGAAAGAATTTGCGCAAACTACTCAAAATTAAATGAACCAATCAATAGAGAATCTTTTGGTCCATTAACTGCAACTTTAGTGCCTCCTTGTATCACTATTGTTATTCAAATTTGTGAAATGCTTTTATCTCTTGAAGAGGGAGTTAAATCTTTTTCAGTTTCATTTTCACAAACAGGTTCAATGATTCAAGATATTGTAACTGCAAATGTTTTGAGAAAAATGGCAAAACATTATGCAAACCAAATTGGATGTGGTGATGCTATGATAAATCTTGTTTATCATCAATGGATGGGAGCATTTCCATCAAATAAAGATTTTAGTGAATCATTAATCAATACTTCAACGGTAATTGCTTCAATGGTTAGAGCTGATAAAATTATCACAAAAACAAGAGATGAAGCTTTTGGTATTCCAACTCGAGAATCAAATGCAAAAACAGTTGCAAATACTCAATACACACTAAGAATGCTTCAAGGAATTCCTGTAATTACGGATGAACAAGAAGAAGAGATTGTAACAAGTGAAGTTAAAAGTATCATGGAAGCTGTATTTAATGACAAAGCTGACACTTTATGGAGAAAAGTATTTAACTGCATAAAATCAGGAATCATTGATGTTCCTTATTCTCCACATATTATTAACCACAATGAAGTTGTAACTGTGCGAGATAAAAATAAAAATATCAGAATCATCAAAAAAGGAAACCTTCCAATTAGTGATAGATGTTTTGAATATGAAAAATCTCAATGTGACTTAAATAAAGATGCTTCATCAATAGTAAATGATATTATCCATGATATAGGAATTATGCAATGAGCCAAAATAAATTATTAATAGATGTCGGAAGTACATATTTCAAAGTTTGTGCTAACAATCAAGTTGAACAATATTTTAGGGATTTTAATAAAGATATTTATGATGATTTATTATCAAAATGTTCTGAAACTATTTCTAAATTCAAAAAAGAAGAAGTATTTATTTGCTCATCTGCAAATGGTGGATTAACAACTTTAATTATTGGGATTACTAACTCTTTTTCTTTAAAATTTGCAACAAATATTGCTTATAATTCTGGAATAAATATTATTAATACAGTTTTATACCAAGATATTCAAACATCATCAATTCCAAGTGATTTAATTGATGTTGTTATTGTTGTAGGTGGAATTAATAGTGTAAATAATGTATTTGATGAAAAACTATTTAACTATTTAGAAAATTTAAGATTTTCAAATATTGTATTTGCAGGTTCAAGCTTTGATGCTGATTATTTGAAAAATAATATTCAAAATTTAGTTGTTGTAGAAAATATCATAAATAACAAACTTCATGTGGTAGAAGAGCCTTTAAAAAACTATTTAACAAACCTTTATCAAGCTGATATTGAAGGAAAAGAAGACATAAAACATTTATATGATTTAACTTCAAATCAAATCTTTTCAACGCCATATATTGTAAATAAAACTCTGCCTTTTATAGATAGTAAATTTGCAGTTGTAAATCCATTTATTTTAATAGATATTGGAGGAGCTACAACTGATATTCACTACTCAAAAGATTTATCATCTGATAATATGGTTACCCAAAATGAATATGATAGATTAGTTTTTAAAAAACTTGGAGTTTTTAAATCAAAAGAGTCTTTAATATTTGCAGCTAAAAACAACGAATTTGTTTATGAATTATTGGCTCATTTAAAAGTAACAGAAAATATTTTCAATGAAGATTCACCTAAATCTTTGAGAATTTTAATGCAATTGGCAATTTTTTTAGTTTTATATAAAGTTAGTGAAGCTCATCCTTTGTATATAAAATTAAAGTTAAATTTATTAAAATCAATTGTATTAACAGGTGGAATTACAAAAGTGCTTAGTTTTGAAGAATCTGAGGATATTATTTCATTTTTCTATAAAAAGATTTTAAATTCAGATATTCATCCATCTATTATCCTCGATTCAAATTACGATATTTGGACTCTTGGTATAACTCAACAATAAGGGGAACACAATGTCAATAAATTGTATTAGAACATTAATAGAAGATGCAAATGTATCAAACCCAAATAAAAATGCGTTAATTTTTGGAAATGAAAAATTAACTTATAATGAACTTTTTACTAAGGTAAATCAAATCGCTTATTATTTAAGTGAGCTTGATTTGCCAAAAGGTAGTCGAATTGGTGTTTATTCAAATAAAGGAATTGACCAAGTTGTAGCAATTTTGGCAATTTTATCAACAAACTATGTTTTAGTTCCTCTAACAAAACTACTTAAACCAGAACAAGTTGAATACATAATAAGTGACTGTGATATTAAATGTATTATCACAGATAAAATCAAACTTGAATCAATTGAAGAAATCAAATTTGACGGTCACATAATCTCTTATAAAACAACTCATAAGGATTTACCATCTTTTGAAGAAATTTATAAATACTACAATAAACCATATACTTGTGATGTAAATGGACATGATAATGCTGTTATTACTTACTCTTTTGGTTTAAGTGGAAAACCAAATGGAATTGTGATTTCTCATAGAAATTTAATAGATTCAGCACGAGTTGTCTCTCAATATTTACACCTAAATGAAGATGATATTATTTCAGGACTTTTAATTTTTAATCTTGATTATGGATTAAACCAAATCTTTTGTTCTTTATATAAAAGAGCAACTTTAGCACTTCATAGATTTGTTTTACCAAATGATTTTTTTAATCACATTATTAATGATAAAGTTACAGTTTTACCCTTAATGCCTATAAATATAAGTGATATGTTTGATGAAGATATTCACAGGCTTCCAAGCACTGAACTATTAAAAAACATAAGAATCATCACATCTTCTGGTGGGAATGTAACAGCAAAAATGATAGCTGATATTGAAAAATATTTTGCAAATGCAAAATTCTTTTCAATGCATGGATTAACAGAAGCCTTTAGATCAACTTATCTAGATCCAGCTCAATTAAAAATAAGACCTGAATCAATTGGAAAAGCAATTCCTGATGTAGAACTTTATGTAATTGATGAAAATGCAAATGAGTGTGCGCCAAGAATTGTAGGTGAACTAATTCATAGAGGTGGATATATTTACAAAGGTTTTTGGAATGCTAAAGAAGTAACTGAACAAAGATTTAAATCTATTGATATTTTAAAAAATGTAATTAATCTTGAGGGGCAATTAACTGATGAAATTGTTGTAAAAACAGGAGATTATGTCTATAAAGATGAAGAGGGATATTTCTATTTTGTATCAAGACATGATGATATGATTAAAACTAGAGGATTTAGAGTAAGTCCTTTTGAAATAGAATCAGTAGTTGAAAGAGAAATTAAAGAGATTGAAAGATGTGCAGTTTTTTCAATAGAAAACAAAGAAATTGAAGAAGAAATAGTTTTAGTGTATACAGGAAGAAATGAATTAAATTCAAGCGAAATTTTATTTGAATTAAAAAAACATTTAGCTTCTTATATGATTCCATCAAAAATTATTTATAAAAAATCTTTACCCTTAATTCCATCTGATAAAAATAAAATAAATAAAGATGAATTGAAAAAAGAGTTTATTTTAAAATTTATTGATTGAAATCAATAAAGTCTAATCTAAATTCTATTATAATCATAATAACAAATAAAAAAGGATTGTCTATGAAAAAAATTATTATTGCTGCATCTTTATTAACTGCATGTGTTGCTTTTGCTAACCCTTATGCTAAATGTTCTGCTTGTCATGGTGCAAATGGTGAAAAAGCTGCTTTAGGAAAATCTAAAATTATTAAAGATTTATCAAAAGCTGATTTTGTTTCTGCACTTAAAGGTTACCAAGCTGGAACTTATGGTGGAGCTCAAAAAGGTTTAATGGTAGGTCAAGTAAAAGATATGACTGAAGCTACTATGAATGAAATTGCTGACACAATCATCAAATAATCCATTCTTTCAATAACTAGAATAACTTCTAGTTATTGAAGATTTTACTATTTCTGATCTCTATTAAAATATTTTCCAATTCTTCTTTTTCTTTTAGTAATTGTTCAATTAAAACATCTTTTTGATTTTCATTAATAGTTGTATTTTTTTGTTCTAATATTTTCCCTAAATAAAACTCAAAACAAGTATTTTTTACTGAATAATCAACTCTTAAACATTCAATT
This sequence comes from Arcobacter caeni, assembly GCF_003063245.1. GTDB lineage: Bacteria > Campylobacterota > Campylobacteria > Campylobacterales > Arcobacteraceae > Aliarcobacter > Aliarcobacter caeni. Next base: position 48,246 of record NZ_MUXE01000013.1, on the reverse strand, counting down.
GTCATTTGAGGTTTCTCTTCTCCTAATCCATTTGTTAGGATAATTTTCTCAAATTGTTTAATTTTATATGTTAATTTATCATCAATTATTATAGGTTCAAGTAATTCTTTCTTCCAATAATTTGTATTTTCTTTTTCTAAGATTTTAATCTTTTTTAATAAAATATTATCAAATAAATCTTTATTTATTGAAAATTTATACATATCTCTTTCCTAGGAAATTTTATTTACTATAACCATAAATTACTAAAAAAAAAGAGCTATAAAATTTTAATTTAAAATTTAGGAAAAAATTATTTGACAATATTTTTAACCATAAAATGGTACAATGAAATAAAAATTCATATTATACAAAGGATAAAGATGAGTAAATCATATAAACAAATATTACTTATTTTAGTTATAACTTTATTATTTAATGCATGTTCTATAAAAGAACCCATAGTTTTACAAGTAAAAAATAGTGATATTGAAGTTTTAGCAACAACAGCAAATGATAACTCTTTTAATTCAGAGATTGTTTCAAAAGATTTTTTTGATAAATATTTTAAACCTTGGAATTCAACAAAAGTATCTTATTCTAAAATCGAAGCTATGTGGGGACAATCTTATAAAAATAAAAAAGTATATTTAGAAAATCATCAATTAGCAACAGCTTCTTGGTTTGATAAACAAATAGAAAATTCTAATTTTGATGATTATAATATTTTGGCTAAAAAAGCAATAACTTTAAAAAATGTAAATATTAGAGTTATTCCTACAAATTCACCAATGTTTTATGACCCAACGCAGCCAGGAGAAGGTTTTCCATTTGATTATAATCAAAACTCTTCACTTAAAATCAATACTCCTTTAATTGTTTCTCATTTATCAAAAGATAGAGCTTGGGCTTATGTAGAATCAAGTACAGTAGGTGGTTGGGTTGAAATAGGAACTATTGCTTATGTTGATAATAATTTTATTCAAGAGTTTAAAACTTCAAATTATTTTGTTTCTGTAAAAGAAAAATTTCCAATTTATGACCCAATATTTAGAGAATATATAAAAGTTGCTACAATTTTTCCTAAAAAAAATAATAAATATATTATTGCCAAAAGAGATGATAATCAAAATGCTTATATTTCATTTATTGACCTAAATAGTGATGAAGTTGAATCTATGCCACTTGCATTTAATTCTGAAAATAGAATCAAAATTGCAAAACAATTAATTGATGAACCTTATGGTTGGGGTGGATTATTAAATAATAGAGATTGTTCTAGTTTTACTCAAGATTATTTTGCAACTTTTGGAAAATTCTTACATAGAAATTCAAAAGCGCAACTTTCAAATGGGAAATATCTTGATATGTCGAAATTAACTAACAATGAAAAAAAAGAGTTTATAAAAAATAATGGTGTTCCTTTTTCAACTTTAGTATATTTAAAAGGTCATATTATGCTCTATATTGGAGTTAAAGAAAATGAACCTTTAGTTTTACATAATATGTGGAGTGTAAGATTAAAAGATAGTGATGGAAGAAAATATAGACATATCATTGGAAAAGCCATGGTTACGACTTTAGAACCAGGAAAAGGTATTAAAGACTTTGATGAAGATACAAATATATTAAATAGAATTCAAGGAATAGTTATTTTATAAGCTTTAGATTTTTAAAGCTTATAAAGAAAAGAGTTATTATTTTTGCTTATTTTGTTCTAAAGGATTAAATAATAAAGAATCAATAATTTGATTTTTAAATTTCATATCTTCAAGTTGTTGTGATAAAAAAATATTTTCTTCTTGTAATGAAATATAATGAGCATATAATCTGTTTATATCTTTACTTGTATAATAAATATTACTTCTTAAATATATTTTAGGAAAGTACAGAAATAGGGCAACAAACAATAGTACAAAAACCATAAATAATGAGTTGCTAGCATTTAATTTAGTCAAATTTAAAAATCCTTAATTTTGAACTTCTGCTTCTTGGATTTTGTTTAATTTCAAGTGCAGTTGGAATTATAGGTTTTTTTGTTAAAATTTTTCCTAAAGCGTGATTATTTCCACATTCACATCTAAAAACATTATCTGGACAAATACAAGATTTTGTCCACTTTTTAAAATAATTTTTTACAATTCTATCTTCTAAAGAGTGAAAAGAAATAATTGCCACTATACAATCTTTGAATTTTGCATTTTCTAAAGAATCAAAAAGTCGTTCTAAAACTCCAAGTTCATTATTTACTTCTATTCTAATTCCTTGAAAAGGCAGAGTTGCTGGATGAATTTTACCTTTTGACATTTTTTTGCTTAAAAGTTCTGAAATCTCTTTTGCACTTGTAAAAGGTCTATTATTTAAAATTAATGATGCAACCTTTTTATATTCTCGAACTTCCCCACATTCTTTGAAAACTCTTTCAAGCTCAGCTAAAGAATATGTATTTACGACTGTTGCTGCATCTAGACTTTGATTTTGATTCATTCTCATATCTAAAGTATCACTATCAAAACCAAAACCTCTATCTAATTTATCAAGTTGTAAAGAAGAAACACCAATATCTGCTAAAATTCCTTTAATTTCATAATCTTTAAAAGTATCAATAACATGTTCAAAATTACCTTTATTGAAAATAACTCTTTGAATATATGGTTCTAATCTTTTTTTACTAAATTCTAAAGCTTCATCATCTTGATCATTACAAATTAATTTTACATTTTCATTAGAAGTTAATAATCCACTACTATGACCTGCAAATCCTGTTGTACAATCTATTATATATCCATCATTTATATTTATGAAGGCTTCTAATGTTTCTTTATACAAAACAGGGATGTGTGGGATATTCATTAAAACGGTCCTTATTTAAATTAGTATATAATATCTAAAAATATATTTAAGGCTTTTAAAATGGTTGATAAATCTACTGTGAAATTACTCGCTGACTTATCTTTAACAATGTTTAGAAAAAATTTCTTTGGTATTTATCATGGTTCAATATCTGCAAAGATTGATCAACATGATTTTATGATTAATACAAGTGATGCGATTTTTGATGAAATGGATGAAAACTCATTTTGTAGTTTAAATATTAGTAAACAAGATTATAGATGGAATATTGCAAGTATGGAATCACATATTCATGCGACAATTTATGCAAATATTCATGAAGCAAAATATATAGCGTTTGGAATGCCTATTTATACAACAGCATATACTTTTGAGCATGATAAAATTATTTTTGAAGATTTCTTTGGAAAAGTGACATTCGGAGAGATTTCAATTTATAACCCAGGCGATTTTTCAACATGGTATAAAAGAAATGCTTTGGAAATTACAAAATATCTAAAGGAGTCGGATAATAATATAATGGTGATAAAAGGAATAGGTACTTATGTTTATGATAGAGATATTCATGAGCTTGTAAAAAAGATAGCTATTTTAGAAAATTCTTGCCGTCTTTTGAGTATAAAAACCTCTTTTGAATAAAAAAATCATATTTTTACAAATATTTTTGCTTATTTATTGATGAAATGCCCTAGTTTTAGCTATTTCAAAGCTTAAATACTATAAAGTTTTCACAATTTAATTTTATAAAAGGAGTTCATCCATGAACAAAGCAGAATTTATCGACGCAGTAGCTGCAAAAGCTGGTTTATCTAAAAAAGATGCAAAGGGTGCAGTTGACGCTGTATTAGATACAATTACAGAGGCATTAGTAAAAAAAGAATCTGTAAGCTTTATTGGATTTGGAACATTCACAACTGCTGATAGAGCAGCTAGAACAGCTAAAGTTCCTGGAACTGACAAAACTGTTAATGTTGCAGCTACAACTGTTGCTAAATTTAAAGTTGGTAAAGCTTTAAAAGAAGCGGTATCTGGTAAATAATTTTTTATAAAAGGCTTCTTTAGCCTTTTATAACTTTAAGCCCGTGTGGAGAAACTGGTAAACTCAGTTGATTCAAAATCAACCGCTTAACGGCTTGTCGGTTCGAGTCCGACCACGGGCACCACTCTTATTTTATCTCTCGAATTATTCTTTTTACTATTTCATACACATTTTCTACTGATTTTATAGAAACTTGTTCTTTTTTAGAGTGAGGAAAGTTTATTGTAGGTCCAATTGATGCAACTTTTATAAAAGGATATTTATCTTTGAAAATTGCACATTCAAGTCCTGCGTGAATTGCTTCAAGTGAGGCATTTGGATTAAATTCTTTATAAATTTCTAAAACTTTTGATGTAAATTCGTTAATATCAGGTTTCCATGCTGGATATTTTCCATTCGTTGTTACTTCAAAATTATAATCTTTTAACATTTGAGTAGTTTCATTTTTTAGATTTTTCAAATCTTCGTTATCCATAGAACGACCACTTATCTCTAATTTAATCTCATCTATTCCTGTTTTTATGATTGCTAAATTTATAGAAGTTTGAACTACATTTAACTCTTTATTTATGGCTCTTACACCATTTTGAAAATTGTAAATGAAATCTATAATTTCATCATCATGGATATTTAAATGTTCAGATTTTGTATTTATTTTTTCTATTTTCATATTATCATGACTAGAAATAGGGTGTGTTGAACTGGCAATTATTGCTTTTATATTTACAGGAATAGAGTTGATTCTTTCACCACCGTTTATATCAAGGAGTTTTCCCTCACATTCTTTTATAGTAATTGCCATTAATTTTATTGCATTTGGAATATTTTTATTAATATCTACACCACTATGACCACCTTGAAGTTTTCCAATAGTTATTTCATATAAATCAAGATTTTGCGTATTTGGAATGATTTTTTTATTAGAATTTGTTGCAAAAATATCAACTCCACCTGCACAACCAATGCAAATTTCACCTTCTTCTTCACTATCAAGATTTAGCATATAAGAAGCATTTAAAGGTAAATCTAAATTATTTGCTCCAATAAGTCCTATTTCTTCATCACTTGTAAATAAAAATTCTCCATCATACCCCTCTGACATTAATGCAATCATATATGAACATCCAATTCCATTATCACTTCCAAGAGTTGAATCAAGGGCTGTTAAAATATCATCATTTTGAATGATTTGTGGAACACAATTATCACTTAAACAAACTATATCATAGTGAGATTGAAAAGCTAGTTTTGCTGTTGAATTTTCTTTTTTACATAAAATATTATTGGTCTTATCAACTAAACATAAATAACCGAACTCTTTTGATAAGTTTTTCATATGGTTTATAAATGGTTCGTGAGTTCCTGAACATCTAGGTATTGTAGTTATTTTTTTAAAAATTTCAATTATATTATTACTCATAAAATTCCTTTGATTTTTTGTATTATAGCAAATTTAAGTTTTAAGTAAAAAAGAAGAAGAGGAACTAAACTAAGTTAGTTCCTCAAATTTTATAGAGTTTCTTTTAAGTTTCTATTTCTAAATGCTAGTGCAATAGTTACAATAACAATAGTTAATACATAATAAACCCATGAAGGAATTGGAACAGGGTCTCCTGTTGCATATGAGTGCATTCCTGATAGGTAGAAGTTTACTCCAAAATATGTCATTAATATTGAAGAAAAAGCTAATAATGAAGCAGTTGCTAATACAAATGGTGTTGATAAAGCTTTTATAAATCTTAAATGTAAAACTATTGCATAAACTACGATTGAAACATAAGCCCAAGTTTCTTTTGGATCCCAGCCCCAATATCTTCCCCATGATTCATTTGCCCAAACTCCACCAAGGAAATTTCCAATTGTAATAGCAGAAAGTCCAATGATTAAGGCAATTTCATTTATTGCAGTTATTGTTTTAATTGTTTCATCAATATGAGGTCTATTTTTTCTAAAAATAAACATAATTAAAGTCATAAATCCTAAGATTGCTGCAAGTCCAAAGAATCCATAAGATGCTGTTAAAATTGAAACATGGATTGTTAACCAATATGATTTTAAAACAGGAACAAGATTTGTAATTTGTGGGTCAATTCCTGTTAAATGTGCTGTAAACATAAAAATACTTGCAACAATAACTGCAGCACTTAATGCCAAAAGTGATTTTCTAAAGAATAAAACACCTGCAAAAACAGCTGACCAAGAGATATATAATAATGATTCATAAGTATCAGACCATGGTGCATGTCCTGAAATAAACCATCTATAACCCATTCCAAATGTATGAGCAGCAAATAATAAACTTAATATAATAAAAAATATAGTTGTTGTTTTCTTTGGTTTGATTTTTGGATTAAATACCACAAAAAATGCAACAATCAACATAATAAATCCAAGTACTAAGTAAGCTAATGTAACTTTGAAGAAAATATCTAATTTATTAAATATAATTTCATTATTTATTTTACTTTCAGATGGAATAACGCTAGCTCCGGCTTTTTGTTCATAAATAGTTATCATAGATAAAAACTTATTAGCTTCTTCCCAGTTATTATCAACAATAGAGTTTATAAATCCTCTAGTCATTGTTTCAACAGCTACTTGATTTTGATTTTTGAAGTTTTGCATAGCATCAAGTGGATTGTACCATTTGTTATTATCTTTGTAATCTGTTCCATCTTGAACTCTAGGGAAAATATTGAATAAACTTCCATTAAATACTGCATAAATGATATTTAATCTTTCATCTAATTGAATAATGTCTTTTTCGTAAGTTCCTCTATCCATAGGTTTAACTTGTAAAGCAGCTTCTGCCTCACTTGAAAGTAAATATTTTCCATCTTTAAATACTTCTGAAAATGCAATATATTTTTCATTTTCATCAACACCTAAGAATTTTTTTAATTTAGGAGTTTTAATTTTTATTACTTTTAAATCACTCCAAATATCAGGACGAGTAAGCATTCCTAAAACTAATTGATCAGAATTCATTCCAAATAGTGTAGCTTTTCCACTTAATTTTTGAATAATTTCCATATTAAGTGAAGATAAGGGTTTCATTCTTCCACCACTACTTTGTGTAACAAGTTTTGCAAAATTTTCTGATGTATATTTTGATTCATCTTTAAATTTATTTAAATATTCTAATATTTGATTAGTTTGAGCTAATTCATTTATATTTGATGGATTAGCTGCTTCTTCGTTTGCAAAAAGTGAATTTGTTGAAAATAAAAATGTACAGACAATTGCAATTGAAGCTAAGTTTCTTGAACTAACAAATTTAGTTAATTTCCAAAATCTTGATTTTTTATCAAAGAAATTTAATAATAAACCAAGTGTTAATAAAAAATATCCTAAATAAGTAGGCCATTTTCCTGGGTCATTATTAACTGATAATACAGTTCCTGTTTCATCTGGAAAGTACGAACTCTGGAAAAATAAGAAGTTACCTTCATGCATAGTTCTATTCATAAAAATTCTATAATCATAAGTTTCCCCATTTTCTTTTAATACTGTAACTTCAGAAGCATATGACGAAGGAGACATACTTCCTGGGTATCTATCAAGTTGGAAATCATTTAGTTTAATAGAAAAAGGAAGTTCAACGATTTTTGAACCATACTCAAGTTTAACAGAAATATCATCAAACATAAGTTCTCTTTCAAGACCTTTTTGACTTCTTAACCCTGGAAGTTTAATATCTTGAGATTTTCCATTTATTGTGGCTTCTACTGTTAATAGACCCATTTTAGAAGACTCTTTTTTTGCAAATAAGAAATCTTTATAAGTTAGATTGAGTTTTTTATCACCAAAAGGTATTATATATGAAAAATTATTCATATTTTTAAATAATGTAGTAAATTCTTTTTGATATTCTTGGTAATAAACTTGATCACCATCTTTTATTGTAACTTGTAAATATGGTTCTAGCGATAACATTCTATTTTCAGTTTGACCTTCAGGTATTTGCATAATACCTTCATATCCTGCATATCTTGTTATTGCTGCACCTATTAAAATAATAACGAATGAACTATGAAAAATAAACCTTGCTTTATTTTTCCACATTTTATATTTGAAAATAATACCTGTTAGATTTATTGTAGTTAGTACAAGTATTGTTTCATACCAAAGATTATTATAAACTAAAACTCTAGCCGTTGATGTACCAAAATCATTTTCTATGAAAGTAGCATATCCAGCTCCAATTGCTAAAAGTGCAAGTAAGATTAATGTTGTCCTAAAAGAGAATAAGACATTTGAAAGATTCAAAAAATATCCTTTAATTTTTTATTTTTCTAATTATATTCATTAGAAGTTAATCCCTAGTTAATGAATTAGTATTTTCTTGTAAATTATATATAATTTAAGATGGAATTTTAACTTAAATATCTATAATTGCAACATGAATTTAGAAATATTACAAAATAAAAAAAGTGAATGTAGAACTTGGAAAAATGTTGAACCTTGGTATTTACAATTAGAAATTGCCTCTAAAATAAAAAAAGAAAATTTATCTATAGATTATGGTGATTGGTTTAGTGTTGGCAAAAAAGAGAATTTAAGTGTTCAAGAACAAGAAATTATTCTTCAAACTGCAAAATCACTAATCCCTTGGAGAAAAGGTCCTTTTAAAATCTTTGATTTAGAAATAGATAGTGAATGGCAAAGTAACATAAAATACAATTTAATACGACCTTTTTTTGATTTAAAAGATAAAGTTGTGGCTGATATTGGATGTAATAATGGTTATTATATGTTTAGAATGCTTGAAGATAAACCAAAAAAATTAGTAGGATTTGATCCATCTCCTTTAACTTTACACCAATTCGAATTTATAAATCATTTTGTAAAATCAGATATTGTTTATGAAATGTTGGGTGTTGAACATTTAGAATTTTATAACCATAAATTTGATTTTATTTTTATGTTAGGTGTTTTATATCATCGAGCTGATCCTGTTGGAACTTTAAAATCTTTAGCAAAGGGGTTAAATAGTAAAGGTGAGATTTTAATAGACACTTTTATGATAGATGGAGAAGAAGAGTTATGTTTAACTCCAAATAAAAGATATTCAAAAATCCCAAATATCTATTTTATACCAACAATCCCAGCACTTAAGAATTGGCTTGAAAGAGCAGGGTTTGAAGATATTGAGGTAATTGCAACAACTGTAACTACATCAGAAGAACAAAGAAAAACTGAATGGTCTTTTGATCAAAGCTTAGAAGATTTCTTAGCTCCTAATGATAAAACAAAAACAGTTGAGGGTTATCCAGCTCCTAAAAGAGTTTATATGAAAGCTAGAAAAGTTTTATAAAATAAGAAGAGATGAGAATATAAAAAGATACTAAAGATTAAAATAAATCTATAGTATCTTCGGCACTTAAATCACTAAATTTAAACAACTGACTTCTTCCTTTGTTTTTTGCTTCATAAAGTGCAATATCAGCATTTTTAATACAGTCTGTTATCGTAATATCTGAATGTAGTCTATAAACTTCAAATCCAACACAAACAGTTTTTTTCAATGATTGTTTTTTTTCTTCATTAACTAAAATACTAATTTCTGCAAAGTCAGAAATTATTCTTTTTGCTAATTCTTCAGCTTGATATTCACTTGTATTATTTAAAATAGAAACTAAAAATTCATCTCCATTTAGTCTTCCAACCATATCAAATTCATTTATATTTGTATGAATTACTTTTGCAAGTTCTATTAAAACTTTATCTGCAATATCATAATCAAATTCATCAATTACAGCTTTAAAATGATCAATTCCAATCATTAAAAAATAAATTTCATTTTGTTTGTTATTTGATAATCTTAAATGAGTGGTCAAATTTTCAATTAAATAATTTCGATTATATACATTTGTTACAGAATCCAAAGATGATGATTCTATAAAATTCTTTTTTAGAATACCACTTTGAATTATTGGAGAAACTTGAAAAAATGCAGCTTCAATAATATCGTATTTTGTTTCTAAAATTTTAAAATGTACTTTTGAAGTAGCACTAAAAGAAACGGTTGCATTTAGACTTGTATGAGTATTTATAATAAAAAAGTAAGATAAATCATCATCTAAATAGAATTCTTGACCTTTTATTAAAATTATTTCTTTATAATTTTTATTTACATCAAATAATGAAAAAGTAACATTATCTATATTAAATTCTTTATTTAACCAGGTAAATATATCTTCACCCATTTGTTTAATATTTGTAGCATATTGTAGTTGCTCATGAAGATTAAAAATACTTACTAGTGCTTTATAATCATTTTCATTTGTTGCTGAGGATTTAATTAACTCTAAAATCTTATTTTTCATTTAACACCTAAAAGAAATCTATTTTATTTGTATCTTCTTCACTAAACATAAAAACCTGACTTCTTCCTCTATTTCTAGCTTCATATAAAGCAATGTCAGATTTTTTTATTATCTCATCTATTGTTGTAGCATTATCTGGATATATCGAAACTCCACTACAAATAGTTTTCATAAGTGTTTGTTTTGTTTGCTCATTTATTATAACTTTTTCTTTGCTAAAGTTATTAATAAGTTTTTGAGATATGATTATAGCATTGTTTTCATTAATTATATTTAATAAAATAACCAAAAATTCATCATTAGAAATTTTAATAACTAAATCTGATTCTCTTACACTTTCTTTTAAAGTTTTTGCTAATGCTTTTAAAACTTTATCTCCAACTTCATAATCAAATTCATCAATAACAGCTTTAAATTGGTCAATTCCTACTTTAACAAAAGCAATTTTCTTTTGTTCTCTATTTGAAAGGCTTAGTAAATTAGTTGCATAATTATCCAAATAACATCTATTATAAGAACCTGTTAGATGATCTATTAAAGACATCTCATTTAAAGTTCTTTCCATATATTTGTTAAATAAAGATTGAGAAAATATTAATAATGACATTTGGATTGCACTTAAATGACTTTTTACTGATTCAAAATCTTCTAAATCTACTGAAAGAAAATGAAAAATAATCGTAGTATCACAGTTTTGTTGGAATTCTAAGGTATTAATTAAATGTTCTTCATCATTATTTGTGCATAAAAAAAGATTTTGAGTATAACTATTCTTTTTTATATCAATTTGTAAAAAATTAATATGATGGTGCAATTTTAAATAATCAAATATATTTAAACAACTTTTATCTAAATCTGTTAATTTTAATTTTTCATTCTCATTTATAATTGTCTCACACGAAAAATTCATGAACTAGGCCTTTGTTTAAATATGTTTTTCCCATTGTTTTAGTGTTTGAATTTCACTTCTTAAAGTTGTTTTATCGCCATGTCCAGGATAAATATGAAAATCTTCATTCCATTTTAATATTTTATTTAAACTTTGCTTCATTAATTTAGCATCTGAATTTGGAAAATCAAATCTTCCAATTGTCCCTCTAAAAATAAAATCACCTGAAAAAAGATGTTTATCAATTTGTATAGCACTACATCCAGGAGTATGACCAGGGAAATGATGAAATTTTATTTTTATTCCTTCAATATCTAATTCTTCATCTGGATTTACTAAAATATCTGCATAAGAAGGAGGCATTCCAAGATTATAAGGGTCTAAAGTTAACATAAATTCATCATCTTTTGGAATATATAATTTTATATTATAGTTATCTTTTATCTCTTGATTTGACCAAACATGATCAAAATGTCCATGAGTGTTCAAAATAGCAATAGGATTTTTAACATTTCCTTTTATCCATGAAAAAGCATTTACTCCGGGATCTATAATTAAATCTTTATCATTTATTGTAACAATATAACAATTTGTTTGATAATCACCCATTGGTTGAATTTTTATATCCATTTTTAACCTTACTTTGCTAAAATTCTATAGATTATATCAAAAAAGAGGTTATTTATGGATTATTTTTTATTTTTAGAGGATATTTTAAAAACAAGTAAACCAAAAGATAAAATTGAAAAATTCAAATTTTTTTATAATAACTTTTTAAGTGATAATTATATTATGAATAAAGCTTATATTCCTTGTGATTTTACTGAACCGTCATATCATACTTTCCTAGAAATAACTAATCCAACATCTTTACCTCCAATAAAAAACTTTAAATCTATTGAAGGAAAAAAATATTTAGTTCATACGATTTTACATATTGAATATTCAGCCATTGATTTAGCTTTAGATGCAGCACTTAGATTTAAAAATATGCCAAAAAAATATTATGAAGATTGGCTAGAAGTGGCTTCTGATGAAATAAGACATTTTTTAATGTTAGAGGAGTTATTAAGTGAACTTGGAGGAATTTACGGAGATTTTCCTGTTCATAAAAATCTTTTTGAAGCAATGGAGCAAACACCTGAATTTTTGAGAAGAATGGCAGCAGTTCCAAGGTATCTTGAGGCAAATGGACTTGATCAAAATCCAAAAATTATGGAAAAATTAAATTCTAATAGAGATGAATTTAATAAGAAGTTTTTAAAGGTTTTACAAATTATTTTAGATGAAGAAGTTGACCATGTAAAAAAAGGTGATTATTGGTTTAAATATGAGTGTGAAAGGTTAAAAATAGAGCCTGAATCAACATATTTACAAATAATTGAAGAAGTATTTCCTGGAAGTACAAAAAGAAAAATGGATTTGAATTTTTCTGCTAGAAAAGAGGCAGGTTTTTCTTGTAATGAATTGAAATTTCTATCAAAAAAAGAGGATTGCAACTAATGATAACTTCAAATATAGATTCGATAATGGCACAGGTTTCAAGTTCTAATAATTCTAATATTACAAAAAATTCAAGTTCATTTTTGAATACTTTAGTTAATAATGCAACTTCAACTTCTTCACAAACAACTACTAAAACAGATTCTTTAAGTTATGAAAATATAAAAGGTATAAGTTTAGAAGAAATTGATACTTTATTTACAAATGAAGATGATAAAAATATGGTGAAAAATCTTAGATTAGCTACTCTTTTTTCAAGTGATGATAATTTATCAAAAGCTTTGTTTAATACGGTTTTAGGGCAACCTTTTAATATTGGATTTTCATATTTAAGTAGTTCTTATGGGGATAAAAATATGTTTTTATCTTCAAATAAGAGTAGTTTAGCTGATTTACTTCATGAAGCAATAAGTCAAAAAATTGATAATCCAAATTCGGCAGATGTTATTTCTCAAGATAAATTAGATGAAATTTTAACAAAAGTTAACTCGTTTGATTTTATTAGTGCTTTATCAAATACCTCAAAAAAAGCTTATGATAAATATAAGGATAAAAAAAATGATTATTCGTTTTTATATAATGACTATAATTTAAAATATCAAGAGTTAGTTTATAAATATCAAGAACTTGAAAATATAAACAAAACTCTAATTAAACAATTTTAGAAAATATTGATTTGAAGCATAGCTTTTAAAACATCATTTTCTTCTGTCATTTTTAAATCTGAAGCTATTTTATGAGTTGATAAATTTCCCTCAATTGTTTGAAATATATGCCAAAATCTTTCATTAAAAGGTGTGTCTAACTCTTTTATTTTATATTTTAGTATTACTTCAACAATAGTTTCAATACAGTGAAAATAAAATATCTTATTTTTTGCTCTTTGCGTTTTATATTTTCTCATTAATTTTAAATTAGCAATAAAAGTATCTTTTTCTATTTGTGATAAGATAGTTTTATTATTAACAGCTTCTTCTTCACTATCCAAATGTTTTGTGTATGACTCAATTTCTTTATTCATAACAGTTTCTAAATCGGGATGGAATTTTAAAAGAACATCTAATATCTCATTAGGAGATAAAGCAGTAGTATTTAATTGGTGAGAATACTTCTTTTTTTGTTCATAAGTGTGGTCAATAGCATTTAAAATATCAACGGCAAATGGTAAATAAATAAATTTGTCTTCTTTCCCATCTTTAAATGAAATACCATGTTCATTGATAACTGGTTTTAATCCTGCATATTCTAATTTCATCTCAATCCTTTTTTTATTTAAAATTTAGTGTTTGGAATAGGATAATTTTCTATTACAAAATCAATATCTTTATCTCCACGACCACTTAAACTTACTAATATAGTTTTATCTTTTGGTAATGTTTTTGCTAATTTCATAGCAAAAGCAACCGCATGTGCTGATTCAAGTGCTGGAATAATTCCTTCAAGTTGAGATAATTTGTAAAAAGCATCAACAGCTTCATTATCATCACAAAGTCCAACTTTACTTCTTCCTGATTCTTTCAAATAGGCATGTTCTGGTCCAACTGATGGATAATCAATTCCACTTCCAATAGAATAAACAGGAGCAGGATTTCCATCAATATCCTTTAACATAATTGAGTTAAATCCATGCATTATTCCCTCTTCACCATAAGTTAAAGAGGCACTATGTTCTCCAATATTTTTACCTTTTCCCATAGGTTCAACACCATAAAGAGCTACTTCTTTATCATCAATAAAACCAGAAAAAATCCCCATAGCATTACTTCCACCACCAACACAAGCTACAATATTATCAGGAAGTTTATTTTCATGTTCAAAAAATTGTTCTTTTGATTCAAATCCAATTACACTTTGAAAGTCTCTTACCATCATAGGAAATGGATGAGGACCAACAACAGAACCAATACAATAAATAGAGTTTTCAGTATCTTTTAAATACGCTTCAAAGGCTGAATCAACTGCTTCTTTTAAAGTTTTAAGACCATGACTTACAGGAACTAATTTTGCTCCTAAAATCTTCATTCTTGCTACATTTGGATGTTCTTTAGCAATATCAACTTCACCCATATGAATTTCACACTCTAAACCAAAATAAGCAGCTGCAGTTGCTAATGCAACACCATGTTGTCCAGCTCCTGTTTCAGCAATTACTTTTTTCTTTCCAAGATATTTAGCAAGAATTACTTCAGCCATACAGTGATTTAGTTTATGCGCTCCCGTGTGATTTAAATCTTCTCTTTTTAGATAGATTTTCGCACCACCACAAAATTCTGTTAAATTTTTAGCAAATGAAATAGGAGTAGGTCGTCCTTGATAGTGTTTTCTTACATATTTTAGCTCTTCTATAAATGCAGGAGAATTTTTTAATTCAAGATAAGCTTTTGTAATATCAGTAAAGGGTTTTTCTAAAATAGGAGGAATAAATGAACCTCCAAATTTTCCAAAGAAACCATTTTCATCAGGCATTGTTTCTAAATATGATTTGTTCATTTATCTTCCTTTTTTAGTTTATTTTAATTTTTACGAAAACCACTTTTTAACTTTGTCAAACATATTTTCAAAACTTTTTTCGTGAGGTTTACTTTCAATTCCAAAACTTTCTTGAAGTTTTTCTAAAAGTTCTTTTTGTTCATCATTTATAGATTTTGGATATTCGATTTTTATTTGTACAACTAAATTACCTTTTCCATAACCTTGAACAGATTTTACACCTTCACCTTTAAAAGTAAATTGTTGTTGGTCTTTTGCACCTTTTGGAATCTCAAGTTCAATTTCACCCCTTAAAGTTGGAACTGTGATTTTTCCACCAAGTGCTATTTTTGTGAAAAATATTGGAGCTTCAAAATAAATATCATCATCATGTCTTACAAAATGAGAATCTTCTTTTACTTTTACTTGTAAATATAAATCTCCTCTTGAGCCATCAGGTGCGATATTTCCTTTATGAGAAACTCGAATTCTCATTCCATCATTAACACCCTCAGGAATATCAACTTTGAATGATTCTTTAACTTCATCGTAACCACTTCCACCACATGATTTACAAGAAGAGGCAGCTGCTTGACCAGATCCTCCACATTTTGGACAAGTTTGAGCAAATGTCATAAATCCTTGTCTTGCATGAACTTGACCATGACCATTACAAGTTGTACAAGTTGCTAACTTTCCATCTTTTGCACCTGTTCCACTACAAGATTTACAAGCTGTTTTGTATTTATAATTTATCTCTTTTTTACATCCAAAAACAGCTTCATTAAATTCAAGTTTAACTTCAACGGTAACATCAAGATTGTAGTTATAAGTTTTTCTTTGTTTTCTTCCTCTTGAACCACCACCAAAAGCACTTCCAAACATCTCTTCAAAAACAGAACCTAAATCGTCAAAACCACCTGAGAATCCACCACCTCTTTGACCATGACCCTCAAGTCCAGCTTTTCCATGTCTATCATAAATAGCTCTTTTTTCTTCATCACTTAATACTTGATAAGCTTCATTAATAGCTTTGAATTTTTCTTCAGCTTCATTATCACCTGGATTTTTATCAGGATGATATTTCATAGCCATTTGTCTATAAGCTTTTTTGATTGTACTTTTATCTGAACCTCTTGTAACTTCTAACAGTTCATAATAATCTATTTCAGTCAATTTTATCCCCTTAAAAAATATTTGAATTATGTTAAGTCGCGATTTTATCTAAAGGTTAATAAAATTTGATTAAAATTAGTAAAAATAAAAGAAGTAATAGTTTAAAAATTAGTATTTGAGCATATTTGAATTAGTTTTGTATTTGACGAATTATAAATCTTTTAAATAAGTTTACTTTCAACAATATTACCATTTAAATTAATAGAAATATTAAGTTTTTTATCTTTTAGATTATTCTCATTATTTTTAAAAACAATAACCCATAGAGTATTTGAAGTGTCTTTTTCAACTGAAATTATTGAAGAATTAATCCAACTTATTTCTATTTCATGTTGTGCAATTTTTTTTAAAATTTCTTGTGAAGCTATTTGTTTTACTTGTAATTGTTCTATTTTTATATCATTGTTCTTTTTATTAAAATCTTCTTTTCCAAAACTTACTAAAGAAGAATATAATAATACAATTAAGATTAATGGAATAATTTTATATAGTTTATTTTTCATTTTAAAATTGTATCTAAATTAGTAAAAAAATATGTAATTTTAATTATTTTTTTCAATAATAACCATTTCAAATGATGTATTTTGCACAACTAAAGCTTTTGTATCTGGAACAACAGATAAATTATTAATACTTTTTATTTTTGTTTTATAAATGTGAATATCATTTTCTAAAATCTCAATTTTCTGATTTAATTGTAAAATTAGAACAACCCCTGCTAAATTAACACCTAATTCTCTTGTAAGTGTCAAAACATATTTTATATGGTCTATATCTTTTTGTGAATAAAGTCTTATTTTTCCATTTGTTCTTGAGGGCTTTATTAAGCCCTCTCTTTCATATTGCCTTAGTGTTTGAGGATGAATATTTAAAATTTCAGCAACTGCTGAGATTAAATAAACAGGTTCAATATAGCTGTTTGTTTCCATAAATAAACCTTTTAATTTGAAGGAAGTTTTTCTTCTAAAATTTTTACTAAATCCTCATCTAAATCTTCAAGTTTTGGTAAAACTATATTTGCCTTTAGGTATAAATCTCCTCTAACTCCTGCTTTTCTATTTAAAACTCCAAGTTCTTTAACCCTAAATCTTTGGTTTTGTTTTGTATTTTGAGGAACTTTTAAAGTTATATCTTTATGAATTGTTTTTACTTCAATTTTTCCACCAAATAAAGCAGTTTTTAATGGTAAATCAAAAGATTTTATTAGAGTATCAGCATTTCTTTCATATTCAGGATTTGGAGTAATATTTATTTTTAATATTAAATCACCTTTTTGTCCTTGGTATGATTTTCCTTTTCCTTTTGCTCTTATTTTTTGTCCATCTTCAATTCCTTCTGGAATTTTTACATCAAAAGAATCATTGTTTAAATTTATAAATTGTTTTCCACCAAGAACTGCTACATCAAAAGGAATAGTTATTTGAGCATTTGTATCTAAGTCAGGTTCACTAAACCCTCCAAATCCTCCTTGTGAGAATCCAGATCTTCCAAATCCACCTCCACCACCAAACATTTGTCTTAAAATTTCATCTAAATCAACATTTGAACCTTGACCTCTTGCAAAGTCATGGAAATTTTGTCCACCAAACATTGAGTCACCATGTTGGTCATATTGTTGTTTTTTTTCTGGGTTACTTAAAACTTCGTATGCAGCGTTGATTTCTTTAAATTTATCTTCAGCTTGAGGGTCTTTATTAACATCTGGATGATATTTTCTAGCTAGTTTTCTATAAGCTTTTTTTATTTCATCAGGTGTTGCTTTTTCGTTAATTTCTAGTGTTTCATATAAACTTTTTGCCATTTTCAATCCTATAAATTTGAATAATATATTTTAATTATTTAAAAATTTATTATATCAAAAGGTTGAGTGAATGTCAATCAAGTATCGCTTTTTAGTATTATTTTAAAATGAGCACCTTTATACTCTTTATCTTCAAAAATAAATTTATCATTTTTAACAGATATTTTACCTTTCATACTTGACTGTATTATTTTATGAGTCATATATAATCCCAATCCCGTGCCTTGATATTGATGTTTAGTTGTAAAATATGGTTCAAAGATTTTATTTATAATATCTTTATTTATACCACCTGCATTATCTAAAATCTCAATAATTACACAATCATCTATTTTTTTAGTTGAGATTTTTATAAGTCTTAATTCATTTTCATTTACTTTTAAAGCAAGAGCATCACTTGCGTTATGTAAGATATTTATAAAAGCTTGACTAAACTCATTTGAAAAATTGTAAAGATAAATATCATTGTCTAAATCTAAATCTACTTTTATTCGATTTTCATTTAATATAGTTTCTATTAATGAGATATTATTATTCATATTTTGAGATAAGTTAAATAAAGATTTTTCTTTATCCTCTTTTAAAAAGTCTTTAAAAACATCAATCGTATTTGATAAATGTTCTGTTGTTTCAGAAATTAATTTTAACGCATCAGTTAACATTTTATCTGTTAATAAATCAATCTCTTTTTTTAATTTTGTACTAGATGCTGTAATTGATATTATATTTAGAGGTTGTCTCCATTGATGAGCAATATTTCCAAGCATTTCACCCATAGCTGCTAGTTTTGTTTGCTCGGATAAAAGGTTTTCTTTTCTTTTTATATCTGTTATATCAATGATTGTAAGTATTCTTAAACTTTGAGATTTTATTGTTGCATTTTTAATATTTACAAGGGCTTTAAAAGAGCTTTTATCTTCTCTTGTAATAGTTATTTCGATTGGTTTTTTATGATTTTTTTCTAAAATATTTATGTTTAAATCATTAATATCTTTTTTTAAAAGAGCCTCTTTTGATTTATAATTTAATAAATCTAATGCAATTTGATTACAATCTTTAATTTTGTCATCTTTAAAAACAATAATAGCTTCCATTGTTGTATCAAATAGAAGTTTTAACTCTTCATTTCTCTCTTCTATTTCTTCTTTTACTTCTTTTAACTTATAATTAATTTCAGATAAAATAGTTGTATCATAGATATAAACAATGGCTAATTCATTTTCAATATCATAAGGTGTAATTGTAATACTTTGTTGCATTTCATCAAAAACTTTATCCGCAACTTTTGATAATTCGATATTTAATAAAAATTTACTAATTTGTGGTGTATAAAAAGTAGAAGAATTTAATTTTAGAGCAGTAGTTATTTTTCTAATTAATTTTTTATCATCCATTTGTGGATAAAAATCTTTTAAATTTTTATTTATAATCTCTTTTGAGTTAATTCCTGTTCTAATTTCAAGCCAACGATTCCAAAACTTTACTTCTAGATTTTTGTTAATAAGAATTATTCCATTATCAACAGTATTACAAATTACATCAAATTTATTTGTATTCACAATTAAAGCTCATCTAATATTTTTTTTAGTTTTTCTTTTATATATAAAATAGAATTATCAGTTGTAAAAATAAATAATTCCGCATTTATATCTAAATCTTCAAATTTCAGTTGAGTTGATATAATAATTACTTTTTCATATTTTGAAATAAATAAATTTTTTAGTTGATCTATTGAATTTAAGGTTTTTATTGTTGGTGCTGAAAAAGATACATTTGTATCAATATCTTCAGCTAATTTACTAATAGTTGATGATGATAGGATATTTGTTATTTCTAAAACAACATCAGCTATTTCTTCATCATTCACTTCATCTTCTTCAAGACCAAATTTATAAGCTATATTTTTTGCTGATTGTTTATCAATTACAAACATATTTTCACCACAAAGAGTTCCATTTATTTGTTGTAAAGATACTAAATGTTCAACTTCAAGGTTTAATTCTTTTGATAAATAAGTTTTTAATTCACTCGAATTTATAATTTGAATTTTTGGAATAGATAGTTTTGCAAAAGCATCAAGAATTTCAGTAATTGCAGCTGTTGCACTTCCGTAAGCCACATTCATAAGTTCTTGTAAGCAATCTTTTTCATCTTCCGTTAAAGTTATATCAGATTTCATTATTTATCCAATTCATTGATTTTACTAAGAATTTGTTGCATTTTTTCTAAATCAATAGGTTTTTTAATAAAATTAAATGCCCCTAATTGTAGAGCTTTATCCATAGATAATTTTTGAATATCTGCTGAAATAATCACGACTTTTGCATTTTTATCAAACTCTTTAATTTTTGCTAGAGCTTCAAATCCATCCATAACAGGCATAGTTAAATCAAGAAAAACTATTTTTGGTAAATGTTCTTTATATAAATCCAAAGCTTCTTGCCCATTTTGACCTTCAAAAATTTCAACATTTTCATTTAATACATCATTTAATATCTTTATAACCATTTTTCTTGCCATTTTAGAATCATCAGTAACCAAAATCTTCATAAATCATTCCTAATATTCAATTGAAGAGTCATTTTATCTAAAATCTTATAAAAATTACTTTTTTTTAATAGGGAATATACTAATATTCTGCTTTAAAGCAAAGGGAATAATTATTTATGTTTTCTAAAGATGAATGGACTCAACAAGAATTTTTAAAAAACAAGAGAGATCTTGAATCAAAAAATATCAAAGTAATCTTAATAGATACAATTTTAAAGCCTATTGCAAATATTGAAACTATGATCTATAATCCACCTTTAATGCAACAATTTCCTGAAAATTCCGTTTTTGTTTTTTATTGTGATACTGGAAAAACAACAAAAGAAAGACTTGAATATTATAAAAAAAAGTTTCCAAATCATAAATGTATTAGTTTAAAAGGTGGAAGAGGTTATTTCAGACCAAATCTTCAACTTTTTGAGAAAGAAGAAGATAAAAATGAATAAAAAAGAGTTTGATTATGTAATTGTAGGAGCTGGAATTGCTGGATGTTCAATGGCTCATTTTTTATCTAAATATTCAAAATCAATATTATTAATAGATAGAAATAGTGCTGTTGCATTTGGAGCAAGTGGCGCAGCTGGTGCATTTTTATCTCCACTTTTGGGTAAACCAAATGATTTTAAAGATTTAATTACAAAATCTTTGATTTTTTCTACAAATTTTTATAAAAATTTAGGACAAGAATTAATAAATAATTGTGGAGTATGCAGAATTCCAAAAAATCAAGAAGATGCAGATAAGTTTGACTCTTATAAACCATATATGGATTTTGAATATAAGCAAATGAATGATGGATATTTCTTTGAAATAGGATCTCAAATAACTCCTTCTTTAATTTGTGAAAAACTAACAGAAAACATTGAAAAAAAGCTTTCATATAATGTTATAAAGTTAGAGCAAAATGAGAATTTTATTTGGATAATAAATGATGAAATTTATGCTGAAAATATTATTTTAACAACGGGAGCTGATGTTAAACACATAAAAGAAGAGTATTTTGATATAAGAGGCGTTTGGGGACAAAAAATTGATGTTATTACTAGCACTGAAACTAAAATAAATTATCACAAAGAGTGTTCCGTTTCAAAAGCTTCTAAAATAGAAAATACGAAGCTTTTTAAAGTATCAATAGGTGCGACTCATCATAAGTTTAATTGTGATAAAAATATATGTAATTATTGCATAGAAACGGCGAATATAAATGCTTGTAGTAGATGTTATAATGATTCTATTATTAATAGTGATTCTTTAAAACTAATAGCTTTAGCAAATGATATTATTAAGCTTGAAAATGTGGAAGTAATTGATGTAAAAATAGGAGCAAGAGCTTCTAGCAATGATTATTTTCCAATGCTTGGAGCTTTAGTTGATTCTAAAAAAAGTATTGAAAAATATCCTCATTTATTAAATGGAACTCATATTAAAAACTCTATGTTAGAAACTATAAATAATTTATATGTAATAAATGGAGTAGGTGGACGAGGATTTGTTTTATCACCTTATTTGGCAAACGAATTAGTAGAACATATAATTAATAATAAAGAAATAAAAGATAATTTGACAACTTATCGATTATTTAAAAGATGGGCAAAAAAACAAAAAAACAAAGTAATAGGAAAAAAATGAAAAATATATTTAAAATAGTATTTTTAGGAATAATAGGATTTGGTCTTTTGGCTTATTTAACAGCGCCAAAAAATCCAAATAAAAATGAGATAGACCAAAATAAAAAGGTTCTAAATATAGATTTTATTCCAGGACATTTTGACCTTGTATCAAATAATCCTTATACAAAAGCTGAAACACTTTTTAAAAAAGGTGTTGAAAAATATATAATAGTTTTAAATCATGATAGTTTGGTTTTATTTAAAGATTTATACAAATATACAGATAAAAATATAGTTTTAATAGCGAATATTTCAAATACTCCTTGGTTAATAAAACAATTAGCAGTAAATGGAAAATTAGAAGAAATGTATAAAAATTCAAAAATTCCTTTGATAAATGATTCAAATGGTTTTTTTATGAATAGTTTAGATTTAAAAGATAATACACAAAATAAATATTTCATTTATAAGCTAAATAGTGATGGAACTATTATTAAAACAGATGAAGGTTTAGTTGAATTAAATAGTTTAGAAAAAGGAATTTCTGAAGAAAATTCTAAAATTAGCTTAGAACAAATAGTTAAGTCATTATAAGTTATAGATGAAAAGAGTTATTTTTTTTATATTATTTTTTCAATTAGTACTTAATTGTACAAATATTAAAACCTATACAATTGCTGTTTGTACAACTTTGAATTTTGATGGAGCAATGAATTGTAAAAGAAAGATTGTAAAAGATAATAATTTAGAAGTTTTTATTGTAAAAGATAAAGATAAAAAATTTAAAACTTATTATGGCTCATTTAAAACTATTGATGAAGCTAATAATACAATCAAAAAAGTTTCTAGTTTTATAAAAACAGAAAAATCATTTGTGAAAGAATTATCTTATAATTTAGAGCAAATTAATGATAATAATCCTCTTTTTATAGATTTAAATTCAAAAAATGAGAAATCAAATATTTTAAATGAAAACTTTCTTGGAATGAATTATTTTGATGAAATTAAAAAATATAAATTTGAGAAAAATAGTGAAATAAAAAATAAAGCGATAAATAATAGTATTTTAAAAAGTGATCCAACTCTTAATATAACTTTATATGAACAATTAATAATTGAAGTTGATTCATCAAAAAATCTTATGGTTTTAAAAGGAAAAGTTAATAATAAAACTAAAAATATTCAAACTTATGTTGTTTCAACAGGAAAAGATGAAATAAAAAAGCCAACAGGTGAGGGTAGTGTAACTTCTATTACTTTAAGACCTTTTTGGTATCCAACACAAGATACTATTGATACTTTTAAAAAAAGAGGAATAGATTTACCAAAAGTTGTGCCTCCTGGGAATAAATATAATTATATGGGTGCTGCTAAAATTAATCTTACTCATATTGTAGATGGCAAAAATACTTTTAGAATACATGGAACTTTAAGTGAAAATACAATTGGAACAAATGAATCAAGTGGTTGTATTAGAATGAAAAATAATGAAGTAATTCAATTAGCTTCATTATTAGATAAGTTTGCTGATGCAAAAAATATAGATAATATTAAAGTATTTCTTAAATAATTTCGTTTTTTATTTATAAGTAGTTATAATTATACTATGCGTTTATTGTAACTTGTAAAAATTCAAGTTTTCAAAAAACTATCAAAAAAACTTGGGAGCATATATGCCTATTACTATTACCGACGATATTTATCAATCAAATCTTATTGTTATTGCAGTTTTAATTGCAGTTGTTCTTTTTACTTTTAAAAGAGCAAAACATACAGATTTATTTCCTATTTCAGTTACTCAAGAGTTAAAAGGGTTAGGTATTTTAACAGTTGTTTTTGCACATTTTGCTTACATGCTAGTTACAAATGCTGATTTTCTTTTTCCTCTTTCTATTATTGCTGGAGTTGGGGTTGATTTATTTCTTTTCATGTCAGGATATGGCTTAACTGTTGGAATGTTGAAAAAACCACTTCCAATTTTTGAGTTTTATAAAAGAAGAGTAATAAAAATCTTTATTCCATTTTGGGTAGCACTTATTCTTATCTTTGCTGCAAATGCAATATTTTTAGATATTCATTACACTGTTCCTTACATGATTCAATCTTTACTTGGTTGGTTTCCAACTGCTGAAGGATTTGATGATGTTAACTCACCATTTTGGTATATAACTTGGATGATGATGTTTTATGTACTTTTTCCTTTAGTGTTTAGCACAAAAAGACCATGGTTAAGTGCAATTATCTTAGCTGTAATTGCAACATTAATTGGAGTTTATAATCCTTTAAATATGGGTGATAATTGGCTTCATAGATTACATACAGTAGCTTTTTCATTAGGTATTGTATTTGCATGGGTTTTATTTGAGACAAAAGATAAAGAGAATAAATTTGTTGTGCATTTAAAAGAATTTAGAAATAAAGCTAAATTTATGCCTTATGTCGTTATTGCTTTAATGCTTGGAGTTGTAGTTTATATGTCTTTACATACAACAGCTAATCATTGGCCTACATTAACAGCAATTTTAGGAAAAGGGTATTTTGTTGATCAACTTACTTCTATAATTTTAATGTTTGCATTTATTGTCATTTTTTCACTTAAAAAATTTGATAATAAGTTTTTATCAATATATGGACTTTATTCATTTGAAGTATATTTAATTCACTGGCCATTAATTGGTCGTTATGATATATTCTTTGATTATTTACCTTCATGGGCTGCTGTAATTGCTTGGTTAGTTACATTTATCGTAGTTAGTTGGTTATTACAAAAAATAACTACACCAATTGGTGCATGGATTGATAGTCGTTTAGTAAAACATTAATCAAGCTAAAATTTAAGAGTGAAAAATTATTTTCACTCTTAAATAAATTTATTTATATTGAAATTATTAGCTATTAAACTTTCCAATAGCACAAGAAACAAAACTTTTTGCAGTTGTTGTTGCTTTTTCTAAACCACTTAATTCATCTGTAGTCAAAGGATAACCTAAACTTCTCAATTTTTGTTTTAAAACTTCTTTTTTATCATCCTCAACATTAAGTGTAATTTGTCTTGGCATTACTTCAAGATTTACTTCAACTTCACCAAATTCATCTTTTAATGATTTTATTAATGTACTAGCACAACCACTACATTTTACATTTAAAACTTCTAATGTTTGTTTCATATTTTTTCCTTTTATTTTGTATTAAATATTTTTTCTTCTAAAGTAGTTATCAAACTTTTAACAGAAGAAATAGATTTTGAAAATTGTATTTTTTGCTCCTCTTTTAGGTTTAATTCAATAATTTTTTCAGCTCCATTACTTCCTAACATTATAGGAACTCCTGAAACTATATCTTTAAACCCAAATTCACCTTCTAACATAATAGCACAAGGATAAATTTTCTTTTTATTACTTAAAATAGCTTCAATCATCAAAATAGTAGAATAAGCAGGTGCATAATATGCTGAACCTGTTTCTAATAATTTTACAATTTGAGCTCCACCATTTTTTGTTTTATTTACAATATCTTCAATATCTTCTTTTGACAAAACTTCATTTAAACTAACTCCAGCAACTGTTGAAAAATTAGTAAGAGGAACCATATCATCACCATGCCCACCCATAACAGAAGCTTCAATTTGTCCTTGCCCGTATCCTAGTTTTTCAAAAATAAAATGAGCCATTCTTGCACTATCTAAAATTCCAGCCATTCCAATAATTCTATTTCTTGACCAATTAGATGCTTTTAAGGCTGTATAAACCATCGCATCAAGAGGATTTGAAACAATTATTATTATAGCATTGGGATTATGTGGAATAATACTTTTTATAACAGAAATCATAATTTTTGCATTTGTAAGAAGTAAATCATCTCTACTCATTCCAGGTTTTCTTGGCAATCCAGCTGTTATTACAATAACATCACAATCTTTAAATTCTTCATCATTTAAACAAGCATGAATAACTGTTTTAGAATTTGCTGCATTTGTTGCTTGTGAAATATCAAGAGCCATAGCTTGAGTTATATTTTCTCTTTTATCTTTTAAAAGAATCGAAGAACATATATCTTTTGTTGCAAGAGTAAAGGCTAATGTTGCTCCAACATTTCCAACTCCCACAATTCCTACTCTTTTTTTATTCAAAATAGAACCTTTAAATTTTTTATTAGAAATTATAACAGTTTAGCTCTTAGCTTTTATTTTTAATTGGGAAAAAGTTTTAAATATTAGAAAAAAAGTTAGTTAGGAAAAGTAAAAGAGAAGAAAAATCTTCTCTTTTACAATTTGAAGTTATTATCCGATAATTGCGTTTAATGTAGCAGATGGTCTCATAGCAGCTGATGTTTTTGCATCATCTGGTAAGTAGTATCCACCCATATCAACAGCTTTACCTTGACATTGTGTTAATTCTTTTACGATTTGTGCTTCATTTTCAGTCATTGCTTTTGCAATTGGAGTAAATTCAGCTTTAAGCTCTGCATCACTGTTTTGTGCAGCTAATTCTTGAGCCCAATACATAGCTAGGAAGAAATGTGAACCTCTATTATCAATTTGACCAATTTCTCTTGCTGGAGATTTGTCATTGATTAAGAAAGTTCCAGTTGCAGCATCTAAAGTATCAGCTAAAACTTTCGCTTTTGAGTTACCTTGAGTATTTGCTAAGTGTTCAAAAGATGCAGCTAGTGCCATGAATTCACCTAATGAATCCCATCTTAAATAAGCTTCTTCAGCAAATTGTTGAACGTGTTTAGGAGCAGATCCACCAGCACCTGTTTCAAATAATCCTCCACCTTGCATTAATGGAACAATTGATAACATTTTTGCAGATGTTCCTAGCTCTAAAATTGGGAATAAGTCTGTATTATAATCTCTTAAAATATTTCCAGTTACAGAAATAGTATCAAGACCTTTTCTCATTCTTTCTAATGATTTTAAAGTAGCTTCAATTGGAGCCATAATTGTAATATCTAACCCAGTTGTATCATGTAAAGGTAAATATTTATTTACTTTTGCAATCATTTGAGCATCATGAGCTCTTGCAGAATCTAACCAGAAAATAGCAGGAGTATTAGATAATCTAGCTCTTGAAACTGCTAATTTAATCCAATCTTGAATTGGAGCATCTTTAGTTTGACACATTCTGAAAATATCACCATTTTCTACATCAAATGTAAATACATCATTTCCATCTTTATCAATAACTTTGATTTGACCATTTGCTTGTGCTTGGAAAGTTTTATCATGTGATCCATACTCTTCAGCTTTTTGAGCCATTAATCCAACATTTGGAACAGTTCCAATAGTTGTAACATCTAATGCTCCATTTGCTTTACAATCATCAATTACAGCTTTGAAACTTCCAGCATACGCTCTATCTGGAATGATTGCAATTGTATCTTCTTCTTTATCTTGTGCATTCCACATTTTCCCACCACCTTTAATCATAGCAGGCATAGAAGCATCAATAATAACATCTGATGGTACATGTAAGTTTGTGATACCTTTTGCAGAGTTAACCATTGCAAGTCTTGGTTGAACAGCATAAACAGCTTCAATATCAGCTAAAATTTCAGCTTTTTTAGAAGCATCTAAAGAGTCTAGTTTTGCGTATAAATCACCAATACCATTGTTGAAGTTAACACCGATTTTTTCAAATAATTCTGAATGTTTAGCAATTAAATCTTTGAAATAAACTTTAACAGCAAATCCAAACATAATAGGATCTGATACTTTCATCATCGTAGCTTTTAGGTGTAAAGATAATAATACATCTTCATCTTTAGCTCTTTTTATAGCTTTTGCATAAAACTCTTGTAATGCTTTTGCACTTAATACAGTTGCATCAATAATTTCACCAGCAAGAACTTTTGTAGAAGCTTTTAATACAGTTTCAGTACCTTTTGTATCAAAGAAAGAGATTTTTAAATCATTTGCAGCATCAAAAGTTTTTGAAACTTCAGAACCATAAAAATCACCTGAATCCATACAAGCTACATCAGTTTTAGAATCTTTTGACCATTTACCCATTCTATGAGGATTAGCTTTTGCGTAGTTTTTAACAGCACTTGGAGCTCGTCTGTCTGAGTTTCCTTCTCTTAATACTGGATTTACTGCTGATCCTGTGATTTTAGAGTATCTAGCTGTGATCTCTTCACTAGCATCATAATTTGGTATATTGAAACCTTTTGATTGTAATTCAGCAATAGCTGCTTTTAATTGAGGAACAGAAGCAGAAACATTTGGTAATTTAATAATATTAGCCGTTGGATCTTGAGTTAATGCTCCAAGTTCAGCTAAATCATCAGAAATTTTTTGATCTTCTTTTAAGTTTTCAGGGAAGTTAGCTAAAATTCTTCCAGCTAAAGAAATATCTTTTGTAACCATTTCAATACCAGAACTTTTTGTGAAAGCTTTGATAATTGGTAAAAAAGAGTATGTTGCTAAAGCAGGAGCTTCATCAACTTTCGTGTAAATGATTTTTGACATATTGTTTCCTAAATTTGAATTTAATGTTAGCAGTATGATAGCTAGATTTGAATTTAAGGAAATTGAAAGACGAATATATTTGGAATGTGAAAATTTGATTGTTTCAAATTTTCACAAGTTTGTTAATTTACATTATTAAATAAATCTTTGATAGATACAGGTTTTTGTTTTGAAACATCTGTTTTCATAATAGTTTCAGCTTCAGCATCAATTAAAGTTTCATCTGCTTTAACTTTTGTATATGTTTTTGCAACACCTACATTGGCATTTATATTAGCTTGATGTGCTTCAAAAGTTACGGCAAATTTATGAAGACCTGTTTTATTTTCTCTTACAAAATATAAATAATCACTTTTTACAGGAAAAATTGCCGCTTTAATAGCTTCTAAACTTACAGCACAAACAGGATCTTTTGGAAGACCTGTAAATTTATAAGTATTATAAGTAGTGTTATCATCTCTTATTCTATCAGCAGTAACTATCGTATTTGAAAACTCTCCATAATTCAAAGTTCCATCCATTTGAAGTTTCATACCTTTTTTAAGTCTATTGTAAATAACACTTGAAACGATCGGCATTTCATTTGTTATTGCTGCTTCTTTTTGTATTACAGAAGCTAAACTTAAGTAATTAAACCATTTTCTTTTATCATAGTATCCAAAGATTTTTTTAGAGAACTCTTCATATTTCTTATTTGTTTGAGAAAATAGATAAAAAATCATATAATCTTCTCTCATTCCAAGAGGTAAAGAATAAGTCTCTGCTAAAATATTTCCATCTGCTTTATATGCATATTGATTATACAATTCGATTAATTTTTCTTCTGATAAATTAAATTCTAATGCTAATTTTTTTAAAAAGATATAATAAGTTTCACCTGGAATTAAAGTAATGTTTTTAATCGCAGCTTTTGAAGTAATCAATTTATAAATAAAATCCATTCTTGTTAATTTATTTTGATTAATATCTATCCAACCACTTTGAACATAACCTAATGATTTTATAACTAATTCATCAACAACACCCATCTCAAAACCATTTTTATTTAAGTATGATATAATATAACTAGTACTGCCTTTAGGGATGAATAATATTTTGGTAGAAGTAATAGGCATCGTCACATAAAATAATACTGCAATTAAACATACAAGGACAAAATCAATAATGTTGAAGATGATTAAACCTACTTTTCTCTTTCTTTTTTTAATAATAATTTCATTTTTTTCATTTTTGTATACAGGCATAAAAATAGACTCTTTTTCTTTTTCAAATATTTTAGTTTCGCAATTCTATATTAAAATGGATAAAAAACTTATTTTAACTATTGATAATATCGAATATAAATCAGAGAAAACAACAACAAGTAGTTCTTTCGAAGAGCTGAAGAATAGCATAGAAATACTTCCAAAGGTTTTAAAATTTTTTCAAAAAATTAAAATAAACAAGTTAAAAGTGAATGATAATGAATTTGAAATAATCTTAGATGATGAGATTTTATATCTTGATAATAAATATATAAATATTGCTTCAAAAATTGACACGATATCGAATCAAGTGGTATTTGAGTTATATTCTTTGTATTTAAAAGATTTAAATTTATTATTTGATGGTAAGGTAAAAATAGATTATTTTAATGAAAAAATAGATTATTATGGGAATTTTTATTATGAAAATTTACAAAGTAGTATAAATGTAGAAATGACTAAAAAAATAGCTAAAATTTATTTAGTAAGTGAACCTTTTAAAAGTTTAAAATTTCTAAAAAATTTTTTACATTTACCTGATATTGCAGAGTCATGGATGTATGATAATGTAAAAGGAGATATAAAAGTTGAAGGATTGTATGCAGAATATGATTTAGTAAATAATCAAATACTTGAAAAATCAATCCAAGGTAAAGCACAAATTAAAGATGCAAAAATTAGATTTCATAAAGATGTTGATGTTGTAGATACAAAAAGTTTAGATATATATTTTAAAGATAATAAATTACATTTTAATTTAATTGAACCTATATTTAAAGGTAAAAAACTTGATGGAAGTTTTGTTGTAATTAATAATTTAACAAGTGAAAAAAATGGACAAGTTGATGTATTTTTAAAAACTAATAGTAAATTAGATAAAGATATTTTAGATATATTGAAAGCTTATCATATTACTCTTCCTGTTCTTCAAAAAAGTGGAAATACACAAGCCTCTTTACTTATGAAATTTCCCTATGATACAGCAAAAAATATGTCTACTTATGGAGAATTTTTTCTAAATGATGCCAAAGTTGCTATAAATAATTTTGAATTTGAAAGTAAAAATGCTGAAGTTATTTTAGATGATTCTTTGATAAAAATTAAGAATGGTGATTTTAAATATAAAGATATGATTAATGCAACGGTCAATCTTAATCTTGATATACAAACTTTAAAATCACAAGGTGAAGCTAACATAAAATCTTTTCTAATAAAAGAAGAAAATAAAGAAAGCATTGTTGAAATAAAAGATAAAAATACAGCTATTGATTTAGATTTTAATAATGAAGTGAATATTTTACTAAAAGATTTAGGAACAAATATAAAAATCTCTGATTTAATATATGTTAATATCGACGATTTATCAAAAATTTATCCATATTCTAAACTTTTAAAAGATAATTCTATTAAAGAAGGAAATATTGCTTTACAAATAAAAGATGAAAAAAATATTAGTTTTGAAGCCTTGGTAAAAGGATTAGATTTACCACTTCAAAAAAATGGACAAAATATTGATTCTTTAGAAATCAATGGAAAAATAGAAGATGGAAAAACAAAAATATCTTCAAAAGATGAAGATATAAAAATAGAAATAGATGACAAATTAAATATTTATTTACAAAATTTAGATGTAATTTTAGAAAATAAAAAAATAGAAACAAGTAATTTAAAACAAGAAGTAGTGATAAATTTACTAAATTCTAAATTAAAAATGGATACAGATATTTATTGTTTAGAAAATGCAAAAATTTTTATAAAAAATTCTGGCATTGATTTTGAAGCAGATGTAAAAGACCTTAATTTACCAATTAGAAAAAGTAATAATAAAATTGACAAATTAAGTTTAGTTGGAACTTTAAAAAATGATATAACTACTATTGAAACAAAAAATAAAGATTTAGTTTTACAGTTAGAAAAAAATTCTGTTTCTTTGTATGCAGATGGTTATGAGTTACATTATTCAAGTGCTGATAGCAAAAAAATTGAAAATATTAAATATAAAAAGATTGATATAAAAGGTAAAAATCTAGTCATATTTTATGATGAAGCAAATAAACTTTTAGCAGATGATTTTATTCTTAGAATTAGAGAAGATAGTAAATTTATTAGTTTAGATTATAAACAAACTAGTATTACTTTTAGGGAATCAAAAAATAAAAAAATAGATATTTTTTCAAATAATGTAAGTGATGAGTTTATAAATGCACTCATAGGTAAACATATTTTTGGTGGTGGAAATTTAATGTTTTATGCAAGTGGATATATGAATGATTTAAATGGAAAATTTATAATTGAAAATAGTAATGTTGAGGGAATAACTATACTAAATAACCTTTTATTATTTATTCAAACTTCACCTGCACTTATAAATCCTTTATTAGCTATTCCAGCGGTTGTTGGGCTTGCTACAAATTCAGGGTTTAATCTTTTAGCATATAACATTGTAGATGGAACAATAGAATTTAATTATAATAAAGATAAAGAGTTCTTAGATGTTAAAAAATTAATTACTATTGGAAATGGTATTGATTTTGACGGAAGTGGAACAGTTGATTTGAAAAATTATAGAATAGATTCTAATCTAAAACTTATATTTTTTAAAGATTATTCGAAATTTGTTGGAATCATTCCTGTAATAAACTATGTGTTATTGGGTGATAATAATAGAGTAGAGACGGAAGTTAATTTAACTGGTAACTTAGATAATCCAGAAATATCAACAAATCTTACAAAAGATACAATTAGTGTACCTATGAATATTGGTAAAAGGATATTAAATTTCCCATCAATAATTTTTGATTTTATAAGAGGAAAAGATACACTTGAAGAAGAAAAAGTTAAAAAGAATCAAATAAATAAGCCTTTAAAATAAAGGCTTATTTTATTCATTTCTTAAAACATCAATTACATCGATATTTGTAGCTTTTGAAGCAGGATAATAAGAAGAGATAAGTACAATAATAACAGCACCAATAATAATAGAAATAAAATCACTCATTGCCAGATCAAGTGGTAATTTAGCACTTCCATAAACATCAGCTGGAAGAGTTACAATATCAAAATTATCTAATAACCAATAACCAATAAAACCTAAAGCAATTCCTGTTAAAATTCCTGAAAATCCTATAATAGTCCCAACTCTTAAAAAGATAGATTTTATCTCTTTACTTGTTGCTCCCATTGATAAGAGTAGGGCAATTTCTTTTCTTCTACTCATTACAGTCATTAATAAAGAAGAAATAATATTTAATGAAGCTACAAGAATAATAAGCATTAATACAATAAATAAAGCTGTTTTTTCCATTTTCATAGCAGCAAAGAAATTACCATTTTGTTGCCACCATCCTACAACAGATGCTTTATTTCCAAGATAAGTTCTAAGTTTTTCAATATCAGCAAAGGCATCATCTGAATGAACATGAATACCATCAAATGTACCTTCTTCTTTTTTCAATAAAGTTTGTAAAGCTTCAATAGAAGTATACATATAAGCTTTATCATAAGCATTAAGCCCCGATGTAAAAGAATTTGCAAAGGTAAATCTTTTCATTTTTGGCATCATTGAGAAGCCAGTTGGATTTAATTCTGTAAAGTATAAAGTTGTTTTAGTTCCAGGATTTAAAAATAGTTTATCAGAGATTCCAGAACCTGTAATAATATCAAATTTATCAAGATTTAAATCACCTAAAGCTTTTTTATAAACGGGATTTATTAATGCTTCTTTTTGAGGAATTACTCCAAAAATCATACCTCCACTCATAGTTTCACCACTTTGAATAATTGCTTGAGATGAAATAAATGGAGAAAATTTTAAATGTGGAAACTCTTTTTGAAGACTATTTAATAACTCCTGATCTAAAGAAATTGTACTAAATTTAGGATGAATAGTTAAAGGATAATTCATCGTAAAAAGTTTTCTTTCAAACTCTTTAGCTGTTCCATTCATAATAGCCATAGAAAGTATTAGAACCATAACACCAATGCAAACACCTATAAATGCTAAAATAGCACTTATAGAAATAAAAGGATTTTTTTTATCAAATCTCAGATATTTCTTTACAATAAAATTTACTAATTTCTTATTCAAATTAATTTACCGCAGCTAAACCGATTTTAGGACCACTTTTCCCACAACATTGTTTAAACTTTAATCCACTTCCACAAGGACAAGTTTCATTTCTTGAAATCTTTTTATCACTGTTTCTTACAGCTTCTTGTGCAACATTTGTTGTAATGTGTTCAGTTGCTTCTTCCATTTGTTCTTTCATTCTAGCAATTGCTTCTTGTTCTTTTTGCTTGTCTTCATGAGTTTGAAGTTGAATCGTAAATAGTATTTTAATAATCTCATTTTTAATATTTGCAATTAATTCAATAAACATATTATAAGACTCTTTTTTATATTCAACTAATGGATCTTTTTGGTTATATCCTCTTAGTCCAATTCCTGTTTTTAGAGTATCCATAGCATATAAATGTTCTCTCCATGCATTATCTAAAATTTGTAAATAAAGAATTCTTTCAATTTCATTTTTTTGTTCAGTTGCTGCCATTAACATTTTTTTGTTATAAACTTCTTTTAAAAATGAAGTTAAATTTGCTTCTAAATCTTCATATGAATTACTTATCATATCTTCAATATCTACAAGTAATCTTAATTCTTCTTCAAATTTTATTTTTATAAATTCATAATCAAAATCTTCACTTGGCATTCCTTTTATAATATTTGCAATTGATAATAGGTTTTGCACATATTCAAGCATATTTTCATCAAGCTTTGATTCAATATCAAAATCAGGTTTTAATAAATCATTTCTAAATGAATAAATTACTTTTCTTTGTTGATTTGCAACATCATCATATTCAAGTAGATGTTTTCTTGATTCAAAGTGCATTTGTTCCACTTTTTTCTGAGCATTTTCAACAGCTCTTGTAACCATTCTAGATTCGATATGTTCACCTTCTTCAATACCTAATCTTTCCATAATTCCTTTGATTTTATCACTTCCAAATATTCTCAAAAGATTATCTTCTAAAGATAAATAAAATTGTGATTCACCAACATCTCCTTGTCGTCCAGCTCTTCCTCTTAACTGATTGTCAATTCTTCTGCTTTCATGTCTTTCTGTTCCAATAATTGCTAATCCACCAAGATCAAGTATTTCTTGAGTTAATTTAATATCAACTCCTCGTCCTGCCATATTTGTAGCAATTGTAACAGCACCTTTTTGTCCAGCATCCGCAATAATTTTTCCCTCTTTTTCATGTTGTTTTGCATTTAAAACAGTATGAGGAATTTTTTTATGAACTAAAATAGCATGTAATTTTTCTGATTTTTCAATAGATGCTGTTCCTACAAGAACTGGTTGACCTTTTTCATGTAATTGTTTGATTCTATTACACACAGCTTCAAATTTTTCTTTTTCACTTTTATAAATTAAGTCATTTTTGTCTATTCTTTGAACAGAAACATTTGTTGGAATTGATACAACATCTAATCTATAAATTTCTGCAAACTCTGTGGCTTCTGTTTGAGCAGTTCCTGTCATACCAGCTAATTTATTGTACATTCTAAAATAATTTTGGAATGTAATATCAGCTAAAGTTTGTGATTCATCTTGAATTGCAACCCCTTCTTTTGCTTCTAAAGCTTGGTGTAGTCCTTCACTAAATCTTCTTCCCTCACTAAGTCTTCCTGTAAATTCATCAACAATAATTACTGTATTATCTTTTATAACATAATCAACATCTTTTTCAAAAATAAAGTTTGCTTTTAAAGCTTGATCTAAACTGTGAGAAAGCATTGCATTTTCAATAGAATAAAGATTATCTACTCCAAATAAATTTTCAGCATTTTCATGACCTTGTTCTGTTAAAAGTACAGCTTTATTTTTTTCATCAACAATAAAATCACCAGTTGTAGTTGGTTTATCAGAAGCATTTTTAGGTTCAATTAATTGACCTCTTTCTAATTTTAAAGCAATTTCATTTGCTCTTACATAGTTTGAGTTTTTATGATTTGTTGGTCCTGATATAATTAAAGGAGTTCTTGCTTCATCAATTAAAATAGAGTCAACTTCATCTACGATAACGAAATTATGTCCTCTTTGAACTTTTTCACTAATATCATAGTTCATATTATCTCTTAGATAATCAAATCCAAACTCATTATTAGTTCCATAAGTAATATCACTAGCATATTGCTCTCGTCTTTCTTGGTCATTTTTTAATCCACCAACAACAGCACCTACACTAAATCCTAAAAAGTTATATAAAGGTTTTAATTCATTTGCATCTCTAGAAGCTAAATAATCATTTACAGTAACAACATGAACACCATTACCGCTAAGTGCGTTTAAAGCCACAGCTAAAGAACCAACAAGTGTTTTTCCTTCACCTGTTTTCATCTCAGCAATTCTTCCCTCATGTAAAACCATTGCACCAATTAGTTGCACATCATAAGGTCTCATATTTAAAACTCTTTTACTAGCTTCTCTAGTAATTGCAAAAGATTGCATTAATACATCATTTAATGATTTTTCTTCTTTTTGTACAAGTTCTTTTAACTTGTTGAATTCACTTTGTAACTCTTCATCACTTAAATTTTCATACTGACTTTCAAGAGCAGTTATCTCTTGAACTTTTTTTCTATATTGTTTTACTTCTCTATCGTTTCTTGTACCAAAAATTTTTGAAAAAACATTTAACATAAAATTAGTTCCTTTTCGTTATAATCGCTAAGATTATATAAAAAAAAAGGTTAAAATATGTTTTATAAGTTAATAATTGTTACAACACTATTTTGTTTGTCTTGTATAGCTTCAAATGATATTAAAGATTTAGACAGTTTTAAAGCTAGTTTTTCCCAATTAATCACATCAAGTTCTCAAAATAAGATTGAGTATAAGGGTGAAGTTTTTATTAAAAAAAGTGGAAAAATTTTATGGAAGTATAAAACGCCTGTTGTAAAAAATGTATATATAAACGATAATTTTGCAATTGTTGATGAACCAGAACTTGAACAAGCAATTTTTACTCAATTAGAAAGTGAAATAAATATTATTAAACTTTTAAATAGTTCAAAAAAAGTGAATGACAATAGTTATATTACAAAGATTGAAGATATAGATTATTTGATTAAAACTTCAAAAAATGATGATAAAATTAATTATATTAAATATAAAGATAAGCTTGAAAATGATGTTGAAATTAAGTTTTCAAATGTAGTTCAAAATGGTGAAATATCAGATGAAATTTTCAAATTTATAGTGCCAGAAAACTATGATGTTATTAGAAAATAGATTTTAAGAAAATATAGCTATAATACGCCTTAGGTAAACCAGACAATAGCTTGAGTAAAATCAAGAGGAAAGTCCGGGCTGCTGTGAAGTATGGTTCCATTTAAATAATGGCTGGGGTAACCTAAGGGATAGTGCAACAGAGAATAGACAGCCGATTTTTTCGGTGATGGTGAAACGGTGGGGTAAGAGCCTACCAGACTTTTGAGTAATCTTAAGTGCTTTGTAAACCCAACCTGCAGCAAGAAGACTAGGTATTTACTTCACATTTTTGGTCTTCGCAAGACTACTAAAGTAATTTAGTAGCTAGATAAATTATTGTCTTAAAAACAAAACGCGGCTTATTGGTTTACCTACAAAAAGAAGTATTGACTTCTTTTTATTTTAAAAATTATCCATGTAATACTTTTTCTTTTTTCAACTCTTTATAAACAATCATAAATCTTCTTAAATATTCATCACTATGGCTAGATTTTTCAAATCCTGAATTGTAATTTATAATCATTTTTTTCATATTATTTCTTGTGTATTTTTTCCAATAAATTAATTCATTTAATGCAAGAATTGAGCTAAGATTTTTATTTGTATTTATTTCATTACAAAATTTACTTTTATCTCCATTACTTCCAACTCTTTTCATGGCTATTTTTGTATTAATTTGATGTATTCCGCAAATATAGTTATTATTTGATTCATATTTCCCTAATCTTGTCTCAATTATTCCAATTGCAGCAAGTTCAAGTCCTAATCCATGTGGTTCACCAATTTTTATAAGTTTTTCTGTTAGTTTTGTTTCATTTTCTGTAAGTTCATTGTAATTAAAATCCCAACTAAATAAACTTACACAAATGATACTTATT
Organism: Arcobacter caeni; assembly: GCF_003063245.1. Taxonomy (GTDB): domain Bacteria; phylum Campylobacterota; class Campylobacteria; order Campylobacterales; family Arcobacteraceae; genus Aliarcobacter; species Aliarcobacter caeni. The sequence continues at coordinate 10,177 of NZ_MUXE01000013.1, read as the reverse complement.
AATATTAATATTTTCATTATTCTCTTTTTAATTTAAATTTTTTATATTATTTCAATAAATTGTATGTTTTTTGTGTAATGGTTTTTATATGTAAGTTGGCTTATTGCTATTACAATAAGCCTTTTATTATTATTTTATAATATGTCCCACAAATTTTGACATATTATTTAAGATTTTTCCGCCTCGTCTGAATCCTAATCCACAAGCTTCATAGGCATAAAATACACCAGCTTGATAACAATTTCCATTTGAATCTTTTGGAAAATCTACATATTCTTGAAAAATTGCTTTATGACCTTCATAAATTCCATTTGTTTGTTCATCAATACTTCCATCAATATTTATGATTTTTGTATTAGCTCCTTCTCTTCCAAAACATCTTTTTTCTACTTGTTTTTTACCAATTAAAGGTTCAAACGAAGTTTCTAAAAGTAGTGGATGATTTGGGTATAAATCCCATAAAATCTTCATAAATCCTTTTGATTGGAACATCAAGGTATATGCAGGATTAAAAATAATTGCTTTTTTCTCTTTTATTATTTCAGTTAAAGTAAGAGCCAATTCACTCTCTTCAATAGCAATATTTTCCCAAGGAATAAGTTTAAACCAAAATTCAAAAAGTTCATCATCTTTAAAAATTCCATCATCACTAAATTGTACATTTTCTATAAATTCAAAATCAGTATTAAAACCAGCTTCTGAGGCAATATGTTCTAAAAGTTTTGTAGTATTTATATCTTCACTTGAAGTTGAAATTGATGAAAATAATATTTTCCAACCAAGATTAGAATAATATTCTTCAAACTTTTCAATATCAGCATCAAGGGTAATAATTCTTTTAAAGTTATCTTTTAACGCTTCATAAAGATTGTTGAATTGACTAGCTTCATCTAAACCATTTGCTTTTAACATTGCCCATTGAATAATAGCTGTTTCAAAAAGTGAAGTAGGTGTATCGGCGTTAAATTCGATTAATTTAATAGGTTTATTATCTATTCCACCTGCTAAATCAAATCTTGAATATAAATGCCAATGAACATCATTTTCCCAAGATTCTTTTATGATTTCTACTAGATTAAAAGGAATATTTATATCGTGAAATAATTCATTATCAATAACATATTGCCCAGCTTCTGAGAACATTTCATATAATTCATTACAAGCTTCATAATAAGCATTTGCTTCATCTTCACTAATTACAACAATTTCATTGCTAACATAAGATGAATTATCACTATCTGTATGCCATACAAAACCTATTGACTCTAAATAAGCATCATCTAATGGTTTTAATTTTTCTAATTTCATAACTTAACTCCCAAAACTTGAAGATGATGATGACGATGACGATGGTGTAGATTTCGTAGCATTTGAAGTTACAGCTGGAGTTGAACTATTTCCACCAAAATAACCACTTTTTTTAGCACCAGAATTATTAGCTCCTGATGTTGCTGGAGTTTTTGAAAACGAACTTTGCGATTTACTGTAAGTTTGTGGTGATTTGTATTGAGTTTGTCTTTGATTTTGAAAATTTTGATTATTAAATAGTTTATTTCCAATCCAAGAACCAATCATTGCACCTGCAATTGAAGATAATAAAACTCCACCAAGACCCATTCCTCCACTGCTTACTTCTGCATTTGGATTTGTAAGAGGTGAAGTTCCTGCATCAATTTTTACTTCTTCATCTTTTACTAGTTTATCTATTTCTGGTTGAGATAATATTTTCTCACTACCATCTGGTTTTCGTAAAACTATAGTTGTTTTAGCTGCTGGAAATTCATCTGCAATTTTGTATTTACCATCTGCTGATTCTTCAACAATTACAAAAGCACCTTCTTTTTGACTTGCATTTGTAAAAGCATCATTTTGAGCTTTATTTTGTTGTTGATTTTTATCATTTGAACTATCACCACATCCAACAAGTCCTACAATAAGAAGTGAACCTAATCCACCAACCATTGCATAATTTGATATTTTTTTAATATGATTTCTTTTTTTCAAGATTAATAATCCTTTCTTTTTTAGTTTAAATCTCTTTCATCTTTGAGTTCAGGATAACACACAAGAGTTTTCTCTTTAGTGATTCTTTTACATTTATTACAAATAAAGATTTGATTTTGTGTCAATTCTTCATTTTGAGGTAAAATAATATAGTTTTTCTTAGTTCCACAGAGTTTTATTATTTTTTTCATTTTAAACCTCTTTTGTATTAAGTATTTATATTGAAATTATAGTTTAATTCTTAATAAAATAAAGATAAAAAGAAGAAAATTATTCTGCTTTCAATCCTTTTCTCATAGCTTTAATTAACGATATATTAGCTTTTGTATTAGTAAACAATTCAAATGCAAGTAAGCCTTGAAACAAAAGCATATCTTCACCGTCTTTTATTTTACAGTTATTCTCTTTTGCTAAGGCTAAAAAAGGTGTTATTTTTCCATATACACAATCAAAAGCAAATTTTGCAGTTTTTAGTATTGGTTCAAGCATTTCTTTTGGTGCTGGTAAATATTCATCTTTTAGTCCAGCACTTGTTGAATTTACTACTAAATCATAAGTTTCAGGTTTGAAATTTTCCCAAAAAAAACATGGAATTTGATGTTGTTTAAAAAAATCTAGTTTTTCTTCACTTCTATTTAAAACAGTTACCTTAATATCCTTTGATTTTAAAGCAAGAGCGATTGCTTTAGAAGTTCCACCAGCTCCTAAAAGAAGTACATTCTTTACTTTTTCAAAACTTTCTATAGCTTTTAAAAATCCAGGTGCGTCTGTGTTATAGGCGATTACTTTTCCGTTTTCATTTATATAAGTATTTACAGCTTTTATCTCTTTTGCCAAACCTCTTACTTCATCTGCATTTGCAAAAGCATCTTCTTTATGTGGAACTGTGATATTTGCTCCCATATAGTTATTTTGTAAAAATACATCTTTTATTGTATTTCCATCAACTAAATGATGTTTTTTATAATTTCCATCAAAATTTATATGTTTTAATCCTGCATTTTGCATTTGTGGAGATTTTGAGTGTTCAACTGGATTTCCAAATATTACAAATTGATTTTTTATATTAGACATTTCTTTCCTTATTTTAATTTATTTTGTAGAGAAATCAAAATTTTGTATGTGATTATCTAAGTGTTCTTCTAATGCTAACTTATATTCATTCATAAAATATTCTACAATATTGTCTTTTTCAGCTTTCATATCTTCAGCTGATTCAAAAGAAGATGCAGCCATCCATGCACTAAATCTAGCTGATCCATACATAAATGATGCACTTATTTCACCTTGAGTTAGGTTTTGGTTTAATTGTTCGTTTGCAAGTGCTATAAATGCATCTGCTCTTTTTAAAAATCCGTTGTTATTTTCTTTCATTTTATATCCTTTTATATTTATATTATTTTATGCAATAGCTTTTGCGATTAGTTGAAATATCGGGTATTGGCTATTGTTTCTATCATCTGTATAAACTATTTTATACTCAATTACTTCAAAGTTATTATTTTCAACAATCTTACAAAGTTCATCTTTATCATATCCAAAATGCTCAACTCCATCATTTTTATGTTCACTATGAAATGTTCCATCTTCACTTACAAGGTCATTTATACACAAATATCCACCATCTTTTAAAGCACTTCTTGCTTTTTTTATAAACATATTTGTATCTTTTATATGATGAAGTGTCATTGAAATTGCAATTAAGTCAAACTCTTTTTGTGGTAATTCTTCTTTATTTATATCATGTTTGATTGCACTTATATTTGTAAAATTTAGCTCTTTTGCTTTTTCATTAAACTTTTCAACCATTCCACTTGAATAATCCATTCCAAGAACGGTATTTGTTTCATTACTAAGCCCAAAACCTATGAGTCCTGTTCCACAACCATAATCTAAGATTTTAAAATCAGGTTTTAAATCTACTATTTCTATTATATTATCAACGCTTGATTTTGCTATTTGTACCCTTGAAGTTTTTGCTTCCCAGTCGTGTGCCACATTATCGAATCTATTCATACCTATCCTTAAACAATAAATCATTAAAATTTTGCTAAATTATATCAAAACCTAATAAAAGAGCAATTATGAATCAAGTTAAATACTATTTTAGTACAACAGAAGATGGAAATTTATCATATTTAGTAGATGATTTAAAACAAAATGTTGATAAAAATAGACAAACAGTAGCAAATATAATGGAATATAAAAATGAAGATTTAGTTTATATGAACCAAGTTCATGGAAATAATGTTCAAATAGTTGATATTAATTCACCAAAACTTATAGAAAATTGTGATGGAATTATTACAAAAGAAAAAAATCTTCCTTTGATGGTAATGGTGGCTGATTGTATTCCTATTTTATTTTTTGATGAAATACAAGGTGTAATTGCAGCCGTTCATGCAGGAAGAAACTCAACTTTTTTAAAAATTGCACAAATTACAGCAAATAAAATGATAAATGAACTTGGATGTAATACAAATAATATAAAAGTAATTTTTGGACCATCGATTCATTCTTGTTGTTATGAAGTAAGTGATGAATTACTAAATATTGTAAAAACATCTTTTGGAAAGAAATTTTGTATTGGAAAAAATATTGATTTACAAGGGATTAATATTAAGCTTTTAGAAGAAGTTGGAATTAGACATATAAATGTTTCAAATATTTGTACAAAATGTTCAAATGAGCCATTTTTTTCTTTTAGAAAAAATCCTAAAACTGGTAGGTTTGCAGGTGTAATAAGTATTAGTTGATGAAAAACTTACATAAATTTTACATAACTTGCTTAAATTTTTTAAATATGAACATTAATTTGTAAAAATTTATCTATTTAAGTTTCTTTTCGTTACTATTTTGCGAATTTTATAATGAAATAATAAACAAAAGGGAAAAGAAATGACTACTAAAGTTACAAAAGAAGAAGCATTAGAATATCACAGAGTTCCAAATCCAGGAAAAGTTGCAATTGCCACAACAACTAGATTGGAAACTCAAAGAGATTTATCACTAGCGTATTCTCCAGGTGTTGCATATCCTTGTGAAGAGATTCAAAAAAATCCAGAATTAGCGTATGAATATACTTCAAAAAGAAATTTAGTTGCAGTTATCTCAAATGGAACTGCTGTTTTAGGTCTTGGAAATATTGGCGCTCTTGCTTCAAAACCTGTAATGGAAGGAAAATCTGTATTATTTAAAAAATTTGCAGCTGTTGATTCTTTTGATATTGAAGTTGATGAAACTGATATTGATAAATTTTGTGAAATTGTAAAAGCTATTTCTCCAACATTTGGTGGAATAAATCTTGAAGATATAAAAGCACCTGAGTGTTTTGAAATTGAAAGAAGATTAGTTGAAGAGTTAGAAATTCCTGTTATGCACGATGACCAACATGGAACTGCTATTATTACAAGTGCTGCATTAATGAATGCTGCTGAAATGATGGGTAAAAATATATCTGATATGAAAGTAGTAGTTGTAGGTGCAGGTGCATCTGCAATTGCTTGTTCAACTATGTATAAAGAGCTTGGAGTTAAAAACTTAATTATGTGTGACTCTAAAGGTGTTATTCATAAAGGAAGAACTGATTTAAATAAATACAAAAAAGAGTTCATTAATAAAAATGATATAACAACTATGAATGAAGCATTTAAAGATGCTGATATGGTTTTAGGTTTATCAAAACCAGGAACTTTTACTGTTGAACATATAAAACTTATGAGTGAAGAACCAATTGTATTTACTTTAGCAAATCCAACACCTGAACTATTTCCTGAAGAGATAAAAGCTGTAAAACCAAAAGCAATTATAGGAACTGGAAGATCAGATTATCCAAATCAAGTAAATAATGTATTAGGTTTCCCTTTTATATTTAGAGGTGCTTTAGATGTTCAAGCTAGAACTATAAATATGCATATGAAAAAAGCTGCTGCATCTGCTATTGCTAACCTAGCAAAAGAGCCAATTACTGAGGAATTAAGAGCTTCATTTGGTAATTTAACTTATGGAAGAGAATATATTATTCCAATTCCTTTTGATAAAAGATTGATGGTTGAAGTTTCATCTGCTGTGGCATTTGGAGCTGTTGAAACAGGCGTTGCTAGAGTTAAAGATTTTGATTTAGGAAAATATAGAGAAAAACTAGCTTCTATGATATAAGCTCAAACTAGCTATTAATCAATAAAATGATATTATTCAAGTTTTTAAAATTTTAAGCTTGAATAATAATTATAGGATAAAAATGGAAGAGTATATACTTTTAATTGACACAGAAGATTCAAAAGGACTTGTTTATAACATCTCAAAAGTTCTTTTCGCGAATAATCTAAATATAGAACAAAATGCCGAATATGTAGACCCTGATACAAAGAAATTTTTTATGAGAAGTATCGTTTCTGGAAAAGTTTCTAAAAATATCTTATTAAAAGAATTAACAGAAGTTTTACCATCAGGTGCTTCAATTAAACTAAACAAAAAAGAAAAAAAAGATGTTGTTATTTTAGCAACTAAAGAGTTTCATGTTTTAGGAGATTTGTTGATTCGTTATATTGCAGGGGAATTAAACGCAAATATCAAAGCTGTTATTGCAAATCATGACCATTTAAAAGATTTAGTAGAAAAGTTCAATATTCCTTTTACTTGTATTAGTGCAGATGGATTAAGTCGTGAAGAACATGAAGATAAAATGATAAAAAAAATCTCTGAATATGAACCTGAATTAATTGTTTTAGCAAAATATATGAGAATTTTAACTCCAAAATTTGTAGATGTTTTTCCTAAAAAAGTTTTAAATATTCACCATTCATTTTTACCAGCATTCATTGGAGCAAATCCATATAAACAAGCACACGAAAGAGGTGTTAAGATTATTGGAGCAACTGCTCATTATGTTACAAATGATTTGGATGAAGGTCCGATTATATTCCAAGATGTTGTAAGAGTTGATCATAGTTATTCTTGGGAAGATATGAGAAATGCAGGAAGAAATGTAGAAAAAATCGTACTTTCAAATGCTTTTGAAATGTTATTAAATGATAGAGTTTTTGTTCATGGAAATAAAACGGTGATTTTATAATGTTTAATATAGTTTTATTAGAACCCAGAATTCCTGGAAATGTGGGAACTATTGGAAGATTAGCTTTTGCTTTGAATTGTACTTTGCATCTAATCAAACCTTATGGTTTTGGTGAGATTACGGAGAAAGAAGTAAGAAGAGCAGGGCTTGATTATTGGTTTGAATTAGATGTAAGAGAGTATGAAAATATAGAAGATTTTTGGGTAAAAAATCCATTTAATGATAGACATTTTTTAGCTACTACAAAAACAAAACAAATTTATTTTGATGCTTCTTTTGAAGTAGGAGATTATTTTTATTTTGGAAGAGAAGATGCAGGTCTTCCTCAATCTATCCTAGACAAAAGCCAAAAAACTTGTATTACAATTCCTATGACAAATGAAGCAAGAAGTTTAAATATCGCAAACTCTGTTTCAATTGTAGCTTATGAAGCTTTACGACAAAATTTTAAAGACTTTAAATAATTTAAGAAAACTTGATATTGGTCTAATAAAATAGATAAAATTTATAGTAAAATGGGTAAAAATAGGAGCAAATATGTTTAAACAATTATCAATTAAAATGAAATTACTTACAACTGTAATAGGTGCTATTTTAATAGTTGCATTGGTTATCGAAATAGGTGCAATCAATTCTTTAAAAAAAGAATCGAATTTTATGATTTCTAATAGTGAAAATCTTATATATAAAGCAAAAGAAGATGAAGTTAAAAATTATGTTTCTTTAGCATATAAAACGATAGAAGGTTATTATGCAAAAACTTCAAAAGAAAAAATAAAAGCTTCTGTTGAAGAATATTTAACTGAACAAACAGATTATCTTTTTTCTATTATAAATTCTGAATATGAAAAAAATAAAAATACAATGAGTGAAGAAGAATTAAAATCAAGAATAAAAGCTATTGTAGAAGCAACAAGATATGGAAAATCTGGATACTTTTGGATTAATGATTTTAATTATAAAATGGTAATGCATCCAATAAAAAAAGAACTTACAGGACAAATTTTTAAAAATACACCTGATGTTCCTTTCGTAGAACTAGGAATTGCAGAATTAAATAAAACAAAAAATAATGTAGGTTTTATTGAATACTCATTTTTTAATCCTAGTAGTCAAAGTACAGTTTATAAATCTTCTATGGTAAAAGTATTCAAACCTTATAATTGGATTTTAGGAACAGGTGCTTACATTGATGATATATCATCTCAAATGAAACAAGATGCCTTAGATGCAATTGAAAAAATGAAATATGGAGTAAATGGTTACTTTTGGATAAATGATTCTAATCAAGTTGTTAAAGTTCATGGAGCAAATCCATCTTTAGTTGGTAAAGATATGACAGATGTAAAAGATTTAAAAGGAACATATCTTTATAGAGAAATAGTAAAAACTGCTAATGCCAATAAAGAGGGTGGAGTAGTAAATTATTATTGGACAATTCCTGATAAAAAAGGTGATTTTAAAAAAATATCTTATGTAAAAAAATTTGAACCTTGGGATTTAATTGTTGGTACTGGAGTTTATGTAGTTGATATTGATGACCAAATGAATAATATGAAAAAAGAGGTTGATGAAACTATTAATAAAGAAATTATTATATCAATTATCACAATAGCTGTTATTATAATTCTTATGTCTTTACTTGCAATTTTTGTTATGAATAGTGTTATTATTAAACCTCTTAATAAATTTCAAGATGGTTTATTACACTTTTTTAAATATGTAAATAAAGAAGAAAAAGATATTAAAGCCTTAGAAATTACTTCAAATGATGAAATAGGAATTATGGCTTCTTTAATTAATGATAATATAATAAAAACAAAAGCTATATTAGAACAAGATAATATTTTAATTCATGATGTAAAAGAGATTGTAAATCATGTTAGTAAAGGTTATTTAGATAAGAGAATCTCTCATTCTACGAATAATGAATCATTAGAAGAATTAAAGTTATTACTTAATAATATGCTTGATAATATTCAAGAACTTGTAGGTACAAATATAAATTCATTGAGTAATGTTTTAGAAGAATATGCAAATAGAAATTTCTTAGAAAAAATAGACTCTTCAAATAGTGGTAAAATTGGAACTGATATTATTAATATGAATAAAATGATTACAAAAATTTTACAAGACAATCAAAAAGATGGTATTAGTTTACAAGGTAGATCAAATGAACTTACATTAAATGTAAGAATATTAAATGAAAATGCTACAAGACAAGCAGCTTCATTAGAAGAAACAGCTGCTTCAATCGAAGAAATTACTGGAAATATTAGACAAACAAGTGAAAAAGCGCAAGAAATGCTTTTAATATCTACTACAACTCAAGAATCTGCACATGTAGGAAAAGAGCTTGCGAGTAAAACTGCTAATTCAATGGAAGATATAAACAATACAGTAATTGCAATTAATGAAGCAATTACAGTTATTGATCAAATTGCATTCCAAACAAATATCCTTTCTTTAAATGCAGCCGTAGAAGCAGCAACTGCTGGAGAAGTAGGAAAAGGATTTGCTGTTGTTGCTGCTGAAGTTAGAAACCTTGCAAGTAGATCAGCCGAAGCTGCAAAAGAAATTAAAAATCTAGTTGAATTAGCAACAGTAAAAGCTAATGAAGGAAAAAAAGTTAGTACAACGATGATTGAAGGATTTGGTGAACTAGAAGAAAAAATCATTAATACAAATCATTTAATTAATGATGTTGCAAATGCCGCTAGAGAACAAAATATAGGTATGAATCAAATCAGTGATGCTGTTAATCAATTAGATAAATTTACACAGGAAAATGCAGCAATTGCTGATAAAACAAATAACATTGCAAAAGAAACAAATGAAATAGCAAATGATATTGTTAAAAATGTAAATGAAAACAACTTTGATGGAAAAGCTTAACAGCTTTTGAGAGTGTAAAAATAACTGTGTAAACCTAAAAAAATAGATTTATTTGATATATAATCAAGTAAATAATTGTAAAGGATTTACATGAGTTTAATAAACCACGAAGAGCTAATAAGACAATTAAAATCTGGAGAATTAACTTCTCTAGATGAGATAACAAATGAGTTTAAAAATATACTCAAAGAAGTTATACAAACT
>NZ_MUXE01000012.1 GCF_003063245.1 Arcobacter caeni | reverse complement strand
GCTCCACCGATACTTTTACCAGCTTTTATATCACGAGCAAATTGCTCTACATCTATTTCTATCTTCATCTTTGTGTCCTTTGGTATTGTTTATTTTACCTGTTTGACACAAAATTTTGAACGATCCCACTAAATATCACTCAATCTAATCAAACTTCTCAAACTCATCATCTTCACTTCCATCTTTTTTTCTATTTTTAAATTTCCACATTGTTATAAAATATTTCACACTTGCAAAACTTAAAACAAATGCTATTACAAACATCACAAGATAAATCAAAAAAGTTAATATTTCCATGGAGAAATCCTTTTTGTTTAGTATAACTTAATTTGAAATTTATGTAAAAACCTATCAAAAATAATCTGCTATAATGAATCTATGAAAACATTTATTATAAAAAACTGGAACAAACTTTTATTAGTTATTTTTACCCTACTTGCCCTTTGTTTAGCTTTATCTTTTACTATTGATGATAATGCTAAAAAACTTGTTGATGAATCATTTAAACAATCTGTTATTGTTTTTGGAAGTGCAAAAGCTTTGAATGCTGTGATTTCACTGGCACAAGGAACGCAAATTAATTTGCCTTTTGTAACAGTTGCTGTTGGCGAAATACTTGACCCTATAAACGATTTGGTTGAGCAATTTTCTTTGGTGATGTTAGCTAGTATGGTTTCACTTGGAATTCAGAAGATTTTACTTAATTTTGTAACAACTGATATTTATAATTATTTATTATTTACTTCTATTATTATCTTTAATTTTTGGCTTTTTAAACGCTTTTCAAATGATGAAAAACTAAGAAATCTGTTTTTTAAAATCACTTTTATACTTTTATTTTTAAGATTTGCAATTCCAATGATGGCTTATGTAAACGAAGTTTCTTACAACTATTTTGTAAAACCACAATACAATATAGAGGAGTTAAATAAAGATATTTTAGAGGTGAAAGATAATGTTAGTAAAATAAATCAAGAGACAATAACTCAAAAACAAGATAGTTCATTTTTCAATAAAGTTTTAGAGAAATTTGATAGCAGTTATTATGAAAAAAAGGTTAATGAATACAAAGATGCTGTTGATAATTCGAGTCAATATATTATTGATTTGATTATTGTATTTATATTTCAAACTATATTTTTGCCTATTATCTTTTTATTTTTACTTTATTCTTTTGTGAAATCAATATTTAATATAAGAAGAAACTAATGCAAAAAAATATTTTAATCACTGGTTGCAGCTCAGGTTTGGGACTTGCTCTTACAAATTATTATTTGCAAAAAGGTTTTAAAGTTTATGGAATAAGTAGAAATAAACCTGAAATACAAAACCAAAACTTCATACATATTAGTTTTGATTTATCTAAAATATCAGATATAAAAACCTCTTTAACAACTATTCTAAAAGAGATAAAAAATCTGGATTTAGTATTTTTAAACGCTGGAATGTTAGGAAAAATCAAAATATTACAAGAGCTTAGTATAGAAGAAATGCAAGAAGTATATAATCTAAATGTCTACGCAAACAAAGAACTCCTTGATATTTTAATGCAAATTGATGTTAAAAATATATTTATTATCTCATCAGGTGCTTCAAAAACTGGCTACAAAGGTTGGGGTTCGTACTCTTTGTCAAAAGCTGGAGTTAATATGCTTGTAAATTTATACTCAAATGAGATGTTTAATACAAAAATAATAGCTCTAGCTCCTGGAGTTATAAAAACTCCAATGACTGATTATATAAGATTTGAATTGGATGAAAATATTTTTACCTCAGCAAAAAAATTAAATGAAGGTCTTGTTCAAACTGCTTTTGAAACTGCTATAAAAATTGATGCTTTTATAAATAGAATCCATGAGTTTGAAACAGGTTCTTATATGGATATAAGACAGATATAAACAAAAAAACTTGTTTATATCTGTGTAGTTTTGTTTTCTTAGATTCTTAAATTTCTCATAAAATTACTTGCTATTATAGAAGCTCTTTCTTTAAATTTTGCAGCTATATTTTCAGTATACAACTTATCTAATGTTTCAAAAAACAGTTTTATCCATGTTTCAAATGATTCTCTATCTAAACCTGATATTTGCATATGTGGCGCAAATGGAGAGCCATTATAATCTCCATGCCCAAAAGATATTGTGTACCAAAAATCTGTAAGTATTTTTATATGTTTTTGCCAAATTTCTGATTTCATATCACTTCCTAATTTTTCTATAAAAAAAGGAGATATTTTTTCATTTTTTAAAACTTTTGTATAAAAAGTTACTACTAATTGATTTATATTTTCTTTTGTAATTTCATTATTTTGCATTTTATTATTTCTTTCTATTAATTGGTATTTGAAAATTGATGCTACTATAAAAAAACCCGCAAATAGCTAAAATTAATTTATTAATGATAAGTAAGTTCATCTTTTCCTGCTTTTAAACCAAATATAGTTAATAATCCTATTGCTATTATTAATACTATTAATGCAGTTGTCCATGATTTTGATACATCATAAATAAAACCAAGCACCAAGGGTCCAAAAGCTGCAAGAAAATATCCAGCTGATTGTGACATTCCTGAAAGTTCTGCTGCTTTTTTTGCATGTGGTGTTCTTTGTGTTATAAATCCTATTGCTAAACTAATTGCTCCACCCATTCCAAGACCCAAAAATATCATCGAAACTATAATAACAAATGATGTTTGTGCATATAAGAATATTATCATTCCTATTAGATATATGAGTGAAATTAAAGTTGCGATTAATCTTTGATTTTTCATTTTTCCTGCAATTATTGGAATCATTAAAGTAGCAGGTAATCCAACTAACTGAAATACCAATAACATCATTCCAGCAAAGTGACTATCAAAACCTTTGAAAATCAAAATCGAAGGCATCCACGCAATCAAAGTATAAAAAATCAAAGATTGTGTTCCCATATACAAAGTTACCCACCAAGCAAGGGATGATTTCCATATTGATTTCCTAATCATTTGTTCTTGAGTTTTTATATCATCACTATTATTATAATTTTGCGATTTTTTAAGTTGTGGAAGCCATACCAATAAAGCAATAAAAGCTAAAACTACCCATATCGCTAAAGAGGTATTCCAATCATACATATTTGTAATAGGAATACTCACTCCTGAGCCAATAGCTGCAAAGATACACATACTTGTGATATAAATACTTATTACACTTCCAGCATTTTTTTTGAATTTGTGTTTGATTACACTTGGAATTAATACATTTCCTATTGCAATTCCTATTCCTGTAAAAATGGTTCCAGCAAATAAGCCAAAAACTTGCAGATAAGAACGAAGTATCAATCCTAAGATTATTAGTATGAGTCCTGCAAACATAGTTTTGCCATGTCCAAATTTGTGATTTATTTTTGCAACAATTGGTGAAAATATAGCAAATGCTAACAATGGCAAAGTTGTAATAAATCCAGCCATACTACTATTTAGTTTATATTGCTCTTGGATTAAATCAATAACTGGTCCCACAGATGTAATAGGCGCTCTTAGATTAAATGAGACAAAAATGATTCCTAAAAAAACTACCAATAATTGTGTGTTTATTTTTGTAGATTTAGTTTTCATTAGATTTCCAAGATTTTATTTATAATCTCTTGCGCTTTTTTTGTATCTTGAGAAAAAATTGCTTCGTATAAATCTGTATGCAAAGCAGAGATATTCTCTTCTTCCATAAAAGTTAATTCTAATCGTTCTTGAATTGAAGTACAAATATATTGTGAGATTGATTTATATAAATCGTAAAAAATAGAATTATGACAAGCTTTTGCGATACATAAGTGAAATTCAAAATCTGCTTTACTATTTTCTTGGATATTATCTTTTATAGAATTTTTTTTATCTAATGCTTTTTTGATATTTATCAAATCCTCTTGTGTTCTTCTCAAAGCTGCTAGTTTTACTATCTCTTTTTCTAAAGAAATCCTTACTTCATGTACTTCTGAAATTTTTGAAGAACTTAAACGAGTTAAAATATTTGCTTCAAATCTATCATTTGTAAGAACATAAGTTCCATTTCCTTGTCGTGATTCTAAAACTCCAGCTTGTATCAAAGATTGTATTGCTTCTCTTATAGTATTTCTGCTTACTTCAAAACTCTTTACTAATTCAGGTTCTGATGGGATTTTCTCCCCTACTTTAAAAATACCATCTTTGATTGCTTTTTCTATTTGTATTGATATTTGTTTTGGAAGAGATTGTTTTATTGGTTTTTTAATTTCCATTATAATTCCTAATATTTATTTATATTTCAAATTCATCCAATCATTGGACAAGTTAAAATCATAATAGAAATTTGATGAAAAGTCAAATAAAAAAGTAGTTTCCTACTCTTTTATTTAGTGATGATGTTTTAGTTTTTTCTTTTTGATAGATTTGATATTTACAATCATTAAAATTGAAACAATTAATGCGATTATAAAAAATCCTGCGAATACATAAAGTGTTTGTGAGTATGAACCAGTCGCATCTTTTACCATAGAAATAATAAGTGGTCCAACAAGTCCAGCAGCCGCCCATGCGGTTAGAATATAACCATGAATCGCACCAAGTTCTTTTGTTCCAAAAATATCTCCTATATATGCAGGAATTGAAGCAAATCCTCCTCCATAACAAGTCATAATAAAATATAGAACCACTTGAAATACAACTATTTCTTTAATTGACGGTAACATATAAAAAGCGATTATTTGAGTTGCAAAAAATATAACATAAACAATCGGTCTTGTTAAATAATCACTCAAAGATGCCCATAAAAGTCTTCCGGCTCCATTAAAAATCCCCATTAAACCAACAGCCGCAGCTGCTGCTATTGCTGAGATACCTAAAACTTCTTGAAGTAAAGGCGATGCAACTCCAATAATAGCAATTCCACAAGTTACATTTATAAATAGCATAATCCAAAGACCGTAAAATCTTGGAGTTTTTACAGCTTCGTTTAGACCTAATTGTGCTAAATCTTCTTTGATTTTCTTTTTACCCTCTTTGATTTTTTGCTCAAATTTCTTTGGTAAATATTCATCATGTGGTTTTTCAAGATAAAGAGCAGATGCAAACATTACTACAAAATAAACAGCACCTAAAATAAAAAATGTTCCAGAAATTCCAACACTTCCTATTAAAATTTTAATAGTTGGACCCCAAATAGCAGATGCAAATCCAAATCCCATGATAGCTAGTCCTGTTGCCATTCCTCTTTTATCAGGAAACCATTTTACTAGCGTTGAAACAGGTGAAATATACCCTATTCCTAAACCACAACCGCCCATTACTCCATAAAAGAAGTATAAAAGCATTTTTGATTCCATCATAATGGCAAGTCCTGAACCCATAGTTCCTAAACCAAATAAAAATGCTGCAATTATTGCTGAAACTCTTGGACCATTTTTTTCTACGAATTTTCCCATAAGTGCAGCACTTAATCCCAAAAAGAAAATCGCAATACTAAAAGCAATCGTAACATCTGTTAAATTCCACGACATTTGTTCTTGGATTGGTTTTACATACACACTCCATGCATACACAGAACCAATACAAATATGAACACCTACAGCACTTAATGCCATAAGCCATCTATTTTTTTTCACCATTAATAATTCCTATTTATGACAAGCAGCTGTAAAAATTACATCCGTTGAAGAGTTAAGTGCTGTTTCCATAGAATCTTGAACAACACTAATTACAAAACCAATAGCCACAACTTGAAGAGCAATATCATTTGAAATACCAAATAAAGAACAAGCAAGTGGAATCAAAAGTAAAGAACCACCAGCAACGCCAGAAACTCCACAAGCAGCAATAGATGCAATAACACTTAATAATAATGCCGTTCCAATATCAATAGGAATACCTAAAGTATGAACCGTTGCAAGTGTTAAAACAGTAATTGTAACAGCAGCTCCTGCCATATTAATAGTTGCACCCAATGGAATTGATATAGAATATGTATCTTCATTTAAATTAAGTTTTTTACATAAATTTAAATTTACAGGAATATTTGCAGCACTACTTCTTGTAAAAAATGCAGTTATTCCACTCTCTTTTATACATGTTAAAACCAAAGGAAATGGATTTGATTTGATTTTTATATAAACGATAATTGGATTTATAACAAAAGCCACAAATAACATCGTTCCAACTAACACAAGAAGAAGTTGTGAATATCCTAACAATGCTGTAAAACCAGTTTGTGCAAAAGTTTCAGCAACAAGTCCAAAAATACCAAAAGGAGCTAATTTTATTATAAATTTAACTATTTTTGTAACACCATGAGATACATCTTCAAATACTTTTTTTGTTTCATTTGAGCTGTAATGCATAGCAAAACCAAGAGCAATCGCCCATGCTAAAATACCTATAAAGTTCCCTGATTGAAGAGCATTTACTGGATTATCAACAATATTAAATAATACTGTTTTTAATACTTCAATAATACTTCCAGGATGTGATAATTGCTCCGTTGATACTTCTAATAAAACAAGAGTTGTTGGAAATATAAAACTAACAACCACAGCAACTAATGCTGATAAAAATGTACCAATAAAATACAAAGTCAAAATTGGTTTCATTCCTGTTTCAACTCCAACTTCTTTTTTCATAATTGCAGTTGCAACCAAAACTAAAACCAAAACAGGAGCGATTGCTTTTAATGCTTTAATAAAAAGAGTTCCTAATATAGAAAAAGACATTGCTAATTCTTTGGAAATCATAGCAACTATAACTCCTAATACTATTCCTACTAATATTTGAATTACCAAATTGCCATTTATATATCTTTGAACAACGCCGTTTTTATTTTCCATTAAAGAATCCTATTGATTGATTTTTTTGAGTTTGGGAGTATATCTAAGATATTTTTCAATCTCTTTTAAAGATAAGATTTTTTAGAGCTTTCTCATCATCAATTACCACAAAAGTTTCTGGATTTTCCAATCTTTTTTCAAATACAAAATCACTAGCGAACTCTTTGAAAATATCTTTTATAAACACACTTGGTATTTCTGGTGCATTTAAACAAGATAAAACTATACACTTTTCATTTGCTAGTTGTTCAAGTCTTTTTATAATTTTTTCATAATCCTTTGTAGCTTCAAAACTTCCTTTTTGCAAAGTTGGTGGATCAATAATGATAATATCATAAGGACCTTCTTTTTTGATTCTACTCCACGATTTTAAAATATCATAGGGCATAAACTTTACTTTTTTTGTATCAAGATTATTTAGGTGATGATTCTCACGACCTGTTGTTAAAGCACCTTTTGCCATATCTACATTTACTACTTTTGAAGCTTTTGCACTAATTGCTACCACAGAAAAAGCACATGTATATGAAAAAAGATTTAAGATATTTTTATCTTTACAAATAGACTGGATATATTCTCGTCCTGCTTTCATATCAGCAAATATTCCAATATTTTGATTTGAAAAGTTTATTTTATATTTTAATCCATTTTCAATTGCTATTGAATCTTTTGGAACAATTCCTTTTAAAACTTCATTTAAATTGTCTTTTTTATATCTTCTTTGTAAAATCAAAGTTTTAAATTGCTTTTTTTTATATACTTCTTCAAGTACATTTATTATTTGTTTTTCTATATCTTGTGGTATTTCTTGAAATAAAGTTGCTAATAAAATATCATTTAAACTATCTATTACTAAATAATTATAATCATCATAAAAGTTTCCTCGTCCGTGAAAAACTCTTTTCATTTCAGGGCTTTTATCTTTTAGATTTTCTAAAATTATCTCTTTTAATTTTTCTATATTTATTTTATTCAAAATCGTACTCTTTTATTGAAATTATTTGATACTCATAAAAATTGTCATTTATATTAAACTCAAACTCTTCATCTATATTTTTACCAATTAAAGCTTTTCCAAATGGTGATTTGTTTGATATTTTATTTTCATTTGGATTTGTTTCGTGAGTTCCTAAAATAATAAAAGTTTTGTTTTCATTTGTATTTAAATCTTTTATAGTAACTTGTGAGCCAAAATTCACTCTATTATGAGGAATCAGTGAAATATCTATTACTTCACTGTTATTTATAATTCTGTCTAAAAAACGAAGTCGTTTATCTGTGTTTCTTATTTGCTCTTTAGCAGCTATATATTCAGCATTTTCACTTCTATCGCCTAGTTGTGCTGCTATTTCTTTCTCTTTTACCCAGAAAGTTTTTTGTTTTAATAAAGTTTTGAACTCTTCAACTATTTTTTCGAAACCATTTTTTGTAATTAAATCTTTTTGCATGAGACGATTATATTAAGTTTTTTTATATTTCTTCGTTAAGAACACATATTGTATACTTCCAAAAAATAAGGAATCCCTTTGCCGTACATAAAAAAAGAGTTTAAAACTATAAAAGGAAAAAAAATCGAAGAGTTTTTAACTCAAGATATTTTAATAGATTCTAAACTACTTTTATCTCTTTTAGAAAAAGGCAAAATCACCGATGAAAATAACACTCGCCTACAAAAAAATCAACTTATAAAATCTGAATATATTTATATCACTATTTTTATTGCGATTACAAAAGGTTTAAAACCGATATTTGACTCTTTTCATTTTGCTATTTTTGATAAACCAAGTGGAATTATGGTTCATCCCTCTTCTCATCAACTAAATATTTACACACTTTTAGATGAAATCAAATACCAATTTGGAGAAAAAGGCTCTTTAGTTCACCGAATTGACGCTGAAACTTCTGGTTTAGTTTTGGTTTCTAAAAATGCCTTTAGTGATATGATTTTAAAAAACATGTTTGAAGAAAAACTCTATATAAAAAAATATCAAGCTTTAGTTGATGGAGAAATAAAAGAAGAGTTAATCATAAATTCACCAATCACAAATGATACAGGTTTAATAAAACTAAAAATGAAAACTGATTTAAAAGGGAAAGAATCAACTACTATTATTAAACCTATTTCTTACAATAAAGAAAAAAATCAAACTTTAGTAGAAGCTATTCCACAAACAGGAAGACAACATCAAATCAGAGTTCACTTAAACTCTATTGGACACAAAATTGTAGGTGATCCACTTTATGGAGTAAGTGAAAGTTTTGCAAATGATTTTTTGAACAACAAAATTTCTCAAGAAAAAAGAGAAGAAATAACAAAAGCAAAAAGGCTTGTGCTTCAAGCAAATTATTTAGAATTCGAGTTTTTAGATACTAAATATATGATTTGTTCGAAACAAAACTTGATGGATTAATCAATATATCTTGATTTATCGCATTTTTATTTTTTTTAAAAGATTGTAAGATTAATAAATTTTAATTTACGGTTTATCATGAAAACAACAAATAGAAGAGAATTTATACAATATTCAACCTTAGGAATTTTAGGATTACTAACAGCTGGTGGAGCGGTTTTAAGTCCTTATTTAAAAGCTGACAATTTATTACTTCGACCGCCTGGTGCTGTAAATGAAAATGATTTTTTAGCTTTGTGCATTAAATGTGGGCAATGTGAACAAGTTTGCCCATATCATAGTATAGAATTAGCTGATATTACACAAGGTTTAGGGGTTGGAACACCTTTTATAGAACCTTTAAAAAGAGCTTGTTATTTATGTACTGCACTTCCATGTGTTCTTGCTTGTCCTACAAGTGCTCTTAATCATCTTGCTGAAAAACCCGAAGATGTTAAAATGGGTGTTGCTGTATTTAAATATTCAAATAAATGTATTGGTATTAGTACAGAAAAAGTATCAAGAAAAAATATAAATAAAATTTATGAACATCCTCATAAAAATAATTTAGAAAATAAAGTATTAGAAAAACTTGAAAACTATGAAGATAAACAATGCACTATTTGTGCGGATATGTGTCCTTTTCCCAACTCAATTTTAGCAATAGAAATGATAGATGATAGTGCAAATAATGGAAAAAGACCTAAAATAAACTCTTCTTGTGTTGGTTGTGGAGTATGTGCAGAATTATGTCCTAGCAGTGCAATTGTTATTGAACCTAGATTATCTTATGAAGATTATTATGTAAATGGTAAAAGAAATAATAAATTATAATACAAACTTATAATTGATTCATATCATTTTATATACTTTATTTTTTAAATAAACTCCAAAAACAATTTTAAAAGGGGAATAAATGAAAATTATATTATCAATAATATTTATAATTTTAAATATTTATGCAAGTGAATTAATAGACAGTACTACTTGTAAAGGATGCCATCCAACAATTTATGGTGAATTTTATGATTCATCACATAGAAAAGCTTCTATTTTTGAAAATAAAGTTCATAAAGCAATGTGGGATTTACATCCTGATAAACAAAAAGAAAGTTACACTTGTGCAACATGTCACACACCAACGGATTTGGAACTTTTAAAAAATCTTGAAGAAAATAAAAAAGCTATGCCTGAAAACAACAATGTACAAACTCAAGAAGCGATTTCTTGTGTTTATTGTCATAGTATAAAAGATGTTGAAAATCACGCAAAAGCAAATAAAAATATAATTTCAGAAGAAAAAAAAGTTTTTTATTCTGCAAATGAAAATAATAGAGATCAAAAAAATAAAAGCTTCAAAGATGAAGTTTCATTCTTTGGAATGATGAAAGAAAAATCAGGTTCTCCATTTCATAAAATAGATTATTCAAATGATAACTTTTATACAGGAAAGATGTGTATGGGATGTCACTCACATATGCAAAATGACAATAATTTTGATTTATGTAGAATGGATGAAAAAGGAGCAAAAGATGAAGAAACAAACTGTATTTCTTGTCATATGCCAAAAATTTCAGGAAGTGCAACTTCAATAAAAATCACAAAAGAACATAGATTCCATGGATTTGCAAGTGGTTCTAAAAATCAAGATTTATTAGCAAAATATATAAAAATTGATTTAAAAGAAAATTCAAATAACTTTGAAGTATCTATAAAAAATGAAGCAGCTCATAATCTATTTTTACAATCTTTAAGACTGGCTCAATTAAAAGTAAGTATATTAAGAGATTCAAAAACAATAACTCTTGATACAAAATCTTTTGCAAGAATTATAGGAAAAGATGGAAAACCTACAATGCCGTGGATAGCTGATAGTGAAATAGAAAACAATATGTTAAAAGCAAATGAAAGAAGAGTTATTAACTATGATGTCAAATTACAAAAAGGTGATAAAGTAGAAGTAATTTTCGGATATTACACAGTTAATCCTAAAATGATAGAAAAATTAAATCTTCAAGATGATGAAGAAAGTAAAAAATTTAATATTATTTTTAGTAAATTCTTTTACGCAAAATAGATTTAAATATTATTATAATCATCTATTTTTATAAGTAATACTTATTAATTAATTATTAAGTTTAGTTATATAATAATCACATTTTAATTAAAGGATTTTGTTATGAATATATTTGATAAGATTAGAAGTTTTTGTAGACCATTTAGAATAGTTCTTGGATTAGTTTTGATTATTACAGGATTTCTTTTAAGTAATCCATGGTTTTATTTAGGAGTAATTCCACTTATTTTAGGAATCATTGGATTTTGTCCAGTATGTATTATTAGTAAGAAATGTACACCGAAGTTTGATGATAAAAAAGGGAAGTAAAATTCCTTTTTTATCTTTTTAATTATTTATTCTCTTTTAAAAAATTTAAAACTATCATTCCATAAAATTTACCATCTTTATAAAATTCAGCTCTATATTTTGTTTTATTATTATCAATTGAATAATTTTCTTGAATATCACTTTTTTTAATCAAAATATTATCTTCACTATCTAATCCATCTTTACTAAAGCCAATAATATTAACCCTAAAATCACTTTTTAGTATTTTAAAATCATTTTTAATATCTATTTGACTAGCAAAAGAAGTTTCTATTTCTTTATTATCAACAAGAATTTTTATTTTATTATTTGTACTAGATACATCAAAAATTTGAGGGTATAAATCTGATATTTTTATATTTCCAATGTAAATTTCATATTTATTATCGTTATATTTTACTCTTGCTAAAGTATGAGTAAAATCAAATTTATTATCTTCTTTTTTCAAAGGAACAAATCTTATATTATTTTTAATATCACTTAATTCTAAAGTAATGTTGTCATTTATCTTTACTTTTCCAAAATCAAAAATTCTACTTTCTATCTCTTTGTAGTTATTTATATCAAAATCTCTCTCAAATTTTATATCCATGATTTTCATAAATTCTTCAATAGATTTTAATTGATAAATTACTTTATATGTTAATTCAGTGATATTTTTACTTGTTTCTATGGCTAAAGCTGGTTTGTTATTCGTAACAGCAAAATAAGTAAGAGATAGTTGCATTTGCTCATCTTTAAATTTTGTTTGAGTATTTTTAACACCAAAAGAGTGGTATTTTTGAAATAAATTATCTTCATTCAAAGTATTTGTAACTTTAGTTGCAATTTCATCTAAATTCCCAAACTTCTCAAGTCCATTCATTTTTTCTTGGTCAATAATAGTAGCTTGTCCCCAAGCATTTGGATTAAAAATAGCATTTTCATATTTATTTCTATAAAAACCATGTCCATCATGTAAGTTTAATATCAAATCTACTTTTTTATCTAAAATAATATCTTTCACTTTATTTATAGTTATAAAATCACTATCATTTTCATTAATAATGCTAAATTTTCGATTCATATCTCCATAAATTCCCCTACTATTTGCCATAATACTATCAGCATTTATATTTGGGATAATCCATAAATTACCAGATTTAATTTTGTAATATTTTTCTAAAATCGCAGGAGCAAAATAACCTCCTGGTTCATCACCATGAATTCCGCCGATAATTAAAAGTGTATGTTGGTTTGGATTTGTCTCTTTTTTATATAAATCAAAAGGTGTGTTTGAAGCAAAAAGATAAATAAATGGGAAAAAAACAATAATAAAAAAACGCATAAATCTCCTAAATCTAAAATGGTGGCAATAATAACACATAGCTATTTACAATCGTGTTAAAATCACCAATACTTGTTATTTTATTTTATAAGAGAACGCCATGTTCCTGCATTGTGAACATCTATAAATCCATTTGCTATCAAAGTTCGCTTTGCCAAACCACTTCTACTTCCACTAGCACAACAAAGAATTATAGGCTTAGTATTATCTAATTCTTTCATTCTATTTTTGAGTAAATCTAAAGGAATGTTGATACTTCCATCTTTATGGGCATATGCAAATTCTGTTTTACTTCTAACATCAACGATTTGCCCACCTTGCTTCAACAAAGTTGGAACAAGTTTTAATACTTTGTATTGAGTATATTTTTTGTAAGCTATAAAAACTACTAATGCAATAAACGCATAAATTATATTTTCATTCAAAATTTTTCCTTATTCTAATTCATCTTTATAAACGATAGAGTTGTACTCTTTTGAGTAAACCAGCTCACCTGAATATAAGAGATTAACATATTCTTCAAACCATAAAGAAAAACTCTTAGCCACGATTTCTCGCTCACTTGACTCATACCATAAAGTAATAATTTGACCTTTTGTTCCTTTTCGAGTTGGGCTTAAATCAATACAATAATGATCTCCACAACCATCACTTGTAAATGGTATCCAGTTAATATTCCACCAATCACTTTTAACTCCATCATCAGGAGTTGAGACTTTGTTATGAAGTTCACTTTTTAACAGCTTTTTCCAAGTAGTAAACTCTTCAATGATACGGTGCGTTGATAAAAACTCTTGAGAATCAAAAAGCCAAGCAGCTTCACCTTTTTGACCATTATGTATTTTTAATACGCTAATAAAATCCTCTGGTAATTCAACACCAAGTGTAGTTTTAAGTTCTTCTATTTCTTCATTTGTAGCAGGTGGATTTAAATCTAATAAACCATCACTATAATTGAGTGTAAGCCATTGTTTAAACTTGTCAAATTCTTTTTTCATTTAAATCCTTTAAATATTTTTGTATTCTAATGAAATTTGACTTAACTGCGATTAAGTGCATCATCAAAATTAGCTAGAGTAACAACCTCACCTGCAATCATGTTATCAATATGAATATTACCAATCCTGATTCTTACCAGTCTTAAGGTGGCAAAACCAACAGCAGCCGTCATTTTTCTTATCTGACGGTTTTTCCCCTCACAAATCGTAATAGAAATCCAGCTAGTAGGTCCATGACTTGAACCACGAATATCACGACCACGAGCTGGAAGCTTAGGCTCATTTTCAAGCACAAATGCTTTACAAGGAAGAGTCAGATAGTTAGTCCCATTAACACTAATATTAACACCATTTTGAAGCTGTGATATTGCATCTTGTGTAATCTCTCCATCAACTTGTGCGTAATACTCTTTTTCTATACTTTTATCTCTTACTTGAAAGCTTTTCATGCCGTCAGTTGTGAGTAATAATAATCCCTCAGAGTCATGATCAAGTCTGCCAATAGCCATAATCTTATCAGGGAATGGAAATAACTCACTTAATAACTTTTTTTTCTTCCTTGTTTCTGGTACAAACTGACTTAAAAAACCATATGGCTTAAATATTTTGAAATGCTGGTGATTTTGCTTTGGGGTAGAGAGTTCTATTAGATTTTGAGTAGTATCTGGCATTAAATCTGTCCTTGAACCTATGAATATAGGCTTTTGTTGTGGAATTATAGTCCTTTTATTTTAAATTAGAATTAGTTTAGTATACTGCTAAGTAAATTTAATTTTAGAAAATCAACCTAAGGAATATAAATGAAGAGATCTATTGGAATGAAAAGTTCTTATGCCTTAACAGCTAAAAGTGTAGATGATGAAATCACAAAAATATCCGCTGGTAACTTTGCTTTAGGATTTGAAAGTAAAAGTGGACTTTTTGTAGTTCAAAATTATGGTCGTTCTGATACAGATTTAAATCACGAAATTAAAAATTGGATTGGTAAATATAAAAGATTTAAATTTTTCTATGCTTCAAGCCCAAAAAGTGCTTTTGAGAAAGAGTGCAAAAATTATCATACTTTTGATAAAGATAAAATAGATAATAAAACCCACCCAGAAAAACCTGAAAATACAGAGTATACTTGTCCTTATTGTCAGTGATTAAGTATAGTATTTCTAGAATTTTTTAGTTAAAAGCCTCCATTCATGACCTGACCCCTATTTTTTTATTTTACTATAACTTAATAAAAATCTTAATATAGTTAATTTTATTCCTTATCCTTTTATGGCTTTCCATATCACTCCATCTTTTTTAAGGAAGTCAGATATATAAGCTATAAATTTTTTAGCATCCAGAAAATAGTTTGGATAAGCTTTTTCTATTGCTTTCATATTTTCTCCTGAAACTAAAACAACTTCCTTTGATTCGTTTCTTAATCTTATATCTTGTTCTCGTCCAGCATAAATATATTTTGCATCTTCTTCACTATTTGGAATAGTAATATTTAATTTACTTGTGCTGTAGTCAAGTTCTAATATAAAAAAATCGTTTTTATTTTTTTTGTCAATATGATTAATTGAGACATTTAGTCCTCTTAATAAACCTAAAATGTTATATTTATTATTTAAAGTAACAAGTTTATCATACACTTCTTCTAGTACAAAATTTGTTTTTTCAATTTCTGTTGTTGTTTTATCTATAAAAGACAAAATAAGACTGCATAGCTTAAAAAATTCTCTATGCTCTTGATTCCCTTCACCAATTTTTAGTGAAGATTCATTTTTAATATCAAATATCTCAAGTGTTGTTGCCCAGATATGTTGTATTTGAGTTCTTATTTGTAGTTCAATAAACATGCCTTTCAAAAACTCTTTTTTCTTACTAGAACCTGAATATGAATATACATGATGAATTGATCGATAGCCATCTTCTTTTGGCTTTTGTATATAATCATTGATTGGTTTTTTTAGTACAAACATTGCTTTTTTATTTGAGCCACACAGGATATTTAATTCATCTGATAAGGTATAAACTTCTTTTTGGTTTTTTAAAATTATTCTAACTCCACCAATATCTTGCATTGTATTTAATTGCATATTTGGAAATCTTGTAAGTTTTGCAAATATTGAAGGTTGTCTTTTTAGTCTTCTTGAAATAATAAACTGTTTATCATTCTTTTTTTTTCTTTTAATCTTAAGTGTTTTTGCTAATTCTCTTGTTAGAATCGCATGACTAGATCTCCACTCAGAGAAAACGCTTAAATCATCTTGTGATAAAGAACTATTTTTTATATGACTACCAATAGTCTTAATTTTTGTTTTTGAAATATTATCACTCATTTTTCTCCCTTTAAATATGGATTTTGTATTTTATCAAGATGATAATAGATTTATAATAAAATTTGCATAATATCCATATTATTTTGATACATATAGCTAACTAGAATGAGAATGTTTAATTATTTAAAGATACTTAGAGATTTCTTCTATGCTTCAAGCCCAAAAAGCGCTTTTATAAAAGAGTGCAAAAATTATCATACTTTTGATAAAGATAAAATAGATAATAAAACCCACCCAATAAAACCTGAAAATATATAAAAGCCTTAATATAATTGATATTTCTTATTCATCATTTTTTTTAATACCTATTTTATAATTTACAGATTTTGTTCTTTAAAATTCAAACTATTTTAGGTTGATAATTAGCTATTTAAATTATAGTATATTTTTTATTCCAGAGAATACTGCACCTGAAAAAACATCGGCATCATTTTCATAACAAATGGATATTCCTCTAAAATTTTGTTCATTACATCATATACAACAGTTGCATCTTCGGAAGCGTATTTGAGTTGTCCAGATGTTAGCTCTTCATTTTCCCAATTTGATCTTGACATATTTTTTGATTTTTGTAATTTTTCATTTAAGATTATAGAAGCTGCTTTTTTTGCTCCTATTTGGTTTTTTGATGATAGTTTTTTGAATACATTTTCAAGGTCGATTGTTGATTTTAGTCTTAGATTAAATTGTTTAAAAAGTGCTATACTATCGCCTTTTAGTCCAGTACCAATTTTTATTATTTTTTCATCTTCCAAAAAGTTTATAAGTGGCTTTAGATTTTTGATTTGTTTAGTTTGAATAAGATAACACTTATCTTTTGTAGCTAATTGAATCAGGCAAACACCATTATCTGCTTCACCTTTTTTAAAGGTTGGCTTTTGTTCACTATCAAAACCTATAAAAGGAGATAAGTGGATTGAATTCATTGCCTTTTCTAATTGTTCACAAGTGTTAATAACTTCGATTGTTCTATTACCAATAGAATAAGAAGCCTGTAAATCACTATCAACACTACTTGAATTATCCATTAAATCAAAAAGTTTTATCATTAACTTTAATTCATAAGAGCCATTTTCTAAAATATTTTTCAAAACATTTTCAACTTCATTTTCTAAATCATCATCACAAAAAGTTCGAATTAGATTTATTCTATCTTGATTAGAAATCACATTTATTATTTTGATTTTAAGCTCCTATCGTATTACTCTACTTATTTTTAATTAACATTCTCTCTTCTTCCAATGAGAGATAACGCCATTTACCTATTTCTATATTGGGCTTAAAACTGCCAATACTAACTCTATTCAAATCCAAGACCTTTAAAGGTGTTCCAAATTTTGGGTCTTTTAATGCGCCAAAGAGTCTGCGAATATGACGATTTTTACCCTCTTCTAGTTCAACTTTTAGTTTTGTTTTTGCTCCGCCATTCCCTATTTTTTCCACTTTTGCTTTCAGTATTCCGTGAATACTTTCAACGCCTTTTTTTGCCTCAGCAATATGTTCATCTGTTACATAACCTCTAACCCAAACTTCATATATTTTAATACAATTTCCAGGTTTTGTTAAAGCATCGTTTATTTTGCCATCTCTTGTAAATAATAAAAGCCCTTTAGATTCTAAATCAAGTCGTCCAATAGGCATCCATCCATCAGTAAAAACCCAATCTGGTAAAAGATTATAAACAGTTTTTCGCCCAAGGTCATCAGATCTTGTGACTAAATAACCCTTAGGTTTATTCAGTACTAACAATTTTTCTGAATCGTTCATTGTTCTATTCATTAACTATTTTTCCGATGTAGCTATCTCTTCTACTATTTCAGTATCATTATTATTTAACGCTTCTTTTTTCTTACGCTTTTCTTCTTTCTTTTTTTCTTTTTCTAGCTCTCGAGCTCGTTTTTCATAATTGTAATTTATTTTAGCCATTTGTTATCCTATTAATTTGTATTTTATAAAGTCAAACAACGCAGTTTATCATAGATTTATTATTCTCCATTTAAAACGGACATAACTGTTACTCTACTTGTTTTTAAATCTTTTGTTATTTTTGATATGTTTAAATCGCCATTTTCATTATAATATTTCTCATCATCTAACATTTTTAATATACTATCTTTTTTATCAAGTATTTCTTGTGAAGTTTGCCTAGTCTCAAAAGTAAAATCCTCTTCACTCATGGTTTCAAGAGCTTCTAAATCTCTTTTTATTGTGGGTTCAGTAACTTTTAACTCTTTTGCTAAATCTTTTGGATTTTCAATACCTCGTAAAATCAAATCCCTTAATGCTATTCTTCTTATTTTTATTTTGCGTCTACGATGATAGGAGGTTTTCATTATTATTTTGTCTTTTGATTTTTATAAAATTTCTAATTCAAAAGGTTCAATATGAGCATTATATTGTTTGAAATTATTTAGAAAATGTACATAATGTTCACTTTCATAGTGTTTGTTTAACGCTTCTTCACTTTTCCATGAATCAATTGCAATAAATTCTACGGGATTATTTTTTGTTTGAAAAACTTCATACATCAAACAGCCCTCTTCTTCTTTAGATTCTTTAATAGTCGATTTAAGTAATGCTTTTAGTTCTTCAATACAATCTCTTTTTGCTAAAAATATTATTTGCCTAGTTATTGCCATAATTATCGCTTTTATTGGTTTTTTTGTATTTTAGTTAATAGTTGCTTTGTTTTGAATCAAAGGTAGTTATGTTAAAATTTTGATAAATAAAAACTATGGATAAATATAATAATGAAAAAAAATACTAACAAAAATATAGAAACATTTGAAGAACTTATGAAATTAGGTGATTACTCATTTACAAATACACTAAATAGTGATCCTGACGCAAAAGTTAATGGGGAAAATAAATTTTCAAGAGAGGTTTTTTCTGGACATTATGTGCCAGTAAGTCCAACTGCTATTAAAGAGCCAATATATATTTCACATAGCGAAACCTTTTTTGAAGAATTAGGTTTTAATGAAAATCTTATAAACTCAGATGATTTTATCAAAATGTTTTCAGCCAATATGTCTAATATTTCTAATCTTACACAAAATAAAGGTTGGGCAACAGGATATGCACTATCTATTTATGGTACAGAATATTACGCTCAATGTCCTTTTCAAACTGGAAATGCTTATGGAGATGGTAGAGCAATTTCTATTTTGGAAGCAGTAATAAATGGAAAAAGATGGGAATTTCAACTAAAAGGTGCAGGTAAAACACCATATTGTAGAGGTGCAGATGGAAGGGCAGTTTTAAGGTCAAGTGTAAGAGAGTTTTTAGCACAAGAGCATATGCATGCACTTGGCATTCCAACATCAAGGTCTTTGACCCTATTTACATCTAAAAAAGAGCAAGTACAAAGACCTTGGTTTAGAGATAATTCATATTCAAAAGACCCAGAAGTTATGCTTGAAGAAGATGTTGCGATTACTACAAGAGTTGCGCCTTCATTTATAAGAGTTGGACAAATTGAACTTTTTGGCAGACGGGCTAGAAAAAATGAACATGAAAATGCTTTAAAAGAGCTAGAAATGATTGTTTTACATTTGATAAATAGAGAATATAGTGAAGTAATCAACCAAGATTTAGACTTAGAAAAAAAGATAATATTATTAGTAAATGAGTTTCAAAATCGTCTTACATCATTGATAGCTAACTGGATAAGAGTTGGATTTTGTCAAGGTAACTTCAACAGTGATAACTGTGCAGCCGGTGGTTTTACACTTGATTATGGTCCATTTGGCTTTACCGAGATGTTTGATCCTAAATATCAATCTTGGACAAATGGAGGAATACACTTTTCATTTTTTAATCAGCCAGTTGCTGCGCAAAAAAATTTTAAATCTTTTTGTAGTGCTTTAAAACCATTACTTAGTTTGAAGCCTGAGGTTTTAGAAGAACTAGAAAAAATCGAAAATAACTTTAGCAAATTTATGCAAGAAAAAATGGAAAATATGTGGGCAAATAAACTTGGAATCGAAAAGTTTGATGTTGAGTTGTTTGAAGAACTTATAAATCTTATGATAGAAACAAAAGTTGACTATACTATATTTTTTAGAGAACTCTCATCTATTCCAAATGATATTAACAACATTGAAAAAAGTTTTTATGGAAATCTGCAAAATGAAAATATTAAATCAAGATGGAATAATTGGTTAGAAAAATGGAAATCACAAATAAATGTAAATGATGAAGAGTCTAAACAAAAACTTTCAAATCAAATGAAACTCACAAATCCAAAATACACTCTAAGAGAATGGCATCTAGTTAAAGCATACCAAGAAGCACAAAATGGAAACTATGAACCAACAAAAGAGTTACAAAAAATAATGACAAAACCATACGACGAACAAACAAAAGAAATAGAAGAGAAATATTATATTAAAAAACCTTCAGATTTTTTTGGAATAGCTGGAATTTCTCATGTTAGTTGCTCGTCGTAGGGAAGATTTAATTTATGCGTTCCCAAGTTAGAGCTTGGGAACGAAAAAAATTAATTTTCATTATAAATTTTTGATAAATTATAAAATAATGTTTCTCTCTTTTTTAGAATTTCTTCCCTAATATCTCTCATATTTTCTACCGTAATATCTTCATTACCTTTAAAAAATTTACCTCTAAGTTTAGATAAAGTCATTCCATACTCTCTTAATAAACTTGCTTCTTCTTTTAAACCTAGTAACATTAATTTAGATTCAGCAACAGTTAAATTTTTAAAGCTATGAAAAAGTTCAATTTCAACTTTTGATAATTCTTCTTCTCTATGAGGTTTAAAACTAGATTTTTTTGAAATTGATTCATTAACTAATGCCCAATATTTTAATGATATATGTGTACATTCTTCAATTAATTTACTTATTTCTTCAAGAGAATTAAAAAACCTATTGTTTTTATCTTTCTTATATTCATGATTATGATTAATTTTGGTAACAATATATGTACCTAATAAAGTGATAATACTACCAAATCCAATTTTTATAGCAGTATCTAAAACTTCTAGCGATGTTAATGCCATTTATATTCCTATAATTTTTGTCAGAAGTTTGGTGTAGATTTTTGTGAATATGAACAAAGGTGTACTACAAGTACATCGAAGTTCATATTCGCTGAAAGATGCGCCAAAATTATGGCAAAAAGATTATTCCCACTCTATAGTTGCTGGTGGTTTTGATGAAATATCATATACCACTCTGTTGATTCCATCAACTTCGTTGATGATTCTTCTTGAGATTGTTTCTAAAATTTCATGTGGAATATGTGCAAAAGTTGCTGTCATTCCATCTGTTGCTTCTACTATTCTTACACAAATAGTATTGTCATAAGTTCTATTATCCCCCATAACTCCAACTGATTTTACATTTAATAAAACTGTAAATGCTTGCCATGTTTTATCGTAATATCCAGTGGCATGTAATACATCAAGCATTATAACATCTGCTTTTCTTAAAATTTCTAAATCAGGTTTATTTACATCTCCCATGATTCTAATAGCAAGTCCTGGTCCTGGGAATGGATGTCTTCCTATCATAGATGCAGGTAATCCTAATTCTAATCCTAAAATTCTAACTTCATCTTTGAAGATTTCTCTTAAAGGTTCAACTAACTCAAATTTCATCCAATCAGGAAGTCCACCTACATTGTGATGAGATTTGATAGTTTTTGATGGACCTTTTACTGAAACAGATTCAATAACATCTGTATAAAGTGTTCCTTGTGCTAAGAACTCAATACCATCGTGTTTTTTTGCTTCTTTATCAAATACTTCGATAAATGTTTCACCGATGATTTTTCTTTTTGTTTCAGGGTCTGTTACACCTGCTAGTTTTGTCAAAAACTGCTCACTTGCATCAACAGTAATAAGTTTTACACCACGAGCCTTAAACATTGCTTCAACTTGTTCTCTTTCGTTTGCTCTTAATAATCCATTATCAACAAATACAGGAATAACTTTATCACCTATTGCTTCTGCTAAAAGTGTTGCTACAACTGAGCTATCAACTCCACCTGAAACTCCACATAATACTTTTTTATTTCCAACTCTATCTTGAATATTTTTTATTTGTTCTTTTGCAAAAGAACCCATATTCCAAGTCGATTCACAACCACAAATATGTTTTGCAAAGTTTTTAAGAAGTTTTGAACCCTCAGCTGAATGGTAAACTTCAGGATGAAATTGGAACGCATAAATATTTCTATGTGTATCTGCAATTGCTGCAAATGGTGAGTTTTCACTTGTTGCTATTCTTTCAAATCCAGCTGGAATATTTTCAACTCTATCTCCATGACTCATCCAAACGATTTGTCCATCTGTTGTGTCTTTAAAAATTGGATTTTCAGTTTCAAATTTTAATTTTGCTTTTCCATATTCATGGTGATGTGCAGGAACTACGCTTCCTCCAAAATGTTGAGAAATTAACTGCATACCATAACAAATACCTAAAATAGGAAGACCTAATTCAAATATTGTAGTATCAGGATGATAAGCATCATCTGCATAAACAGAAGCTGGTCCACCTGAAAGAATAATTCCTTTTGGAGTTCTAGCCATAATATCTTCAATACTCTCACTATAAGGTACTATTTCAGAATAAACACCTGCTTCTCTTAGTTTTCTAGCAATAATTTGAGTATATTGACTACCGAAGTCTAATACTACTATTGGGACATGTTTCATCTATTGTTTCCTTTATATTTCAAACCATAAGATTTAAATATTACAAATTTTAATCTTACATTCTATCTAAAAAGTAGTAAAAAAAAAGTTAAATAAAAAAAGGGCTATTGGGAAATCCCAACAGCCCTTTTGAATTTTTAGTACTACTAAAAATTAATGTCCAATTCCTAACATCTGATATTGAACATACCAAATAGCAATAGAAACAAAATATCCAATTAAAATAGTCCAAGCATATTTCATATGTGAACTAAATGTATAAATACCATGCATTTTCCCCATTACTCCAACACCAGCTGCTGAACCAAAAGAGATTAATGAACCACCAACTCCAGCTGTCATAGTAACCAACATCCATTGATCAACAGCCATTTCAGGATTTGCTTTTAAAATTGCACTCATAACTGGAACATTATCTACAATTGCAGATAAGAACCCAACTCCAATATTTGCCCAAGTTGGTCCTAAAACATCTGGTTGATAAACAATAGCTGCAAGTCCTAACCATCCAACAAAATATAATACACCAACCGCTGCTAAAATACCAAAGAAAAACATTAAAGTATTATTTTCAATTTTTGCCATTGATTCAAAAATATTAAAATGATCTTTTCCATATTTTTTACTCAAACTATATGAATAAACTTTTAGTAAAGCTAAACCAAACATCATTCCCCACATTGCTGGTAAATTTAAAATTTGATGTGATAATACAGCACAGGCAATAGTTAATATTCCAAGAAACATAACCACTTTTGCACCTTCATGCATTTTTGGTTTTTCTTCTTTTGTTGCATCAAAATCTGGCACAATATTAGGAACAAATCTTGATAATAAAAATGATGTTACAAGAAATCCTACAAAAGCTGAGGGGAATAAAAATAAAAAGTCTGTAAAATGACCTTTCCCTGCTGTCCAAGCCATTAATGTAGTAATATCACCAAATGGAGACCAAGCACCTCCTGCATTTGCCGCAACAACAATATTAATAGCACCTGGTACTAAGAAATCTTTTCTTGTTTTTTCAATAGTTATTAAAACTGTTGATAAAATAAGAGCTGTTGTTAAATTATCTGCAACAGGAGATATGAAGAATGCTAAAAATCCAGTTAACCAAAATAATTTTCTATATGTATAACCTTTTGAAATTAAATTATATTTTAATCTATCAAAAACTCCCATGTGAAGTAATGATTCTATATAAGTCATTGCAACGAATAAAAAGAAGAAAATTCCAGCTATTTCTAAGATCAAATGGTTTGCTTCTATATGAACCAATTCCATATTTAAACCATTTAATACATAATAAATAGCAACTAAAATAAACATAAATGTACCAATAAATAAGGCAGGTTTTGCCTTATCAATTGCATATTTTTCTTCTGCAGCAACAAAATAATAACCAATAACAAATATAATAATAGTTGCAAATCCAACCCATGTCATTGTTAAATTTGGAATCTCCACATTACTCGCTGAACTTGCAAATAATGATAAAGTACCCAATAATAAAGTAATTATAACTTTAAACATCAATTCTCCTTAATATAGTGAGCCCCAAGAGATTCTTTTCTCTTTAGGGCAGATTTTAAAATAGCTTTGGCTGTAAGTAATCTTAAAAAAAGTAATCTTCCAACATCTAATTTTAGATAATTTTCAATAGTTTCAAGAGTAGTTTTAAGTTTAGCAGGTTCTCGCACAATTGCTGCATTAGTCCACATCATTTCTCTTAAATTATCTTTTATATCTTTGTCAATTTCTTTATTTCTTACATAATTTATAACAGGTTTATCATAATTTTCTTTTGTTATTTTAAAATCATCTTTTGATGAATTTTCAACCGCAATTTGAGAAAAAACCAATCCCTCAAGTAAAGAATTTGATGCTAATCTATTTGCACCATGAACACCCGTACATGCAACTTCACCAATAGCATATAGATTTTTCATTCCTTTTACTTTTGCATCTAAAGATGTCTCAATTCCACCCATTGAATAGTGAAACGCTGGAGAAATAGGAACTCTTTCAAAAGGTAAGTCATAACCTAATTCTTTTAAATTTGAATAAATATTTGGGAATCTTTTTTTGAAAGCTACTTTTTCAAAAGTTTCAAAAGATAAATATATTCCTAAACCAGTTTTTTTATTGTAATCAAAAATAGAACGACTCACCACATCTCGTGGTGCTAATTCTCCATCTTTATGATAATCAAATAAAAATCTATATCCATTTTCATCAACAATATGAGCACCCTCACCTCTTAAAGCTTCAGATAATAAAGGTTTTCTAGCAAATGTAGTTCCTTTTACAACTGTTGGGTGAAATTGCATCATTTCCATATCTTTTAGTGGAAGATGTTTTTCAGCAATAATTCCTTGGATTTCTCCAGCATTTGCTGTTGAATTTGTATGGTATCTATAAATTGAACCAACTCCTCCACTTGCAATTATTGTATTATGTGCATAAACCACTTTTTGATTTGTTTCATTAGTAAAGTATTGAACTCCATAACAAATATCATCTTTTATGAGTAAATCACAAACTACTGCTTGAGTTACAATTTCATGAGGACAATTTTCTAATAAAAAAATATGAATCATTCTTCCAGTTGCATCACCATCTGCGTGTAAAATTCTATTTCTACTATGTGCTGCTTCTTTTGTATATGCTAATTCACCTTTATCATT
The DNA here is from genome assembly GCF_003063245.1 of Arcobacter caeni. GTDB lineage: Bacteria > Campylobacterota > Campylobacteria > Campylobacterales > Arcobacteraceae > Aliarcobacter > Aliarcobacter caeni. Next base: position 60,772 of record NZ_MUXE01000012.1, on the reverse strand, counting down.
TAGGTCAAATTTCATTCCATCATCAATTAAATTTTTTATTGTTGATATTGATTTTTTACTTAAAAGTTCAACGGCATTTTTGTCGTTGTAATTAACACCTGCTGTTAAAGTATCTTGAATATGAGCTGGAATATCATTTTCATCAACTGCACTTGCAATTCCTCCTTGAGCCCAAAAAGTATTACAATTCCAAGTTGACATCTTACATAAAATTAAAACTCTTTTATTTTTGGGAATCAATCTTGCAGCATTAAGTCCTGCAATTCCCGTACCTATTATTATGTAATCGTAAATCATTGTTTTGAAATGTTATTACTATTTTGTTCTGTTGAAGAATCTTGTTGAATATATTTTGGATCATCTTTGTAACCACAACCACTAAATGATAATATAAAACCTGCTATAATTAGCCCATGAAAAAAATTAATGAAATACTTAGTCATCTTAAAAATAATCCTGAATTCAGTAAGATTAATACATCTTTTTTAATAAAAAAGTTTATAGAAGTTCTTCCTTTAAAATTAAAAAAAGGTGTGAAATTCGCTTATGTAAAAAATCAAACTTTGTTTTTTGTATTAACCCATCCTGTTTATAAAATGGAATTTGAGTATAACAAAGCAGATATAAAATCATTATTAAAAAATTTCAAGATTGCAAATGTTGAAGATATTGGTTTTTTTATTACAAATGTAATAGAAAAAAAAGAGAAAGAAAATGCGCCTATTTCCCTTTATAAAGAGCGTTCATTTGGAATTTTTGATAATAAAGCAAAAGATGAATATTTATTCAGAAAATTTGAAAAAATAAGAGAGATTATAAAAAACTCTTAAATATTTTTTCTCTTTTTTTATAATCTGGACAATGAATTTCTACTAAATCCCAAAAATTTTTTGAATGATTTTTATGTTGTATATGAGCTAATTCATGAATAATCACATATTCCATAAGCTCAATTGGAAATTTCATAAGTAAAATATTAAAATTCAAACCATTTTTATAATTACAAGAACCCCAAGTTCTTTTATTTTTTCTATATCTAATTGAAGTAGGAAATAGATTCATTTTTTTTGAATATTCATCCACTAAATCTGGCAAATATTTTACAATCTCTTTTTTATAAAAATTATCAATATTTTTGATTTTAAATTCTTCAATTTTTTTTCTAACACCAAGATACAAAAATTCATCTTCATTTATACTTTTTTCTTCAAGCCTAATAATAGAATTTTCAATCCAATCTATCTTTTTTTCAATTAAATCTTTTGCTTCTAAAAGTGTGTAATAAATATTTGTTTTTATTTGAATTAGATTTGGATTTAAAACTCGAAGATAAACATGTTTTATATTTCTTCTTTTTTCTAAGTGAACGGTTACTAATCTTTGATTTATTTCAATTTGAAAGCTCAAACTATTCCTTAAGTAATTTTTTGTTAAAATCGCACAACTATTATATCAAAAATATAATGATAATTTTATTGAGGAAGATGTTAATGAAAATTGTAAACAGAATGGAAAATCTGTCTCCATCAGTTACTTTGGCAATCACTGCCTTAGCTAGAGAACTTAAAGCTCAAGGTAAAGATATACTAAGTTTTAGTGCAGGTGAGCCTGACTTTGATACACCACAAATTGTTAAAGATGCTGCTATAAAAGCAATTAATGATGGTCAAACTAAATATACAGCCGTAGAGGGAATTATCGCTACCAAACAAGCAATTATTAACAAATTAAAAAAAGACCACGGATTAGAATATAAATTAGATGGTATTGTAATAAGTAATGGGGCAAAACACTCGTTATTTAATCTTTTTCAAGTTCTAATTGAAAAAGGTGATGAAGTTATTATTCCAGCACCTTATTGGGTTACATATCCTGAACAAGTAAAATTTTCAGATGGAATTCCTGTATTCATTGACACTGATGATTCTACTGAATTTAAAATCACAGCTGAACAATTAAAAGCTGCAATTACACCAAAAACAAAAATTTTACTTTTAAATACTCCTTCAAATCCAACAGGTTCTATTTATTCAAAAGAAGAATTATTAGCACTTGGTGAAGTTTTAAAAGGTACAGATATTATCGTTTTATCAGATGAAATGTATGAAAAAATTATTTACAATGGTAAAAAGTTTGTAGCAGCAGCAGAAGTTTCTTCTGATATGTATAACAGAACTGTTACAATAAATGGTTTAAGTAAAGCAGTAGCAATGACAGGTTGGAGATTTGGATATATTGCAACTCCAAATGTAGCACTTGCAAAATCTTTAACAAAACTTCAAGGTCAAGTAACATCAAATGTTAACACAATGACTCAATATGCTGCAATTCCTGCACTTGAGGGAAAAGCTGATAAAGATATTGAAATGATGAGAGTTGAATTTGAGAAAAGAAAAAATATTGCAGTAAAATCTTTTAATGAAATAAAAGGTTTATCAACAATCGACCCAGATGGTGCATTTTATCTTTTTGTAAATATTAAAGAAGTATCAAATGATTCTATGAAATTTTGTGCTGAATTATTAGAACAAAAAGGTGTAGCTTTAGTTCCAGGTCTTGCATTTGGTTCAGAAGGTTATTTTAGATTCTCTTTTGCTACTGATTTAGCAAGTATTCAAGAAGGAATTAAAAGAATCAAAGAGTTTGTAGAAAACAAATAATGACACCTCAAAAAAAAGCTACCGTTGTTTCATCTAGTGTAGCTGGGCTACTTACTTTAATAAAACTAGCAATTGGAATCACAAGTGGTTCTGTTGCTGTTTTAGCTTCTGCTGTTGATTCTGTTTTAGATATGTTTGTATCTATTTTTAACTATTTTGCTATTTCAAATTCTGAAAAACCAGCTGATAAAATTTTTAATTATGGAAGAGGGAAAATTGAAGCCTTAGCTTCTGTAATCGAGGGAACTATTATTAGTATCTCTGGATTATTCTTGCTTTATCAAGCTGCTAAAAAAGCTATAAATAGTGAAACATCACAATATTTAGAAGTTTCTATTTATGTAATGATTATCTCTTTGATTATTACGATTTTATTAGTAATTTATTTAAATTATATTGCTAATAAAACAAATTCAATGGTTATTAAAGCTGATGCTTTACACTATAAAACGGATGTTTTTAGTAATGCAGCTGTTTTAATTTCTTTACTTCTTGTAACTTTTACTGGTTATGAAATAATTGATGTAATTGTAGGAGGAGGAATCGCTTTATATATTATTTATTCTGCATATTCTTTAATTCAAGATGGTATTTTAGTTTTATTAGACCGAGCCGTTGATGAAGAAGTAGTAGCAAATATAGAAGAAATAATAAAACAAAATGACAAAGTAAATGCTTATCATCTATTAAAAACAAGAGAAGCTGCAAATCAAACTTTTGTGGAAGTACATTTGGTTTTTAATTGTTTGATTACACTTATGGAAGCACATAAAGCTACTGATTCTATTGAGAATAAAATCAAAAAGCTAGATTCTTCGAGAGATTGGATTATAAATATTCATATGGATCCATATGATGATTTTAAGTTAAATGATATAAATCATTAATTAAGGAAAAGTCTTTATGACTTTCCTTTTAAACTATTCATTTTCTCATCAATCAAAGCCAATGTTCTTTCTTGAGTTTTATATGATATTTCAGGAAGTTCACCTCCAAACATCTTTTTAGCCTCTTCAAAACCTTGAACTACTCCATCTCTTCCTTTTTGAAGAACATCTAAGTTATCACCAGCAAAACTTAATACAAAACCAGCAACTCTATCTGAAGTATTTTTTACACCAAAAAACCCTTCTTCACTTACTAAATTCTTTGCTTCATCAGAAGATAATTCAAGAATTGGTTTTCCCTCATATCCAATATTTTTAAGGCTCATTCCACCTTCTGTTTCTTTTCCTCCAAGAAAATTTAAAACTTCAAGTTGATTATTCTTTAATCCAGATCCACTCTGCCCCAAAGTATTATTTTTTGTCATACTTGCTGTATTCATTTCAAAAAGAATAGACTGAGCATTCATAGAGATAGTAACTCTTGCAGCTGAATTGTTTATAATCTCTTCTAAAGAGTCATTTTTAGCTGGTTGTTCTTTTGTTTTAGCACTTGTATTTGTATTTTGTTTATACATATCTAAAGCTTGACTTGTATTATTTTGAATTTGCATGAGAAACTCCTTTTATTTATACTTAATTATACATTTCTTAATATTAAATTAATATTATTTTCAAAATATAATTAAGAAAATATACTAAAAGTAAATATTAACAGGTTTTTTGGTATATTAATAACTTACTTATTAAAAATAAATCATGATTTTACAAAAAAGAAGAATACATATATGGCGTTAATAGACCTTCAAAACATTTCAAAACAATACGACACAAAAGTTATTTTAAAAGATACAAATTTTACTTTAAACCATGGGCAAAGAGTTGCTGTTATTGGACAAAATGGTCAAGGTAAATCTACACTTTTTAAAATAATTATGAAACAAACAGAAGCTGATAGCGGTGAAATGGCTATTGATAAATCTCTTAAAATTGAAATGCTTGACCAACAACCAAAATTCAAAGACAATTTAAATGTAAGAGATGCAATTGAAAATCAATTAGCTGAATTAAAAAATGCTAGAACTGAATATGAAGAACTTACAAATCGTCTTACAACTGATTATGAAAATGAAGATTTAATAAGAAGACAAAGTGAATTAGCGACTTTTATTGACTTTCATGATGCTTGGGATTTGGACAATATGATTGAGCGAGTTTTAGTTGAGTTTCAACTAAAACAGTATGAATTTAAAGATGTAAATCTTTTAAGTGGAGGAGAACAACGGCGTGTTAGTTTAGCTGGTCTTTTACTTAAAAAACCTGATGTTTTACTCTTGGATGAACCTACAAATCACCTTGATGTTTATATGGTTGAGTTTTTAGAACAACTACTTTTGAAAAACAATTTCACCCTACTTTTTATCTCACATGATAGATATTTTATTGATAATATTGCAACTACTGTTATTGAAGTTGATGGTGGAGTTTTGCGAAAATTCAACGGTGGTTACTCTTCATATTTAGAGCAAAAAGAGCATCTTTTGGACAATATGCAAAAAGAGCATGATAATCTTATTCGTTTAGTAAAAAGAGAAGCTCATTGGATGCAACATGGTGTTACGGCCCGAAGAAAAAGAAATGAAAGAAGAAAATCAGAATATTTTGATTTAAAACAAAAAGCAAGGTCAAATCCAGCCGCTATTAGAAAAATGTCACTGGAACTTCAAAGGGAGCAAAAATCATTTAACACAGATGATAATCAAAAAAACAAAAAGAAAATGCTTTATGAACTTGATGATATTAATAAAGCACTAGGAGATAAAAAACTAATTACTGATTTTACTACTAGAATTTTACAAAAAGACACAATTGCTATAGTTGGTCCAAACGGAAGTGGAAAATCTACACTTCTAAAAATCTTTATGGAAAAAATGAAAATAGATAGTGGAGCTTTTAAAAAAGGTGATTTTGAAATTGGATATTTTGACCAACAAAGGGAATCTTTGGATGATGAAAGAAATCTATTAGAAACTTTTTGTCCAAATGGTGGAGATAGAGTTGTTCTTCATGATGGAAGAAATATGCATGTTTTTGGTTATTTGAAAAACTTCTTATTTCCAAGGGAATATCTTGATAAAAAAGTTGGTGCTTTAAGTGGTGGAGAAAAAAACAGGGTTGCTCTTGCGCTACTTTTCACAAAAAAAGTTGATTGTTTGATTTTGGATGAACCTACAAATGACTTAGATATTCCAACAATTAATATTTTAGAAGAGTATTTACAAAACTTTCAAGGTGCTTTGATTTTTGTATCACATGATAGATATTTTGTTGATAAAATTGCAAAAAAACTTTTTGTATTTCAAGGAAATGCAACTATTATGGAGAGTTTTCAACCATATAGTGAATATTTAGAAATTGAAAAAGAGTTAAAAGAATTAGACTCTCTTGAAATTGAAATGGCAAAAGAAGCAAGTAGTGAGAAAGTTGTTCAAGTTGCAAAAAAACAGACAAAACTTTCTTACAAAGACCAAAGAGAATATGATAATTTACCAAAAGAACTTGAAGATTTAGAGTTAAAACTTGAAGAGATAAATGCTTGTTTAATGAATCCAAAATGTTATGAACAAAAAGGAATTGTTGCCATGTCACAGGAGCTTGATGCTACAAAAGAAATTTATGAAACAAAAGTTGAAAGATTTTTAGAACTAGAAGAATTAATAGAAAGCTTTAATTCTTAAAAAGATATAATTTACTCAAATATTATTAAATATAAGGATTTTTATGAGTTTAAAAGAACAATTAAAAGAAGATTTAAAAACTGCAATGAGAGAAAAAGATGTAGTAAAAAGAGACTCGATTAGAGCCATTAATACTATGATTAAACAAATTGAAGTGGATGAAAGAAAAGATTTAAATGACGAAGATGTTATTAAATTAATTCAAAAAGGTATCAAACAAAGAGAAGAATCAATTTCTCAATATAAAGCTGCTTCAAGAGATGATTTAGTGGCTCAAGAGCAAGAACAAGTTGATGTTTTTATGTTATATCTTCCAACTCAAGTAAATGATGCTGAATTAGAAGCTGGAATGAAAGAGATTATTTCACAAGTAGCAGCTACATCTATGAAAGACATAGGAAAAGTTATGGGAATGGCAACTAAAAAATTCGCAGGTGTTGCAGATGGAAAAAGAATTAATGAAATGGTTAAAAAGCTTTTAGGATAATTTTAAAAAAAATCATATTTAGGAAACATTCATGAACAAAGAGTTTGAAAATATTTTAAGTCAATTAACAAAAGAAGAAAAAGATGAGGCGAATTCAAATAATCTTGATTTCCCTGAAAAAATAATTCCACTCTTATTAAAAAGAGTTCATCCACAAAATGTTCACGAATTAGCTTCTTTATTAAAACAATCTGTTTTACCTTCTATTTGTCCTAAAACTAATGAAGAGATTGATCAACTATTTTCACAAATTGAAAAAGAACCAAATCTTTTATTTGATAAAAAAGTACAAGATAAAATTGAAGATTTTATTAATAAAAGGTTTGAAAGAGATAAAAAGATTGTAATCGAGCAAACTTCTGATATTTCTAAACTTGTTTTATTAATGTCAGATTATTTAAATGAGGCTATTTCAAGTAATGGTTTTGGTTCTCAAAATGTTTTAAATATTAAAGAAAAAGTAGCTTCAATAAATATAAATGAAAATGGTTTAGAAGCTCTTACAGAACTTCAAAATGAACTTATAAATGCAGCAACATCAATTGAAAAAGAGATGAATACTGTAACTAATAAATTAGAAAACGGTAAAACAAAAGTTCACGAACTTGAAGAAAAAGTAAAAAAACTTGAAGAAGAACTCAATAGAACAAAAACAGAAAATATGAAAGATCATTTAACTGGACTTTTAACAAGAAAAGCATTTAGTGATGAAGTAAAAAGAATCGAAAGTGCTTATGAAAGAATTAAAACTCAATATGCTGTTATATTCTTTGATTTAGACCACTTCAAAAAACTAAATGATACTTATGGTCATGAATGTGGAGATGTTGTATTATCAACTTTTGGAAAAATCCTAAATAAAAGTGTAAGAGAACATGATGTTGCTGGAAGATATGGGGGAGAAGAGTTTGTTGCGATTATTCACTTTAATTTAAATCGAGAGTTATTACAGTTTTTAAAAAGAATAAAAACAATAGTTACAGAAAATAGCTTTTTATATAAAGATAAAAAAATTAAAGTTACTTTTTCAGCAGGAGTAGCGATTAGAAGTAGTTACACCTCTTATGAAAATACTCTACAAAAAGCTGATATGCTTTTATATCAAGCAAAAGAAAACGGAAGAAATAAAATTATTTTAGAAAATGGAATGGAGATTTAGTCTTAAAATGGAAATAAATAAATTTTTAAAAATAGGATTGTTTGTTATTTCAACATCAATCCTTTTTACTGCATGTGCAAATAAAGCAAATGTTAAAAATGTTAAGAAAGTTGATCAAGCAAAAGTTAAAACTATCAATGATATTTTAAATGAGTCAAATGGGTCATTTGACTATGATGCTAATCAAAAATTATATAAAAATAAATCTACAAAAGTAGAAGCTACAAATAATTTATCAACAGAACTTGGAAAACTTTGTTCAGATAATAAAGGTAAGTTTGTTAGTATGAATTATTATATTAATAAAAATTATGTTAATTCATATCCTAATAATAAAGCTAGTGTTTGTGAAGTAAACAATGAAGCTTATTTTATAACTCATCAAGCAAATACAAATGATAATATTTATTATTCTGTTAGTATTGATGAAAAAGCAAAAAAGATTTATCAAAATTTTAAAAATCATCAATTTGAAATAACACCAGCTGTTAAGGAAGATACTCAAACTGTCATTAAAGAAAGACAAGAAATTATAAGAAGAGAAGCTTCAAGAGAGCAAAAAACTAAACTTTTGTTTAATAAAAAAGATCAAAAATCAATGACTTTTTTTGATTCTTGGAGATATTCTGGAAAAGAAGCACTTTGTTCTAAAAAATGTACTGATTTAAATAAAAGAAGTACTGGTTATTCAACATTAAAAGAAGCTGTTAATAGTAACTGGCAATTTGTTTCTAAAACTGAAGAGATTGAAGAAGCAATAGATGATTCTTGCACTTGTTCTGGATATTCAGTTTTAGTGAAAAAACTATCTACTGAATCAAAATAAGTAAATAAAGGTTGTTCCTTTATTTACTTGTGATTCAACTTTAATTTCAATCTTATTTTTGGCACAAATATTTTTCACAATACTAAGCCCTATTCCAAAACCGCCTGTTATTTTATCACCTCTGTAATATCGCTCGAAGATTTTTGATTTATCTTTTATTCCAATTCCTTCATCTTTAAATGAAAGTCTTATTTTATTCTCTTCTTTTTCTAAAGATATTTGAATATTTGAGCCATCTTTTGAGTATTTTATTGCATTTGAAATATTATTATCTATAATTCTGTATAGTTCTAATTCATTAAAAGTTATAAAAATATCACTTTGAATATTTTTTGAGAATCTAATATTCTTTGAAATAACTAAGTCATTAAAAAATTCTATTCTTCTTTCTAAAAAAAGTGAAAAATTTATATTTGTTTTTTCATCTTTTACCATATTTTGTTGCATATAATATTCTAAATCTTCATAAATAACAGTCATATTTTTTAGAGCTGATTTTATTCGTAAAATATGTTTGTCATTTTTTAATCGCATTTGTAACATATCTACATTAATTCTCGCAACTCCAATTGGTGTTTTTAACTCATGCATCGCATCTTTTAAGAATTCATCTAAATATTGATTTAGTTTTTTATATGGTTCAATACTTTGTTTTATAATAAAAAATGACGATAAAAATATAAAAAAACTAATTGATAAAACTAAAATAATTGCATTATATATTACTAAAGAGTTATCAATTTTTTTGCAAACAATTAGAAATTTTGCTTCAAAAATATTTTCATTTAAATAGTTTTTATAACAAATCTCATCTTTATTTATTAAAAATTCGTCAAAAAAATCTAAATTATTTTTTTCTAATAAAGAAAAAATCATCTGATTATTTTTATCGAAAATTCCAGAAAAATATATATTAGATCTTGGAAAATAAAAAATAGAACTATTTTCTTTTTCAAAATTATCAATTTTAGAAATCACAGAATAAGCATGATTTTTTAAATCCATTTTGTCTTTTATATTTTGATTTTCAAAAGAAGAATCCAAATAAAAATATATTGGAATAAAAGCTATCAACAAAGTTAATAAACCTTGAATTAAAATATATTTAATCTCATATTTATTATTTATCAATTTTATATCCTACAAATCTTTTAGTTTTAATAAAATCTTTACAAGTTTTTTCTCTAATTCTTTTTATACACATTCTAATATCTGAATATGAAATATCTTTATTTTCCCAAATTTTTTCATGTAAAGTCTCGATAGAAACAAAAAAACCTCTATTTTGAACTAAAAAAGAGACTAATTCACTCTCTTTAAAACTTAAATCTATTTGTTCTTTTTCTTTATATAAAATATTTTTTTTCACATCAAACTCATAATCAGGAACAATTTGTATAAAATCATCCAAAGTCTTAAAACAACTATTTTTAATTAGCTGTTCTATTCTAAATTTTAGTTCAATCAAATCAAAAGGTTTTCTAATATAATCATTACAACCAAGGTCATAACCACGACTAAGATTGGCAATATCAGTCAAAGATGTAAGAATAATAATTGGAGTATTCAATTGCTCTTTTCGTATAGTTTCAAGCAAAGTAAAACCATCCATTCCAGGCACTCGTATATCTAAAAGAAGCAAATCATAACTATTGGTAAAAATAGCATCCAAAGCTTCGTCACCATTTTCAAAATCATCTACAATAAAATCTAGCTCTTGCAAAAATTCTTTTATAGATATTTTATATAAATAATCATCTTCAAGTAGTAAAATTTTCATATTTTCACTTTATAATAATCTCTTTTTTTTCTTTTGAAAAGTTGTTTTTGAAATTTGAATCTTTTGTATTTATTTCACCCAAATACTCATATCTTGGTAAATATTTGAAATTTTGTTCATTTTTATCAAAAAAAATCATTAAAATTCCAACACTTTTTAAATCAATATCACCCAAAGGAATTTGGGTAATTATCTTATTATTATACTCATAATAGAACTTTTCATTACTTAGATAATTTTTATGTTGCATAAGTAAATCATAGAATTTTTTATCATAATCATTTTGAATAATCACAAAATCATCTAATAAATTATCCTCATGATAAGATGTTGCAATTGGTAAATACTCTTTTTTTAAAAGTGGAATAATCTCTATTCCCATATATTTTAATCTATTTCTTAAATCACTATAATCTAAAATAATTTCAAGAGTTCCAATATATTCGTTGTTTTGATTAAAAATAGGCGAAATTGCTTTAATATTAAATCTTTTTCCTAGTTCATTTGATACAAAAGGTTCTTTAGTTTCTTTTACTTTTAACAAGCCTTTTCTAAAACTCTCTAAACTCAATCCCTCATCTTTATCTTCCCAACTTCGTACAAAAACTTTTAAATCTTTTGTGTGAACTTGGATTTGGATATTATTTATATTTGTATAATTTTTTATATTTTCAAGGGAATTTAAAAGCTCTTTTTTTAACTCTTTTGGTTTATTATTTTCTAAAAAACTAATAATATTTTGATTCTTAGAAAATAATATTGCCAAAGATAAAGCATTATTTTTTTGATTTGTTAGTTCATTTTGTACAAGTTCAACTCTATTTGAAACTAAAATGTCTATTTGATTTTGTTCTATTTTATTGTTGTACTTGTATAAAAAATATAGAAGTGTTATAAAAACAATAATAAAAGATAAAATGAAATTTTTGTATGTTTTGTTCATGAGTAATTTTAACTAATTAAAAAGAGAATACAATAAAGTATCCTCTTTTTTTTAATTTATTTTATGAATTTTCCAAAAGGACCTACTTGGTTCTCTTTTGTTTCAATTGTTGGTCTATAAACATCAGGAGCTTTAACTTCTTCTGATGGAAAATCTTTGATTCTATCAGCTTTATCAGGTCTAAAATGTGAATCCATATTGATAAATGCTGCCACATTATAAGCTTCTTCATCAGTTAAAATAGGATTTTCTTTTGTTGCACCTAAAGGCATATTACTTTTTATAAAATCAGCTGCTTTTAGAAGTCTATACATTCCAGCACCTTTATTATATGTATCTTCTCCCCATAATGGTGGATACATATAACCATTTGCTCGACCTTCATTTTTTATACCCTCACCGTTTGCACCATGACATGAAGCACATTGTTGTTCATAAACAACTCCACCTTTTACGGGATTGGCAGCTTGAGTTTTAATCATTTTTCTATCAATTGGATATAAACTTCTACCCTCTAATTTATCAACTCCAGCAACAGGATAACCTTGACTTAACCAATACATATAAGCTTGCATTGCTTTTATTTCTTTGCTATCAAGTGGTAATGATTTTCCATTCATACTTCTTTGCATACAGCCATTAATTCTATCTGCAAGTGTACCAATACTATCACCTCTTGCCCCATATTGTGGGAATGCAGCAAAAATCCCAATATATGATGAAGAATAAGATTTTGTTCCTGCATCTAAGTGACAGCTTTGACAATTTAAATTATTCCCAGCATATCTCATTTTTGAATCTTCAACTTCTGGACCTATGTATTTTGAAGTATGAACTATCAGTTCTTTTCCATATTTTACTAAATCTCCAAATTGATTATTTGGAATATTTTTATCATCTGGAATTTTATATTCCAACTTCGCATCAGATTTGTATCCATTGTCCGAACGCTCTTTTAAAACTTTTGCATCAAATGAAAACAAAGTTGTCACACATAACGCAGATAATGTTGCTACTACCATAACTTTTTTCATAAATAATTTCCCCCTACTATTTAATTAGGAAACTATAACACTTGTATATAACTTGAAAGTAACAAATAGTTATTTAAAGTATTTTTTCTTGCCCAATCCTATAAAGCGAAAAATCATACTTTATAGGATCAAACTCATCAAACTCTCTTAATTTTTCCGTTATTAAAAGTGCTGATTTTAAATCATAACTTTGTCTATCCAATAAACCCAATTTTTGTGATACTTTAAAAGTGTGAGTATCAAGAGGAAGTATTAAATCTTTTTTATTTATTCCACTCCAAAGTCCTAAGTCCAAATTATCATCACGAACCATCCAACGCAAAAACATATTCCATCTTTTGTATGGAGCATTTCCATTTTCTTTTATGAGTCCTTGTTTATCTCTTTTAAATGGGCTTGAAATTAAAAAAGTAAAACCTTGTGATTTATGATTTGCTGTGTTGTGAATTTTTTGAATTAGAGCGTCAATTCCCTCTAGGATATTGTTCTCTTTTTTGTAAGCATTTACAAATATGCTATTTAAACTATCTTCATTTTTTAGTCGTTTAAAGGTTTTAAATACTGTTTTTATATCTTGGGCATTTTGAAATCTATAATAGTGATTATTCAGCTCTTTATCTATTATTTCATCACTTTTTTCAAGCAAAGAAAAATCCAAACTATCTAAAAATTTCACTATTAATTTTGCATTTCCATAGGCAAATAAAGCACATAAAAGAATGACAAATTCATCTGTATATCTTCTTGCAACTAAAAGTGGGTCTGGTTTATCGTAACTTATTTCATGGTTTTTATTTCTATTTTCTACTTCAATATCAAGAAGTGTTTTTATTTGTTTATCTTTTTGTGTCATTTTTATCCAAAGTGCTTTTATATTTATAAAGTTATAATACCATTTCAAAAATTTAGATGGATTAAAAATATGCAAAATATACTAATAACTGGTTGTTCTTCTGGAATTGGACTTGAAACTGCACTAATATTAAGAAAAAATGGAATAAAAGTTTATGCAAGTGCCAGAAAAGAAAAAGATGTGGAAATGCTTCAAAACTTAGGTTTTGAAGCATTTAAAATTGATGTAAGAAATAAAGTTGAAATAACAAATGCTTTTAATAAAATATTAAAAAATGATTTAAAACTTGATGCTGTTTTTAATAATGCAGGATTTGGACAACCAGGAGCTGTGGAAGATTTAAGCGTGGAAGTTTTAAAAGAACAGTTTGATACAAACTTTTTTGGTTTGCATGAAGTAACTATTGCTGCTATGAAAATATTTAGAACTCAAGGCTTTGGAAAAATCATTCAACATAGCTCAGTTTTAGGAATAATTTCTTTAAAATATAGAGGCGCTTATAATGCAAGTAAGTATGCAATTGAGGGAATAAATGACACATTAAGACAAGAAGTAATGGGAAGTAATATTTTTATTAGTACAATAAATACAGGTCCAGTTACTTCGAAATTTAGAGAAAATGCTTTAAAAAAGTTCAATAAAAATATCAAAATTGAAGGAAGTTTTTTTGAAAAAACTTATAAAAAAGAGTTAAAAGCTAGACTTGAAACAAATGAAGATAAAGCGCCTTTTAATCTTCCAGCTTCAAGTGTTGCAAAAGTGGTTTTAAAAATCATAAAAACACAAAAACCAAAACCTAGATATTATGTAACATTTGCTACTTATATCTTAGGATTTTTAAAAAGAGTTTTAAGTACTTCTTCGCTTGATAAATTACTAAATAAAATCTAAATAATTAAGATTTTTTCAACTTTAAAATTAATCTAGCAATTGTTTGTTTTATTGCTAGATTAGTTGCTTTTTGCAAAGCTTCTTTTGAGTTTAAAATCTCATTTTTTGTATAAATGAAATCTTGTGAATAAAACTCATTTTCTTGAACATCTTCATAAACTATCTCATTAAATTTATTTAATATTCGAATTTCAATAAAAATTTTTATTTGAGCTTTTTGTGAAAAAACAACCGTTTCAACCAAATACTTTGGAACAAAAGCATGTATTACAAAATCACTTCCAAATGGTACAAATTTATCTTTATAAACTGAATCATTTTTAAGTTGTGATTTAAACTCATCTTTTATTAAAGTTGCCAAAGAGAGATTATTTATGGCAAAACTTCGCTCTAATAATAAAGCTTCATCATTTGAAAGTTCAGGGCGAAAAGAAGTTCCAACACCAACAGATACATTATTAGAAACAAATCCACCAAGACCTAAACCTACACTTACCGGACTTGGTACTGTTTTTGGAGTATTTCCAATTACCACTTCTTCATATAAAGAGATAGAATTGATTTTTTCATTTATATTTATTTCAGATTTAGAAGAACAAGATGTAAAAAGTAAAACTACAACTACTAAAAAATAAAATTTTTTCATAATACCATCTCCTTTGAGTTAGCAAGAGTTTGTAAATAATCACTAATTTGTATCAAACAAAATGTAATTAAAAATATCATAAGACCAGGGAAAAAGCTAACCCACCAAGCTATATCAATCACAGATTTTCCATCACTTAATAAACTTCCCCAAGACATTTGTGGGGGATTAACCCCAAGACCTAAAAATGAAAGTCCTGATTCTGCTAAAATCGAACCTCCAACTCCAAAAGTGAATGAAATAAGGAAAATAGGTGCCAAAAGTGGAGCAAAATATTTAAAAATTATTTTGAAATTTGAAACATTTGCAACTTTTAAAATCTTAATAAAAGGCTTATTTCCAATAGCAAAACTCTCACTTCTAATCATTCGAGCCATTCCCATCCAACCAGTAATTGAAATAACTATAATTAAAATTAAAGTCGAAGCTTGAATGTATGATACAAGGGCTAAAAGCAGAAAAAAAGTAGGAAAAGTTAAAAATAAATCAATCGTAATTGTAATAGTTTTATCTATATTACCTTTGAAATATCCAGCATTAATTCCAATAAAAAGACCAACAATTGAAGAAATAGATGCAGCTAAAAATCCAATAATTAAAGAAGTTTGACCACCGTTCAAAACCCTTGCAAACACATCTCTACCTAATCTATCAGTTCCAAATAAATGCTCAATTGATGGAGCTTGTAAAATTTTTGTAGGATTTAAGTCATAGGGAGAAATAGTATAAAAAAAAGGCAACAAAAAAATTGCTAAAATAACTGCTATTAATAAATATAAAGCTACTTTAAACATATTTTATACTTCTATTCTTGTGTATAAAAATAATATGAAAGTGCGCTTTTACCAAATTGTTTAGTTTTTTTAAGTGAAAATTTTCCTAAAATTTCCGGTATTTCTAAACTAGAAATATGCTCAACAATAATCATATAAATATTATCTGCTTCGATATTTTTAATCATATTAAAAGATTTTTCATAAATATCTTCCATTCCATCTCGATAATCAAAAGGAGGATCAACATATAAAACGATTTCATCTTGAGAGTTTCTTAGAAAATCAATAATCAAAGGAGTTTGTACAAAAGTATTTCCTTGAACTGTTTGACATTTTTCCATCTCAACAGCTTTGCAGTTTTTTAATAAAATTTGATAAGAATTTTTATCAAGCTCGATAAAATAGGCTCTTTTAGCCCCTCGGCTAATAGCTTCAAGTCCAATAGAACCACTTCCAGCAAATGATTCTATAAAAACTTTATTAATTATATCAAACTGCAAAACATTAAACAAAGACTCTTTTAATCTAGCTTTTGAACTTCTTGTTACATCTAAAGAGGGAAGTTCTAAAATCTTTCCTCTATATTTACCTGCAATTATCTTTGTTGTTGGCTTTTCAGTTTTCATAATTTGTACCTTGTTAAGATTTATTTATCTAGCATAACTTTCAGCTCTTATTTCTCTGATTACATTCACTTTAATTTCACCAGGATATTGAACTTTTTGCTCAATCTCTTTTGCAATTTCAGTAGCTAATAAAATAGCTTCATCATCATTTACAAGCTCAGCTTTTACAATAACTCTTACTTCTCTTCCTGCATTTATTGCATAAGCATTTAAAACACCCAATTTACTTGTAGAAATATTTTCAACTTCCTCTACTCTTTTTAGGAAACTCTCTAATACTTCTCTTCTAGCACCTGGTCTTGCAGCACTTAAAGCATCCGCAGCACATACAGAAGCTGATTCTACATTTATTGGTTCTTCATGTCCATGGTGAGCATAAATTGCATTTATAACTGTATCACATTCATCATATCTTTTACAAATTTCAGCACCTAATTGTACATGAGAACCTGGCATTTCATGAGTTAAAGCTTTTCCAATATCATGTAAAAGTCCAGCCCGTCTAGCTAATATTGCATCTCCACCCATTTGAGATGCTAATAATCCAGATAAATGAGCAACTTCAAGTGTATGAGCAAGTGCGTTTTGTCCATAAGAAGCTCTATATCTTAATCTTCCAACAAGTTTGATAAGCTCTGGATGCATTGTTTTAATTCCAAGTTCTAAAACAACATC
Source organism: Arcobacter caeni (assembly GCF_003063245.1). Taxonomy (GTDB): domain Bacteria; phylum Campylobacterota; class Campylobacteria; order Campylobacterales; family Arcobacteraceae; genus Aliarcobacter; species Aliarcobacter caeni. Next base: position 43,794 of record NZ_MUXE01000012.1, on the reverse strand, counting down.
TTCACCCTCTTTTTGGATGTTTTTGTCAAATTCTGATTTTACTTTTTTATAAATTTCTTCAATTCTTGCAGGTTGAATTCTTCCATCTTCAAGTAATTCTCTAATAGTTTTAGTAGCAACTGCTCGTCTGTAAAGATTAAAAGATGAAATTGTAATAGTATTTGGTGTATCATCAATAATAATATCAACACCTAATAACATTTCAAGAGCTTTGATATTTCGCCCCTCTTTTCCTATTATTTTACCTTTTGTTTCTTCATCATTTATAGGAACATTATTTATTAATCGCTCAGCTGCAAATTCACCTGCATATCTTGTAACTGCTAGTGAAAGCATATTATTAATTTCATTTTTTGAATTCTGCTCTGCAATTTTATATTTTTTTCTAAAAATTGAAGCAATTTCAGCTCTTGAATCTTCTTTAACTTTTTTAAGCATTAATTCTCTAGCCTCAATCAAAGTTAAACCAGAAGCATTTTCAAGTATTTTTATAGCTTCAAAAGTTTTATTTTCATAAGTCTTTTTTTGCTGTTCCATTCCTTCTTTTAAAGTTGTAATTTTTCTATTTTTTTCAACTATCTCATCTTTTTCTTGTTTGATAATTCTTAATTCAGATTCTAAATGTTCATTTAATTCACGCTCTTTTTTTTCTATTTTAGAAAGCATTACATCATACTCTCTTCTTGCGTGTTTAAATTCTCTATCACATTCGAATTTTGCCTTTAATTGAGCATCTTTTAAAGAAACTTCTGCTTCATGCTCGATTACTTTTGCCTTTGCTTTTGCTTGTTCAATAAAAACTTGAAATTTTGCTTTATCTAATTTTTTTACAATAATTATGCTTAATGCAGAACTCAGTACTCCTACAAATGCAATTACTAGTATATATTCCATATTCAAAACCTTAATTTGTTATTATGTAATTAGCTTGAATATCGTAATTATCAGATAGAATCTTTTCACTCTTGCAAAGTACTAACTGCGTAAAAATCGTTATTGGTTTGTAGTTTAACCTATCAAAAAATCTATCGTACATACCTTTTCCAAAACCTATTCTTTTTCCTAATTTATCAATTCCAACTATAGGAACTATTGCTAGGTCAATTTTTTTTGCTTTAAAAAAAGAGTTATTTGGTTCTTTTATTCCAAATCTCTTTTTGTGCAAGGGTAATCTATATTTAACAATTTTGAAACTATCCCCTTGCATAAATGGTACATAAACTTCTCTCTTTTTTGTTTTTCTTAAACTTTTTATCAACGGTTTTACATCAACTTCTATATCCATAGGGATATATAATAAAATATTTTTCGAATCACTTCGTTTTATAAAGTTTTCTAATTTTTTAACAATTATTTTATTTTTGTAATACTTTAAAAAAAGGCTTGTAAATTCTAATCTCTTTATACACGATTTTCTGAAATCACTTTTGTGATCATTTTTCATATTTAAGCCTCACTTGGGTAAAATCTCTACCCAACAAATAATTTTACCCAAAGGAATTAAAATGCAGTTTAAAACTTTAGCATTTTTGTCAATTTTATCCATTTTATTATTTACAGGGTGTGATTCAAAAGATAAAGACAACTCTTCAAAGGAAGAAACTTCTGTAAAAAGTAACAATAGAGTATCAGAATTTCAACTAAAGACTATAAATGACACAGTAGTAAATCTGAAATTAGAAAATGATAAAATAATCGCAAAAGATTATCCAAATAAGATAGTATTATTAAGCTTTTTTACAACTTGGTGTCCGCCTTGTAAAGCAGAAATACCAAATTTAATAAAAATACAAAATGATTATAGAAATGATCTTGTAATTATTTCAGTTTTACTTGAAGAAATGAAAACAAATGATGAAATCAAACAATTTGTAAAAGAGCATAATATAAATTATGAAGTAACAAATGCACCTGAAAATATGGATCTTGCAAAAGCAGTTGGAGGAATAAAATCAATTCCAACTATGTTTTTAATTGATAAGAGAAATACTGTATTTCAAAAATATGTAGGAATAGTTCCAAATGAAATGATGGAAATTGATATTAAAAAAGTATTAGAAAAATAAAGGTAAAAAATGTTTAGTTTTTTTAAAAAGAAAAAAGATATTGATATAGAAAAGGAAGAACTTCCTTTAGAAATAAAAGAAAATACTATTCAAGAAATCAAAGCTGAAAATGAGCAAAAAAAAGGATTTTTCTCAAAAGCATTAGAAAAAACTTTTGAAACTATCAAAACTGTTGTTCCTCAAAAAAAGGAAAAAATATCTTTTGATGATATTCAAGAACTTTTAATTGAAGCGGATATGGAATATGAAATTATAGAAAAAGCTATGGATGGACTTCCTGATGAGATTACTAGAAAACAGTTAAGACATAGACTTGTAATGCTTTTTGAACATGCTCCAAAAGTTGATTTATCAAATTTACCAAAACCATTTGTAAGACTTATTATTGGTGTTAATGGAGCTGGAAAAACTACAACTATTGCAAAATTAGCAAATATTTCTAAAAAAGATGGGAAATCTGTAATTCTTGGAGCTGGTGATACTTTTAGAGCAGCAGCAATTGAACAGCTCTCTACTTGGGCAGCAAAATTAGATGTTCCAATAATTAAAACAAAACAAGGGCATGATGCAAGTGCTGTAGCATTCGATACAATTAGTGCAGCAATAGCTAGAAATATTGATAATGTAATTATTGATACAGCAGGAAGATTACAAACTCAAACAAACCTAAACAATGAACTTAAAAAAATCGTAAAAGTATGTGAAAAAGCAATGACTGGCGCTCCACATCAAAAACTTATGATTTTAGATGGAACACAAGGAAATACAGCAATCGCTCAAGCAAAAGCTTTTAATGAAATGGTTGGAATTGATGGAATAATCGTTACAAAACTTGATGGAACAGCAAAAGGTGGTGCTTTATTTTCAATCTCAAATCAACTTGAACTTCCAATTTTTTATGTGGGAGTTGGTGAAAAACAAGATGATTTAATTGCATTTTCTCCAGATGACTTCGTTGATAGTTTACTTGATGAAATTTACACACCAGAAAAATAAAAAAAGGAATTAATTTTGAAAGCAAAAAACAAATCTTTTCTTGAAGATGTATTTATACTTTTTATTCTTGGAATCATAATATATTTTATTTATAGCTTCTTTTTTTCAACTGAAGAAAAAGTTGCAATAGTTGAAAATAAAACTACAATAGAAAAAAAAGTAGAAGTTCCTACTATAAAAGAAATTATACCAACACCAGCTGTTACAATTCCAGTTGAAACTCCAAAAACTGAGATTCCACAAGTAGAAACTCCAAAAACAGAAAATCCTGTTGAAACAAAAGTTAATACAGTGATTGAAGAAAAAATATCTACATCTGAAATAACTGATCCAAAAGAAAAAGTTGAGTTATTTTATAAAACTATAAAAGAAAAAATCTATAAAAATATAGATAAGAATGTAGATAAAAATAAAATAAAAATAGGTGAACATATTGAGTTTAGACTGACTATTTTAAAAGATGGTGGGTATGAGCAATTAAGTTCTATAAAAGGTGATAAAGATTATTTTGAACTATTTAGATCTTCAATAAAAGAAGCTTTTCCTGTTAAAATTGATAATTCTTTAAAAGAGAGTTTTCCTAGATATTTTAGAATGGAAATAGTATTTTAAGAGGTTTTTAAACCTCTTATTATTTTATATTTAACTCTTCCAAAAACTTTTTATATGGTTCTTTCCAACAACAATTATGCGTTGCATCATAATATTTATAAGTGATATTATTTTTATTTTCAAACTTTGATAAATAAGATAAAAATACCTCTTTAGGAATAACCTCATCTTCTTTTCCAATTAAATGATATTGTTTAATATTTTCAAGCTCTTTTGTATAATCTGCTGGATTTAGTGATTCATCTAATCTTGATATATTATGTATTGTTGTCCATTTTAGCGTATCAAGATTCCCAGCTACGGTAATTAGCATATTTACATCTTTTCTTTTAGAAGCTGCTAATGCTACAATGGCAGCACCACCTGAATATCCAATTAATGTAAAGTTTTTATTTTGATAACTATTTTTTAAATTATTCAAAGCATCATCAAAACTTTTTATAACTTTTTCATCAAATCGATTGCTTGTCCAATATTTCTTGCTACATTCATTTGAGTTTATATATTGACAAGGTCTTGCTAGATAAACTTTACATTCACTTGTATCTTGATTCATAAGTTCTAACGCAGTGGGAGTTATTGGTGTGGGATTAGCAGAGATTGTAGTTCTTGTAATCCAAGATAATCCATCACCTTCTATATAAACTTTTAAGTCTTTATTTTTGCAATTAGTAGAAGTTTTTTGTAAAGAAAATAAAGTAAAAGAAGAGGTTTGTATATTTACTTGTCTAAAGTCTTTATTTGAAAGGGCAAATAAAGACTCTTTTCTTTCTTGTAAAGTTGGGATTGTGCTTAAACATCCCGTGAAAATAAAGATTGGTAAAAAATAAAAAAGATAATTTTTCATTGTTATTTTAATAAAATATCCATCTCTTTTGCTAATGCTTTTCTTTTTGCAAGATTGATTAATGCGTCTTCAGATTCTTCATAACTTGCATCTTTTTCAGGAATAAATTTTTCAATGAAAATAATTTGAGTACCAACATCTTTTAAATTTACTTTAACAATATCACCTTCATTCTTATCTTTTAAAGCTGTTTTAATTTCAATATTTAGTTTATTTACATCAACTAAATCTGTTAAACCATCTTTTTGTTTTGAAGCTAAATCATTTGAAACTGATTTTACATATTTTATAAAAGATTCTTGTTTGTCTTTTTTAGTTTTTGATTTATTTAAAGCCGCAATAATTTTATCTGCATTTTCTTCATAAGTTACTAGAATATTTCGTAATTCATATTTAGCTACAACTCTTGGTTTTTCTGCTTTAAATAACTCTTTTAACTCCATATCAGTTGGAACATAACTTCTTAAAAACTTTTCACTCCAAATATCAACTGTAAGAATATTTTTTGCAGTTCTTAAATTAATATCATTTTTCATTATATCTTTTTCTAAATTCTGAGATAATTTAACAACTGTATCATACTCTTTTACTAAAGCTTCTTTTACTTTTGCTTCTTGTTTATAAAAATCAACTTTATGCTTTTGGGCTGTATAAGAAGCTACTTCTTTCTCATCTGAGAATAAATTAATATTAAATAAAATACTACATAAAAGTAATGCTGTAAATTTTTTCATCTTTTTCCTTTAAATATAAAAATTAGAAATTAAGTCTAAATGAAACATTTCCTGAATATCCTTGGAAATTTCCATCTTTACTTCTATCATAATCAACACCTATCATTAAACTTGTAGATTCACTAAGTGTTGTTTTAACTCCAAGTCCTGCATTAAACATTGTTTTATTCAAGTCTTGTGTAGGTGTTACAAATTGATTTCCACCACCTACATATTGAGCTTTTATGTCAGCTTTTGTATCACCAAAAGCATTATAAGCTGCTAATTTAAATTCTGGAACAATTACAGTATCTCCAATATTTAAATTTGTAGAAAGTTTAGCTCCAGCTCCTAGCGTACCTTTATTTACTTTTACAGAATCCACTTTTAATGCATCATTTTGATAAGCAGTTCCTTTTTCAGTATAGCCTTTTTGGTTTAAATTTCCATATTCAACTGATACAAAAGGAGTTAATGTCGCAACATCTTCAAAGTATACTCTATGCCCTACTTCAACTTTTGCTGAAATTTGATCAGCCGTTGATGAAGATGATAATTTACCAGAATTTGCTGTTCTTGTTGAATCAGTATCATGTCTTGCGTAAGATAATATTCCATCTACATAAGTATCATCGAAATCCATTGATCCATAAGTAGAAAATTGAATACTTTGAGTATCTGCACTATCTCCACTTCTAAAATCTGTTTGATTTATTTTTGTATTTGCGTGTGCTAATGCTAATCCGATTGTTGAACCACTTCTTAGAGTTCTGTCCATTCCAGCCACAAAACCTAAAGTAGTTGAGTTATATCCATCATAATCTTGAACTTTACTTTGAGTTGCTTTTGAACCCATTGCTTTAATCCATAATGAATTATTTAAAGTATAAGTACCTGATGAATATCCAGAATATGGAATAAAATCAGTACTTGAAGAAAATCTCATATCAGACATTCTATCTTTGATTGTTGATGATACTAAAGTTGATGCTGTAAGTGAAGATTGAATACTTGAATTATTTGCAACAGGTGCTAATAATTTTTGTATTTCTACCATTTGTGCTTTTTTCTCAGATGATAAATATAATCCACCATCTAACTCTTCAATTCTAGTTACAATATTACCTAATGCGCCTTCTCTTACTAAAGTATCATAAGCATAACCAGCTAGTGCTTGTGAAGCTCCATTTGAATAGTGTTCTCCAATACCTGATTTTTCAATATATAAATCTTCAACACCATACTTTCCACCACCTGTTCTATCTGCAAATAAAATTAGATTATTTCCATCAACTTTTATTATTGAATCAATAATACTATTATCACTAACTTTTCCATTTGCTTCTGTTCCATAATAAGTTCCTATAATACCATTTGCAAAAATTAAATTATAAGAACCCGCACCATATAAGGTACCTATATAATTAACTTTAATTATTGCATTATCATCGATTGTTAAAGTATCAGTTGTAATACTTCCAGAGGGAGCGCCTACAGATGAACCACTAGCTGTTATATCATCAGTGTATATTTTAAATCTAGTTAATGAATTAGCTGCTAATGTTAAATTATTTGTAACGGTTATATCATGAGTACTTACATCTAAAGCAGAATTTGCTCTTACAGTTAAACTTCCACCAAAAGTAATATCATCATTCATTTCAAGTATTGTTTGGTTTGTTCCATTTCCTATATAAGTATTTTGAGCATATATGTTTTTATCTAAATTTTGAGTATAAGAATTTGAAGCAGAACCAGCTGATCCAAAAGTCACATTTTTAAGTCTTTTTGTACTTGTACCAATATCTGTATAAAGTGTTGTTGTACCTAAGAAATTTAAAGAACCGGTATCAGTAGTTGCAGTGGTAACGGCAACAAGAACGCTACTTGAAACAACTATATTTTTACCATCAGATACATTCGCAACACCATCATCATCATATATTAAACTACCTATTAGGTTTCCTTGAAAATTAACAGTACCTTTCCCACTTACATGTAATGTACTTTCTTTCACATAAACATTATTTTTAAAAGTAACTGTTTTTCCATCTGCTCCTGCATGAATTTCTTTAAAAGTAGAATTTCCAGCTGTATTTCCACCTAGAATCCCAGTAATTATCGAGCTTCCTGCAAATTCTAAAATTGCATCATTTCCATTAATAAATTGAGTTCCAGCAGCTCCAACTGTTAAGTTTACATCATCACCAATTGCTAAAGTACCAGCTTTATTATCAAAATCAACAGTTCCTATCATTCCCTCAGAAGAAGCATTTGAACTATTATCACCATTTAATACAACTTTTCCATCATCAGAATATTTTAAAGTTGTTGCATATACCATATCATTAAAGGTAACTGTTTCCCCTGTTACTCCTGCATTTATGGTATATAAAACTTTATCACTTTGCCCAACTTCACCAGTAATATTTGAAGTTCCTTTGAAATTTAATGTTCCGGTATTTGTTACATTAGTAGTGATAAAAATTTTATCTGAACCTAAACCTGAATTTAGCATATTTGTATTATCTAAAAGTGTTAAAGTAGCATTATTTTTAAGATTTACAACATCGGTATAAAGCTCTCTTGCTAGTCCAACAACACCAGCTACAACACCATCAGGAGTATTTTGTTCATTATTAGTATTAATGTTAAGTTCTTTAATTCCAGAAGTAATGCTACTTCCAATATTACCAGTAATAGTTCCATCACCTTGGAAATTTAAAATACCTGTATTATTTAAAGCCAATGTTTGAACCGAACCTAAAATACCTTTTCCATTTGACACATTAATCGTTGCATCTTTTCCTGAAAAATCAATATTTCCAGTTAGTCCATTATTTAAATTTGCTATTCCTTTATCTGTAAATATAATATTTGTATTTGTTGTTCCTGATGCTGTATTAAAATCTACTGTTCCTGCTCCAATATTTGTATTTATAGCATAAACATCATTTTTAAATATTACAGTTTTATCACTTGCTCCATTTGCATTTATACTCCCTAAACTAGTTGTTGAATTCCCAACTGTTCCGGTTACTGTTGAATTCCCATCTAGTGTTAAATTCCCTGTTCCTGTAATAGTTGAAGTTACATTTGAACCATCTGTCATTATTAGAGTTGAATCTATTTTTGTATTAGCTGCGTTTACATTTCCAGCTACTGTTGTAGTAAATCCTGTATTTGATACATTTAAATTACCTATATTCCCAACCGCTCCTGTGATTGTTTGATTAGTAGCTCCGGTTGTTGTTAATGTTCCTGCTCCTGATATAGATCCCGTTAAATTACCTTTTATATCTACTGTTCCTGCTCCAATATTTGTATTTATAGCATAAACATCATTTTTAAATATTACAGTTTTATCACTTGCTCCATTTGCATTTATACTCCCTAAACTAGTTGTTGAATTCCCAACTGTTCCGGTTACTGTTGAATTCCCAGCTAGTGTTAAAGTCCCTGTTCCTGTAATAGTTGAAGTTACATTTGAACCATCTGTCATTATTAGAGTTGAATCTATTTTTGTATTAGCTGCATTTACATTTCCAGCTACTGTTGTAGTAAATCCTATATTTGATACATTTAAATTACCTATATTCCCAACCGCTCCTGTGATTGTTTGATTAGTAGCTCCGGTTGTTGTTAATGTTCCTGCTCCTGATATAGATCCCGTTAAATTACCATATAAATTTGCTGTTCCTGCTCCACTAAAAACTATATTTGAATTCGTGGTTCCTCTAAGTGTATTAAAATTAGCAATTCCTGTTGTTATTGTAGTTGTTGTTGCTGTTAAATTATCTTCAAAGTTAGTTATTCCTGCATTTACATCTAGAGAACCAGCTTTTACTGTTCCTTTAAAAATTATATTACCATTTAATTGGATATTTCCATTTTCAATATCTGTATTTCCCCAAATAGTATTTGAACCACTAAATATCAAGTTAGCTGTATAAGAATCATTATTTGTTATATATCCATTCGTACTATCCACCGAGTAATAAACTGAGTTATTTTTAGAAATATTTTTAGCTTCAGCTCCTGAATCTAATGTAATTGTAAAAATTTTACTAGGAGTAAATACATCATAATAAGCTCTATCGTAATTTGTGGCTGTTATTGGCACAAGATGACCATAACCATCATCACCTGTATAAGTATAATTTCCATTAGCTATAGAATTAAAACTCCCATTATTTGTTCCATTACTACCTGCTAAATTAATTGATTGATTAGGTGAAGTTCCTGTAACTTCATAATCCATAACACCTTTATAAGAGGATACTACTCTTTCTGGTTGAAAAATTATGTCTGTTGATGGCTGAATACTAGAATAATTTACAGATGAGATACCTGTATCAGATTTCGCTGTGACAGAAATATCACCTGAGCTATAAATGGTATCAGTTACTCCATCAAAATAAGTTTGAGAGTAAGCTTTTGTACTAGAAAGCATCATCAGTCCACCTATTAAGGCAATACTAAATGATAACCCTATTTTTCCACCTTTTAAAATACGAAATCTCGTATTCATAACTCTGAATGAATTCATTCCTAGAGTTCTCCTTAGTTTTTTATACATCTTAATTGTATTTATTATACCCAAGAAACCCAAAAAATAGCTGATTTAATTATAAAAAAAGCTATTTATCTTCCTAAAATATCGCTCAATTCCATCAAAAGAGTGAGTTCCACCCTCTTCTATTATAAGTTCAGTATCTTCTAGTTTTAAAGCAGCTTCACTAAAATCTAAAACTTCGTCCTCTTCTTGTAAAAGTGTTATGAAATTTTGTGGATTTTTTAAAAAATCAACTTCATAATTTTTTAGTGATTTTATATGTCCTTTTGTAAACTCAAATCTTGAATTATCATAAAAATTTGTCACAAAATCAACACCATCATATCTATCCAAACTTCCCCAAGGATTTATGGCTGGATTTATTAAAACTGCTTTTAAATCATATTTATTTGCTAAAAACAAAGCATAAAAACCACCAAGAGATGAACCTACTAAAAAAACATCTTCTTCTTTACTTAAAAAAGCTTCTATTATTTGCTCCAATGTATCAATAGCTAGATTTGGAATTGTTGGAAGTGAAAGTGTCATTATCTCATCTTCAAAATACTCTTTAAATTTTTGTGGTTTAGAACCAAAACCACTACTTGCAAATCCGTGAATATATATTATCATTTTATTTTTTTCCCATTTTTTGTTGTTATTTGATTGTTTAATAGTACAATTATTTATTTTAAATAAGCATATTTTCTCTCAATGCACTTCTTGAGGCTTTATCTACAAGATTAAAAATATCATCAATATGATTTTTTAAACTGTTTTTTTTATGCCCTTTTACTTTTATAAAAGTTAGATTTAATTCATCTAATTTTTTAAAAAATAGCCTATATAACTCATGATTATTCATTAATTTTGCTTTTGATGATTTATAATCATTTGTTTCTAGTTTTTTTCTTCTAGCTTCTAAACCTATGATATTTTGGCAATCCGTATAAACTTCTATGATTATATTTTTGTCATTTATTTCATTCAGCGCCCAAAGTAAAGTTTGAAGCTCCAATTTCGTAGAACTTGTATCTTCAAATCTTTTGGTTTTTATGTTTTTTTTCATATCTTCAAAAGAGATATTTTCATCAATAATTTTTAGATAAGCTCCAAAACCCACCTTTTCTTGGGGATTTACACTTGAGTCTGTGAATAGTTTTATTTTTTTCATAAAGGATTGTATTGTATTTTATATTACAAATTGTCATATTTTAGAAAGGCTATAAAAAAAACTATTATAATTCCATCATAAAATAGCTAGGAAATAAAATGGCAAAAAAGAAAATATCACTTTTTGAGTGTCAACATTGTGGAGAACAAGCCACAAAATGGCTTGGAAAATGCCCAAGTTGTGGATCATGGGATTCATTTATTGAACTAAACCAAGAACAACAAGAAGTTTTAAAACATAGCTCAAAAATTATAAATACTACTTCAAAAGCAGTTCCAATCACTCAAATATTACAAGACAATGTAACTAGATTTTCATCTTTTAATGATGAGTTTGATTTAGTTTTAGGTGGTGGAATTGTTCCTGGAAGTTTAACTTTAATTGGTGGAAGTCCAGGAGTCGGAAAATCTACTTTACTTTTAAAAGTTGCAGGAAGTATCGCAAAATCAGGGAAAAATGTACTTTATGTATCAGGTGAAGAGAGTGCTGGACAAATAAAACTGCGAGCAAATAGACTTGATGCAAATCACGATAGTTTATATTTATTAAGTGAAATAAAACTGGAAGAAATTCAAGATGAACTTTTAAGAAAAGATTATGAAGTTGTAATCATAGATTCGATTCAAACTATTTATTCATCAAATTTAAGTTCAGCACCAGGAAGCGTTTCACAAGTGCGTGAAATTACTTTTGAACTAATGAGAAAAGCAAAAGAATCAGATATTGCTATGTTTATTATTGGACATATTACAAAAGATGGAAGTATCGCAGGTCCTAGAGTTCTTGAACATATGGTTGATACGGTTTTATATTTTGAGGGAGAAGCAAGTCGTGAACTTCGAATGCTTCGAGGTTTTAAAAACAGATTTGGAAGTACAAGTGAAATAGGTATTTTTGAAATGACGGCTGAGGGATTAATAAGTGCCAAAGATATTGCTTCAAAGTTTTTTGATAAAAGTAAAGCACAAGCTGGATCTGCACTTACAGTTGTTATGGAAGGAAGCCGTGCTATAATCTTAGAAGTTCAAGCACTTGTAACTGAAAGCACTTATCCAAATCCAAAAAGAAGTGCCACTGGTTTTGATGCAAATAGACTTACAATGCTTTTGGCACTTTTAGAGAAAAAAATAGATTTACCATTAAATAATTATGATGTTTTTATAAATATAAGTGGTGGAATAAAAATCAAAGAGAGTTCAGCGGATTTAGCTGTAATTGCTGCGATTATTTCATCTTATAGAGATAGACCTATTTCAAAAGAGTCTGCTTTTATTGGAGAAGTTTCATTAACTGGCGAAATAAAAGATGTTTATTCTATTGATTTAAGACTAAAAGAAGCACAAGCACAAGGTATGAAAAAAGCTGTAATTGCTCAAAAAACAAATTTAAAACTTGATATTAAGACTTATGCTGTTGATGAAGTCTCTAAAATGATAGAACTATTTTAAGGAAAAAAATGATTGATTTAGAAAATAATACACAATTTGAAATTGATATTTCAAGTTTAGAAAAAATTGCCCAAACTCTAACGAAAAAAGATATAGAACTTCTTGTTGTTAAAAATGATGAAATTCAAGTACTAAATAAAGAACATAGAAAAATAGACAAAGCAACTGATGTTTTGAGTTTTCCCCTTGATTACGATTTTGTAAATATGCCTTTGGGTTCGATTGTAATTTCAACAGATTTTGTAGAAGAAAAATCAAAAGAATATGGTCACAGTTTTAATGAAGAATTTTCACTTTTATTTATTCATGGAATATTACATCTTTTAGGATATGACCATGAAGTTGATGATGGAGAACATAGAGCTAAAGAAGAAGAGTTGATAAAAAAATTTAATTTACCTGATAGTTTAATAGTTAGAAATTCGTAAAAAATAGCCTAGTTTACAACTAGACTATTTCATAGATTATTTTGAACATTTAGGGCAAAGTCCACCCAAAATTATATTTGTTGAATCAATTTTAAATGAACTTAAAGTTGAAGTTTGAGTTAAGATACTTGATGCATCCAACATTATATCTTCAATATGTCCACAACAAGAACAAACTAAATGAGCATGTTCTGTTTTAACCAATTCATAAACAGATTTTGAGTTTGGTATTTTTACCTCTGAAAGAAAAACTTTTTCAATCATTGCATTTATATTTTTATAAATAGTTGCTAATGATACAGATGGGAACTTAGATAATAGTTTTTTGTATAAATCATCAATGTTCATGTGACCGTTTTTATAAAGTTCTTCAACAATTGCTACTCTTTGTGGAGTAACTTTTAAATCATATTCTTTTAATAAATTTGTATAATTTGTCATTAAAACTTCCTTGCGCGGAATAATACTATTTTAATATTTATTTCCACATAAATTATATTTAGTTACAAATTTATATTTTATAACTAGATAAGAGAATTATAACATAAAAATTTTCAAAGGATAATAATTTTCTTTTAAGTTTAAATATTTTATAATTCTCAAATAATAATTATTATCCTTAAATAAAATATATTTTAATCTAGGTAAATAAAATTATAAAATGTTATAATAAAACAATTTAATGTAGGAGTTAAAATGAGACAATATGAAACTTATAAATGTAACAAATGTGGAAATGAAGTAGAAGTACAAAAGGTTGGTGGTGGAAAATTACACTGCTGTGGTCAAGAAATGCAGTGTATAACAACAGATTTAACTTCTGTGGTATTAATGAAAGCTTTTGCTGGGGAATCAATGGCAAGAAATAAATATGAATATTTTGCAAATGTAGCACAAAAAGAGGGTTACAGAGATATTGCTGAACATTTCCAAAGAGCTGCAAACAACGAAAAAACTCATGCTAAACTTGAATTAAAAGCATACAATGTTTTAAATTACGACAAAGAGTTTGGTAATACAAGTGAAAATCTTCAATATGCAATTGACGGTGAATCTTATGAAAATATAACTATGTATCCAGATTTTGCAAAAGTTGCAAAAGACGAAGGTCATACAGAAATTGCAAAATTATTAACTATGATTGGTAAAATCGAAATCGAACATGAAAATATGTATAGAATGTTAAAAAACAGACTAGATTCAGAAAAAGAGTTTGTTAGTGATGAAGAAGAAGAGTGGATTTGTGAAGAGTGTGGACATATTCATAGAGGTAAAAAAGCTCTAAAAGTTTGTCCTGTATGTAAACATCCGCAAGAGTATCAATCAAGATTAAATTCTAAAAAATAGTTTAACCTCTAAAAAATAATATCTTCGATAATATTACAAAAAATTTATCGGAGATATATTTGCTCAAAATTTTATTCTTATTTTTACTTACACTGACACTTAATGCTAATACCTTTTCAATAGCTTCATATAATGTAGAAAATTTCTTTGATTTAAATAATGACAATGATGAATACAGCGAATTTATACCCAATACAAAATCAAATTGGAATCAAAATACTTTTAATATAAAAGTTAATAATCTAGTAAAAGTTTTAACAGATGTTAATGCTGATATTATAGCTTTACAAGAAGTTGAAAATAGAGAATTAATGCAACTTTTATTAAAAAAACTTCCAAATTATCACTATTATTCTTTTATAAAATATCCAAATTCTGCTATTGGTGTAGGTTTTTTATCAAAAATAGAAATAAAAGAAAATAGACATTTAGATGTAAAATTTACTACAAAAGTTTATAGACCTATACTTGAAACAACTTTTATTTATGAAAATATTGAATTTAAAGTTTTTAATAATCATTGGCCATCAAAAGCTGTGGGTGAGAGTTATAGAGTGAAATATGCAAAAGATTTACAAGAAAGAATTACATCACTTCCAAAAGATTATGATTATATTTTATTGGGTGATTTTAACTCTGATTATAATGAAATGCAAACTTTCAAAACAAATCAAAAACTAAATAATACTTTAGGAATTACAGGAATAAATCATATATTAAACACAGTTATAAATGATAATTTTATTACCTATGATGATATATTAAAAAATGAGAAAAGAGTTCATTACAATTTATGGTTAGACTTACCACCAAATGAGAGATTCTCAAGTAAATTTAGAAATCAGAACAATACTCCTGATAATATTTTGATTCCAGCAGCTTTATTTGATACTAAAAAAATATCTTATGTTCCAAATTCTTTTATGGTTTTTAAACCTGAATATTTATATGAAAATAACATTGTTAAAAGATGGCAAATGAGTGAAGGAAGATTTAATAAAACTCATATTGGAGGTGGTTATTCAGACCATCTTCCAATTTATGCAAAATTTTCTGTGGATGAAAAAGATACTACTATTTTAAAAAATCAAGAACTAAAGAGTGAAAAAAAAGAAGAAAAAGCGACTATTTCTGATTTATATAAAAAAGAGAAATTAAGCCAAGATATTATTTTAGAAAAAGCTGTTGTTATTTATAAAGATGAAGAAAAAGCAATAATTAAAAGACCAAATGATAGAGCAATTTTTATTTACAATAATGCAAAAGAGTTAAAATTAGGTTACTCATATAATCTTCAAATTAAACAAATCTTTAATTATTATGGACTAAAAGAAATAAAAGAGTTTGCTATTTTAGATGAAGTTGAAAAAGTTGAAAATTATAAATCTTTATTTTTAAATGCTGAAAATATAGATATTTTTGATTTTAAATATGAAAATGAAATTATTACAAACATAAAAGGGGTTGTCAAAAATTCAAAATTATATTTAGATGAAAACAAATACATAAAAATATATTCAAATAAAAGAAATTTACTACCAAAAAACGGTGAGACAATTACAATATCAACTGGTCATTTAGGTTCATATAGAGGAAATATGCAAATAATTATTTACTCTGCTTCAGATTTTAAAATAGGATTTTAATGTTACTTAAATCAATTTTCACAAATAGTTCTGGAATTTTAGTTTCAAGGGTTTTAGGTTTTGTACGAGACCTTTTAACAGCATCAATTTTAGGAGCAAATATCTATTCTGATATATTTTTTGTAGCATTTAAACTACCAAATTTATTTAGAAGTATTTTTGCAGATGGTGCTTTTACACAAGCTTTTATTCCATCTTATGCAAAATCAAAACATAAAATTAGATTTTCATCAGTAATATTTTTACAATTATTTGGCTTTTTAATCATCTTATCTCTTTTGGTTATGGCTTTTTCTCATTTTGTAGCAAAAGCAATAGCTATTGGTTTTGATGAAAAAACAGTTGATTTAGCAGCTCCATTATTTGCAATAAACTTCTATTATTTACCTATAATTTTTGCAGTAACATTTATGGCAGCACTTTTACAGTATAAACGCCATTTTGCGACAAGTGCATATTCAACTGCTCTTTTAAATATTGCCATGATAATTGCTCTTTTAATTTCTCAAAATATGGAAAAATATACTATTACTTTTTATTTATCTTATGGTGTAATTTGTGGAGGAATTTTACAAATTTCAGTACATTTATATGCTCTTAGAAAAAATAATTTATGTAAAATATTTCATTTTAAAAAACATGAGAAAAAAGAAGAAAGTAAGTTTTATAAAAATTTCTTTTCGGCAACTTTTGGTTCCTCAACACTTCATATTTCAGCATTTATAGATACTTGGTTGGCATCATTTTTAATGAGTGGTTCTATTTCATATCTTTATTATGCAAATAGAATTTTTCAACTTCCACTTGCAATTTTTGCAATTGCAACTTCAATCGCCCTATTTCCAATGGTTGCAAAGGCTATAAAAAATAAAGATGAAGATAGTGCCTTAAAATTGATGAAAAAATCAGCTTTAATTTTATTTGTATTATTATCTATATCTGCATTTATTGGTATAGTTTTTAACGAATTTATAATAAAACTTCTTTTTGAAAGAGGACAATTTACAAGTGCTGATACACAAAATACTGCATTGATTTTAACTATGTATTTAATAGGATTATTACCATTTGGTCTTGCAAAGATTTTTTCTCTTTGGCTTTATGCAAAAGAACAACAATTTTTAACAGCAAAAATATCAATGTATAGTTTGAGTTGTAATATTGTATTTTCTTTAATCTTGATCAAACCATTTGGTGCAGCAGGTCTTGCCTTTTCTGGAACTATTGGTGGATTTGTACTATTTTTTTTAACAATAAAAGCTTTTGGATTTAAAAAGTTTATAGTTATGTTTTCAAAGTCTTAATTATAATTAATATTTATATATTTTCTCTATGACTTTATTTAATAAGATTTGGCTATAATCCACCTTTTATTTAAATAATCAGGATTATTAATGAGAGACTTTTTTAAACAATATTCACCCTATTATAAAAATTATAAATTATTCTTTTTTTACTCTTTTGTAGGAATTATTTTAGTTTCAGCAGCAACATCTGGAACTGCTTATGCAATTCAGCCTTTACTTGATGATATTTTTATCAATAAAAATAAAGAAATGCTTTTTATGATGCCATTTATTGTAATTGCACTTTATACAGCAAAAGGTTTTGGAAGATATATGCAAGTTTATTATATTTCATTTATTGGACAAGATATTACAAGAATTGTAAGAGATAAACTTTTTTCTCATGTTTTAACACTAGATATGGATTTCTTTCAAAAAAAACATGGAGGAGAACTTGTAAGTAGAATTACAAATGATATTAATAGAATTCAACAAGCAATATCAAACTATGTTGCAGAATTTTTAAGTGAAATTTTAACAATAGTAGGACTTATTGGTTTAGTAATTTATCATTCGCCTGAACTTGCATTTTATGGATTAATTGTTTTACCGTTAGCTGTTTATCCTCTTTCTTTATTAGCAAAAAGAATGAAAAAATTATCTTTTAAATCACAAGAAAGTAACTCAGATATTACATCTAGTTTAAGTGAATCATTTAATAATATAGAAATTATAAAAGCAAATTCAAGTGAGAAAATTGAAGCAACAAAGTTTTCTGTTCACAACATGATTTTTTTCAAATACAATATGAAAGCATTAAAAACAAATGAATTAACTTCACCACTAATGGAAATTATTGGTTCATTTGCTTTTGCAGCTGTTATTATTGTGGGTGGCTCAAAAGTAATTTCTGGTGAAATCTCAACTGGAACTTTTACATCTTTTATTGCTGCTTTATTTATGCTTTATACACCAATTAGAAGACTATCTTCTTTGTACAATAAAATGCAAGATGCCCTTGCTGCAAATGAAAGAATAAATGATATTTTTGCAAAAGAAGCAACTATTATTTCAGGTGAAAAAGAGTGTCCTTCTAATATTCAAACTATAAGTTTCAAAGATATTGCATTAAAATATGATGATTTTGAAGCTTTAAAAAATATTAATTTAGAAGCAAAAAAAGGTGAAATAATAGCCTTAGTAGGAGATAGTGGTGGTGGAAAATCATCTTTAATAAATCTAATAATTAGATTTTATGATACAACGCAAGGAAATCTTTTATTAAATAATACTTCAATAAAAGATTTTAATATTAAATCACTTAGAGAAAATATTTCAATAGTAACTCAAAGAGTTTATATTTTTAATGACACAATAGCTGCAAATGTGGCTTATGGTTATGAAGTAGATGAAATAAGAGTTATTGAAGTTTTAAAACAAGCCCACGCCTATGATTTTGTTTTAAAAATGAAAAAAGGTGTACACACTCTTTTAGATGAATTTGGAACAAATTTAAGTGGAGGACAAAGACAAAGAATTGCCATTGCTAGAGCTTTATACAAAAATCCACAAATACTAATTTTAGATGAAGCAACATCTGCTTTAGATAATGAAAGTGAATCAATTATAAGTGAAGTTATTCAAGAAGTTAGTAAAAATAAAATCACTTTTATTATAGCTCATAGATTAAGTACAATCAAAAATGCAAATAAAATTGCTGTTTTTAAAGGTGGAGAAATTGTTTGTATGGGAAGTGAAATTGAGCTTTTAAACTCTTGTAAAGAGTATCAAAGATTGCATAATCTTGCAAATATTTAATGATTTAAAGAGTTAAAAAACATTAAAACCAATATTTAATGATTTTTAGATAAAATGTATTAATTAAAAAAAAGGGATAAACTTTGATTAGCTACCAAACACTAAAAAAAATCTTATTTAAGTTTGAACCAGAAACTGCACACAATCTCGCAGAATATGGTTTAAGAATTTTAGGAAAATGTAAAATTGCAAAAGCATATATGGAAAAGAAAAACTATATATCAAATCCTAAATTAACACAAGAAATTTTTGGTGTAAAATTTGAAAACCCAGTTGGACTTGCAGCTGGTTTTGATAAAAATGCAACAATGATTAAGGCTATGAAATCTTTAGGATTTGGATTTACAGAAATAGGAACAATGACACCAAAACCTCAAGATGGAAATCCAAAACCTAGAATGTTTAGATATCCTGAACAAAAATCAGTTCAAAATGCAATGGGATTTAACAACAAAGGTGCCCACGAAGTTTTAAAAAACTTAAAAAAAGTTTATCCTTTTTCAATTCCAATTGGCACAAATATAGGAAAAAATAAAACAACTCCTGAAGAGTTTGCATTAAGTGATTACAAAAGTTTGATAAAAAAATTTGAAGCAAGTAGTGATTATTTAGTAATAAATATTTCAAGTCCAAATACTCCAAATTTAAGAGATTTACAAAATGAAAAGTTTATAACAGAACTTTTCACAATGGCAAAAGAATTAACAGCAAAACCAATTTTGTTAAAAATTGCACCTGATATGGAAATTTCTATGGCTATTGATTTATGTAATAGTGCAATTAACGCAGGAGCTGCTGGAATCATTGCAACTAATACAACTATTGATTATAGTTTAGTTCCAAATTGTCAAAATTTTGGTGGGCTTTCAGGAGCTTGTTTAACACAAAAATCTGCTAGTTTATTTAAAGAACTAGGACGAGAATTATTTGGTAAAACAGTTTTAATTTCTGTTGGTGGAATTTCTTCTGGAGCGCAAGCTTATGAAAGAATCAAAGATGGTGCAAATCTTGTACAATCATATTCAGGAATGATTTTTGAGGGACCATCAATGGTTCGAAAAATAAATGAAGAACTATTAGCGTTAATGGCAAAAGATGGGTATGAAAATATTTCTCAAGCCATTGGAGCTAATTTAAAATAAAAGGAACAAATTGATTAAAATATTTATTATTCAATTTTTATTATTAATTACAATTTCGGGAGAATTAATGAGTAGTAGCTTACCAAAATATTATACAAAAACTTTAGAAAATGGTTTAGAAATAGTTGCAATTCCCATGAAAAATGGTTCAGGAGTCATTTCAACTGATGTTTTTTATAAAGTTGGAAGTAGAGATGAAAAAATGGGAAAAAGTGGAATTGCCCACATGTTAGAACATTTAAATTTCAAATCTACAAAAAACTTAAAAGCTGGTGAATTTGATGAAATAGTAAAAGGATTTGGTGGCATGAATAATGCTTCTACTTCATTTGACTATACTCACTATTATATAAAATCAGCTTCAAAAAATATGGATAAATCATTAGAATTATTTGCAGATTTAATGGAAAACTTAACTCTTAAAGATGAAGAGTTTCAACCAGAACGAGATGTTGTAGCAGAAGAGCGAAGATGGAGAACTGATAATAACCCAATGGGATATTTACAATTTAGATTATTTAATAATGCTTTTATTTATCATCCATATCATTGGACTCCAATTGGATTTATGAGTGATATTCAAAATTGGTCAATTACTGATATTAGAGATTTTCACAGCACTTATTATCAACCAAAAAATGCAATAGTTGTAATTGCTGGAGATATTGATGAAAAAAATGTATTCGCATCTGTTGAGAAACATTTCAAAAAAATAAAAAATAAAAAAGAGATTCCTTCAAAACTTCATACAATTGAACCTGTTCAAGATGGAGAAAAAACAGTTGTAATAAATAAAGAATCAGCAGTACAAATGATTGCAATAACTTATCATATTCCAAACTTTGAGCATGAAGATCAAGTTGCATTATCAGCCTTAAGTGAATTTCTAAGTTCTGGAAAAAGTTCAATTTTACAAAAAAAACTTGTAGATGAAAAAAGATTAGTAAATACAATTTATGCTTATAATATGGAATTAAAAGATCCTGGAATCTTCATGTTTATGGCAGTTGCAAATGAAGGTGTTGATGCTAAAGAAATTGAAAAAGAAATTTTAGATACAATTGCGCAAATCCAAAAAGGTGATATTTCTCAAAAAGATATTGACAAGATAAAAATAAACACAAAAGCTGATTTTATTTTTTCACTTGAAAGTTCAACAGAAGTTGCATCTCTATATGGTTCATATTTTGTAAGAGATAATATAAAACCTCTTTTAAACTATGAAAAGAATGTTGATAAATTAACTAAAGAAGATTTAATTAATGTTGCAAAAAAATATTTGATAAAAAGTAACTCTACAACAGTTATTTTAAAGCAAGAAGAAAAATAAATGAATTACTCTATTAGTAAAACAAAATTTGGTGAAAAACCTGATTTTGAATATCCTATTTCTCTTTTTTTAAAAGAGATGGGAGAAGATAGATTAAAAAAATTATTCAGCGATTTTTATGATTTAGTTGTTGATAGTGATATTGGAAATTTTTTTCCACAAGATGAAGAAAAGTTAGAAAAAATAAAAGCTCATAATGTAAAGTTTTTTATAGAAGCTTGTGGTGGAGAAAAACATTACACAAAAGCTGTTGGTCATTTTGATATGTTAAAAACCCATAAGCAGTTTTCAATTACTGAAAAAGCAAGAAGAGAATGGTTGGGTTGTATGGAAGAAGTTTTAAAAAAAGTAGATATTTCAAATGAAGCAAAACAGAGTTTTTGGGACTTTTTAGAAACTTTTTCAAAACATACAGTAAATGTAAATGAGAGATTAGAATTAGAAGATTTAGTAGTAAGTAAAGGATAAAAAAAATATGGAAATTATTACCGGTTCAATGACCGCACTTATAACACCATTTAAAAATGGAAAAGTTGATTTAGTAAAATATGAGTCTTTAATTAAAAGACAAATTGCACAAGGTATAAATGCAGTTGTTCCTGTTGGAACTACAGGAGAAAGTGCAACACTTTCTTTTAATGAGCATAAAGAGTGTATTGAAGTGGCGGTTGCTGCTTGTAAAGGTTCAAATACTAAAGTAATTGCAGGTGCTGGTTCAAATGCAACACATGAAGCTTGTGAGTTAGCAAAACATGCTCAAGATGTTGGTGCAGATGGGATTTTATCTATAACTCCATATTATAATAAACCAACTCAAGAGGGTTTATATCAACATTTCAAAGCAATCGCAAATTCTGTAGAAATTCCTTTTGTACTTTATAATGTTCCAGGAAGAACTTCTGTCGATTTAGAAGCTAAAACTGCTATTAGACTTTTTGATGATGTTAAAAATATATATTCTATAAAAGAAGCAACAGGTTCACTTGAAAGAGCTATTTGTCTAATCTCACAAAGAAAAGATTTTTTTGTATTTTCAGGTGATGATGCAATTGATTTTCCTATGCTTGTAAATGGAGCAAAAGGAATTATTTCTGTAACTGCGAATATTCTTCCAAATCTAAAATCACAATTAGTAAATAGTGTTTTTGAAGGTGATTATGAAAAAGCTAAACAGATAAATGAAGATTTATATGCTTTAAATTCTGTATTATTCTGTGAAAGTAATCCAATTCCTATAAAAGCTGCTATGTATTTGGCCGGTTTACTTGACACTTTAGAATATAGACTTCCACTACTTTCACCAAGTAGTGAAACAATGAAAAAATTAGAAAAAACTTTAGAAAAATATGAGGTAATAAAATAATGAGTAATGAAATGAAGGGTAAAACTTTAGTAATTTCTGGTGGTACAAAAGGTATTGGGAAAGAATGTGTTTACAAATTTGCAAGTAATGGTATAAATGTAGCTTTTACTTATAACTCAAATCAGCAGTTTGCAGAAGATATTTGTAAAGATATTGAAGAAAAATATAAAGTTAAATGCAAAGCTTATCCTTTTAATATTTTAGAACCTGAAAAATATAAAGAGTTATTTGAAGAAATTGACAAAGATTTTGATAGAGTTGATTTCTTTATTTCTAATGCTATGATTTATGGTCGTGCTGTTGTTGGTGGGTATGGTAAATTTATGAAATTAAAACCAAGAGGCTTAAACAATATTTATACAGCAACTGTTAATGCCTTTGTTTGTGGAGCTCAACAAGCC
This sequence comes from Arcobacter caeni, assembly GCF_003063245.1. GTDB lineage: Bacteria > Campylobacterota > Campylobacteria > Campylobacterales > Arcobacteraceae > Aliarcobacter > Aliarcobacter caeni. Next base: position 20,622 of record NZ_MUXE01000012.1, on the reverse strand, counting down.
GCAAAAAGAATGCAAAAAATTGGTGGTGGTGCAATTGTTTCTTTATCATCAACTGGAAATTTAGTATATATCGAAAACTATGCAGGTCATGGAACAAATAAAGCAGCAGTTGAAACTATGGTTAAATATGCAGCAAATGAACTTGGTGAATTTGGAATTAGAGTAAATGCAGTTTCTGGTGGTCCAATTGATACAGATGCACTAAAAGCATTCACAAACTATGAAGAAGTAAAAGCAAAAACTGCTGAATACTCTCCATTAAACAGAATTGGTGAACCTCAAGATTTAGCTCAATCATGTTATTTCTTATGTACAAGCGATGCATCATGGATTACAGGTCATACTTTAATTGTTGATGGTGGGACGACTTTTAGATAATGTCATCAAAAGTACTAAATTTACCAAATATTTTGGCACTTTTTAGAATAGCATTAGCTCCGCTGATGCTATGGTTTTTTATAGATAGAAACAATCCTATCTTTTCTTCATGGCATCCTTCTTGGTTTGATTATTTTGCTGGTCTTATTTTTGTTGTAGCTTCTGTTACAGATTTTTTTGATGGTTTCATTGCTAGAAACTGGAATCAAATGACAAAATTAGGTGGAATATTAGATCCACTTGCTGACAAAATGCTTGTACTTGCGGGATTTATTGGGCTTATTGTAATAAATAGAGCTTCTGCTTTTGCTGTATTTTTAATACTTTCAAGAGAATTTTTTATCACGGGCTTACGAGTTGTAGCTGTTAGTGAGGGAAAAGATGTAGCTTCTACAATGGCTGGGAAAATAAAAACTGTCATCCAAATGATTGCTATTGGATTTTTAATAATGAACTGGCCACTTGCAACAGAGATTTTATGGTTGGCTGTTATTTTAACAATATATTCAGGGTATGAATATACAAGAGATTATTTCAAAAATTAAGGGCTTTTTTTGGGTACTATTACTTTTTTACTTGTTTTATCATTTTTAGTTTTTTTCCATGAGTTGGGACATTTTTTAGCAGCTCGTTATTTTGGTGTAAAGATTCATGTGTTTTCAATTGGTTTTGGAAAACAGATTTTTGCAAAAGAGTGGAAAGGAACAACATGGCAATTGGCATTAATTCCTTTAGGTGGATATGTTCAAATGAAAGGTCAAGATGATAAGAATCCTAATTTAAAAGAGGATGGAGACGATTCATATAATACAAAAAAACCATGGCAAAGAATAATAATATTATTTGCAGGTCCTTTTGCAAACTTCATTTTAGCAGCTATTTTATACTTTTCTATTGCAATGATGGGGGCAAGCACTTGGGCTGCTCAAGTGGGTCAAGTGCAAGAAAATTCACCCGCATTTCATGCAGGAATTTTATCAAATGATGAAATTATAAAAATAAATGATACTGAAATAAAATCTTGGGATGAGATTGGAAAAACTATCATAAGTACAAATGGAACTTTAAAATTCTTTATTAAAAGAGACGGAGTAATTATTGCAAAAACAATAAATCCACAAATCTCAGATAGTGAAAATATGTTTAAAGAAAAAATCAAAAAAAGAATGATAGGAATCTCACCATCAGGAAAAATTATTAATCTTGATTTATCTTTTGGTGAATCTTTGATTTATGCTTATGACAAAACTATTTTTGCTTCTACTATGATTTTTCAAGGTATTCAAAAACTCGTTCAAGGGGCAATTCCAAGTAGTGAAGTGGGTGGTGTTATCTCGATTGGAAAAGTAATTTCAGATGCAAGTGAATCTTCGATTATTGCATTATTTGCTATAACTGCTCTTATTTCTGTAAATCTTGGAGTTTTAAATTTACTTCCAATTCCAGCACTTGATGGTGGACATATCATGTTTAATTTATATGAAATGATTACAAGACGAAAACCAAGTGATCAAGTATTTATGTTTTTAACTATTCTTGGATGGGTGATTTTAGGAAGTTTAATGCTTCTTGGAATTTATAACGATATAAATAGAATATTTCTAAATAACTAAAAAGAGAAACTATGAATAAACAAACAGCAACAAAAAATTTAGATGAAATAATAACAAAAGTTGAAGGTGCAAGATTAAAAATATCTGAACATCATATTGTAAAAATTATAGGAATCTCAAAATACTCAACAGCTGAAGATATAAATACTTTATATGAAGCAGGTCAAAGAGCTTTTGGAGAAAATAAAGTACAAGATTTAAAAGAAAAAATGCAAGAACTAGAAGAGTTACCAATTGAATGGCATTTTGTTGGAACTTTACAGAAAAATAAAATAAATAATTTAATAGATTTAAACCCAACTTTAATTCAATCATTAGATTCACTACCTTTAGCAATAGAATTAAATCAAAAATTAGAATCAAAAAATAAAAAACTATCTGCCCTACTTCAAATAAATTCAGCTTATGAAGATACAAAATCAGGCGTTATGCCAGAAGTTGCAGTGGAAATTTATAAACAAATCATTGAACTTTGCCCAAATATTATTTTAAAAGGTGTTATGAGTATTGGTGCTCATGTTTCAGATGAAAAAGTTATAAAAGAGTCATTTAAAACTACAAAAAAAATCTATGATGAAGTAGTTCCTTTAGGAGCAAAATATTGTTCTATGGGAATGAGTGGTGATTTTGAACTTGCAATTGCAAGTGGTTCTAATATGATTAGAGTGGGTTCTACTTTGTTTAAAGACTAATATTTAAAGACTTTTTTGTCTTTAAATACTTGTTTGTTTTTTCTCTTCATTTCTTATTTGAGTAATGCTTTTTCCACCAACCGAATAATTATCAGTACTTACTTCTTCAATAATCACAACAGCACTAGAAGCGCCTCTATTAAAGATTTGTGCAAAAAGTTCTGTGATACCTTTTGATAACTTTTCTTTTTGCTCTTTTGTAGCACCACCATCTTCGTGTGTCATTTTTACATTTATAACTGGCATTTTATTCTCCCTTTAAATTAAATATTTTAGTCAATATTAGCAACACTATTCCACCTGAAACAATAAATGCTGTAACATACAAAGTATAATCATAAGTTTTAAAATGTTCTATTAAAGCGACACTATAAAGTGGCGCTGCTACTTGCCCTATTCCATAAGCTGTAGTTAATGCACCCATTAACATTACAGGATTATTACCTGCTAATTTCCCACCTAAATTCATAAACAATGCAACTAATCCTATAAAAGTTCCACCATATAAAATTCCTGAAAGTAAATTTAAATATACATTATTTGTTAATGCTGAAATCAAAATACCAATAACTTGTAAAAACATTGCCAAAATAATTATATTTACACTTCCATATTTATGAGCTAACATCATCCAAGTAATACAAGATGGAATTCCAGCAACCCCAACTAAAGTCCATGTAAAACTTCCAAATCCTTCTAATCCTTTTAAAGAATTTATAATATCAGGTAAAAAAGTTCCTTGAACAACCATTCCCACACCCTCACAAAAATATGCCATAATTAGAATTATCACAAAAGGCGAAAATAGAGATTTATCAATATGATGTTTTACACTATTTTGTTTAACTTCTTTATCATAAGATAAAATATACATAGAATAAAACGACATAACAAAAGCAAAAAATGCCAAAACTATCCAAGCAAATTGCCATGTTCCATTAAAATGAAATACAATTCTAACTATAAAATCACTCACTAAAATAGAAAATCCTATTCCAGAAAAATGTATTCCCATTGCTTTAGTTTTATTTTGAATATTTAATTTATTCATAACAATAGCAGAACCAACAACCAAAGCCATAGCAGCCCCAAATCCAGCAAGAACTCTTGATATTATCCAGACTGTCTCAGAAGTTGTGATTCCAAGCATAAGAGTTGTACTTACAGCTAAAAACATACCTAATCTAAAAAATTTTACTTTCGTATTTATATCTTTTATAAAAACTGAAAATATAGAACCTGCTAAATATCCAACATAATTAATAGAAGCTAATACACCTGCAAAACTAATAGTTAAATAATTCTCTAACATTGATGGTAATAATGATGTAAAAACAAATCTTGCAACTCCAACACCAATAATTAGTGCAATAATTCCTGCAAGTAAAATAGCAATATTTGAGTTTTTATCTAATAAACTTATACTTTTCATACTCTCTCTCCTTAGTATTTCTGTATAATATCACTAAAAATGATATTAAGTCAAATATCTAATCATGATTTATGATATAAGGAAAAGAGATATGGATTCAAGTTTATTAAAAGTATTTGTCGAAGTTGCCCGTGAAAACAGTATTACAAAGGCTGCTAGTAAATTAAATTTTGCCCAATCAAATGTAACTTCAAGAATAAAACAACTTGAAAAATCTTTAGGATTTTCACTTTTTCATAGAGTTCCAAAAGGTGTGATTTTAAGTAAAGAAGGAGAAAAACTCTATCCTTATGCTCTTGAAATTGTAAAAAAAGTTGAACTTGCAACTTTTAGTATGAAAAATATCACAAATCAAGAACATTTAATAATTGGTTCAACAGAATCGAATGCAACTACAAGAATAATTCCTTTTTTAGTTCAACTTCATAATGATTTTCCAAATATGAGTTTAGAACTAATAACAAATACCACAAGAGAAATTACTAAAGAACTACTTGATTATAAAGTCGATATTGCATTTATTAGTGGTGTTCCAAAAAATAATGAGTTAATAGTTCTAAATAAAGTTGAAGAAAATATAGTAATTGTTGAGCCAAAAATGGAAAATGCTCCAAATGTTTTTTTGTCTTTTAAAAATGGTTGTGCGTATAATGAATTTGGACAAAACTATCTAAAAAATAGTTCAGATGAAGATTTTAAAACCTTAGAGTTTGGAAACTATGAAATAATTTTAGGTTGTGTGAAAGCTGGAATGGGAAAAAGTTTGTTGCCTTTAAGTATTGTAAAAAAACACCAATATGAAAATGATTTAAAAATTACAAGTTTACCAAAAGAGTTAGCAAATATGCCAACTTGTTTGGTTTGTAGAAAAGATAATATTCCTAAAATTGAAAATTATTTAAAAGAATATCTCTTTTAAATAGTTTTCTAGTTACAAGCATTTTTGAATTTTTTTAACTCATCTTCAATACTTGGAACTCTCATAAAATGTTCACCAATTAAAAAAGCATCAGCTCCAATAGAACTTAATCTTTTAATTGTCTCAACATTTGAAACACCAGATTCTGCAACAATTATTTTTCCATTTGGAATTAAAGGAATTAATTTATCACATAAAGTCATATCCATCTCAAAAGTATCAAGATTTCTATGATTTATTCCAATAATTGTAGCTCCACTTTTAATAGCTTTTGTTAAATCTTCAAGGTCATGAATTTCAACTAAAACTTCAAGACCTAAATGAATAGCATATTCATAAAGTTCTTTTAACTCTTTTGTTCCCAAAGCTTTTGCAATAAGTAAAATAAAATCTGCTCCATAAACTAAAGCTTCAACGATTTGATATTTATCAACAATAAAATCTTTTCTTAAAAGTGGCGTTGGAACATATCTTCTAATTGCAGTTAAATACTCTAAATTTCCTTGAAAATAGTGAGGTTCCGTTAAAACAGAAATTGCATTTGCACCACTATTACTATAAGCTTGTGCTATTAAAATAGGATCAAAATCTTCTTTTATAATTCCTTTGCTAGGACTTGCCTTTTTAACCTCAGCAATAATCCTAATCGGTTCTTCTTTTGTAGATCTTAAATATGGTTTTACATCTCTTGGAGCATAAGGATTTGAAGATAAAGTTCTTCCTAATAAATCTAAACTTATCTCTTTTTTTCTCTTTTCTAAATCTTCTTTTGTTTTTTCGATTATTTCATCTAAAATCATTTTTTACACTCCTTTATTTTTTCCCAATGTAGTTTTATTTCATCATCATCTAATCCAATTTCATCAACAACTTTTTTCATTTGTTTGAAAGCTTCTTTGCAATTTTTAAGTTTATATTCTCCCCAAGCTAAAGTATCAATATAAGCTACATTATTTGGTTCTTCTTGTAATGCTTTTTTTACTAAAATTACACCTTTTTGTACATTTACATTAAAATCAATCAATATATATGCTAAATAATTTTCATAAATATGATTATCAATATTTTGCGTTACTTTTTCAAATTTAGCAATAACAGCATTTAATACTTTTCTTTTATCTTCAGCCATTTCAAACTCTATAATTGCTTGTTGTCCTAAATAATCAAAATTATAACTACTTGCATATAATTTACCTAATAAATCATAAGCTTTTTGTGGTTGGTTTGTAATTTTATATAGATTCAATAAAATTTCATCTTCATCTTGGTTTTGTTCTAAAAACTCTATTGCTTGTCCAACATTATCTTTTGCTATATATTTTATTAACAAAAGTTTAGTTTTTCCAAACATTTCAACTTCTTCATTTTCTTTATATTCAAAATACATCTCTTTTAAAAAAGGAACCATTTTTTGAGTTTGCTGTTCTTTTTCATAAAAAGTTAAAAGTTGTATTGATAAATTAAAATCATGACCATTTTCTTTTATAAATTGTTCTATTTTATTTATAGCTTCAGTTTTTTGTGACAAATTAAAATATTGAATATTTGTCAGATTAAAAAATGTATTTGCAGATTTATTTAAAGCAAATGATTTCTCAAATAATTCATAAGCTTTTAAATAATCTTTTTGTTGTAAATAAATTGTTCCCAAAAGTTCATAATTTACATCATTTTTAAATAAATTAACTAACTTTTGACCACTTAATAAAGCTTCTTTCTGATTTCCTAATTTAAATAATGCAAATGTATACAATCTTAAGATAATTTCTTCTTCTTTGATATTATCAATATAATATTTTAAAGCCTGTTCTTTAACAATCTTATAATCTTGTATATGTGTAGATATAGCTATATATTTTACAAAATATTCATAATTATCTGTTTTTTCAAATAATTTAAAATATAAATTCATTGCATCATAATATAACTTTTGATTTTCTGATTCTAATGCTAAAATTATATATTGATTTTCTGATTCAAAACTTTTAGTTTTTAACTCAACAAATTTTGTTTTTATTGGTTCTTGATTTTCTACTTCCAAAGTTTTATTATTACATCCATTAAAAAAGAATAATAATAAACAAAGTACTAAAGACTTCGTATAGCTGGGCACTCTTTATAAACCTCTTCTTCATTTTCTTTAAAATAATCCCAAAAGGGAAAAGTTCTGCATTGACTTGGTCTTACATTATAAATAGAACATTGTTTTTTATCCAAATCAAAGAAACAACACGCATAATTCTGGGAAGCTAATTGTATCTCTTTTATGCTATATTTATAGGCGATTTTATTTAAATATCTTTTTTTTAAATCTTCAGCAGTAATTTTTAAATGTAAAGCTAAAGCTTGAATCTCAACTGCATTAACCCAAATATATCCACTTTCACCAATACAACAATTTCCTTTGCAACTATCACAACCACTTGGCTCAAAGGCAAAATTAAATCCCTCTTTTTTAATTAAATTACTCAATATCAACCTTTATACTATGTGTAGAAGATTTTATATATATATCTTGGATTTCAGAAGTAAACTCATTATTTTCATCAAAAACTATTAATGGTTTTAATATTTTTGTTAAAGATTTTGAATTTCGTTTTGCATAAACTAAAATCAATGTTGCATCTTTTGAAACTTTTGGATGAACAAACTGCAAAGCTTCCAAATTAAATTTATATTTACTCAATAATAATAATATATTATTTATTTGTTTTACATCATAACAAAAAAATAACTTTCCTTCACTATTTAAAATAGTTGCATTTTTTTTAATAAATACTTCAAGTGGTAAAGAATCATTATATCTAGCTATTTTCAAACATTCATTATCACTTTTTATTACATCATTATGATAAAAAGGTGGATTCGAAACACAAATATCAAATCTTTTCTCAAAATTAATTTCTTCAAAAGAACCTTTATATAATATTGAATTTATTTTATTTATTTCTGAGTTTTTAGATGAGAAGAATTGAAACATTTTTTGTATTTCACACTGATTTAGTTTCAGTTTTTCAAAATTTTTTGCAACTAATAAACCTAAGATTCCACTTCCACTTCCAATGTCTAATAATTCACCTTTGATACTCTTATATTTTTTTAAATTTTCAATTATAAAGCCATATAAAAAATGTGTATCACTGTTGTAACAATAGCCATTTATTGGCTGATATAAAACCAAAAATCTTCCTTATTTTATTTAATGAGATTATATCTAAGTTAAATAAATCTGAGTTTTAATTTCATTATTAACTCATACTTTTATATGTAAATTAGATTGATATTTTAAGCTTAAACATAGGTTATAAAAGCATTTTTAATTTCATAATTATCTTGTAGCAAAATGTAACAAGAGATAAATTCAACTTATAAATTCCAAAGATAAAACATTCTTTGAGTTTATTATAGGCTATTATTTGACGATAATATATTGAGTTAAGTCAAGTATTGATATTAAAATAATTTAAGGAGAAATTATGTCTAATATGGAAGCTCCTGCAAATACACCCGTTTGGGTTAATGAAGCTAGATGCAAAGCATGTGACAAATGTGTTTCAGTATGTCCAGCTGGTGTACTTGCTATGAGACAAGAAGTTCATTCTACTTTAGGTTCAATGATTAAGGTTGTTCATCCTGAATCATGTATTGGTTGTATGGATTGCGAATTAGCATGTCCTGATTTTGCGATTTATGTTGCTGATAAAAAAGAGTTCAAATTTGCAAAACTTACAGAGGATGCAAAAGAGAGAAAAGAAGCGGTTATAAAAAATAATTATAGAGAACTAGAGGCGTAAGGAGAATTAATGGCAAGAGAACTAATTTCAACAGGAAATGAATTAGCAGCAAAAGCTGCACTTGACGCAGATGTTGAGTTTTTTGGTGGATACCCTATTACTCCTTCAAGTGAAATAATGCATGTTCTTTCTTCAGCATTACCAGCTAGAGGACAAGCATGTATCCAAATGGAAGATGAAATCGCAGGTATTTGTACAGCAATTGGTGCTGCAATGTCTGGAAAAAGATCAATGACTGCAACTTCTGGACCTGGTATTTCTTTAAAAGCAGAAAATTTAGGAGTTGGGTATATTTCAGAAGTTCCTTTAGTTGTTGTAAATGTAATGAGAGGTGGTCCATCAACTGGTCTTCCAACAAGAGTTGCACAAGGTGATATTTTACAAGCAAAAAATCCAACTCATGGAGATGTTAAATCTATTACTTTAGTTCCTGGTAATTTAAAAGAGTGTTATACAGAAACAGTAAGAGCATTCAATTTAGCTGATAGATTTATGCAACCAGTATTTGTTTTATTAGATGAAACAATTGGTCACATGAGTGGAAAAGCTATTATTCCTGATTTAGAAGAAGTAAAAGCTGGTAAAATTTCAAGAAGAAAATTTACAGGTGATAAAAAAGATTATAAACCTTATGGTGTAGGAGCTGATGAACCAGCTATCTTAAATCCAATGTTTGAAGGTTATAGATACCACTTTACAGGACTTCACCATGGACCAACAGGTCACCCAACTGAAGATGCTGATATGTGTGATGCTTTAATGAAAAGATTATTCAATAAAGTTGATGCTCATTTAGATGAAGTAGAATTAAATGAAGAATATATGTTAGAAGATGCTGACATTATGATTATTGCGTACGGTTCTGTTTCATTAGGTGTTACAGAAGCTATCAATAGAATGAGAAAAGAAGGTATCAAAGTTGGTATGTTCAGACCATTAACAATTTGGCCAAGTCCAGCAAAAAGAATTAAAGAATTAATGACAAGATTTAACAAAGTATTAGTTACAGAGTTAAATATGGGACAATTTGCTGATGAAGTACAAAGAGTAAGTGGAAGATCAGATTTTGATACATTATTCAAAGTAAATGGTAGACCTTTATCTCCACTAGAAATTATTGAAAAAGTGAAAGGAATGTAATCATGGCATTTAATTATGATGAATATTTAAGAACAGACAAAATGCCAACACTATGGTGTTGGGGATGTGGTGATGGAGTTATTTTAAAATCTGTAATTAGAGCCATTGAAAAAATTGGTTGGAATATGGATGATGTTTGTGTTGTTTCAGGAATCGGATGTTCGGGAAGATTCTCTTCATACATCAACTGTAATACAGTTCATACAACTCATGGAAGAACATTACCTTATGCAACAGGAATTAAATTAGCGAATCCTGATAAAAAAGTTATCGTTGTTGGTGGAGATGGTGATGGACTTGCAATTGGTGGAAATCATACAATTCATGCTTCAAGAAGAAACATTGACTTAAATTATATTATTATCAACAACTTTATTTATGGATTAACAAACTCTCAAACATCACCTACAACTCCACAAGGTATGTGGACTGTAACTATGAGTAGAGGAAATATTGATCCAACATTTGATGCTTGTAAATTAGTTGAAGCAGCAGGAGCTTCTTTTGTAGCAAGAGAAACTATGCTTGATCCTAAAAAACTTGAAAGAACTTTAGTAAAAGCTTTTGAACATAAAGGTTTCTCATTTGTTGAAGTATTCTCTAACTGTCATGTTAACTTAGGAAGAAAAAATAAAATGGCAACAGCTATGGCTAACTTAGAGTGGATTGATTCTATTTCTATGGGTAAAGCTAAATTTGAAAAATTAGAACCAGCTGAGCAAAAAGGTATTTTCCCTACTGGTATTTTAAAACAAGATACTGAAGCAATGGAATATTGTGAAGCTTATGAAAAAGTAAAAGAAGCTCATAAAAATAAAACTATGGTTCAATTATAAGGAGTTACACATGGCAATAAATAAAACATTAATGAGATTTACAGGTGTTGGTGGACAAGGTGTACTTCTTGCAGGATCAATTTTTGCAGCTGCAAAAATCAATGATGGTGGATATGGTTTAAAAACAGCTACTTATACATCTCAAGTAAGAGGTGGACCAACTGTTGTTGATATTACTCTTCAAGATGATGAAATTTTATATCCTTATGCAAATGATGGTGAAATCGATTTCATGTTATCAGTTGCACAAATCTCTTATGATCAATTCAAAAATGGTGTAAAAGAAGGTGGAGTTATTGTTGTTGAACCAAATCTTGTTACTCCAACACAAGAAGATAGAAAAAAATGGAAAATCTATGAGATTCCAATTATTACTATTGCAAAAGAAGAAGTAGGAAATGTTATTACGCAATCAGTTTTAGCATTAGCAATGGCTAATTATTTTACAGGTGAAACTGTTTCAAATGATGTTCTAAGAAATACAATGCTTTCAAAAGTACCTGAAAAAGTACATGCAATAAATAACAAAGCATTCGATTTAGGTCTTAAATACGCTAAAGAAGCGCAAGAAACTAACTAAAAAACAGAGGTTATTTAACCTCTGTTTTACTCTTTTATATACTTACTATAATTTTCAATTTTCTCTTTTAATCTTTTTGCTAAATAAATATTTGAATTTCCTAAACAAGATAAAATAAAACTAGCTTCTTTTTTATAAGCTATTATTTTTTCATTATCCCAATTTTCGGGAGGAGTTCCTAAATTTGTAACTCTATTGGCCAATTTAACCATTTGAACTTCATAAGGTTGTGCAAGTAATTTTTCAATATTATCTTTTAGTTGTTCTTGTTTTGAATTTAAAGTTTTATCTTTTGTTAAAGCTTCAACGCCATTAGCAATATCCTCTCCAAATTTTACATATAATTCATCATAAGTAATATTTGTATCTTCAATAATATTATGTAATAAGGCACATGAAATAGCAAAATCTGTTTTTTTTTCATCAAGCTGAGATTTCTCACATGCATTTATAACTTCCATTGTTACACAAGTTATATGAGCAAGAGAAGGCAATCCATTTGGAGTCTTTTGATTCCCGTGAGATGCTGCTACAAAATTTAGAACTTCAATATAATTTTCTTGGTTAAACATTTTTTTTAATCTCTTTTTTTTGATTATTTATAATACTATCACTTTTTGAAAAAGCAATTAAATCCTCAACCGTTTTAATCTTAGAACTATCAATATTTAACAAACTTTTTTCAAAAACTATGGCTGTTGTTAAAGCATCATAATAAGCTCTGTGGTGATTATCAACTTGAATATTTAAAACTTCTTTTAAAAAACTCAAACCATATTTTTCAGATTCAATAGTTCTTTTTGCCAAATCAATAGAACAAATTTTTCTATTTAAAAGTTTACCCAAATGAAATTTCTCAAAAGAATCAGAAATAAAAGTATAATCAAATTTTATATCATGGGCTATAAAAACATCATCTTCTAAAAATATTTTAAATTCTTTTAATACTTTTTCTAATCGAGGAGCATCTTCAAGCATTTTTAGATTAATTTTTGTAACTTCTTGAACATAAGGTGGAATCTCTCTTGCGTGAACTAAAGATTCAAATTTACCAATAATCTCACCATTTTTATATTTAACAGCACCTAATTCGATTATTTGATAGCCATTTCTTGCACTTCCACCATTTGTTTCAATATCAACTATACAAAAAATTTGTTCTTCTATTGGTGTTTTTGTCGTTTTTAAATAAACAAAATCTCCATCAAATTCCAAAGGTAAACCATTTGATAAAAGTAATTCAAATTCAAGTTCAGGAGTTTCATAAAGAGAATCCGTTGCTTCTTTTAATAAATCAAGAAATTCAGTATATAAAATCGGTTCTTTTAGTAATCTTTGTAGAATATTTTGTAACTTAAATTGAGGTTTGGGAATAATCCTTCTATTTGATTTCATTAGCCTCTTTTACAAAATCTATCATTTTTTGTTTAGATTTTTTCCCCTTTGATTCTTCAACACCTGAACTTACATCAACTCCATAAAAACCATAATTATTTAACTCTTTTAAATTTGATGAAGTTAAACCACCTGCAAGAATAAATCTTGAACAATCAATATCTTCAAACCACTCTAAAGCAATTCTTTTACCAACTCCACCAAAACCATCAACAAAAGCATCTAATAAATAATAATCATTATTTAGATTCTTTAAATCTTTTTGTGATTTCACTCTTATTACTTTTACAGATTTCACTTCTAATAACTCATAATCTAATATATCATTATCATCAATTATTTGAGCTAATTGCATTTTTGCTTCAGAACAAACTTCATTTATAAAATTTTCATTTTCATTTACAAAAAGTCCAACTGTTTGCACAAAAGGAGGAAGTTTATCAACTATTTCTTTAGCTTTTAAAGGTGTTATATATCTTGGAGAATCTGCATAAAAAACAAAACCTAAAGCATCAACACCCGTATTTATAGCATCAAGAGCATCTTGTAAATTTGTAATTCCACAAATTTTTACTCTCATTTTTTATACCTGCAGACTTTTTATGGCTTTTGAATAATCATCATTTCCAAATACATAAGATCCTGCAACAACAACATCAACTCCAGCTTCTTTTAAGTCATGGATATTTTTGTCATTTACTCCACCATCAACTTGGATTAAACAATTTGGATTTTTTTTATTTATTAATTCTTTTAATTTTTTTGCTTTTTCAATAACAGATGGAATAAATTTTTGTCCACCAAATCCTGGATTTACAGACATTAATAAAACCATATCTAAGTCTTCAAGTAAATATTCTATAGCTTCAGGAGGAGTATGAGGATTTAAAACAATTGCTGGTTTTATTCCATAATCTCTAATTTTTTGAATAAGTCTATGAGGATGATTTTCGCTTTCAATATGAAAAGAAATATATAAAGGTTTGCAAGGAGCAAATAATTCCACAAAAAATGTATTATCTTCCACCATTAAATGAATATCAAGAGGTTTAGTAGCAACTTTGGCAACAGGATTTACAACAACAGGTCCAATAGTCATATTTGGAACAAAATGTCCATCCATTACATCAACATGAATTAAATCACATCCACCATCACAAATTGCTTTTATTTCATTTGCCAGATTTCCAAAATCAGCTGATAATATAGAAGGCGCTACAAGCATCTTTTCTTAACCTTTTTCTCTAAATTTTGGTCGATTATATCATTTAAACTCTTTTAGATTGTATAAAATAGGTTTATAATTTTTTTTAATGTAGAATGTAATAAAAAATAAGATTGGCAAATCATGAAAAAATTTTTACCCTTATTTATATGTACTTTATGTTTGAGTAATGATATAAATAAGATTTATCAGGAAGCTCAAGATTTAGAAAATCAAGGAAACTATAAAGAAGCTATGCTTTTATACAAAAAAGCTGCTGATTTAAATCTTCCAAAAAATAATCAAGAAGATAGATATTTAGTTGATTTATCAAAAAATAATGAACATAAAGTTGAATCATTTACTAATATGAAAAAAGCTTTTTATCAAAATCAAATAGATAAGGTTAATGATAAAGAAACAGATGAAAATCTAAAGCAAATAATTACAAGTGATTTTGGTCTTTATCCTTATAAAAAAAATTATATTCTTCCTGCAACCTACCAATTAAATACACCAAAAGATCAAAATGCATTTGAAACAAATTTCCAAATAAGTTTAGAAAAACCTATCTCATATAATTTCTTTGGACTTAATGAATCAATTTCAGCTGCATATACTCAAAAATCATTTTGGCAAACAGGAGAACACTCTTCTCCTTTTAGAGAAACAAATTATGAACCTGAAGTATTCATACAATTTCCATACAAAAGTACCAGCACTTTAAAAGGTTATAAAGTTGCATTAAACCATGTTTCAAATGGAAAGAATGATGAATTATCAAGATCATGGAATAGAGTCTATTTAGAAGGTTATTTTCAACTCTCAAATTTATTTATAATTCCAAAAGTTTGGTATAGACTCCCTGAAGATAGTGCAGATGATGATAATCCAAATATTGAAGATTATTATGGAAATGGTGATTTAACTTTTTTATATGCTTATAAAAAACATACTTTTGAATTAACTTTACGAAATAATCTTGATTTCAATGATTCAAATAAAGGTTCAGCAGAATTAAATTGGACTTTTCCATTACCAGACTTTTTATATGCAACGGATACCTATGGAATATTTCAAGTTTTCTCAGGTTATGGAAATAATTTAATTGACTATGATCGAGAAGTTCATAAAGTAGGATTAGGAATAGCTTTTTCCAGATAATCCTATTTTTTCATATTTTGTATATAATAAAAGATAGCTTCTATCTCTTCTTCAACCAAGAAATATGTTGGCATAACATTAGCATTATGAATTAATTTTTCACAAACCTGTTCTTTTTCAAATTTTAAATTTATATTCTTTTTAGTATTTACTTTCTGTGAAAAAGTTTCATAATCTATACTTTTTATATCAGGAATAATTAAAGTACAATTGTAAACTTTTTTATCAAATAGTTGATGTTTAAAATCAACCATTTTTCTTCCTCTCGCATCATTTCCATGACAGCTATTACACCCTATTCCTCTTGGATTATTATAAAGCATTTTTCCATATTCATATTTTGTAATAAAAGAATTATTAATATCCATTAAATCTTCTTGCTGTTTTTGTTCTGGTTGATTTACTTCTGGTTGTTTGTTTTCTAATTGATTTTGTTCAACTTCATTAGCAAAAAGAAGTGAACTAAGAAGTAAGAAAATTACATATATATATTTCATTTAACTCCTAATTTTTCTATATTTTTAAAAAACCAATAAAAACTAAACATTAAACCAGGTGTTTTAGCTTTTGATTCATCAAAAATAAATTCTTCACCTTGTTCAATTGGCAAAAACATAACTTCTATTTGTTCATCATTTATTCCACCACCATCATGAATTTTCATTGATTCATCAATTTTAGCAAAAAATAAATATTGACAAGCTCCACTTATTCCAACATTTGTATAAAATGAAGTTATTTTTAAAATATCATCTATTTTTACATGATACCCACACTCTTCATCAATTTCTTCTTGAGCTATTTCTTCTAAAGATTTATCTTTATCAACTAATCCAGCACATAATTCATAAGTAAATGTTTTAGAATTATCATTTAAAAAAATGGGAACACGAAACTGTTTTACAAGTAAAAAAGCTTTTTTTTCAATATGATATAAAAGAATTGCCACACTATTATGGCTTCTTACAGCTTCCCAAGTTTTATCTTTTCCATTTTGATTAAAAGTCACTTTTATTGGATGAATAAATTTTGTATCTTTTAATTCACTTATTTCTAAATTTTCAATTACATTTATCATTTTTAATCTTTTAAATTTTTTGTATTCTAACAAAAAAATAATTCAATTTACTTTTTATTTACAATTGAAGAAAAATCAACACTAAACACCGTCTCTTTTTTTAATTGTGATTTTAAATCTAGAAGTAAATTATATTCATTGCAAATTCTTTTTACAATATCTAAACCTATTCCAAAACCACCTTCGTTATTATTTCCTCTTTTATATCTTTTAAAAATCTCTTTTTCTTCCTCTTTACTTATTCCTCTTCCAAAATCTTTTACGATCAAAATATTATTTTTTAAAGTAACTTCAATGATAGAGTCTTTATAACTATATTTAATTGCATTTGAAATTAAATTATTTACTAATTTTTGAGTTTTTGTTTTATCCATTTTTATAAAACAACTAAAAAGATTCGAATTAATCTGAATATTTTTTGTAATAGAAATATCATTAAAATAATCCGTACTCTCAGCAACCAAATCTTTTAAATCAAACTCTTCAAAAACATCTTCATTTATCTCATTAAAAGCAGAAAAATGAATATCATTATATATTTGAGAAATCTGCTTAGAACTACTTAAAATATATTTCATCATTTTTTCAGGATTTTTTCCACTTTTCAACATTGAAACAGAAGTCATTAAAACTGTAATAGGTGTATTTAATTCATGGGCTGAATCTTTTATAAATTTATCCATTGATTCAACTCTTTTTCTTGCAGGATTTAATAAAATTTTTGACAATAAATAACCAACACAAGCTATAAATATTGAACTAATAATCAGTTTTATAAGTATTAATATTTTAATATTATTTTTATCACTAACTACTTGACAACTTTCCATAATTATATATTTAATAGGAATATTTTCTTCATCAAGAGTAGTTATGAAATAGTTATAAAAACTATTTTCATAAATATTTTTAGAATAATCAACTTGAAATCTTTCATCTAAATATGAAAAAATAATATTTTTATCTTTATCTAAAAGTGCATATTTAATATTTTCTTTTGCTAACTTTTGAGGAATAAAATCTTTTTTCTTCATATACTTATCTAAAATTTCTGCTTTAATCTGCATAGAAGCATTTTTAAGTTCCATAGTACAAGAATCATGCGCCATTTTTAATTCATTTTGATAATAAACATATAAAATTACACTAACAAGAAAAATTGTTGAACTAACATAAATAAATAAAAAATTTCTTAAAGCTTTTTTTTCATCATTATTCAAATCTATACCCTACTGAACGAATTGTTGTTATTTTTTCTTTACCAATAATTTCTCTAAGATTTTTAATATAAACTCGAATAGTAGCATCTGTAGGCATTTCATCATAAACCCAAATATTTTGTAATAATTCATCACTTGAAATTACTCTATTTTTATGAGTACAAAAATATCTCAAAATATCTCTTTCTTTTAAAGCTAGATTTATTATTTTATCATCTTTAAAAATTTGACATGATTCTGGTTCAAAAAATAGATTTTTATCGATTTCTATTTTATTATCTTGATTAATAAAAAATTGTCTACAAAGTTTTAAAATCCTCTGATCTAATTCTTCTAAATCAAAAGGCTTTTTAATATAATCATCAACGCCATTTTCAAATGATTCTTTTAAATGTTTTGTATCTTGATAAGCTGTTAGAATAATAACAGGAGTATTATTTTTATACTCTTTTCTAATAGTTTTTAAAACATCTATTCCACTAATTTGTGGAGTATTAATATCAAGCAAAGCAATATCAAACTTTTGCTCAATTAAAGCTTCTAAAGCAACTTGTCCATTAGTACACAAAGTTACTTCAAAACCTTTATCTTCAAGATGTTCATTTAATAAATCACTTAATGCAACATCATCTTCTAGTAACAAAACTTTCATAATAAATCCTAATAAATTGTTTTTTATTATAAGCTAATTTTGTTTATTAAGTGTGTATATTTATTTAAAGTTATCAAAAACTAAAGGAGCTTTAAAATCAAGTGACTTTAAGTGTTTCATAATATTTTGTAAATCATCAATATTTTTTCCAGTAACTCTTATTTCATCACCTTGATTTACAGCTGATACTTTTAATTTCAAACCTTTTATTTCTGTTTGAATTCTTTTTGCTTCATCTTTTTCTATGCTATCTATTATTTTATAAGAATATTTTCTATTTCCACCACTTGAATCTTCTTTTTTTAACTCTTCAAGAGAATTAATAGAAATACCTCTTTTATTCATTTTTGAAATTAATATATCTCTCATTGCATCTATTTTACTATCACTTGTACTAATTAATGTTAAAGTTTTAGCTCCAACATTTAAATCTAATTCTTTTGAAATACCTTTAAAATCATATCTAGTATCAATTTCTTTTTGAGCTTGAATTACTGCATTCTTAACCTCTTGCATATCAAGTTTTGCTGAAATATCAAATTGATGTTCTTTAACTGCCATAGTTATTCCTTTTTTAGTTTATTATTTATTGATTTTAGATTTTAACATTTATATGTAAAGCTTCTGGTAAAACAAGATTTAAAAAATTAAAATATAAATACATTATTATATTTATATTTAAAGCCTAACTTTTCTATTTTTGAACCATCAATTTTCCTATCTAAAAAGAAATTATTATCCAAAAATATTGGAATATCAAAATTATATTTTTTTGAATTAAAACTATAAATTTCTTTTTTTGTAGGATGTTCTTTAGAACAAAGGTTAAAAGTTCCAGTTAAATTATTTTCAATTACAAATTTAGTTGCACTAATCACATCATTTCTATGAACAAAATTTATTAAACTATCTGGAAATTCAACTATTTTATTTGCACTTCTTTTTCCAAAATATCTATTATCTCCAACAAGTGCAGAAACTCTAAAAATTATATTACTTTTATTTTTTATAAGTTCCTCAGCATCAAATACTATTTTAGAACTTGAATCAGTTATTTTATATTTTTCATCAAAATTACCTAAAATATTTGGATAAATTGAAGTAGAACTTATAAATATAATTTTCTCAATATCTTTTATTTTTACATGATTAAAAATTTTTTCTAAAAAACCTAAATAATTCTCAAATTTAGAAGGTGGATAATTAATAAATAAATAATTAGTATCTAATAATTCATCTAAAAAATTCAAATTATTCTCATTTAAAATATATGAAGTAAATCCTTCTTCTTCATATATTTTTTGTTTTTCAATATTTCTTGAAGAAACTTTTATTTTATACTTACTCTTTAATACTTTAGCAAGTTCAAAACCTAACCAACCAGCACCTAAAATAGTAAAAGTTTTCATTTAAGGTCTTAAAATTTCGTAAGTTATCATGATCCATGCAATAATCAATAAAGAGCCACCAATTGGCGTAATCGCTCCTAAAATTGGCATTGATAAAACAGCTAAAAGATATAAAGAAAATGAAAATATACACATTCCAATAATTATAAGCCAAATAGCTATATATATTTTTTTTGAATTAGATTTTAAAGCATAAAGAAAAGTAGCTATAAAAAGTCCAAAAGTATTATAAAAGTGATATTCAACACCTGTATGATATATCTTTAACATATACTCATCAAGTATAGATTTTAAGCCATGCGCACCAAAAGCACCCAAGCTAATAGCTAATGCCATCATAAAAGATGCAACAGCTAAAAATATTTTAATTTTATTATTTAATATCATTATTATCTATATCCTAAAGTAATTTATTTAACATCAACTTCCCAAAAAAAGTCAATCCAAGTATTAGCTTCTCTAACGCTAAAATCTGGTTTTATAACAGCTGTAGTTTTATAAAATAAAGTTGCTAATTTAAATTCAATATTCGGGAATTTTTCTTTTAAAATCTTTAAAATTTCCCTCATTGTTTCACCTGAATCAACAATATCATCAATAATCAAAACTTTTTTTGAATGTGAAATATCTGGAATATTAAAAATATTAAATGTATCCAATCTTACTTCACCATCATAATGAATAGAATTTAAAGAATATAATTTTTTTATATTCATTGCTTGTGCCATTAAATGAGAAAGCGTTAATCCACCTCGCGCAACTGCTAATAAAACATCAGGTTCAAAATCTCTACATTTATTTACTAAAATCTGTGTATCATCTTTAAATAAATCATAACTATAATAAAACTTTTCCAAAAAAAATCCTGTAATGTAATATATACCAGATGAGATTGTATCGAAAGAAGAGTAATAAAAGAATAAAAAGCAAAGTAAAGAATAAAAAGCAAAGTAAAGAAGTAAAAGATGAAGCGGGTAAAAGAGTAGACTAAAAAAAAGCTTCTTCCTAAAAGAACTAATAATAAGTTCAAATAAGAAAAAGCTTTGTAAAAAAACTCAAGAGCTGGCAGCGGCCTACGTTTCCACCAGGGGACCCGGCAGTATTATCGGCGATGAA
>NZ_MUXE01000011.1 GCF_003063245.1 Arcobacter caeni | reverse complement strand
GCTCCACCGATACTTTTACCAGCTTTTATATCACGAGCAAATTGCTCTACATCTATTTCTATCTTCATCTTTGTGTCCTTTGGTATTGTTTATTTTACCTGTTTGACACAAAATTTTGAACGATCCCTCCCATTAATCTCTTTTTATTCTACTCAAACTATAAATAGTCACTTTCACTATTCATATTTTTCAATAAAGTCATTCTCATCCATGCTGATGTAGTAATTTTAAGTCCAATTTCTTTTGACATTATAGATGCTTGATTTTCTATCCATTTTTTTTCTAATTGATTTAATGCGATTGGGATTGCTGTATTTCTTACTTCATTTTTAGCTTTTACTGGTCTTCCTAGTATCTTTTTTTTGATAACTTTTTCTTCTAAAACCTTTTCATCAGTTTGAATCTTTGAAGAATTTTGTTTTAATTTATCTGCATATCCCATTTATTTCTCCAATATCTTTCTTAGTTCAATCATATCTTCAATGGCATTTCTATAAATATGTCTTTTAAATCTATTATTTCCAGCTTTTGTTTCTACATATTCACAATCAAATAAAGAATCTTCAAGAACTGAAGATTCTCTTACAAAAATTATTGGTATATCAACTTCCCCATATAATTTTTCTATTTCTTCTAATAAATATTCTTTTAAGTCAGTTGATTTATTATTGTTTTTTGCTCTATTAATAACAATAATTATATTTTTATTTATTTCTATAATATCTTTTAATGTTGCAATTGTTGCTTGAACATCAACAATTGAGGTAAGTGTCGGTATAAGTATTTTATTTGATTTTTTTATAATATCATTTATTCTCGTATCTTTAAATCCACCAAAATCGTAAACAACTTTTTCATCATAAGGTATTTCTTCATACTCTTCATATGATACTAAAAATCCTTTTTCCTCAGGCATTAAATTATGTGCTGAAGAGTGAGAATCATTTGTGACATAAGTAAAATCTAACATTTGAGAGATTTGAACTGATAAAGTGGTTTTTCCAACACCGCCTTTTATACTATAAACAACTAATGACATGAATTATCCTATTTTTTCTATATATTTCTATATAATAATATATTTTATAGATTTGAATTATATCAAATTATTTATTTATATATGATATATATTATTAATATATTAGATTATATAAGAAATTACGGAATTTTTAAAGGATAAAGGAGTAATTAAATACTCCTTTATTAAAAAGTTTAGTCTTGAATTTTGCCTTTTTCATACCATTTTCTAAGCCATGCATCAAGAGGATACATAAATTTATAAATAGCAGGAACAACTAATAGTGTCAAAATAGTTGAACTAATAAGTCCTCCAATAATTGCCAATGCCATTGGTGCATTACTTTCATGTCCTGCTCCACTTCCAAAAGCTAGTGGAATCATTGCTCCTATCATGGCAAATGTTGTCATTAAAATAGGTCTTAGTCGTTTTTCTCCTGCTTCTAAAAGCGCATCATCAATACTTTTTCCATCTTTTATTGCTCGATTTGCAAAATCTACAACTAAAATTGCATTTTTCCCAACCATTCCAAGAAGTAAGATAATACCAATCATTACAAATAAACTAAAAGAATTTCCAGTTAAATATAAAGCAACCATAACACCTGTAAAAGATAAAGGCATTGAAATCATAATTATAAAAGGTTGAATAATTGATTCATATAATGCTGCTAAAATAAGATAAATCAAAATTACAGCTAAAAGAATAGCTGCACCAAAAGCTTTACTTGTATCTTGCATATTTTCAACATCACCTGTGAATCTATAATTATATCCTTTAGGCAAAATCTCACCCATTTTTGAGTTGATAACTTCAACAATTTTATCAAGAGAAGTATTAAAAATATTTGCAGTTACAAGTACTTTTCTTTCCCTATCAAATCTATTTATTGACGCATTTCCAAAACTCTCTTTTATTTCAAGTAATCCCTCAAGGGCAACAAACTGACCATTTGAATTACGAACTTGTAATTTTTTCAAATCATCCAAAGAACTTCTAAAATCATCTTTTAAACGAACTGTAATATCAAATTGTCTTCCGTTATCTTCGTAATATGAAACTGCACTATCACTTGAATATGCTGTTCCTAAAATTGAAGCAATTTGTTCAACACTAACTCCTACTCTTTGAGCATTTTCTCTTAAGATTCCAATTTTAATTTCTGGTTTTCCATTTTCAAAATCTCTATCTACATCTACAATACCAGGAGTTTCTTTTAGTAATGACATTAATTTAGTAGATGCAATATCAAGTTCTTCAAGTTTATCACCTGTAATTACTACTTGAACAGGTGCTGTTGTGCTTCCTGTGTTAAAATCATCCACTTTTTCTACTGAGATTATCATATCTTTTATTGAAGAAAGTTTATCTCTATAATATTGAATAATCGTTTCTTGTGTTTGTTTTCTTTCACCCAATGCTTTTAGTTTCACATAAATTCTTCCTTTATGTAACTCTTGTGCTGAGTTATAACCAATTGATGCAATAGAATATAAAATATCTTTATCCTCTTTTAACATATCATCTAATGGTGTAATAATATTTTTCATAGCTTCTAAATTAATTCCAACGGGTGCTTTTATAGTGATTTGAAACTCTGCATTATCTTGCATTGGTAAAAATGACATCCCAACTTTTAAAGTAGTTGAAGCAACTAACAGAGCAATTGTAAAGATAATAGTTAAAGTTTTATATTTTATTAAAGGTTTAAGTATCCAAACATAAGCTTTATCAATTGCTTTTAAAATAGGTTCCGTTGCATGATAAAAACGGGTTTCTTTTGCAGTTAAAACTCGTGCTGCAATACTTGGAATAAACATAATTGCCACAAGATATGAAATCACAATACCAGAAGCAACAGTCATTGCAAATGAGTTAAAAAACATTCCAACAATTCCATCCATAAATGCAACAGGAATAAAAACCGCCAATAAAACAGAAGAGATTGCTAAAATAGAAAAGGCAACTTCTTTTACTCCCTCAAAAGAAGCCTTAAATGGCTCCATTCCTTGTTCCATCTTTTTTGTAATATTTTCAATAACAACAATCGCATCATCAATAAATATCCCAATAGCAAGGGTAAGTCCAATAAGAGTTAAACGATTTAAGTCATATCCTAAAGCATCAATAATTGCAAAAGTTCCAATAACTGAAGTTGGAATTGCTAAAGCTGATACAATAGTTGCAGTTACATTTCGTAAAAAAAGAAAAACAATAAGAACAGCTAAAAATGCACCAAAAATAAGGTCAAATCGTACATTGTTAATATTTACCATGATTTTTTCAGATTGATCTTGTAATATTTTAATTTCTGTTTTTTCACCAGCTAATATTTGAAGTTTTGGAAGTACTTTTTTAACTCCTTGAATAATACTTAAAACATTTTCACCTGCTATTTTTTTTACTTCTAAAGTTACACCTTGTTGTTTATTAAAAGAAGAAAAACTTTTTGCATCACTTAAGCCATCTTTTATTGTTGCAATATCTTTTAATCTAACACCTGGTTTTACCAATAATTCACCAACTTCTTCAATGTTTTGAGCATCACCTTGAGCTTTAATAATTATTTCTTGGTTTTGATTAACAAGTTTTCCAACACCTTGTTTTATGTTTTGTTTTTGAATAATACTACTTACATCAGCAGATGTTAGATTATATTTATTAAGTAAAAAAGGATCTATAAAAATACGAATTTCTCTATCTTGGTATCCTAAAATATTAACTTCACCAACACCTTTTATTCTTTGTAATTGAGGTTTGAGTTTTTCATCTGCAAGTCTCATTAAAGCAGTTGTATCTTCACCACTTGAAGCAATAAAAAGACTAATAACAGCTCCTGTTGCTCCTAGTTTTTTTACTATTGGTTTATCAACTTCTGTTGGAAGATTTATTGCACCAATTTTATCTCTTACATCATTTGTTGCTTCATCTAAATTTTTTGTAAGTTTAAATTGAACAGTTACAACACTAAAACCTTCGTAACTTGTTGACATAAGTTTATCAATTCCATCAACTCCTGAAACAGCTTCTTCAATTTTATCTGTAACTTTTGTTTCAACAGTAGATGGATCAGCACCTTTATATGTAGTTTGTATGGTAACAACAGGAAAATCGACATTTGGGAAAAGATTAATAGGCATAGTGTTATATGACATCAATCCAAAAACAATAAATGTCAAAACACCCATCAAAGTTGTGATTGGGCGATTAATAGCTAATTTATACATAATTTACTCTGCTTTAATTGTGCCATTACCAAAAAGGCCTGGCATAAGATCTTTTGTTTTAACTTCTGCTTGCATTTCTCTAGTTTCGTTTAAAATTGTTGGATAAATTTTTGAGATTTTGCCTTCATAAATTTTATCACTACCATCAACTTTATAAGTAAAAAGTTGCCCGATTTTTAGTTTTTGCCAATATTTTTCATCAAATTTTAAAACAAGTTTTACATCATCTAAAGCAATAACATCAATAAGTTTTGTTTGAGAAGCTAAAACAATTGAACCTAAATCTATATTTTTTTTACTAACAACTAAATCATAAGGCGCTCTTAGTTCTGTTTTTCTCAAAACTATTTCTTTATTTTGGGCATTTAATTGAGTAATATCTCTATCATAAAGATAGTTTTCCATCTTTTCTTTATCTATAACATCTGATATTTTTGCGTATCTTTCATAGATTTTAGCCGAGTGTTCAGCATTTTTTCGAGCAGTTTCATATTCAACTTTTTCTTGAGAATTATTTAAAGAAAGAAGTAAATCACCTTTTTTAACTTTATCTCCAACATTTACATTTAATGTTGAAATAATACCTGATACAGAAAGACCTAGTTCTGATTTTTTTTCACTAACTACATCAAATGTTGCATAAATTTCTTCTGCAAATAAGGCTTGAAATATAAATAGTGTAAGTATAAGAATTTTTTTCATTGGATAGCTCCT
The DNA here is from genome assembly GCF_003063245.1 of Arcobacter caeni. Taxonomy (GTDB): domain Bacteria; phylum Campylobacterota; class Campylobacteria; order Campylobacterales; family Arcobacteraceae; genus Aliarcobacter; species Aliarcobacter caeni. The sequence continues at coordinate 87,734 of NZ_MUXE01000011.1, read as the reverse complement.
TTAATATTTTCGCCCATTTCATAAAGTAATACTGCTTTTTGGTATTCAACTTCATTTAGGGCTGTTTGTAGTTGAGAATTTGAGTTAAATTTATCACTTAATGCATCAAGATAACTAACATTGTCCACAATTCCTTGTTGGAATTTCTTTTTGATTAATTCATAAGTCATTTCAGAAGCTTGAAGTTTTGCTTTTGCAGCTTCTATTTTAGCTATTGAAGTTTTATAGCTATTTTGAGCACTTTTAAAACTAGCTTTTGCTTTATATTTTTCATATTCTAATTCACTATTTTTAGATAAATAGTTTAAATAAGCAGCTTGTGCATTGGCAGATGTAGAACCAAAATCAAAAATTTTCCACTCTAATGAAAGTTGAATACTATTTTGATGATCCAAATTATTTGTAGCAACTGGATAATCAAAGTCATACTGAGAATATGTATCTTGGATTAATATTGTAGGTTTGTTTGGTGCTTTTGCTATCTTTGATTCAGCTTTACTACTTTGAGTACTTTGTTCAAGTGCTAAAATATCAAAACGCTTTGTTTCTTCATTTTTTGTTTCTTTAAAAACTAAAGTAGAACCTTTTTCTACGAGTACTTCTTGTCCGGTTAAATATTCTAAAGTATTAGAAATATTGTTTAGGGTGTTATCTAATGTTAATAAATCAACTTTTGTTTGTTCAATTGAAGATACAATTTTTTGCAATTCATCAGCCGTGATAGTTCCTACTGATAAAAACTTTTCTAAACGATAGCGTTGCGCTTCAAGTTGTTCCATTTTTTGAAGAGTTGATTCTTTACTTGAGAAAGTGCTTAAATAATTGTAATAGTAATAAACCACATCTAATGAAATATTATTTTGTATTGAAGCCAATGAAAAAGTTGCAGATTTTACAAGTGCTTGTTGTTGTTCAAAAGATGCTTCTCTTTTCCCTCCATCATAAACTGTAAATGAAAGTGAGGCAAAACCAGTTGTGCTTTTTTCAGGAGTTGAGATATTTTTTTCTTGATTAAAAGTTTGATTAGCACCTAAACTTAAATTTGGTAAATATCCACTTTTTGTGCCATACTCTTTTTCTTTTGATGCTTCTAAAGTATAACGAGATGCTTCCACTTTTTTATTTTGTTCTGCAAAATTTAAAAGTTGATCTAAATTTCCAGCAAAACTAAAAAGTGAAAAAAGATAAAAAAATAGTAGTTTTTTCATAGTTTTTCCTTTGTACATTGTTCAAGTAAATAAGTAATATGTTTATTAAGATTAATTTGAGTCTCATAAAATCCCATATTTGAGGCTTTTGATTTAACTAATAAACCTTTTAAAAACATAATTATTGTATTTGTTAACATATCTATATTGTCAATAGAGAATTCACTTTTTTGAGTACCCTCAAGTAAACAATTAGAAATAAAATCATAATCCTTTTGAAAAAAACTTTCAAAATAATCCGTGTAAAGTTGAGTTTTATCAATAAGCATTGAACTTACAAAATGTTGAAAAAGTATTAGTATTTGCTCTTTATCAAACTCTTCTTGACATTCACTAAAGTTAAAATATTCTAAAATTTTTTCTTTTGTACTCATATTTTCTGTAATTCGTTGTTGAAAAGCTTCGTGGTGTTGTTGACTTATAATATCCCAAATAGTAAAAACTATCTCTTCTTTATTTTTAAAATAAAGATATATTGTTCCTTTTGCAACACCTGCACTTTTCGCTATTTCATCAATACTTGTTTGCTGAATTCCTTTTTCACAAAAAAGTTTAATGGAAGCCAATGCGATATCACATCTCTTTTCATCTTTATCTATTATTCTAGCCATAAAATACCTTTTAAATAATGAATGACCGTCAGTCATTTATGAAATAATATAACTTTTAGAAAAGAATGTCAAGAATATAAATATAATTTTCTGAAGATTTTTTTGAAGAAATTAAGTAGTGAAATAAAAAAAGAGTAAAAGGAAAAATCCTTTTACTTTTTGTGAATAATTAAACGGCTTCACTACCTCGTTCTTGAGTTCTTATTCTAATAACCTCGTCTAAAGATGAAACAAATATTTTCCCATCACCAATTTTTCCAGTTTTTGCTGAATTTACTATTGCATTTATCACGGCTTCAACCATTTCATCTTTTACTACCACATCTATTTTGATTTTTGGTAAAAAATCCACTACATATTCAGCACCTCTGTAAAGCTCACTATGTCCTTGTTGTCTTCCATATCCTTTTACATCATAAACACTCATCCCTGTTATTCCAACTTCAACCAATGCATCTTTTACATCTTCTAGTTTAAATGGTTTTATTATTACTTCTATCTTTTTCATTTTTTCTCCTTATCTATTTTTATAGGTTAAATCCACGCTCACCATGTATTGATTCATCTAACCCTTGACTCTCTTTTTCTTCATTTACTCTAGCTCCACCTGTAAGTGCAGATGCAATATAATAAACAACAACTGTTCCTATTAATGTATAAACACCAACAATTAAAGCAGATTCAAATTGAACAAAAATTTGTCCTACTCTATCATCTGCATCTTTTAGTGGACCCGTCCATAAAAGTTCTTTATCATTTAAAGCAAAAATACCAGTTGCAATTGCTCCCCATAAACCAGCAAGGAAGTGAATCCCAAATGCATCCAAACTATCATCGTAACCAAGTTTTTTCTTAAGAGTAGCAACTCCAAAGAAAGCAATTATTGCTCCAACAATCCCAATAATAAATGCTCCTAAAACGCTTACAAAACCAGCAGCTGGAGTAATAGCAACTAATCCAGCAATAGCTCCTGATGCAGCACCTAAAAGAGTGGGTTTTTTAAATATTAAAGCTTCTATTGCTAACCATGTAATTGTAGCAACTGATGCTGCTATTGTTGTTGTAAGAAATGCAACACCTGCTATTGCATTTGCACCAAATGCAGAACCTGCATTAAATCCATACCAACCAAACCATAATAAACCAGCACCAACAGCTGTTAAAATAATACTAACAGGCTTCATTGCAACTTTTGAATAACCAGCTCTTTTACCTACAAGTACAGCAAGAACAAGACCGGCTAAACCACCATTCATATGTACAACAGTTCCTCCAGCAAAATCGAGAGCTCCTTCGTTGAAAAGGTATCCTCCTCCCCAAACCATGTGAGCAATAGGAGCATAAACAACAATTGTCCAAACTCCGGCAAAAATCATCCAAGTAGAAAATTTCATTCTTTCAATAACTGCACCAGATACGATAGCTACCGTAATTGCAGCAAAAGTACCTTGAAAAACTATAAAAATAAATTTAGGATAAAGTTGTCCTAATTCAATACTTGCTAAATCTTTCCAGTTAATACCTTCTAACATTACATGGGCGAATCCTCCCATAAATTGATTCATTGAACCGTCAATCGTTCCAAATGCAATAGAAAAACCTGCAATAATCCATGCAATAAATGCAATTGTAAATGCTCCAAAAACCATTGTGTAAGTATTTAAAACATTTTTAGTTCTTGTCATCCCAGCATAAAATAAAGCTAGTCCAATAGGTGTCATCAACATAACTAATGCTGTTGAAATCATCATCCAAGCAGTATCACCTGAGTTAAGTACTGGTGCTGTTTCTTCTGCTAATGCAAAAGTGCCAAGAAGTGAAGTTAAAAACCACTTTTTCATTTATTCTCCTTTGAATAGTATTTATACAAAAAATTATAGTATTAAATTTTAAGTAGAAAAAAATTATCCTGTCTAAAAAATAACCAATAAATCTATTTATAATTAACTAAGCTTAATTAAAGGAGTAGAAAGCTAAGTTCTATTACAATGCAACAATTTAATCTTTACAGCCTAGGATAATAAATGGATTTAACAGTAATAATTGGTATGATTGGTGGATTAATATCAATTGCCACAGGGGATTTAATGGAGGGCGGTAATCCAGCCCATATAATTCATATCACATCATTGATTATTGTTATTCCAACCGCAATGTTTTCTGCTGCTACTGCTACTGAATCTCATGCTCTTTCTGCTGCTTTCAAAGAATTGAAAATGGTATTTAAAAAATCACCAATAAATTTTGAAGAAAGAATAGACCAAATAATAGATTATGCAATTATGGTAAAAAAGAATGGTGTTTTAGCACTTGAAAAAGATGTTCAATTAATTGAAGATGCCTTTTTCAAAGAAGCATTAGGGATGGTTGTTGATGGTTCAAAAGAAGAACAAATAGAAAAATTCTTAGAACCTATTATTGAAGAAACAGAACATTATTATCATGGGGCTTCTCATTATTGGTTATTAGCGGGTGAAACTTGTCCTGTTATGGGATTAATTGGAGCGGTTTTAGGATTAATTTTGGCTTTACAAAAACTTGATAATCCTGCTGAAATGGCAGCTGGTATTGCAGGGGCATTTACAGCAACGGTTACAGGAATTGCTGGTGCTTATATGTTTTTGGGACCTTGGGGAAATAAAATGAAAGGTAAAGCACACCTTTTAATAAAAGAAAAACAACTTATTTTAGAAGGTGTAAAAGGTATATCAAGAGGAGATACTCCTGGTGAATTAAAAATTCAGCTAACTAATATGATAACTGCAATGCCTACAAAAGGTTAAAAAATGGCTAAAAAATGCCCAAAATGTGAATGTCCAGCAGGTGAGAAATGGGCTGTTCCATTTGCTGACTTTCTTAGTTTACTACTTGCTTTATTTATTGCTTTGTATGCATTAGCTTCTGTTAATATCGAAAAACAAAAAGCATTAAAAGAAGAGTTTGTAAAGATTTACAGTTTTAATACTCTTTCTCAAACTCTAGCCGAACCTCAAGAAGATGAACCAGCCTCTACTATTGATAAAGAAACTGATAAAGATACACCCAAAAAAGAGCAAGGAAAAGATACTAATTTTGATAAAGCAATGGAAGAATTAAGTGAATTAGAAAATAAAAATACAAAAGATGGTAATTTAGCAGAAGTCAGCGATGGAGTGATGATGACACTCCCTGCAAATTTATTATTTGAATCAGGAAAAGCTGAAATTACTGGAGAATATGGATCTTTATTTTTAAGTAGAATTGCAAAAATTATATCTATGATGCCAGCTGATACGGAAGTTAACATTAAAGGTTTTGCAGAAGATCAAGAGATTACTAAAAACTCAAAATATCAAGATGCATTAGAGCTTTCTACTGCTAGGGCAAACAATGTATTAAGAGAATTGATAAGATATAAAGTATCAAAAGATAGGTTGTTTTCAAGTGGATATGGTTCTAAAAAAGTAAATCCTTATCAAAAACAAATCGGTGATAAAACAAATAGTAATAGAAAAGTTGAATTTGAAGTAAAAACTACAAGAAGTAGTGAAAATGAACCTGGAATTGAGTCTATTTTTGAAGAGTTAAAAAAATGAAAAAAAAGAAACGAGATTTACTTGCCCCTGCATCAAAATGCTGTTTGAAAAAGTATTTAGATATAGATTTTATATCTAAATACGGTTCTTTACTAGCTATATTAAGTATATTTTTATTACAGATTTATAATTTATCTATTGGATATAATTTTTATACATCATTGTTTTCTTTTTTTGTAAATGGGTTTTTTCTATTTGCTGTTCTTGTTAAAACTGAATTTATTAGCTTTGAAAAAATTCAACCATATTTAAATATTATTTTAAAAGTTTTGATTTTTGTGTTAGTTTTAAACTTTTTTGCTTATTGGTTATCTCAAATAGGTTTATTTAACTATATTTTTGCTCCTATAAGTCTTTTAGGTGCATATCTTGTTTTTATGTTATTAATAAAGTAAGGAGAAAATAATGAGTAATTTATTTAAATTTATGATTATTCTATTATTAAATATAACTTTTTTAAATGCAGAAAGTACTCCCGCTCAGGCTAAAGAATTAGTTGAAAAAGGTGTTGAATTTTGTAAAAAAGTTGGAGTTGAAGCTTGTGTTGAAGAGTTCAACAAACCAGAAAGTAAATTTGTAAAAGATGATTTATATATTTGGGCAAATGATTTTGATGGAATAATAACAGCTCATCCAAAAAAACCATTAAAAGGTAAAAATTTATACAGATATAAAGACAAAGCAGGAAATCAATTATTCAAAAATTGTATTGAAAAAGTAAAAACTCAAGGCTCAGGTTGGGTTGATTATGTTTGGGAACATCCAACAAATGGTGAACAAACTTTGAAAACTTCTTTTGTAATTGGTATTGGAAAAGACCAATTAATTGGTGCAGGTGTTTATAAATAATATAAGTAGTCTTAATTATTTAGCTATACTTGCAAAAAGTAAATTAATCGGAGAATTATGAATTTTAATCAATTAAATGAAGAACAAAAAAAACAATTACATTCAAAAGCAATAGAACTTGCAGAAAATTTAGGTGGAGTTAATTTTTTTCTTCAAATGATAGAAGATATAAAAGCTGAAAAACCTCATGCTTTATTAAATAAAAGTTGTGTATTTCACTTTTCAAAAGGTAAATTAAATTGGAATAAACAAATTTTTAAAGAAAGTACTGATCTTTTATTTACAGCTATGAGAAAAGAGGAAAAAGATGGTGATATGTTAAATGGTCTTTTACCAAAAGAGTATAAAGAAACTATGAATATGATGAGAACAATCAAACCTCTTATGATAACTGTAACACCAAAAAAAGTTGAAGAACCAAGAAGTTTCTCTTTTCCTATTTTAGATACAAGTGTTGAGAAAAAAACAAAAGTAGATTTATTTTACAAAATGATATTTTTTTATCATGTTGATTTTGCAAAAGATGCTTTAAGTTACGGAAGTGAAGAAAACTAATGGATGGTAAAAAAAGATTTAATGTAAAACAAGGTTTAAAAGTGAATATTGTTTTAAAAGAAGATCAAAGAAGTGGTAAATTAACGCAAGGTATTGTAAAAGATATTTTAACAAATTCCCCAACTCATCCACATGGAATAAAAGTAAGACTTCAAGATGGACAAGTTGGTCGAGTTCAAGAGATTTTATAAATTTAGATATGAAAGAGTTTATCTTTCATATTTCTTATAAAATGCTAAACACAAAATCATTCCAAAAAGTGCCATTGCTGCGCCTACTAATGATGGATAATTAAAAGCTAATCCAAATAATAGTGGAATACCACCAAAAAAAGCTCCTAAAGCATTTGCCACATTAAAAGCTGCTTGAATAAAAGCTGCTCCTAGCATTTCAGAATGTTTAGCATTTCTTAACATTACCATATTTATAGGCGATCCAATAGACATAGCTAAAGCTCCACAAATAAAAGTAAGTATAATTGAGATAGTTTTATTATCAGAAAAGAAAAATACTAAAATAAGTGAAATTACCATTAATGATAATAAAATTATAGAAGCAATTACTGGATCTTTTTTATCAGCTAAATATCCACCTGAAATATTTCCAACAACCATTCCCGCACCTGCAACTATCATTAAGTAAGATATATCAGCTATATCAAAACCTGATACATTAATTAAAAGTGGAGCAATATAACTAAACCAAGCAAATAATCCACCAAAACCTACAGCAACAATAATTAATATATGCCAAGCTTTTATAGTTTTAAAGAATTCTAATTCTTCTTTTAGAGTAACACTTCTTAATGGTTTTAGATGAGGTAACCAAAGATACAAAAATAAAATAGTTAATAATCCTAATAATGAAACTACACCAAAAGCATATCTCCAATGAAGATGATGTCCTAGAAAAGTAACAAATGGAACCATTGCTAGAATTGCTATGGTTAATCCTGTAAACATTGATGCAATTGCCTGTGCTTCCTTTCCCTTTTTTGCTAATTTTGCTGCAACAACTGTTCCTACTCCAAAAAAAGCACCATGTGGAAGTCCTGCAAAAAATCTTGACATCAAAAGAGTATTATAATCAGGTGCTATTATAGAAAAGGCATTAAATATTGTAAATAAAATCATTAATGAAATTAAAATATATTTAGGAGGGAACTTAGCACTAAGCGCCACTAAAATGGGAGCTCCGATTACAACACCTAATGCATAAGCAGAAATTAAATGTCCAGCTATTGGAATAGAAACATCTAAAGAATTTGAAACATCAGGGAGTAATCCCATTATTACAAATTCAGTTGTTCCAATTGCTAAACCACCTAAGGCTAGAGGAAATAATTGTTTTGTCATTTGAAGAAACTTTATATTGAATTTTAAATATTTTGGAATTTTAGTAGGAATTTTTTATTGTTAACTTAAAGTATAAATTAGTATAAAGAATAATTAAGAGTAAATTAAGTATAATCCCGTACTTTTTTAGAAAACTAAAACAATTAAGTTTCCTAGAATGGGAGTATCGTTTCAACTAAGTGTTGATTTGCACGAGAAGCATGGGTAAGGCTATAATTACCCAAACCAATTTATATAAAGGAAAGAAATGCCTACAATCAATCAGCTTGTAAGAAATGAGCGAAAGAAAGTAATTAAAAAATCTAAATCGCCAGCATTAAAAGAATGTCCACAAAGAAGAGGAGTATGTACAAGAGTATATACTACAACACCAAAAAAACCTAACTCGGCTTTAAGAAAAGTTGCAAAAGTTAGATTAACTACAGGTTTTGAAGTTATTTCATACATCGGTGGAGAAGGTCATAATCTACAAGAGCATTCAATTGTACTTGTAAGAGGTGGAAGAGTTAAAGATTTACCTGGGGTTAAATACCACATCGTAAGAGGTGCTTTAGATACTGCTGGTGTTGCTAACAGAACTGTTGCAAGATCTAAATATGGTACTAAAAAAGCTAAAGCTAAGAAAAAGTAGAAGGATAAAAAATGAGAAGAAGAAAAGCTCCAGTTAGAGAAATAATGGCTGATCCTATCTACAATAGTAAAGTGATCACAAAATTCGTTAATACAGTTATGCAAGATGGTAAAAAATCTACTGCTGAAAAAATTATGTATGGTGCAATTGCTAACCTTGATGCAAGAGGTGAAGAAAAAGGTATTGACTTATTCGAAAGAGCAGTTGAAAATGTTAAACCACTTTTAGAAGTAAGATCAAGAAGAGTTGGTGGTGCAACATACCAAGTTCCTGTTGAAGTAAGACCTGTAAGAAGACAAACTTTAGCATTAAGATGGTTAGTTGAATACGCTAGAAAAAGAAATGAAAGAACTATGGTAGAAAGATTAGCTAACGAATTATTCGAAGCTGCTAACGAAAGAGGAACTTCATTCAAGAAAAAAGAAGATATTCATAGAATGGCAGAAGCTAATAAAGCATTTGCACACTATAGATGGTAGGAAATATAAATGGCTAGAAAAACACCACTTAACAGAGTTAGAAATATTGGTATTGCAGCTCACATTGATGCTGGAAAAACAACAACTACTGAAAGAATATTATTCTACACAGGTGTTTCACACAAAATTGGTGAAGTTCATGAAGGTGCTGCAACAATGGACTGGATGGAACAAGAGCAAGAAAGAGGTATTACAATTACTTCTGCTGCGACTACTTGTCACTGGAAACATCCAAAAACTGGTGATGACTTAATGATTAATATCATTGACACTCCAGGTCACGTTGACTTTACTATTGAAGTTGAAAGATCTATGAGGGTTCTTGATGGAGCTGTTGCAGTATTTTGTTCAGTAGGTGGTGTTCAACCACAATCTGAAACTGTTTGGAGACAAGCTAATAAATATAGAGTACCAAGAATGATATTCGTTAATAAAATGGATAGAACAGGTGCAGATTTTTTTAGTGTTGAAAAACAAGTAAATGATAGATTAAAAGCAAATCCTGTACCTATTCAAATTCCAATTGGTTCAGAAGAGAATTTTAAAGGTGTAGTAGATTTAGTACAAATGAAAGCTATCGTTTGGGATGAAGATGCTGCAATGGGTTCTAATTACCATGTTGAAGAAATTCCTGCTGATTTATTAGACCAAGCAACTGAATATAGAGAAAAAATGGTTGAAGCGGCAGCTGAACAAATTGAAGAGTTAATGGAAAAATACCTTGAAGGTATTGACTTAACAGAAGAAGAAATCACTGCTGGATTAAAAGCTGGTTGTTTAGCAATGGCAATTACTCCTATGACTTGTGGAACTTCATTTAAAAATAAAGGTGTTCAAACTTTATTAGATGCAGTTGCAATGTATTTACCAGCTCCAACTGAAGTTGAAGATATTAAAGGTGAAACTCAAGATGGTGAAGCTGTTATTGTTCCATCAACTGATGATGGTGAAGTTGCAGCATTAGCATTTAAAATTATGACTGACCCATTCGTTGGACAGTTAACATTTACAAGAGTATATAGAGGGATTCTAGAATCTGGAACTTATGTATATAACTCTACAAAAATGAAAAAAGAAAGAATCGGAAGATTACTTAAAATGCACGCTAATAATAGAGAAGAAATCAAAGAGCTTTATGCTGGAGAAATCGGTGCTGTTGTTGGTTTAAAATATACAATTACTGGAGATACTCTTGCATCTGAAAAAGATCCTGTTATCTTAGAAAGAATGGAATTCCCAGAACCTGTTATTTCTGTTGCAGTTGAACCAAAAACTAAAGCTGACCAAGAAAAAATGGGTATTGCTTTAGGAAAACTTGCTGAAGAAGATCCATCATTCAGAGTTACTACTGATGAAGAATCTGGACAAACTATTATTTCAGGAATGGGTGAATTACACCTTGAAATTCTTGTAGATAGAATGAAAAGAGAATTTAAAGTTGAAGCTGAAGTTGGTGCTCCTCAAGTTGCATACAGAGAAACAATTAAAAACTCTGTTAAACAAGAGTATAAATATGCTAAACAATCAGGTGGAAAAGGTCAATATGGTCATGTATATTTAACTATTACTCCATTACCATCTGATAGTGAAGAAAACTTTATCTTTACAAACTCTATTAAAGGTGGAACAGTTCCAAAAGAATATGTACCTGCTGTTGAAAAAGGTTGTTTTGAAGCAATGCAAGGTGGTATTTTAGCTGGTTACCCATTAGTTAATATTTCTGTAGATTTATATGATGGTTCTTACCATGATGTAGATTCATCTGAAATGGCGTTTAAATTAGCTGCTTCAATGGGATTCAAACAAGGTTGTAGATCTGCTGCTGCTCATGCTGTAATCTTAGAACCAATTATGAAAGTTGAAATTGAAACTCCTGAAGATTATATGGGAGATGTTATTGGTGATTGTAATAAAAGAAGAGGACAAGTTCAATCAATGGATGATAGAGCTGGTATAAAACTAGTTGTTGCAATGATTCCATTATCTGAAATGTTCGGTTATTCTACAGACTTAAGATCTATGTCTCAAGGAAGAGCTACATATTCTATGATTTTCGATAACTACTCTGAAGTACCAAAAAATGTTTCTGAAGAAATTATTAAAAAAAGAAATGGTTAATATTTAATTTTTTATTAAAAGGGATGTGCTTTTGCATATCCCTTTTTTTTTGTTTTAGATTTATTTAAGTTATTATAATAATCAGCTAGAATAATTTACATAAAATTAAAATTGGAATAACTTTGAGAATAGAAAAAAATATTGAATTATTAACAAATATTAAAAGTGCAGGAATTATTTTAAAGCCTTCAAGTCCTGAATTAAAAGATATATATTTAGAGATAAAGGCTCTTTTTGAAGAAGCTAATATTAATATTTACTTAGAAGATAATTCAGCAAATATGATTTCTTTAAAGGGATATTCACTAGAAGAATTATGCCAAAAAGTAGATTTTTTAATTTCAGTTGGTGGAGATGGAACTTTACTTTCTGTTGTTAGAAAATCTTTTAAGTTTGATAAGGCAGTTTTGGGAATAAATTTAGGAACATTAGGATTTCTAACAGACATTTCGATGGAACAATTACCACAATTTATTGAAGATTTAAAGAATAATATTTATAAAATTGACAATAGAATGATGGTTGAGGGGAGTGTAAATTTAAATAAATTTGTTGCTTTTAATGATATTGTAATTTCGAGAAAATCAATTTCGTCTATGATTAAAATAGATGGAAAGATAGATGGAAAGCATTTTAATTCATATTATGGTGATGGGGTGATTATCTCAACTCCTACGGGTTCAACTGCCTATAATTTGTCAGTTGGTGGACCAATAGTTTATCCTTTAACTGAAGCTTTTATTGTAACTCCTGTTGCTCCACATTCTTTAACTCAAAGACCTCTTGTAATGCCAGCTGATTTTGAAATAGAGTTTAAAATTATTGATAATCAAGGAGCGGTTGTTATTGTTGATGGTCAAGATATTTATGAAGTGGAACAAAATCAATCAATAAAAATAAAAATTGCAAATAAAAAAGCAAAAATGATACATAGAATTCAAAGAAATTATTTTGAAGTATTAAATGAAAAATTAAGATGGGGTAACTAACATTGATAGCAAGAGTATACTTAAAAGATTGTTTATCTTTTGAAGAGGTAGATTTAGAGTTTAAAAATGGATTGAATATTTTTACAGGTCCAAGTGGAGCAGGAAAATCTATATTAATGCAGGCAATTTTATCATTATTTGCGCTAACAGATGTAAAGGCAAATATGGGTGAAGTATTGTTAAATAACTCAAACATTAGTGATGAAATTTATGATTTATCTATTGATGATGATATTATTATTAAAAGTATAAAAAAAGATAAAGTAAGATATTTTTTAAATAATCAATCTGTATCAAAAAAGAATCTTAATGATTTTTCAATGAACTTAATAAAACATTTAAATTTAAAAGATACATCAGAATTTGATAGTTTTAAACTTTTGGATTTTTTGGATAAATTAACATTACAGAAAATGAAAGAGTTTAAAAAAATAAAAGAAGATTTTAGTATATCTTATAAAAAACTAGTATATACAAAAAAAGAGTTACAAAAAATATTAGATGATGAGAGTAAATTAGAAGATTTAAAAGAGTTTGCAAGATTTGAAATAGATAAAATTGAACAAATAAATCCAAACATTGATGAATATGAAGAGCTAAATTTGATTAAAAAAAGATTAGCTAAAAAAGAAAAAGTTGAAGTTGCAATTAAAAAAGCATCTGGAATTATGGAATTTAATCAAAATGTTACAGCGGCATTAGAATTAATGGAAGTTGATTCGAGTTTTTTTGATGAAACAATGAATGAATTAAACAATATTTTTGAAAGATTTAATGACTCATTACATGAACTTGATGATATAAATATAGAAAATGTTCTTGATAGAATAGAAAAACTATCAGCATTACAAAAAAGATTTGGTTCTATTGAAGAATGTTTAAAATATAAAGAGCAAAAAAGAGTTGAATTATCATCTTATGAAAATATTTTTTTCCAAAAAGAAAAATTAGAAAAAGAGTTTGAAGAATTAAATACAAAATTATTACTTTTGGCAGAAGAAATTTCTACTTATAGAAAAGAGAGTTCATTGGTTTTAGAAAAAAAAATAAATGAATATTTAAAGTTCTTATACTTAAGTAATGCAAAAATAGTAATAAAAGAAAAAGTTCTTGATTTTTCTGGTTTTGATGAAGTAATTTTTGAATTAAATGGTGTAGAATTAGACACTATTAGTTCAGGAGAATACAATAGGCTAAGACTTGCACTTTTAACATCTATGAGTGAATTTGATATTGTTGATAATGGGATACTTTTTTTAGATGAAATAGATGCTAATTTAAGTGGAAAAGAGAGTGATGCAATTTCAAAAGTTTTAAAAAAATTAAGCAATTCTTATCAAATATTTGCGATTTCTCACCAACCACAATTAACTTCAAGTGCAGATCAGCACTTTTTAGTAGATAAAATAAATGGAAAATCTTTAGTAAAAGAATTAAATAATAAAGAAAGAATTAGTGAAATTGCAAGAATGATAAGTGGTGAGAAAGTAACTCCTGAAGCTTTAGATTTTGCAAAGAACCTTTTAAAATCATAAATCCTTGACAAATTAATATTACAAAGGATATTATATAAGAATCTATAAAGCTTAGGAGCGGATTATTATGTTCAAAGAGATATCTATTAAAGGTAAGATTTTACTTCTTTCTTTGATTACAATTATAATTGTATCAGTTGCAATCGCTGTTGATTCTATTTATTCAATTAAAAGTTTTTCAGCTAAAAATATTGAAAATTTTAAGAATGAAGCTTATGCAAAAAAAGAGCTTGAGCTTAAAAATTATGTATCTTTAGCCGTTAAAACAGTTGAAGCATATCACAATAGGACTTCAATTGATAAAATAAAAGTTGAAGTTCAAGACCAATTAAAAAATCAAACAAATTTTCTTTTTTCTATTTTAGAAGCTGAATATGAAAAATCAAAAGGTTCTTTATCAGAAGAGGCATTAAAAAATAGATTAAAATCAATTGTTGATTCAACAAGATATGGAAGTACAGGATATTTTTGGATAAATGACACAGAAGCTGTTATGATTATCCATCCTATTAAACCTGAATTAAATGGGAAAAATCTAGTTGATTATAAAGACAAAGGTGGCAAACAAATATTTAAAGAGTTTGCTGTTGTTGCAAAAAATAATGGTGAAGGTTTTGTTGATTATGTTTGGCCAAAACCTGGATTTGAAGCACCACAATTAAAAGTATCATTTGTAAAATTATTTAAACCATATAATTGGGTTATTGGAACAGGTGAATATGTTGATGATGTAACTTCAAAAATGCAAGCAGAAGCTTTAAAAACAATTAGTGAAATGAGATATGCAAATAATGATTATTTTTGGATAAATGATTCAACTCCAAAAATGATTATGCATCCAGTTAGCAAACAGTTAGATGGTAAAGATTTATCTACAAATGCAGATGCTAAGGGAAAAAAACTATTTGTTGAAATGGCGAAAATTTCAAATGAAAATAAAGCTGGTGGTTTAGTTAAATATTGGTGGGACAAACCAGGAAAGAAAAATGATCCAAAAGAAAAATTCTCTTATGTTCAAAAATTTGAACCATGGGATTGGATAATTGGAACAGGTGCTTATGTTGATGATATAGAAAATGAAGTTGCATTAATGGAAACAAATATTAATGAAGAGATTTCTAAAATTGTGATTAGCATTTTAATTTTCTCGTTAATTGCAATAATTATTGTTTATCTAGTTTATAACTATTTTATAAAACAGGCGATTATAAGACCTTTAGAAAACCTAAATAATGCGATTATCGATATAAGTGAGGGAACAAATCAAGCTGATAGAATCGAAAAGAAATCAAATGATGAAATTGGTAAATTAGTTGATAGTTTTAATGGATATATCCATAAATTAAGAGTTGGATATGATGAAGATTCAAAAGTAATTGAAAATGTTGATGAAGTAATTGAAAAAGTAATTAATGGATTCTATGTATATAAAATTGAAAAAACATCTTCAAATCCACAAATTAGAAAATTACGAGACTCTATTAATTCAATGATTGATAGAACTAATGAAAATTTAGTAAATTTAAATAATGTTTTAATTGAATATGGAAATTCTAATTTTAATGTTACTAATTCAAAAATAGAAACATCAAAAGTTAACGGAATTATATCTTCATTAGCTGCAAGTACTCAGTTAATTGGAGTTACAGTTTCAGAATTTTTATCAATGATTATTACAAGTGGTAGAAAATTAAATGATGATACAAATGTATTATCAAATGCTGCAAATAAATTATCAGCATCAGCAAATGAACAAGCAGCATCTTTAGAAGAAACAGCAGCAGCTGTAGAAGAAATAACTTCAATTGTAAAATCAAGTGTACAAAAAGTACATCAAATGTCATCTTTAGCGACACAACTTCAAGTCTCTTCAAAAGAGGGTGAGATATTAGCTTCTAAAACTACAAGCGCTATGGATGATATAGATAATCAAGTTAGATCAATCAATGATGCAATTACAGTAATTGATCAAATAGCATTTCAAACAAATATTCTTTCATTAAATGCAGCTGTTGAAGCAGCAACTGCAGGAGAAGCAGGAAAAGGATTTGCAGTAGTTGCAGCAGAGGTGCGAAATCTTGCAAATAGAAGTGCAGATGCAGCAAAAGAGATTAAAAATATTGTTCAAATTGCAACATCAAAAGCAAATGAAGGAAAATCAATTGCAAATGAAATGATTGGTGGATATGCAACTCTAAACTCTAAAATAAATGAAACAATAAGTTTAATAGAAGATGTCTCACAAGGTAGTAGAGAAGAAGAAAAAGGAATTATCCAAATAAATGATACTATTAATAAACTCGATCAGGCTACTCAAGTTAATGCAAATTCAGCAACAATAATAAGTGAATTAGCAAATGAAGTTACAGTATTATCAGAGAATTTACTGAAAATTGCAGATAGAGCAAAATTTAAAGAAGCTACAAAAGAAGAAATTGAAGATATTGATTTAGTATTCAAAATTTCTAAATTAAAAAATGATCACATAAGATTTAAATTAGTAAACTTTGAGAAAGTTGGTAAAACAAAAGTTGCATGGACTGTTAGTAAACCAACAGAATGTGATTTAGGAAAATGGTTAGTTGAAGAAGAAAATTTAGGAAAATCATTTACAAAAACAGAAAATTGGAAATTATTAAAATCTAATCATGATTTAGTTCATAATAGTGTTCAAGATTATATAAATGAAGATTGTAAAGATTTATCAAATAAAGATATTTTAAATACTTTATCTCAAACATTAGATAGTTCAACAATAAATGTATTTAAATATTTAGATCAAATTAAAAAAGATAATGTTTTTAAAAAGAGTACTCCTGAAGTAAATACTTCAACTAAAGCTCAATTAACAGTAAAAACTGAAACTCCGAAAAGTTTTGTTCAACATAAATATGAAACAGCTCCTGCTCCTGCAAGTAAACAAATAATCTCACAAAAAAAAGAAGATGATGAATGGGAAAGCTTTTAAGCTTTCCTAAATAAATCTACTTAAAATAAGAGTAAAACTATCTTCTTTTATATTTATTTAAAAATAGATATAATGCCAATCAAAAAATAAAAATAATAGTATAAAGTGTTTAAAGGAATTATATGAATAATAAAAAAGTAGAGTTATTATCACCTGCTGGAAATTTAGAGAAATTAAAAATAGCTATTAAATATGGCGCAGATGCTGTATATGCAGGGGTAAGTCACTTTAGTTTAAGAATTAGAGCAGGAAAAGAGTTTACATTTGAAACTTTTAAAGAAGGAATTGACTATGCACATGCAAGAGGTAAAAAAGTATATGCAACAATAAATGGATTTCCTTTTAACTCTCAAATAGAGTTATTAAAAAAACACATTGAAACTATGGCTTCACTTGAACCTGATGGTTTTATCGTAGCAGCTCCTGGAGTTGTGAAATTATGTAGAGAAATTGCTCCACAAATTGATATTCACTTATCAACTCAAGCAAATGTTTTAAACTATCTTGATGCTCAAGTATTTTGGGATATGGGAGTTACAAGAATTGTAGTTGCTAGAGAAATTTCATTAAAAGATGTTGTTGAAATTAAAAAACATTTACCAGATATGGAAATAGAAATTTTTGTTCATGGTTCTATGTGTTTTGCATATTCAGGAAGATGTTTAGTAAGTGCTGTTCAAATGGGAAGAGTTCCAAATAGAGGATCTTGTGCAAATGATTGTAGATTTGAATATACATTATATGCCGCAAATGAAGACCATAGTACATTATTTAGACTTGAAGAAGAACCAGGTGTTGGAACTTATATTTTTAATTCAAAAGATATGAACTTGGCTTCACATATAAAAGAAATTTTAGATTCAGGTGCTGTTGATTCACTTAAAATCGAAGGAAGAACAAAATCACCTTATTATGCCGCAGTAACTGCAAAAGCTTATAGAAGTGCAATTGATGATTATTATGATGGTAAATTTGACGCAACTAAATATCAAAGAGAACTTTATACTACAAAAAATAGAGGTTTTACGGATGCATATTTAATTCATAGACCATTTGAAAAAACAGATTCACAAAACCATGATTATGCTTTAAGTAAAGGCTCTTACGAAGTAACAGGACTTGTTACAGAGGATGAAGAACATTTCTTATGTAAATATAAAGTTTATCCAAATGAAGATATTGAAATATTTACTCCAATGGGTGAAAAATTAGTTGAGTGTGAAAATGAAATAGGAAAAATCTTCAAAAAAGATGGAATTTATTATATTAATTTTAAAAAGATTTTAACTGAAACAAACAAAGAATTAGAATCAGTTCATAGTGGAAATGTAAATAAAATAAAACTTCCAGGAACTCTTCCATATTTGACAATGTTTAGAATTGAAAATGTTGATGGAACAATTGTTGAATAACAACAGATAAGCTTAATGATATTTTTTAGAGTTACACAAAATATTAATATTAAGACTACAGATGGAACTTTGGTTAATTATTTAAAATTTAAAGGTCCATCTGATTTAGAAAATTCAACTATGTATATTACGACATATGATGATTTTGTAGATTTAAAAAAAATATTTGAAAAAGTTGATAAAGAGAGATATTTCACAAAAGTATTTGTTGAAGATAAAGTTAGAGTTCTTGAAAACTTTCCTACGGAATTGGGTATTTTAAATCCTAATGAATATGATTATCGAGAAGATTCAAAAGAAAAAACTTTTTTAGATATTAAAAAAGTAGATATTTACAAACAATTAAAAAATATAAAAAAAGATGAAGTTTCAATAGCTCTAATTGGTGGAGTGGGACTTAGTATTAGTGAAATAGTCTCTTCTTGCACAGCTCTTAGAATACTTTATAAAAAATTAAAAGAAATTCATAAAAATATAAAATTTGATATTTATCTCAACGCTTCAAATAATAGTTTTTATTCAAGAGATAAACAAATATATGAAACTCAAGATTATATAAATAATATTTTTCCTTTGAGTATTACTTCACAAAAATTATGTGAATATGATTATTTTATAGATAATAGTTTGTCAATAAAGTTTTTGGAACTAAATTCTTTAAATTATGTAGATGCTTGGCTTTTTAGATTTGGAATAGATTATAAAAAAATAAGTGAAAATGAAAAATATAATGAATTAAACATTTCAAATTATAAAGTAGCAGATACTTTAAAAGATAAACTTACTGAATTAAAATCAAAAGGTAAATTACTTTTATTTCATCCATATTCTGCAAATGTAAACAAATCAATTCCTCAAAATATTGCTATTGATATTCTTAAAGAACTTTTATTAAAAGATGATGATTATGTAATTATTTCAACACTTTTAATTGATTCGAAAATTAAAGATGATAAATTTATAGACTTGTCAAAAGAGTCAAAAAATGTAAATGATTTTATTTATATCATTTCAACAATGGATAAAATCATTACGGCTGATACTTCAACTTTTCATATAAGTGATGCTTTTATGATACCAACTCTTGTGATTTTTACACAAAGTGATTATCAAAATAAAATAAAATATTTCAAATATACAAAAGCAATTTTTGTAGAAGATAAATCAAAAAATCTCTCACAATTTGTTTATGAAAATGATAGTTTAACTATAAATAAATTTGAGTCTTGGAATAAGTTAAAAGTAAATAAGATTATAAAACTATTAGATAGTTTTTGATATAATCTTTGACTTTTAAAAATAAAAAAAAGGATTAAAATGAATTTTATATCAATTATTATGGGTAGTAAATCAGATTATGAAATAATGAAAAATTGTGCTGATACATTTGAAAAATTTAATGTTAAGTATGAAATGATTATATCTTCAGCTCACAGATCACCTGAGCGAACAAAAGATTATGTAAAAGAAGCAGAAGAAAAAGGTGCTGTTGTATTTATAGCAGCTGCTGGAATGGCAGCACATTTAGCTGGTGCATTAGCAGCAACTACAACTAAACCAATTATTGGAGTTCCAATGAAAGGTGGAGCAATGGACGGTATGGATGCAATGCTTTCAACTGTTCAAATGCCAGCAGGTATGCCTGTTGCTACTGTTGCCCTTGGAAAATCAGGAGCAATTAATGCAGCTTATTTAGCAATGCAAATTTTAGCTGTTACAGATAAAGAACTTTCAATTAAATTAAAAGAAGACAGAATCGTAAAAGCAAAAGCTGTTGAAAGTGATTCAAAAGAAATAGAAGTAATTTTATAATGAAACCTGTTGCACTATTTACACTACCAAATTGTAAATGGTGCAAAGAGGCTAGTTCTTATTTAAAAACTAAAAAGATAAAATACAATATTGTAGATTTATCAAAAAATAAAGAAGCATTAAAAGATTGTCAAAAGCACAAATGTACGGGAGCACCTGTTATTCTCATAGGCAATGTATGGATTTGTGGTTTTGATAAAGATAAAATAAATAAAGAGTTAGGAATTAAATAGATGGTTACATTTTCACAAATTCTATTAAAATTGCAAGAATTTTGGGCAAATCAAGGTTGTAATATTGTTCAACCTTATGATATTCCAGCAGGTGCTGGAACTTTTCATCCAGCTACACTTTTAAGAAGTTTAGATTCAACTCCATGGAGTACAGCTTATGTGGCACCAAGCAGAAGACCAACTGATGGAAGATATGGTGAAAACCCAAATAGATTGGGTGCTTATTACCAATTTCAAGTATTAATAAAACCAAGTCCTGATAATATTCAAGATTTGTATTTACAATCTTTAGAATTCTTAGGATTAGATGTTTCAAGACATGATATAAGATTTGTTGAAGATAATTGGGAATCTCCAACTCTTGGAGCATGGGGACTTGGATGGGAAGTTTGGCTTGATGGTATGGAAGTTACTCAGTTTACATATTTCCAACAAGTTGGTGGAATTCCTTGTAATCCAGTTGCTGTTGAAATAACTTATGGAACAGAAAGACTTGCAATGTATTTGCAAGGTGTTGATTCTGTTTATGATATTGTATGGAATGAAAATAAATTTGGAAAAACAACTTATGCAGATGTTCACAAAGAAGGAGAATATGAATTCTCGAAATATAACTTTGAAATAGCAAATACAGATATGTTATTTAGACACTTTGATGATGCTTTTAATGAGTGTAAAGTATGTTTAGAAGCCCAACTTCCACTTCCTGCTTATGATCAGTGTATGATAGCTTCTCATGCGTTTAACACTTTAGATGCTAGAAAAGCAATATCTGTAACTGAGCGACAAAATTATATTTTAAAAGTGCGAGAATTGGCTCAAGGTTGTGCTTTATTATATAAAGAACAAGAACCAGAAAGATTAAAAAGAATTGGAAGATAAATTTGAAACTTCAAGAAATTTATGATGTTTTAAATGAAATTTCCCCTTTTGAATTACAAGAAAAATGGGATAATGCTGGACTTCTTATAGGTTCTTTTGATGATGAAATAAGTGATATTTATATTAGTATTGATTTGGATGAAGAATTAGTAAAAAATGCGAAAGAAAACTCTTTAATAATTACACATCATCCTTTAATTTTTTCAGGTTTAAAAAGAATTAATTATGATACTTATAGTACAAAATTATTAAAAGAGCTAATCAAAAAAGATATTGCATTAATTTCAATGCATACGAATATTGATAAAACACATCTAAATAAATATGTTAGTGAAGAGATTCTTGGATTTAAAATAGAAAATTCAAGAGAGTTTGTCTCTTATTGTGAAGTGAATATGAGTTTTGATGAACTTGTAAAATATGTATCTTCAAAATTAGGTTTAAAAACTACAAAATCAGTTAGATGTAATGATTTTATTAAAAAAATTGCAATTGTTACAGGCTCAGGAATGTCATTAATTGATGAAATAAAAGCTGATTGTTTTCTAACTGGCGATATAAAATATCATGATGCAATGGAAGCAAAAGCAAGAGGTTTATCGCTTATTGACATAAGACACTATGAGAGTGAAAGAGGCTTTAATACCTTATTAGAGGGGCTTCTTTCAGAATATTTGAAAAAAAATAAATTAAAAGCTATAATAACAGCTTCAAAAAATCCATTTGAGTTTTTTATAGAAGGAGAAACGGTTGAATAAGTATTTACAGGATTTAATCAAATTATCAAAATTTGATACAGCAATTAGTATGTTTGAGCCAAAGATTGAGAATGAAAAAGCAAAGTTAGCAACATTTGTTGAAACAGCAGCATCAATCAAAGCATCAATTAATTCTATTTATTTAGAAATAGATGATGTAAAATCAAAAAGAACAAAAAATAATATTCACTTAGCAGAATTAAAAACTAAGTTAGAAAATATCGCTAAAAAAAATAAAGATATTAGTAATGAAAAAGAACTAAAAGCTTTACAATTAGAAGAAGAAATTGCAAAAGAACAAATCTCATTTGCAAATGAAGAAATCGAAAGATTAGATAACATTACTAAAAATAAAGAGTTAACTTTAAAAGAGTTACAAGAAAAATTAGCTGTTGAAGAAGAAGATATTAAAGAAATTCAAGTTGCAGTTGATAATGCAATCGAAGAAATAAGTAAAGAAAGAAATGTTGTATATCAAGATAGAAGCGAATTATTAGAAAAATTTGATAATAAAATTTTAACTTTTTATGAAAAAATCAAAAGATGGGCAAAAGACTCAGCTGTTGTTCCTGTAAAAAAACAAGCATGTTATGGATGTTATATGAAAATTAATGATAAAACTTATGCTGAGGTTATTAAAGCAGAAGAGATTGTTAATTGTCCACATTGTGGAAGAATCCTTTATAAAGAAGATGAAATAGAAGAGGCTTAATCTTGAGCCTTTTTAGTATATTTTATTACTTATTACTAAGTTTTATTTATATACTAGCAATTCCTTATTTGATATTTAAGTCAAGAAACTCTAAGTATAGACAAGCAATTCCAGCAAAATTTTTTTTAAAAGATAATATTCCATTTAAAGAAAATGGCGTTTGGTTTCATTCATGTTCAATGGGTGAAACAAAAGCTATTAAACCTTTAATTGAGAATTATTTAAAAAATGCAAATATTTCTGTTATTACAAATACAGGATTTGAAGAGGCTAAAAAAATTTCTTCAAATGTTAGATATTTACCTTTTGAAATATTTTTACCATTTTGGATAACTAAACAAAAAGTTTTAGTTGTTATGGAAGCTGAACTTTGGTATCTGCTTTTTTTATTAGCAAAGAAAAAAGGTGCGAAAACTTTATTAATTAATGCAAGAATTTCAGATAAATCTTATAAATCATACAAAAGATTTTCTTTTTTTTATAAAAAGATATTTAAAAATATTGATAAAGTTTTTGCACAAAGCGAAGTTGATAAACAAAGGTTGGAAGAATTGGGTGCTTCAAATATTGAAGTTATTGGAAATATAAAATTAGCACAGTTACCAAAAGTAAATTTCGAGTTAGAAAAACCAACTCAAGTTGTAATAACAGCTGCAAGTACCCATGAAAATGAGGAAAAACTAATTTTAAATGCTTACAAAAAAGAGCAAGGTAAATTAATAATAGTTCCTAGACATCCAGAAAGATTTGAAAAAGTTGATTTACTTATTAAAGAGTTTGTAAAAGATAAAGATATTTCATATCAGAGATATTCGATAAAAGAAGATTTTAAATCTGATATAATATTGGTTGATAAAATGGGAATACTAAATGATATTTATGCAATATCAGATGTAGTTATTCTAGGTGGTGCATTTGAAAAAATAGGCGGACATAACCCGATTGAACCCGCTTTTTTTAATTGTAAGATTATTAGTGGCAAAAATATATTTAATCAAAAATCTCTTTTTGATTGTATGAAAAATTACTATTTAATTCAAAATGATGAATTAGGTGAATATCTAAATAATTTAGAAGATTTAGAGAAGCCAATTCTAACAAAAGCAGGTTCGATAGAACCAATAATAAAGGAGATAAACAGATGGCTGTAACTTATGATAAAGCATATAAACTATTAGCATTACAAGAAAATATATCAAACTCAAAAGCAAAAGAGTTAATTGATAGAGGTGTTGTAAAAGTTGGTGAACAAAAAGTTTTAATTGCACGAGGTGAAATTAGAAGTGATACTAAATTTAATATTAAAGAAATTGGAAAAATTAGAGTAATATTTGAAGATAAGGATATTTTAGTTGTTGATAAACCAGCATTTTTAACTGCTGATGATGTTGCAAAAAAATATGAAAAAGCAATTTTATTAAATAGACTTGATAAAGAAACAAGTGGTGTAATGATGTTTGCAAAAAATGAAGACTTTCAAAAAAAAGCAATTACAGAGTTTGCACAAAATAGAGTTTATAAAGAGTATGTAGCTATTGTTGAAGGAAAAGTTGTTGATGAAATAGAAATTGATAAACCAATTCTAACAACAAAAGATAGGGGAATGGCAAAATCTAAAATTGATTTAAAAAGAGGAAAACCTGCAAAAAGTACAGTTTATCCAGTATTAGTTGAGGGAAATAAATCAAAAATTAAGATAGTTATAGAATCAGGAAGAACTCATCAAATTAGAGTTCATCTAAATTCTGTGGGATTACCAATAATTGGTGATGCTATTTATGGAAGAACAGCTTCAAATATAAATAGAGTTTTATTACATTCTAAAGTTACTAAAATTTTTAATTATGTTTTTGAATCACCTGAACCAAAAGAATTTAGAGTGTATGACTTTAATTCATAATTAAGGTTTGTTTAAACACTAATCCCTATAAATAGTGATTTGAAGAAAATCAAAATATAAATATTACCTTAAAATCATATATTTTTTTAATCTAAAATAAAGAATTTCTAGAGTATAATTCCACAATTTAAAAATTGTGGAGATTTACTTTGTTTGATTCAATAACCGGCTCAATTCGAAATGCAGTTAACAAAATAAGACATCAAGACGATGTTGCAGCTTTAACAAAAGCAACAGCAGAACTAAAAAAAGCTTTATTAAAAGCCGATGTTCATCATAAAACTACAAAAGAATTAATTGCTTCTATCGAATTACAAACAAAAAATTCTGGTATTGGACAAGATTCTTTTTTACGAGCTTTAAAAAGTGAATTAACAAACCTTTTAACAACTTCTGGAAATCAAGGTTTCGTTTTCTCTTCAACTCCTCCAACAACAATTTTAATGACAGGACTTCAAGGTTCTGGAAAAACAACTACAACTGGAAAATTGGCAAACTATTTAAAAATAAGAAAGAAAAAAGTTTTAGTTGCAGCTTGTGATTTACAAAGACTTGCAGCAGTTGAACAATTAAAACAAATTGCAGCTCAAATTGAAGTTGATATTTATTTTGATGATAATGAAAAAGATCCAATTAAACTTGCACTTGCCGCAAAAGAAAAAGCTATAAAAGAGCATTATGATGTTTTATTAATAGATACAGCTGGACGACTAGCTATTGATGAAGAGTTAATGCTTCAACTAAAAAATGTAAAAGATGCTATAAATCCTAGTGAAATTTTTTATGTGGCAGATGCGCTAACTGGTCATGATGCTACAAAAACAGCAACAACTTTTAAAGAAAAAATTGGAATTGATGGTGTAATTTTATCAAAATATGATGGTGATACAAAAGGTGGAGTTGCACTTTCAATTGCTAATCAAGTAGAAGTTCCTTTAAGATTTATAGGAACTGGTGAGAAAATGCCAGACTTAGAAGTATTTATTCCTGATAGAATTGTTTCAAGATTATTAGGTCTTGGAGACATCGAGGGATTAGCGGAAAGAACATCTGCCATTATTGATGAAAAAAAAGCAAAAGAAGTTAGTAAAAAGATTAAAAAAGGTGAATTTAATTTTAATGACTTTTTAGACCAACTTTCTATGATGAGTAAATTAGGTTCAATGAAATCGATTATTGGAATGATTCCAGGTCTTTCTCAGGTTGCTGGACCACTAAAAGATATGGATTTTGAAAACTCTAGTGAAATTAAAAGAATTAAAGCACTTATTGGCTCTATGACTTTAAAAGAAAGAGAAAATCCAGATTTAATGAATTCTAGTAGAAAAAAGAGAATTTCTGTTGGTTCAGGACTTTCTGAAGTTCAAATTAATAAAATTTTAAAGCAGTTTAAAAATGCTTCAAAAATGGCAAAACAACTTTCTTCTAAAGGCGGAATGAAAGGTTTACAAAATATGTTGTCTCAAATGGGACCAAATGGGATGCCTAAAATCCCTAGATAAAAAAATAAATAGTGTTGAGCTGTGAACTTTTAACTTTTGTTTTGGAGTTCAGAATTCAATACTATAATCAAAAAAAGGAAAGAAAACATGACAGTAATTAGATTAACAAGAATGGGAAGAAACAAAAAACCATTTTATAGAATCGTTGTAACAGATTCAAGAAAAAGAAGAGATTCAGGTTGGATTGAATCTATTGGTTATTTCAACCCAGTTGTTGAGCCAAAAGTATTAAAAATTGATGAAGAAAGATATAACTATTGGCTAAGTGTTGGTGCTAAACCATCAGAAAAAGTTAAAAAACTAGCTTCTAAATAATTAATACAGAAAATAATATGATAATTAAATTTATAGAAAACTATGCAAAACTAATTGTAAGTGTACCTGAGGATGTTAGTATTACAAAAGAATTAATTGATGATAATTTCGCTGAAATTGTTATTAGTGTAAATAGTGTTGATATTGGTAAACTTATTGGTAAAAATGGAAATATGATTAATGCTTTAAAAACTATGGCAAATGGTTGTAAAGCAAAAGATGGTGTTTCTTATAAAATACAAGTAGTGGTGAAATAGTTGTCTATGAATAATGATGAAATTTTTGTAGCTAAGTTAGGAAAAGCTGTTGGATTACAAGGTCATTTACGACTTTTTATGGATACAGATTTTCCTGAACAGTTTAAAAAAGGTGCTTTTTTTAAAACTAATAAAAAATTAGAACTAAAAGTAGCTGAATACAATTCTTCTCGAGAACTAATAAAATTTGAAAATTTTGATGATCTCGAAACTTCTAAAATACTAACTAATCAAGAACTTTATTCTACTATTGAGAAAACAAAAGAGAACTGTAAATTAAAAAAGAATGAATTTTTTTGGTTTGATTTAATTTCTTGCGATGTTTATGAAAATGATTTATTTCTAGGAAAAGTAAAAGAAATTCAAAGATACCCTTTAAATGATTATTTAGAAATCCAAACTTCTAATGAACTTATTGGAAAAGGTCATCCAAAAGTATTTTTAATACCTCATATCTTTGATAAGTATGTTTTAAATATAGATATTACTAATAAAAAGATTCAAGTAAAAGATTCACTAATTATTTTAGAAAACTCTTAAATTAATAGTTACATCTTTTATCAAATTCTTCTTGTGTAAACTCTAATTCATATGCTTCATTAAATTTATTTTCAAGTAATTTATTTAACAATTTGCTTCTGTCTTCACTATTGTCAAATGGACCATAATATATTTCTATTCTATTTTTATCATCTCTACATAGCTTTATATTTGAATTTATAGCAACAATCTTATCAAGATATTTTTTATACAAAACATCTTTTACTTTTGCTACATTTATGAATAATAAAAAACCATTATTATCTTTAGCCTTTTCAGTATTATTTACTATTTCTTCTTTTTTCTCTTCTAATGCTTTTTTAGGAATAGTGTTATTCATTGTTTCAATAACTTTTTGTTTTTCTGAATCTAAAGCAGATATTGTTTCTGTACTTTTGTCATGATTCTCTATGTGTAATTCTTCTTTTAATTGTAAAGCTTGTTGT
This sequence comes from Arcobacter caeni, assembly GCF_003063245.1. GTDB lineage: Bacteria > Campylobacterota > Campylobacteria > Campylobacterales > Arcobacteraceae > Aliarcobacter > Aliarcobacter caeni. Next base: position 60,092 of record NZ_MUXE01000011.1, on the reverse strand, counting down.
TTCATAGTTTCAAGGTGAATTTTTTCTCTTTCTAATTCCAATTTCTTTTGTTCTAATTGAGATCTTTGATTTAGTAATTCATCTTCTTGTTTTTTTAATAATTCATCTTCTTTTCTTTTTTGCTCATCAATTAATCTTTTTTCATTATCTTTTTTTTCTAATTCTTCAATCTTTTCATCATTTAAATTTTTACTTGTTAACGCAGCTAATTGTTCGTTTAATTTTTTTGAATTAATATCTTTGATGTCGAATTTATAATTATTTTCAGGTGCTTCAACTTTTTCAACAGTTTGTTCAACAAGTGGAATTTCAACTTTTTTTACTTCTTTAGGATCGAAAAAACCAGTAAAATATAGAACACCTCCAATTATTAGAAGTAAAAGTAAAAAAGCGACAATACCAAATAATATTTTATGAAGAAGATTTTTTTTAGGTTTAACAAATTCCTCTTTTACTTCAACTAAAGGTTCATTCGTCGTATTCTCTTCAACCTCTTCACTTGAATTGTCTTCAGTATCATTTGAACTACCATAAGTATTTGTAGTATAATTTATATCATTAGGATCTACTTGTCTATAATCATCTGCCATTATTTACTCTTTTTAACTTTTATTTTCTTTTAACTTTTTATAATACTCTTTTCTATACTCTTTAAGTTCTTCTTTTTTCTTTTCCCTATATTCTTTATCATATTCAAGTCTTTTTTCTTTATTTAGTTCATAATATTCTTTTTTCTTATTTTTGTAGTCATTTAATTTTGATATTATTATATCTTTTCTATTATCTAAATAATTTTTTTGAGCTTTTATAATTTCTTTTATTTTAGATGCAAAGTTTTCATTATTAAGCTCTTCATCATAGTCATAAACTTTTTTTACTTCTTTTTTATTTAAATAATATTCTCTTTTCTTTTTTTTATGTGCTAAAAACTTTTCTTCACGAAGTTTTTTTAATTCTTCTAATTTCATAAATCTTATTTATTTACTTTAGTTTTTTAGTCTATTAACTGTATCTAACATACTATCTGTTGTTGTAATTGCTTTTGAATTTGCTTCGTAAGCTCTTTGTGCAGTAATTAAATCAACCATTTCATTAACTAATTTTACATTAGATAATTCAATCATTCCTTGTTGAATTGCTCCAAATTGTTCTTCTGTTGGATTCCCTTCTAAAACATCACCAGATGCGGCACTTTTCATAAATAACGAATCACCTAATGGAGTAAGACCAGCTGGATTTATAAAATCTGCGATAGTAATTTGTCCTAAATTAACTATATCACCTGTCTGTGGATCTGTCGCTGTTACAATTCCATCTGTTCCTATTGTAAGTTTTGTTACATTATCAGGAACAACGATTTCTGGTGTAAGTGCATAACCACTTCCATTTACGATAGAACCTTCTTCATTTAATTTAAAAGCACCATTTCTTGAGTAAGCAGTTTCTCCACTAGGAAGTGTAATTTGAAAAAATCCTTTACCTTTTATTGCTAAATCTAGGGTATTTGATGTTAATTTTAAATCACCTTCAGAAAAGTTTTTTTGAACTCCTGAAACTCTAACTCCTAATCCAACATCTATTCCCGTGGGATTTATAGTTGTTTGAGTTGTTTTCCCTGCTGTATAATTTAGTGATTCATACATTAAGTCTTGAAATTCAGCTCTATCTTGCTTAAATCCTGTTGTATTAACATTGGCTATATTATTTGATGTTACATCAATTTGATGTTGCATTGAATTCATACCTGTTGCTGCTGTATAAAGTCCTCTAATCACGATATATCCTTTAAAATTACATATATTTATTATATTTTAAGAATAATTAAATATAGATAAATTTGAAGAGTTATTTTTTGTATACATTAAGTATAAATTTAAAACAAATTATATATAATGCAGTATAATTGAAAATATTTGTAAAATAAAGGGATAGTTAATGAGAATTCTAATAGTTGATGATAGCTCTACGATGAGAAGAATCATTGGAAATGTAGTTATGCAATTAGGATTTACTAAAGATAGTTTTGATGAAGCTGAAGATGGTGTTAAAGCTTGGAAACTACTTAGTGAAAGTCGTTATGATGTTATATTGACAGATTGGAATATGCCTAATATGAATGGTTTAGAACTTGTTAAAAAAGTTAGAAGCGAAGGGATACATCAAAAAACACCTATAATCATGATTACAACTGAAGGTGGAAAAGGTGAAGTTATTATTGCACTAAAAGCCGGTGTTAATAATTATATAGTTAAGCCTTTTAATGCTGAAGTTTTAAAAGAAAAGCTTGATGGGGTATTGAAAAAATAATATAAGGTATTATCATGAGTATGAGCCAAGAAGAAATTGAAGCTTTAATGAATGGTCTTGATATTGAAGATGATGTCAGTTCTGAAGAAATTACAGAAAATGTGAAAGTCAATACTCAAGAAATTGAGGAATTATTATCTCAAACTGAAGAATTAAAAGAAGATATTAAATTCGAGACAGAAGAAATAAAGATAGATGAGATAGAAGATAAAAATAGTTTAAAATCTAACATAAATAGTGTTAGTAATAGTGATATTGAAAAATTATTAAGTGAAATAGAAAGTGTAAATGAAAGTTCTAATACAAAAGATTCAATTTTAGATGAAGAAGAGATGCCTTTTGATTTAAGTGCATTTGAAGATACAAAAACTAATGTTGAAATAGCTGAAAAAAAAGACACTAGAAGCGAAGATGAAATAGTTCAAGATTGGACTTCTTCTAAAATAAATGAAGGGATTTTCCCATTGCCAGCTGAAAAAGATACTAAGGTTGTTAATCAATTAAGTCAAGTTGCAAATGATTCAGAAGAGAAAGTTTCTCAAATATTTGATGTATTAAGTTTAACTCTTGATAATAATAATGAAGTTAGAAGTTATATAAAAGATTTTGAAGTTTTTACAAAAGCACAATCAGATTTACTTATTTCTTTAAATACTAAATTTCCAAATATAAAAATATTTGATGAACATTTGGCAAATGCAAATAAAGTAACAAGTTCTTTAAAAGATTTACATAAATTGATAAATTCTGGAGATACAGAAATTTTTCAAGCAATGGAATTAATGCAATTTAATGATATTAATAGACAAAAAATTGAAAGAGTTATGTCTGTGATAAGAAAATTATCTCTTTATTTAAATAATTTATTCGAAGATAATAGTACAACAAAAGATGTTGCTGTTGCACGACATATTCATGGTGATGATACAGATGACTTAATAGGTGATGATTTAGATAAATTAATTGCTGAATTTTCAAATCAATAATAATTAAAGGAGTGTTTTTATGAATCAAGGTACTTATCCTCTTGCTGCATCAATGATAAATCAATTTAATAGATTGGATCAAATTAGTAATAATTTGGCAAATATAAATACAAATGGTTTTAAACAAGAAGGAACTACTGAGACTACTTTTAATTATTATTTACAAAGGATGCAAGAACAAAATAGTGCACCTAGCAAAATAAATACAGTAACAAATAATATCCCAAAAATTGATTCAAAATTTATAAATTCAGAAATGGGACCAATTGCTATGACTGGAAATGCATTAGATTTTGCATTAAATAATCCTGATACATTTTTTAAAGTACAAAATACAAATGGTGATATTGTATATACAAGAGATGGCGCGTTTAAAAATTTAGATAATTTTTTAGTAGATGGAAATGGAAATAATGTATTAAATGCAGATAACGAACCTATAGTTGTGGAAGATAATTTTGCGTCACAAATTGGAGTAACAAAAATTCCTTATACAAATTTAGAAAAAATTGGTGATAATACATATAAGCTGAAAAATCCAAATGAACTAGAAATATTTGAAAATAATGATAATTTATTAGTTAGTGGAGCGATTGAAAAATCAAATGTAAATTCAGTTAGTTCAATGGTTGAATTAATTGATGCTCATAGAAGATTTGATCAATCACAAAAAGCTATTAGTTCAATAGATAGTTTAAATGCTTCATTAATAGAAAAAATTGGAAGTAACACTAAATAATGGAAGCAAGTAGCATAAGTAATAAACTTTTTGAACAGTTAAATTTTAGAGGTGAAAAACAAAAAGTTATTTCAAGTAATATTGCTAATATTAACACGCCTGCTTATAAAACAAAAGATTTGATTTTTGAAGATGAATTAAATAATAATTTAGATAGTACTTTAAAAATGAAATTAACAAGTTCTAAACATATGTCATCATTAGGAACTAATTTATCTAATACTAATCCTAAATTAGTTGATGTAAAAGGTTTAGAAGAACAAAATGATGGTAATAATGTTAATTTAGATACTCAAATGAGTGAAATGTCTAAAAACAAGATATTATTCGATGCTATTCAATCCTCTATAAAACGAGATTCTAAATTATTTAGATCAGTTATTGAATCTTCAGCAAAAAATTAATTAGGATAAGTAATTTATGGATCAACTTTTAAAGTTTATTAATAATTTAAACACAGCTCAAAGAGCTGTAATAATAGGAGGGTTCTCTTTATTATTTATATTGTTAGTTGGTTTATTAGTTTATTCAAGTATTAAAGCTGAAGATAAAAAATTGAATTATACGATCGCTTCAAATTTAACTAAATCACAAGTTATGTTGGCAAGTGATGAACTTGAAGCTTCAGGGATAATATTTGCAGTTAGTGGTACTGGAAATAGTCTTACATTAAAAACATCAAAAGATTTTATAAATATCGCAAAAATTAAATTAGTTACAAGTGAAGCAGCAACAAGTAAACATGTTGGTTGGGAAATCTTTGAAAAATCATCTTTGGGTACTACAAACTTTGAAAATAAAGTTAAATATTTAAGAGCATTAGAAGGTGAATTATCTAGGTCTTTAGAGTCATTAACTGGTGTTTTACGAGCTAATGTAAAAATTGCAATTCCAAAAGATACAATTTTTACAGAAAAGAAAAGTGATACAACTGCATCTGCAATGTTATCATTAAAGCCAGGTGTATTTTTAACTCAAAAACAAATAGATGGAATCAAAAATTTTATTGCTTCAGCTGTGCCTGATTTAAAACATGAAAATATTCAGCTTATTGACCAAGATGGAAGTTTACTTCAACAATCCGCAGATGATATAAATAATCAACAATCAACAACTCAAAATAAATATAAAGAAGGATTAGAAGAAGATTATTCTAAAAAAGTAGTTGCACTTTTGGAACCTTTTGTTGGAGTTGGAAGAGTTGTAGCAAAGGTTACAGTTTCTTTAGATTTTGTGAAAAAAGATGTTGAAGAAGAAATCTATAATCCAGAGGGAAGTATAAGATCTCAGCAAGTTATTGAAAATAGTTCTAAATCTCAAGGTATGCCTTCAAATAATGGTGGAGTTGCTGGAGTTGATAGTAATATTCAAACCCCAAGTACCGGAAATGGAAGTAGTAATATTGCTTCAAATAATGAAGGAACAAATACCGTTACAAATTATGAGATTTCTAAAAAAATAATTTCTCAAAAAGATAATAATTATACAAATATTAAGCGTATAACGGCAGCTGTAACATTTGATTCATCTGTATTAAAAGATATTCAGAATAAAGATGAATTCATTAGTTCATTGGAATCAGTGGTTCAAGATACAATTGGTTATGATAAAGTAAGAGGCGATAAAATTACTGTTAGGGACTTTAAGTTTATTGGTGTAAAACCCATTGATCAAGTCGCTCAAACTGTTGATGAGAATGGAAATGCAGTTATTATATCTGAAGAATCAACTGATACTGTATCTATGATAAAATCAATTCTTAAAGACTTTAGTGAATATATACAATATATAATTGCAGCAATTTTACTTTTAATTTTCTATAAAAAATTTATTGCAAATAATGAAGTAGTTATTATTGGTGATGGTATTAAAAAGAATGTAGATAGATATGATGAAACTTTAGTTAAAGATATGTTATCTGATTATGAAAATGAGTTTGATTCTAGTACCGCACAAGGAAGATTGAAATCAAAAGTTAAAAGCCAAATTCTTAATAATATAGATGGTTTAGATGAAGAATCAGCAGCAAGATATGAAGTATTTATTGAAGAGCTGGATAGAGAAATAAATAATAGTCCACTTGAAATAGCAAGAATGATTGAATTATTATTAAATGAAGGTAGTGGTACTTTTAAATAAAAAAGGTGTTAAACAATGGCTGAAAGTTCAAAAGAAAATGATATTCTAAGAGGAATGTCAATGATGGAAAAAGTCGCTAGATTTTTTGTATTAATTGGTGAAGAATCTACAGTAAAAATATTTCAACATCTTCAAAAAGATACAGTTGAGGCAATATCTACTGCTATTACACAAATTACTTCAATAAATAAAGAGGTTTCTTTAGCTGTTTTAGAAGAATTTCATTTATATACAAGATCAAAAAGTTTTATAAGTTCTGGTGGTTATGATTTTGCAAGAGAAATTTTATACAAATCACTTGGTAAAAATGAAGCAGATGAAGTATTAGCAAAATTATCTAGAATGAAACTAGCATCACAAGCTTTTTCATATTTAGATGGAATAAATCCAAAACAATTAAGTGATTTTATCAAAGATGAATCTCCACATACAATTGCAGTAATATTATCTCACATGGATCCAAATAAATCCTCAGAAGTTTTAATGCAATTAGATGAAGAAATAAGAGTAAAAGTAACTATTCAAATTGCTACAATAAAAGATGTTTCTCCTGATGTAGTAAGAACAATATCTTTGGTTCTCGAGAAAAAACTAGAATCTTTATTTTCTTCAATTGTAGATGTTGGGGGAGTAAAAGTTGTGGCTGATATGCTTAATAAGTTAGGTCCAAAAGCACAAGATATTTTAAAAAATATTAATGGGATTGATACTTCATTAGCTACAAAAATAAAAGAAAATATGTTTGTATTTGAAGATTTATTAAATTTAGATGCTGAATATATGATGAGAATTTTACAAAATGTTGATACAGGTGATGTTGTAATTGCAATGAAAAATGCAACAGAAGAAGATATGGAAAAAGTTACATCTGCTATGTCTCAAAGAGGACGAGATAGATTTAAAGAAGAATTTGAGATGTCAAATAAAGTTAAAATTAAAGATATTGAGGCTGCTCAAAGAAAAATGTTAGATGTAACGCAAAAAATGATAGAAGATGGAATCATTGATAGAGAGAATAACTAATGGCTGATAATGTATATTCTAGCGCAAAAATTTTAACTAAAAACACAGAAGTAGAAAAATATGAATTAGGCAATTTTATTAATTCTTCAGTTGATAATAATCTTGTTACAAATTCAAATTCAGTTTTATATGATAGAGAAATAAATGGACGAGTGGATCCTGTTCTAATTGAAGTTAGAAATTTAACTGCTAAATTAAATGAAATATCACAAAAAGTTGATAGTATTGAAAGTGATGGAATCAAAGGTAAAGATATAGATGCACAGGTTATTCAAGCAATAAGAGATTTAAAACATTATGCAGCATTTTTTGAACAAGCAACTTTTCAAATGGAAACAAAGTTATTAAAAACTTCTATTTCAATTGCACAAAAAATTATTAGCATAGAAGTTGGGGAAAATTCATCAAAAATTGCGAAACAGACAATAAATCATCTTTTAGACAAAATAAAAACAGCATCAAAAGTACAAATTCATCTTAACCCAAAAGATTATGAAATTTTAAAAGGACAGTTGGATTTAGAGCCTTTTATTGAATTAAAAAGTGATGCAAATGTTACAGCAGGTGGTGTTGTAATTGCTAGTGATCTTGGGAATTTTGATGGAAATATTGAATCAAAAGTTTCAACAATGTTAGATTCTTTGGATTTGATTATATAGTAAAATAAAATCATTCATTAAATATTATAACTTTATGATATAATTTATCAAAATAACAAGTAAAGTATTTAAATGGAAATTAGTGAAAGAGATTACGATTTATTAGTTGATACGGAAATAGTTGTAGATGTAATGCTAGGAAGTACTAATATTACAGTTTCAGAATTTCTAAAATTAAGTGATGGTGATATTATTTCTTTACATAAAGCTGCTGGAACTGGTGGTGAAATTTATGTAAATACAAGAATAATAGGAACTGGTGATATAATCGTAATGGATGATAAGTTAGCAGTTAGAGTTCAAGATGCAATGGATTCTGATAATGTAGTTCAATATTTCTTTGAAGAACATATGATATAGGAGATTAAAATGGCTAGTAATATAGAAGTAAATTCAAGTGTTGGTATTGATGGAAATAGCTATACAACGGCAATTAGTAATGATAAGTTAACTAATGAGGATTTCTTGAAAATAATGATTCAGCAATTAAAATTACAAGATCCAACAAAACCAATGGATTCAGCTCAAATGCTTTCTAGTCAAATGCAAATGTCAGCTATTGATACAAATCAACAAATGATAAAAGCTATGCAAGGAATGCAAACAGCCTTTACTCAATCATCTTTATCTAATGCTTCTGGAATAATTGGAAAAAATATTGAAGATGGAAATGCTGGAGCAGATGGAGTTAGTAAAGCTTATACTGTAAGATCAGTTGAAAATGTAGATGGTGTAATACAAGTAAAAGCTCAACAAATTTTATATCTAGAAGATAGAGTTATTGTTCCTGATTCAACAGATCCTACAAAAAATCAAGTAGTTAATTATAATGTTGCTGGAGAAATTCTTGATGACAAAGGTCTAAAAACAGGAAATAAAATTGTTTTATCAAAGCCTGGTCAACCAGTTATAAGTGATGGTAAATTAACAATATTGGATGAAAATAATAAAATAGTTACTGATCATAAATATACTTTAGCAGGAGTTTCTGCCGCTGTATATTCTGACCAGTTAACTAATTTACCATTTTCAAATATTACTAAAATATTCTAAGGTTTTAATATGATTAGCGCATTATGGAATGGATATTCAGGTTTAAATGCTTTTGAAAAAGCGTTAAATGTTGAATCAAATAATTCTACTAATGTTAATACAATTGGACACAAAGCTGATGATATTCGTTTTGAAGATATGATGTATCAGTATGGATATGGAATGGGAACTAATATTGATAGTATTAGTAAAGTTATGACCCAAGGAAATCTTAAATTAACTAATAATACTTATGATGTTGCAATCGAGGGAAAAGGTTACTTTATGGTTTCAGATAGAAAAACTAATGAAACTTTTTATACACGAGCTGGTAATTTTTATATGGCAGAAGATGGTCTATTGCAAAGTCAAAATGGTATGAAAGTTCTAGGATTAACACCTCAATCAAATAGTGTTGTTTCATCAAATTCTGCAAAAACTCAATTTGATGAAACACTTACAAATAGTGTAGTATCTAAAACTATAAGTAATGATAATTTTTTACAAACAATAAATGCAAGAGCAACTAATTATAATACAACAGCAGTTAATAAAGGTCTTAGTGGAGAGGGTTATAAAACAAAATCAGCGCAAATCGCAGATATAGAAGCTTTAATTGCTGATTATAAGAGTAAGATTGATTTGTATTCATCAACTTCAACAGCAATACCATCACCCTCAACTTCACAGATTACAAATATAGATATGTCAACATCTATGAATCAATTAGTTGGTGAAAATGATTTTATTAAAATTAAAATAAATAATGAAGATGTAATACAGTTTTTTGATACAAATATTGAAACAACATTAAAAAAACTCTCTGATAAAATTTCAGATATTAAAGGATTAAGTTCATCTATTAATACAACAACAGGAATGCTAACTATTAATTCTTTAATTCCAGCAAAAGAAGTTTTGATAAAAGATGCTCAGATAAATGAAAATTATTTATCAACAACAAATTTACAAGAGGCTAAGTTAGGTTCAGGAATTGGATTGGTTAATAGTTCAAGAGAGGCTTTAAAAAGTGCTTTAGAGTTTTCAAATGCTGAATTGTTGGATATTACAAGTACTTTATCTTTGGTTGGTCAAGAATCTTTATCTGTTAATGAAATCCAATTAAAATTGGCAAATTTAAATTTATCAAAAAATACTTTTGGTACAATTGAAATAAATGATGGAGTGATCTTTTTAAAAGATGGCGATAATAAATTTATTGTAGGAAAATTACAAACAGCACATTTTACAAATGAACAAGGGCTTGATCCTCAAGGTGATAATATTTACCAAACTACTGCAGAGTCAGGAAGAGCATTTTATGCAGGGAAATTAAATAAATTAGTAAGTAGTTCATTGGAGTTAAGTACATCAAATTTGGGAAATAGTTTGACAAATTTACTTGTATATCAAAAAGCTTTTGAAGCAAACTCTAAATCTATAACTACTTCTGATGAAATGCTAAAAACAGCCATTGAATTAAAAAAATAGTGTTTTTATATTAGTTCTATTTTTAGAATTAATATATGAACATTAAGTTCATAACCTTAATAATAAAAGGATCAGTCATGATAGGAGCACTTTGGACAGGAATCTCAGGATTAGCGTCACAACAAAAAGCTTTAGATAATGAATCGAATAATATTGCCAATGTAAATACAATAGGGTATAAAGCCTCAAGAATTTCGTTTGCAGATCAAATATACCAAGATAGAATCGGAAAAGGTTCAACGGTACTTGATGCAGAGAAATTGTATACACAAGGTGGTACAAAATTAACAGGTGTAAATTATGATATGGCATTATATGGGGATGGATTTTTTACCGTAATAAATAAAAATACTTTAGGAACAGCAGAAACCTTTTATACACGAGCTGGTAACTTTAGAATGGGTGATAATGGGACCCTTCAAGATTCAGCTGGAAATGAAGTACAAGGTTGGATGATGACTGCAATTGATAGTCAAAATGATGTTACAAGTACAAATCCAAATACAAGTGTTTTTACTAATGATTATACAAAATTATTAGGTTCAAAAATAATTAGACATGATACTTATGTAGAAACAGTTACAGCAAAAGCAACTGATTATACACTAACAGCAAAATCTGATTCAACAACTGTATTTAGTGGAGATGGAGCAAAAACAAAATCAGCAAAAATATCAGATATTGAAGAAGCAATAAAAGATTATACGAGTTGGTTACAAAAATTAAAAGATCAACCAGATGGTTTGTTTGATACTACAAGTGCTCAAATTTCACAAATAAACTTTAAATCAGGAACAGATTCTATAATAGGAACTGATGGAGACCAAATATATGCTTATATAAATGGTGAGAAGAAATCTCAAAACTTTATAGTATCAACAGCAAGTCAAGCATTAAAAACTGAATTGTTCACTTCATTAAGTGCATCAGAAATAACAGATTATGGATTAGTAGACCCAGGAACAGTTGCTGTTCCAATTGCATTAACACCGGCTCAAAATGCTGCATATGATAAATTAGCAGGAAAAATAGCGACATATAAAGCACTAGCAGATAATATTTCTACTATACCAGGTTTAGTTGCAACAATGGCAATAGATTCAGGACATGTAGATAACTTGAGTTTATCAGAGACATATACAAATTCTACAAAAAATGCAGATGTGCTAAAAGGTATTATTCAAATAAAATCTTTGATACCTGGACAAGCATTTAGAATTTCAGAAATAGGTGAAGTTGCAAGCGGAACAACATTGCAAGGAAATTTCCAAACAAAAGCAGAAGCATCAACAGTTTCAGGGACAACAGGATTAGCAACATCAAAAGAAGCTTTAAGTAAATTAATAACAGGAAAACAACAAGATGTTTATACTGCTGCTGATTTAAAAATAGGAACAACAACAACTTTTGAGTATGGAATAAATATTTATGATAAAGAGTTAGGAAAAAATATTCCTGTTCCAAATAATGGTGCTAATCCTCCTGTTATGGCACCTATTAGTATTACTCCAGTTGCTAGCATTGATGATATTGTTGCTGGAATAAATATAGATCCTTCATTATCAAAATATGTAAATGCTAGAAATGTAAATGGTAATTTAGTAATAAATACATTAGATTCAAATTATGATGTTGAATTTACTGGAAGTATGAAAGGTGATCCAACAATTGTTGGAACATTTGAACCTCTTGATGTAAATGCAAACTACTCAGGACGAAAAGGAGCAGGAGCTGAATTTATAGAAATAATAAATAAAGTTGACCAAACAGCATCAAAAGGAAGTTTACAATTAAGACTAGATACTTTAGGGATTTCTGATTCAGCATTTGGAGAATTTTCTGTAGATAGTACAGGATTGATTACAATGAAACAAGATGGCGCTGAATTTGCAATAGGGCAAGTAGCCGTTGCAGTTTTTAATAATAATAGAGGATTAAATCCAATAGGGAATAATTTATTAGCAAAAACAAATGAATCAGGTGATCCTGTATATAATATAAATAATAATAAAACGGCAGAGATAAAATCAAAAACGCTAGAATTAAGTACTGCAGATTTATCAGAGAGTTTGGTAAATTTAATGGTATTTCAAAGAGCTTTTGAGGCTAATGCAAAATCAATTACTACGGCGGATGAACTTCTAACTACCTTGATTGGTTTAAAAAGATAATTTTTTAAATAGAGTAGAAAATCTACTCTATTTATACTTAAATAGGATAAATTTGGAAAATTTTTTATTAATTGTAGTGCTTGGAGTTTTATTACTCTACTTTTTTTCAAGTGCAAATGTTTACAAATCTTTATACAAGAAAGTAAATGAAGAAAAAAATATTTTACAAGAAGAGATTACTAAGTTTGAGTCACTAATTGAAAGATATGAAAAACAAGTAAAAATAAGTTCTAATACATTAAAATCAAACCAAGGAAATTTACAAGTTGCAAGAGATGATTTACAAGAATTGCGTATTGAAAATATTAATTTAAAAAATAAGTTAGATGAATTCCAAAAAAGAAACGAAGAGCTTTATGCTCAAGTTAATGCAATGGTTTAGGCTTTAGTAAATCAATGAAACTAGTATATAAAATATTATTAGCAATATTTTTCAATAGTATTTTATATGCTACAGATGATTTAATCGAATCACAACCAGAAATAATATTTCAGTTTGAAAGACTAGTAAAATCTCAAGAAAATTTATCTTTACAAATTGATTTTAATAAAGCAGTATTACATTTGAGTAAAAATGAATATGAAGAAGCTATTAAACTTTTTGAAAAAACTTCGAAAATATTAGAAGTACCATCATATTTAAATATGGGAATTGCCTATTACAAATTAGGTTCTGTTGATAATGCAATAGTATATTTGAATAAAGTTTATGCAAAACCAGAAAATGCAAATATTCATACATACCCTTATATGGCGGCTTGTTATTACTTATATCAAATTTCAAAAGATAATAAATATCTTGATACGATTGTTAAAACTTCAAAAAAGTATAAAAATTTATCTGAACACTCAAAAAGAATGCTTTCAGATACCTACATAATATTAAAAGAGTATGAAAATGCTTTAGAGGTTTTAAATACTATGGATTATGCTATGGATTTAAAAAAAGCATTAATTTATATAAAATTAAAAGATTATGAAAAAGCAAATTTATTACTAAAAAAAGCAAAAGAACAAAATGTAAATCCAAACACTATTGATAAAATCTTATGGTTTACAAGTTTTACAAATCTTAAAATGAATAATATTGAACAGTTAAAAGAGACATTAGATTTAATAAATGAAAGAAAAAATACTTTTAAAGCAAATACAGAATTGCCTTTGGAGATTTTTTTCAATCAAAATAAATTTACATCAAAACAATACTTAAATTCAGTTATAAATTTTGATGATAATAGAAAAATAGATTTTATTTTTTATTTTGCACCATTTATTTTTTCAGATTCGCAAGAGATTATTTATGATAGTTTAAAAGGTTTTATTTACAATCAAAAAGAGAGCATTCTTAATCTTGAGGAGATGGTTGAATATAATGCTAAATTTCTAAAAATTGTGAAAGAAGATCCAATTATTAGAGTTGTAGAATTAGAAAAAATGTTAACAAAAGATACAAAATCATATATCTTTTATAATTTAGCATTATCATGTGCTCAAATAAATGATTTTAATAATGCCTTTAAATATTTTGAAAGAGCATATAAATTAAATCCAGGGAATAAGCTTTATTCCATTATGTATTTAATAACAGCTGATAGATTAAATATCAAAATTAGAGACAAAGAGTATATTGAGGGTAACATAAAAAGTAATAATGGTTTGTATAATTATTTCTCAAAAGAAATTTATAAATTATTTATAAATCCTCAGTTTACTTCAGTAGATAAGCCATTAGAGTATGAGAATACAATATTTTATAAAGCATTGGATTTCTTAAAAGCAATGAAAAGTGGAAAAGTAAATGAAGATCATACTTTACTTGATGAGCATTTTAAAGATCCTTTAACATTTCTAATAAAAATGGTACAAAGAAGAAAAGGTGAGACAGATTACACTTATTATTCAAGATTACAAGATTCTATTCCTCTGAGTTTGAATAATCAATTTTTAGAAGGATCTTTGATAATAACAAGATTTTATGTAGATATTTTAAAAGGATTAGGTATTTTTTCAAAGGCTGATATGAATATCTCAGGTAAAAAAACACCTTCTTATTTAAGAACAAAAGCTTTAAGAGATTTACATTTTAATTCACCTGATGAAGCAATTAAAACGCTTGAATATTTACAATCAGAGTATAAATTAGAAGATAAATATAGTATGTATTTAATGGTTGCTGCATTACTTGAAGCAGGAAGATATAATGATGCTTCTATTCAAATATCATTAATTAAAGTTATCTTAAATGATCCAGATGCAGATTTTTTAACAGCTATTCAGCTAATACAAGATTTGAAAATTTCAAGTGCTAAGCAATTTTTGCTTCAACCGTATTTAGATTCTTTAATAGATTTTAAATTAATAGGATTTGACGAGTATTTAGAATCTTTATAGTTTCAGAAGCAAACTTAAATAATTTAATTTAATTCTGCTATAATAACTTAAAATTGTTACTTTTTTAAGGAGGATACTATGGAAATTGGTAGAATTGCACAAATAGAAAATTCAAAAGTTAATAATTCAGAGAAAACTGAAAAAGTTGTTAATGTTGACGAAAAGAATAAAGTAATACAAGAAGATAAATATAAAAAAGCATTAGGATCAGAGAATATTGCTGACAAAAATGAAATAATCTTAGACAATGTAAAATTTGGATATAACAAAAGTTCAAAAGACTTTTTTGTAAAAATAACAAGAGGTGAGGCTGAATATAAATATCCAACTGAGGATATAATGAAAGTTAAAGCCTATATATTACAAGAATTAGAATCTCAAAATAAATAAAGGTAGTTTTAATTGGCATCAGATTTATCAAATATATTAAAAGAAGAACTTTCAAATACTTTGGAACAATTGTTATCAAAAAGCTCTCAAGTTGAGTCAATTGTTGCTTTAGTAAGTGATAATTTTGATTCTACACAACTTGTTGAATGTGTAGTTAAATTTGATTTTAAAGGTATTTCTGCAAAATTAACTTTTTTTATACCAACGCTAAGTGCAACTAAATTTGAATATTTGATGCTTGGTGGAATGGGTGATTTAAAAGAGCATATTGATGATGAAATTACTGATGCTGTAAATGAAATTATCTCAAATATCTGTGGAAGCTTTTGTACATCTGTAAATGCTCAAGGATTACCTGATATTGGATCTATAAAATCAGAAGTAAAGAGTTCAACAATTGTTGAGGGTTCTTCTTTAGAAAATAAAACAAATATTTTTGAAATAATTCTATCTTTAGATGAAGAAAAATTACCAGTTATTTTATATTTTGATGAAATTATTTCACCATTTTTCTCTTCAATTACAGGAGTTGAAGGAGGAAATGATTCAAAAGATAATGAAATATCTACAAATACTTCTAATAATAATTATTATAACTATCAACCTGCACCAACTTTTCAAACACCAAAAAATCTTGAACTTTTATATCATATAAAACTAAAATTAAGTGTTCGATTAGGAACGAAAGTTGTTTTACTAAAAGACATTCTAAGATGGGATGTTGGTGAAATTATAGAACTTGAACAAATGGTAAATGAACCTCTTGAGGTTTTAGTAAATGGCGTAAAAATTGGAGTTGGTGAAGCTGTTATTGTTGATGGAAAATTTGGATTAAAAATAAAGAAAATTGGAAATGAAGAATTTAGATTAAATCATATAGGGTTATAGTTTATGGATAAAAGTACTATTGGAGGGTTTGGAGCAGGATGGGCATTGATGGTTTTAGCCATTGTGCTAGGAGGAGTTGGTTTTACTCCTTACATAGATATACCTTCTGTAGTAATCGTTTTTGGTGGAACAATCGCCGTAACTACTGCTCAGTTTGAAACTTCTGATTTAAAAAGAATTGCGCCAGCAATGAAAGTTGCTTTAAATGAAGTAAAAGTTGAACCTTTGCCTGAGCTAATTGAAAAAATTATATTTTATGCTACTGAAATAAAAAAGCATGGTGTAATGCAAATTGAACAAAAAGTTTTACAAGAAACTAATCCTTATTTTAAAGAAGCTTTTCAGCTATTAGTTGATGGAGCTAAATCTGATGTTATTCAGCCTTTGATGGAATTAAAATTAGAACATATGGAGAAAAGACATTCTTCTATGATATCTATTTTTGGAAATATTGGTGGAACAGCTGGTGCTATGGGGATGATTGGAACACTTGTCGGACTTGTTGCTATGCTTGCAAATCTTTCTGATCCAGCTGCCGTTGGACCTGCGATGGCAGTTGCATTATTAACAACATTATATGGGGCATTAACAGGTACCCTTTTTGCTGGTGTATTTGAGAGTAAACTTTCTCAAAAACATTCAAAAGAAGTTACTGCATGTGAAGTTATAATTTTAGGTGCAACTATGATAGCAGCTGAAGAGTCTATAGGAAATATTAAAATGCAGTTAAATGCAATTTTAGTTGATGCTTCAGAGTAAATAATGGCAAAAAATAAATGTCCAGAGTGTCCTAAATGCTTACCCGGTTGGCTTGTACAATTTGGTGATTTAATGTCATTATTACTTACTTTTTTTATTCTTTTATTATCTATGGCTGTTATGGATAAGACAAAAGTTGAAGAATATTTTGATATTATGAAAAAAGCAATGGGATTTATTGATGCATCAACTGATGTACAAACTCAAAGTGATTCGTATTCTACAAAAGAAAGTAGTTCTAGTTCTGAAGAAAATGATTCTTCAACGAATGAAAGTTCAATTAATAGTACAGTTCAAGATATATCTCAAGTTGTTCAAGAGATAAATTCGAGTCAAAATATAGAAAATAAAGAAATTAAGATTGAAAAAGGAAAAAATGAATTTACTTTAGATATTCCTTCTAGTATAATGTTTGAAGATGGCGCGTATGAATTATCTAATGAAAGTTCTAAAATATTTATTTCTAAAATAGCAAGGATTATAAGAACAATGCCTCAAACTTTTAATATTGAAATTATAGGACATACTGATACAAATAGAGTTTTAAGTTCTACAATTCCTAGAGATGCATGGGATATTTCAGCATTAAGATCTATCTCAGTTGTAAAAGAGTTGATAAAAAATAAAATAGATCCCTCAATATTAAAGGTTTCAGCATTTGCTTCATATCATCAAAAAAGCGATGTTCCTGCTGATAATAGAAGAGTTGAAATAAGATTCTTTTCTGAGAATAGTCAGCAAGATATTTTAAATGAAGAAAATTTCTTTGATAGGTTGCAATAATGGAAATAAGTAGTAATAATTTATTAAATAAAGATATTTTACAAGTAAATAAATTTGATAATGTAAAACAAGAAAATTTAAAAGACAAAGATTCTGAGCAATTAAAAAAAGTTTGTAACGATTTTGAGTCATTTTTCTTAAATCAAATTATGGATGTATCTTTAAGGTCAACAAATATTGCAGGAGAGGGTGCGGGTTCTGATATAATAAAAGGAATGTATACACAGTCTATTGCTGATAGTGCTACGGGTGGTTTGGGAATTAGTAATATGCTATATGAATTTTTAACACAAAATAATAAATAAGGATTCTTATGATTGAAAACACTATAAAAAATATGTCAGATTTAATAATAAAATTAAAAAGCTCTATAGAACAGGATATTGTAGATATAAAAGCTGCAAAACATGAAGAACTTCTAAAGAGAAATGATGAAAAACATATAATGATAGATGAAATCACTTTATTAAAAACTAAATTAAATGAAGAACTTATGTCTAAAATTCAAGAGGGTGTTGATGTTAATATTTATAGACAAAGTGTTGATTTGTTAGAGGTAGAGTTAAAAGATCTTTATGAATTAAATAAAAGATTAGCATCAATTGTATTACCAGTTCAGCAATTGTATAAAGATTTAGTTTCTGAGATTACTGCTGCAAATGGAGGAAAATTTTTTGATATTAAAGCTTAGTTTTTTAGTTTTTTTATTAAATGTTAACCTTTTTGCGATTAGTGTTTTAGTTTCGAAAGTTGCTATAAATTTTGAAGAAAAACTTGATAGTTCAAAAGTTGTTGCACGAAATGTAAATGAGATAAATAAATCTTGCACACCTTTGACTTTAAGTCAGCTACAAAATATAGAGTATACTACAACACATTATATAAATAGAAATACAATAATTTGTATAAAAGATGTTAAAAAATATGAAAATGAGTCTGTAATATTTAATTTTGGTGGCGTAAAAATAGAAAAAAAAGGTAAAGTTATTTATGAAAATAATGATTTTATTCGTATAAAAAATATTGATGGAACAATTGAACAAATATATAAAGATGGAAGAACAAAATGACAATGTTATCTTTTTTAGGAGAAACACCAACAATAGCATTAAGACAAGCTCAAGAGGAGTGTGGTGAAGAAGCTATTGTAATATCTACAAAGAAAATATCTACACAACAAAATGGTAAGAGTATGTATGAAGTTGTTGTAGCAATTGAAGATCAACATAAAAAGAAAAATTTACAATATACAAAAACTGCAATTAGTAAAGCAACTGCGAATTCAGAAGCAATGAAAACACAAGTATATGATTTTAAAGAAGAGATTCTTAAAATGCAAAGCGTTTTAGAACAAGTTCAAAAATCTATTTGGAATCCAAAAAGTCAATTATATGATTTAACTATTCCTCCAGAATTTGCATCAATGTATAATACTTTTGAACAAAATGAGTTTGATCAAGAGATGACTTATACTATCATGAAAAAAACTATTAAACAATTACCAATTGCATTAAAATCAAATCCAAAAAAAGTAAATGACTTTTTTAAATTAATTTTGAGAAGAGTAATTCCAATAAAACACGAAGTTCCTTTACGAAAACATCAAAGAAAAATAATTATGATGGTAGGACCCACAGGTGTTGGAAAAACTACAACTATTTCAAAATTAGCAGCAAGATATGCTTATAAATTGGGACAGAACTATAAAGTTGGAATTGTTACTCTTGACTCATTTAGAGTTGGAGCAATTGAGCAATTACAAGCTTATACAAATATTATGAGATTACCTTTGGAAATAGTGAAAAAACCTGAGGGATTAGCAGAAGCACTTTTAAGATTAAAAGATTGTAATTATATTTTTATTGATACAGCAGGTTCAAGTCAATATGATATTGATAAAATTGAGCTTATAAATGAGTATCAAAAAAGAGTTGAAGAATTACCAATTGAAAAAATATTAGTACTTCCAGCGAATGTTAAACATAGTGATTTACTAGAAATTTATAAGAACTACTCAAGACTTTCTATTGACTATTTAACTTTTACAAAATTAGACGAAACAAGAAGTTTTGGGAATCTTATATCTTTTGCACATAAAACAAAAAAATCTATTACATATTTTTCTATTGGACAAAATGTACCAGATGATTTAATTGTTTCTGATTCAACTTTTTTAATAGATTGTTTTATGAATAAACAATGCGTTAGGAGATAAGAATTGTTTGATGCAATTTCTTCTCAAGCTAGTAAATTAGTTAAACTTACTAATAGAGTAAAAAAAAATTATTCTAAAACTAAACTTATAACAATAACTTCAGGAAAAGGTGGAGTTGGAAAATCTACTTTTACTGCAAATATGGCATTTCTATTGTCAAAAAGAGGCTTTAAAGTTGCTGTTTTAGATGCAGATATAGGTTTAGCAAATATGCAAGTTCTATTTGATATTAAACCTCAAAATACGCTTTTTGAATATATAGATGGAACCAAAACTTTAGATGAGGTAATTAGTTCAACAATATATCCAAATGTGTATTTAATTGCTGGAAGAAGTGGTTATCAATATAGTACAAATAAAAATACTTTTGTTTTTTCTAGAATAGTAAAAGATATAATTTCATTAAATAATTTTGATATTTTACTTGTTGATACAGGTGCTGGATTAAATGAGTATGTAAAAGAGTTTTTATCAATTTCAGATAATGTTTTAGCAATTACAACTACAGATCCTAGTGCATTAACTGATGTATATTCTTTAATGAAAATGCTTTCTCTTGAAAAAAGTAAATTAATGTTGAGTTTTAATCATACAAGAAATTATCAAATAGGCGAAACGATAGCTAATTCTTTAATAAATTTGGGAAAGAAAAATAGTTTAAATACAGATTTTATGGTAGAATATATAGGAAACGTTTCAACTTCTGCAAATATTTCTACGACAGGAAGACTTAGAAAATTATTTGCCAATGAATTTTCATCTGATGAAACAACAAAACAGTTACAAGTGATTATCGATAAGTTACTAAAAAATATTCATTAAGGTTTGTTCTAAGTGCAAAAACTAAGTTCAATAAATTCTTTTAATATTGTTAGAAAAAGTACAGAATCATGGTAATTGAGAGATTCTCACAAACTGTAATAAATAGTGGGGTATTTAGATTTTATATTGCCACTGGATTTTTTGCAACACTAATATTTTTTATAATAAATGCTGATTTATTTACTCCTATGGAGATGATTTTAGGTATAATTCTAATAACAATAGTTTTAAAAGGTGTTAGTAATATGATGCTTTCATTAATCATAAGTCTTTTCAGTCTTGAAAATAAAAGAAATGAGTTTAATTTCAAATATAATGAAGAAAAAATTCAACTTATGTTAAATGAATTAACAGTAAAAGATATTTCTGACGCGAATAATAAAGACCAGAAAAAAACAAAATAAAAGGTAAATTATGAATATATCTTCAATATCAGACTCAATAGGTTCTTTAGGATTAAATACAACGAATAAAGTATTGCCAAGCCAAGATAAATCGTTTCAAAATATGTTAAATGATGCTATTACTGATGTAAATGATGAACAAGTTGAAGGTTATAATTCTATGGAAGGTATTGCAACTGGAAAAGTTACAAATTTACAAGAAGCAGTACAAAAAATTGAAGAAGCTGAGTTGTCTATGAAATTGGCATTAGAAGTTAAAAATAAAGCTTTAACTGCGTATAAAGAAATTATGAGAATGCAAGTTTAAGAAAAGGATTTAAGATGGGTTTTTTTGATGGATATAATGTATCAACTTCTGGTATGAGTGCTCAAAGAACAAGAATTAATGTTGTGAGTGCGAATATTGCAAATGCTAAAACTACTCATACTTTAGAAGGTGGTCCTTATAAAAAACAGCAAGTAGTATTTCAAGATATTCTTTTAGCAAATAGTAAAAAAACTAATTCAAATGAAGTTGAAACTACAAATAATAAAAATTCAGATATTTCATTAAGAGGTGTTGGTGTTAAATCAATAGTTCAATCTGATGCAAAACCTGTTATGCGATATGAACCAGCACATCCTGATGCTGATGAAAAAGGTTATGTGGCATATCCTGATATTAATCCTGTTGTTGAAATGGTTGATTTAATTGAAGCTATGAGATCTTATGAATCAAATTTAGCTTCATTTAATACTCATAAAAACATCGATTCTAAAACTTTAGAAATATTAAATGTGTAATCAAAATGCCAAATATAATAAATAATTTACTTTCGAGTGAAACAACAACAAATACTAATATTACAAGTTCAACTTCTGAACAAACGGTAAAAGATAAACCTTCTTTATTTGATTCGTTATTATCAAATAATACAGCAACAAAAGAAGAAAATATAACGGCTAAAGCAACTGCTATCACAACTCCTGTAAAGGAAGTGAAAATTGAAGAAAAACTTACCGCTGAGAATTTAGAAATAAATCCAGAAATAAAAGTAGATAATTTATTATTAAAAAATATAGAAATTGAACCAGAAAAAGTTAAAACAGAGAAAGTTGAACCAGAGAAAACTAAAACTGGAAAAATTGAAGAACAAAAACCAACTTCAACAACTTCTTTATTAGATAGATTGATTATTGAAGCTAAAAAAAATGTTAAAGATATAATAGTTCCAGAAGAAATGAAGCAAAATTCTGATATTCCTATAACAACAAAAGAAAATAGTTTAGAAAATAATAAAGACAATTTTATAATCCCTAAAGAAAATATTGTTACAAATAATTTAGGAATAAAAGATATTATAGATATTGTAATTCCACCTGAAATAAAACAAGACTTAGATACTCCTATAATTCCTAAAGAAAATATTCCTAAAATAATAATTTCTGAAGAAATAAAACAAAATCTAGATACTTTAATAATTCCAAAAAAGAATAGTAATTCAAGTAATTTAGAGATAAAAACTAAAGAACAAAAAGTAAATTCAACTGATATTTTGTTAGAACAAATAGTAACAAAAACTCAAAATGGAATAAGTACACAAGAAGTTGTAAGTAGTGATATTAAGGTTATTGCAGAAACGGATTTAAATACTGATAATCTTTCTAATGTTAAAGAAAGTTCACTTTTAACTTTACCTATTACAACAACAGAAGTTGTTGAAGAAAATGGTGTAAAACAGGAAAGTTTAGTTATAAAAAAAGAAGAAAAGTTATCATTAATGGATCAGTTAATTTCGAAAAATAATGAAAAATTAACTTTTGATACTATCGATAGTACTATTCCAGCTCCTTTAAAAGATGTTGTTGCAAAAGATTTAATTTCTAGTATCTATCTAGGTTCTCAAAAAAATAAAATAAATAGCCAGGTATTGTTTAACAGAAATGAAGCTGTGAATCTTTTAAAAGATGGTAACTCGATCCAAGCGGTTAAAACTAGTGCTGAAATATTAGAATTAGGTTTAGAAGATATGAGTATTGAACAAAATGTTGATATTGATGTTGATAAGATAGAAGTAAAAAAATCTGATATTCAAGCATTAACTAGAAAAAATCAAATTGATAATTTATTTCTAGATAAAAATGTAAAAAGTGAAGAAGTAAGAAATTTAATTACACAATCTGTTGAAGCAAGTAGTGCTTTATTGGATAATAGTCTAAATTTAGCAGATGATGCAACGATTACTGTTAATTCCCCTTTATCTTTTAATATTCAATCAAAAATAATTGGTGCAAAACAACAAATGTCTATAATGATGTCTGATATTGCTAAGCAAATGTATGAGAATTACAAGCCTCCTATGACTGCCTTTAGAATAAATATAAATCCTACAGAGTTAGGTTCTATTGCAATTTTAATGAAAAATGATAGAAATAATGGCTTAACAATTAGTATGAATGTTACTAATAATGTAACATTAAATACTTTAATAGAAAATCAAAATATGTTAAAAAATTCATTAAATAAAACATTTGATGAAGGTACTAACTTTAATCTAGATTTTAGTTCTTCAAACCAAAATAGTAGTAATCAATCATCAAATGCAAATGAAGGTCAAGGTAATAATCGAAGATTTGAGCAACAAATGGATACTCAATCAGTATTACAATTAAAAGAAGAAAATAGAGATATAGAAGAAAAAAGCATAGACTATATGTAATGGAAGCTCTTTTATCTTTACTTAATGAAGAAACTTTATATCAATTTCTTCTACTCCTTGCAAGGATATTATCTTTTGTTGCATTTATGCCTGTTTTTGGACACGCTGCAATCAGCCCAACTATTAGAATTGCTTTTGCTTTTTACATAACAATTTTTATTTTTCCTTTGGTCGATATAACATCAAATATTACTCAAGATAATTTTTTAATAAGTTTAATATCTGAATTAACATTAGGACTAATAGCTTCAATGTTAATTAATATTATATTCTCAGCTGTTAAAATAATTGGAGAATTTGTTGAATATTCAACTGCTCTTTCAATGGCTGCTATGTTTGATCCCTCTACAGGAGGACAACAAGGAATAGTTTCAAAATTACTTTTTTGGATTGCTTTAATGTTGTTTTTTCAAACAGGAATGTATGAAATGACTTTAGTTATTTTAGTAAAAAGTTTTTCTATGATACATTTAGGAAACTTTGATGTTTTTTCATACAATGGTGTACAAATGGCTATTGATGAAATTAAAAGAATGTTTGCATTTGCATTTGCATTTGCTTTACCTTTATTTTTTATAGGATTTATTCTTGATGTTTATTATGGTTATGGAACAAAATCTATGCCATCTTTTTCTCCATTTGTAGTTACATTCCAATTGAAATATGCTTTAATATTTGTATTTTTGATACTTGGAATGGAAATGTTTACAGAAGCATTTACCGAATATTTTATTTCAAAATTTCAATAACTTAAGGGTTTAATATGGCTGATGATGATAAAACAGAAGAACCCACCGATAAGAAAATTAGTGATGCCAGAGAAGAGGGAAATGTAGCTAAATCAGCAGAAATTTCTGGAGTAGCAATTTTATCATTTGGAACTGCATATTTACTTTTTTTCTCATCTTATTCCTTACTTGAAATAAAGAAGTTAATGCTATTCTCCTATAGTTTTATTGGTCAAGAGTTAGATGGACCATTATATTATGCAATTACATATCATGTTGTTGTAACTCTTTTAAAAGCTTTAGCACCATTATTTGCATTGGTATTATTATTGGTATTTGCTAGTAATTTAGCACAATTTGGTTTTTTAACTATACCATTAAAATTTGATCTTCAGAAATTAGATCCAATCAAAGGAATAAAAAATGTTTTTGCAGTTAAAAAGCTTATTGAAGCTTTAAAATTAACGGCAAAATTAATGTTGATTATGCTCGTAATGTTTATTCTTTTTTCATTAACTTATCAAAAGTTTTTAGCAATGATGAATCAAGAGATAGTAGATACTATTGCCACGATGCTTGAATTAACACTTTATTTTATTTCAGCTATTCTTTTTATTATTTTTATTTTTGCTATAATAGATTTCTTTTTTACAAAACATTATTATATGCAATCTTTAAAGATGAGTAAACAAGAGATTAAAGATGAATATAAAAACATGGAGGGAGATCCTCAAGTAAAAGGGCGTATTAGAAGAATTCAGATGAAGATGGCTCAACAACGGATGATGAGTTCAGTTCCTGAAGCGGATGTAGTTATTACAAATCCAACACATTATGCTGTAGCTTTGAAATATGATAATAAAGTGAATTCTGCACCGAAAATTGTAGCGAAGGGAATAGATTTTTTAGCAATTAAAATAAAAGATATTGCGAAAGATCATAATATACCAATTATTGAAAATCCATCTCTAGCAAGGTCTTTATATGACCAAATAGAAATTGATAGAGAAATACCAGGTGAATTTTATAAAGCAATGGCTGAAATATTTTCATATATTTATGAATTAAAAAGAAAAAGGTAAAAATTGAAAGTATTAATGATTATATTTTTAATGTTAAACATTTTAAATGCTAAAAAAGATTTTTATTATGGTTTTATTGATTCTTCAGGTGTCCAAATTTCTGAGCAAAGAAAACAATCGATAAATGATGGATTTGATATTTTGCAAAACGTAAGAATTCTTGCAAAAGATGGAAAAATTGATGAAGCCTATACTCAAGTAAAAGATTTTAAAGAAAAAAATAAACTTAATATTTTAACTTCTGATAGCATAATTTTATATTCAGAATTGGCTTTAAAAAAACAATCAAAGAGATTGATTTTAGATGCTTCTACTGAGTTAGAAATGGCAATAAATTCTTCAAAAATTAATCAATATGATTTGGCAAAAGCATATATGATTTTGGTTGAATTAAAACTAGAAATAAATAAAATTGAAGATGCAAAATATTTTGCTCAAATTATAATAGATAATTTTGATGATGAATTAACTAAAACTTATGGAAAAATTTCTCTTGCTAAAGTATATAAATATCAAAAAGATTATGCAAAAGCTACTAAATATTTGTATGAAATATTAACAGTTACAAGTGATAAAAAAGTTGCTACTGTAGTTGCTGATGAATTGTTTGATGTATATATTTTAGATGAAAAATATGATAAAGCAAATGAATTAATTACTCAAGTTTTAAAAACTAATATTGATTTTTATGCAAATGATTCATATTTAGCAAATAAAAAAGTTAGTAAATTAATAAAAGCCGGTATGCCAGAACATGCTTCTGAAATTTTAAAAGAGTTATTAAAAAGAACAACAAAAGAAGATGTAATAGAAGATTTTAAATTTAAACTTGCAAATACTTATATGATTATGTATGATAGAACTAATTATTATTTAGAAAAAGCAAAAGAGTTATATAAAGATATTATTAATGATTATCCTCAAAGTATTTATGCAAAAGATTCAAAAGCTTATATAGATGAGATTTTAATGAGACAAGGATTTTTAAGTCCAGCAGTTGTTGCTTCTAAGTATCCAGAGGATGAAGCAATGCAACAAAAAGCTCTTTTACAAGAATTAATGAATGATAAAAACGATAAAAAATATGATCTTATTTTAAGGGCTGAAAAAGTTTACAGTAAAGTAGCTCCCGAAATAGTAAAAAGATTTGGTTATGGAAGTATTAGTGAAATTTATGATGAAATTAATATTGATATAATAAAAGATTATTTAGCACAAGGGAAATGTACAGAATTAAATGAGGTTTTAAAAACTTCAAGAAATGAAACTTTGGTTAAATTAATAGAAGATGAGAGTATTAAGTATGCTTTTTTTGAGTGTTTAGTTGAATCTCCATATGAAAAAGCTTACTTACAAATTAAAGAAACTTTTAATAAAACAAGAGATGCAAATATTTATTTATATTTGGAAAAAATGGCTTATAATTTAGGTTTAATGGATGAAGCTTCAGATTTTTCAACAAAAGTTGAAATGGTTGATGATCCAGTGGTTTTATCGAATGAATTTTTATATAGATACCAAATAATAAAACAAAAATCAGAACCAATAGCAATGGAAAGGTTTTTTACATATACAAATCAAAATCCTAAGTATATTAAAGCAAATGAAAATAATCCAATAATTATTGACTTTTATTATGATTATTATTTAAATTTATTAAAAGGAAAAAATGAAGTTTTAGCAAATGAAATATTAAATAGTTTATATAATAAACAAAAAGATTTAAAAGCTTTTGTATATTCACCTTTTGTTGAAACAGAATTAGCAAGGATTGCTAAAGAATCAAAAAAGAATCAAAAATCAATAGATTTATTACTAGAATCTTTGCAAAATACAAGAAAAATAAGACCTGATGATGAAGTAAAAGTTTATTATGATATATTAAATTTATACGATAATATGGGAAATAAAGCTAAAAAAAATGAATATATTTTAAAATGTAAAGAAGTAAAAGATAGTGTGGATAGTTTATATAAAAAAATGTGCGATGAGATGTAATGAATATTGAAGATATATTAAATAGAATTGACTCAACAAATTTATCAATACCTTTTGGAAGAATTAAAAATATTTCATCTACAACTTTGACTGCAACAGGTTTAGAAGTAGCAGTAGGAGACATAGTAAAAATAGAATCTGTTTTACATTTATCAACAGTTTTAGGAATGGTTGCTTCAATTGATGATACATCTTTTACCATTGTTCCTTTTTCATTTATTGATGGTTTTAGAATACAAGATAAAGTTTATATTCAAAAAGATGGATTAACAGTTAAATGTGGTTATGGGCTACTTGGTAGAGTGATAAATGCTTTGGGTGAACCGATTGATAATTTGGGAAAAATTACAGATTTAGAAGAAAATGC
This sequence comes from Arcobacter caeni, assembly GCF_003063245.1. Classification (GTDB taxonomy): domain Bacteria; phylum Campylobacterota; class Campylobacteria; order Campylobacterales; family Arcobacteraceae; genus Aliarcobacter; species Aliarcobacter caeni. Next base: position 32,019 of record NZ_MUXE01000011.1, on the reverse strand, counting down.
TGCAATTAATAAACTCTCTATGCCACCATTAGAAAGAGGAATAATTGATCAAAAATTTGCAACAGGTGTAAAAGCAATTGATTCTATGTTAACAAGTGGAAAAGGTCAGAAAATCGGTATTTTTGCAGGTTCAGGAGTTGGAAAATCTACTCTTATGGGTATGATTGTAAAAGGTTGTGAAGCTCAAATAAAAGTAGTTGCACTAATTGGTGAAAGGGGTAGGGAAATTCCCGAATTTATTCATTATAATTTGGATAATAATTTAGAAAATACTGTAATAGTTGCAGCAACTTCTGATGAATCTGCCTTAATGAGAAAATATGGAGCATTTACAGCTATGGCTATTGCTGAGTTTTTTAGGGATAAAGGTCATGATGTTTTACTAATGATGGATTCAGTAACAAGATTTGCTATGGCACAAAGGGAAATAGGTCTTAGTACTGGTGAACCTCCTGTAAGTCGTGGTTATCCACCCTCAGTATTTGCACTTCTTCCACAGCTAATGGAAAGAGCTGGAAATAATAAAAAAGGGTCTATTACTGCATTTTTCACAGTTTTAGTTGATGGAGATGATATGAATGATCCAATAGCAGACCAAAGTAGGTCAATTCTTGATGGGCATATTGTTTTAACAAGAGAGTTAACAGAACAAGGTTTTTATCCTCCAATAAATTTACTAAAATCAGCCTCAAGGGTTATGGATAAGGTCGTTGATAAAGAACATTATAATGATTTTTTAAAGTTAAAAAGAGTATTATCATTAATAAAAGAGAATGAAGTGTTGGTTAGAGTTGGTGCTTATAAAGCTGGAATGGATCCAGAACTTGACAATGCAATGTCAAAGAAAGAACAAATAAGAGAATTTCTAACTCAAGATACTCAAAAAATCTTTGGATTTAATGAGATAGTAACAATGTTTAGAAAGGTTTTACAATGATTACTCAAACAGAACAAATGACTTATAGATTGAGCCTTTTAAATACTCAACAACAAAGGTTAACTTATCAAACAAGTACACAAGAAAAACTTCAAGATGGAAGTGATGATTCTATGTTGTACTCAAGATTAATTCTTGTTGATGAAAAAGTTAGAACTTTTGAGGGTTTAAAAACTCAAATTCAAAAAACTCAAGTTCAAAATAATATGGCTGATTCAAGTATGGCAGAGATTAAAAAGATTTTAGAGAATATAAAAGAACAATTAGTAAAAGCAAATACAGCAACAACTACTGATGATGGAATTACTGCAATTGCTTCAAGTCTGGCAGGATTAAAAGAAAATCTTTTTCAATTAGCTAATACACAAGTTGAAAATGAATATGTATTTGCTGGTTCAGATTCCTCAATAAAACCGTTTGAAAAAGATGTTAATGGAAAAATAACTTATGTTGGTAATAGTCAATTGAAAAAAGTAGCTATTGAAGAAGGTTCATATAGAGAAAGAGGAATTAATGGCTTTGATATGATGACATATCCCTCTTCAACTGCATATAAAGGTGGAACTTTAACTTTTAAAGAAACTGATAGAATTATTGATCAAGATGGTAATGAATGGAAATTAAATTCTCCAACAAATGATACATTAACAAAATATGATTTAAATGGAAATGCTACAACTGATACTATAAATCCTGTTACAAGTGATGCTTTAACTCCACCTACATATAGTGCATCAATGCCAAATGTTGATGGTACAAAATTTGAAGCAAAAACAAGTATTTTTGATTTAGTTGATGCTACTGTAAATGCATTAAAAAAAGTTGATAGTAATGGTAATCCAATTTCTGCAGAAAATGCAAAATCATTAGTTGCTAATTATCAAGGAGAAGTTGATAAAGCTTATGATTCTGTTAATATTGCACATGCTAATTTAGGTGGAAAAAATAAAATATTTGAGATTTCTTTAGAAAGAGTTAGTTCTAAATTGACTCAATTTGATATTTTATCTCGTAATTTAGGTAGTGCTGATTTAGCACAAGTTGCGATTGAATCAAAAGCTTTAGAGTTAACATATACAGCACTTTATTCAACAATTAGTAAAACAAATCAATTGTCACTAGTTAATTTTTTAAAATAACTAGCAACAATATAATTAATAAATGAACATAAAAAAGATATTTTCAAAAGATTTAATAGTTGTTGCACTATTTGTTGCAATATTATTAATTATAATAGTACCTTTACCAAAAGAAATCCTAGATTTCTTTTTGGTAATATCTCTATCAATTTCTATACTTATTTTGTTAATATCTTTATATATTCAAAAACCCTCAGACTTAACAACTTTTCCAACACTTATTTTAATATTTGCACTTTTTAGGCTGTCTTTAAATATTGCTACAACAAGATCTATTTTAAGTCAAGGACATAATGGAGTAGACGCTGTAAGTTCAATTATTGCTGCGTTTGGAGAGTTTGTTGTTGGTGGAAATATGGTTATTGGTATTATTATATTTATTATTTTAGTACTTATTAATTTTATGGTTGTAACAAAAGGTGCTACAAGGGTTGCTGAGGTAACTGCTAGATTTACACTTGATTCTATGCCTGGTAAACAAATGGCTATTGATGCGGATTTAAATGCTGGATTTATTGATGATAAAGAAGCTCAGGAAAGAAGAAGAATCCTAATTTCAGAAGCAAGTTTTTACGGAGCGATGGATGGATCTTCAAAATTCGTAAAAGGTGATGCAGTTGCAGGTATTATCATTACGATGGTAAACTTAGTTGGAGGAATATTAATAGGTCTTTTTCAACATGATATGAGTATTAATGAAGCTGGAGAAGTTTACACTATTTTAACTATTGGAGATGGATTAGTAGCTCAAATTCCTGCACTTATTTTATCAACTGCAACTGCTATTATTATTACCCGGTCTAATATGGATGAAGAAACTTTTGCTAATCAATCTATTTCTCAATTAGTAAAAGATAGTAAATCATTAATTTTACTAGGAATTGGCTTAGTTTTATTTGGGTTTATTCCAGGTTTCCCAACTGGTATTTTGATGGTAATGGGTTTTTTAATGATATTTACAGGTTATGTAATAACTATGATAAATGATAAAAAAGATAATGCACTTACTCGATTCTTTAAAACAGATGCTATTAAACCAAAAGTCGTTGATGATGTTAATGCATTAAAAGAAAGAAAGAAAAGTATGTCGGTTGCTGATGAATCTCAAACTATTGAAAATATAATGAAATTAGAAGTTTTAGAACTAAAACTTGGAATTCGATTATTACAATTAGTTCAAGGAAATTCAGAATTACTTGATAAAATTAAAGCAATACGAAAAACAATAGCTAGTGAATTAGGTTTTGTAATACCACAAATAAGAATCTCAGATGATGCAAATTTAAATCCAAATGAGTATCAATTATATTTAAAAAGAATTCCACTTGTAAAAGGAAAAGTTGAAGTAGATAAACTTCTTGCAATGGGCGGATTAGCAAATGAAAAACTAGAAGGATTAAAGGTAAAAGAACCTGTATTTAATCTTGATGCGACTTGGATTTCAACAGAATTAAAAGAAGAAGCCTTAATGAAAGGATTTACTGTTGTAGATGCACCAACAATTATTTCTACACATATCTCTGAAATTATTAAAAAACATGCAGAAGATATTATTACAAGACAAGATATTGTAGATATTATTGAAAGAATTAAAAAAGATTTCCCTATTGTAATTGATGAAGCTATGAAAGTTACTTCTTATGGTTCATTATTAAAAGTTTGTAAAGATTTATTACATGAAAAAATTCCAATAATTGATATGTTAACAATTATTGAAGCAGTGGCTGATATTGCTGAGTTTACTAAAGCTCCTGAGATTTTACTTGAACATGTAAGAGCTAAACTTTATAGACTTATTACTCAAAAATATAAAGATACAGACGGAATTTTACACATTATTACAATAAAACCTGAACTTGAACAGCAGTTTATTGGAAAACTTCAAGAGCATCATGGAGTTTCTCAACTGATGATTTCAATAGCAGAAATTAATAATTTAGTTACAAAAACAAAAAAACTTTTAGATGATATAGAAGCAAAAGGTTTTTCTAAAATTACAATGGTTGTAGATCCAGTTCTACGAAAAAGAATATCAGAAATTTATGAAAAATTTGGTTTACAAGTTTCAGTTTTATCACATGCTGAATTGGATTCAAGAGCAAACTTCGCAATTGAGGGAACTTTAGAATTCTAAAGAATATAAAAATAATAAAGATATAAAAATATTTTAAGGTTATAAAAATTGAGTTTAAATAATAAAGTTGCTTGTCCCATGGATTGTTATGATGCATGTCAAGCAGAAATAATAGATGAAAATATAAAAGGTTCAAAAGAACACGAAACTACAAATGGAAAACTTTGTATAAACTTTGCAAATTTATTAAAAGAAGAAAATCTAAAAAATTCAATTTTTAAGCAAAAGCAAATATCATTAAAAGAGTCTTTGGATATATTAGTTGATAAATTAAAAAATACAAAGCCAGAGAAAACACTTTTTTATAAAGGAAGTGGAAATATTGGTGTTATGCAAAATGCGACAAAAAACTTTTTTACGCAATATGGTTCAACTTTAACAAAAGGAAGTTTGTGTGATGGCGGTGGAGGAACAGGAATTGAAATAGGGCGAGGAAATGTAGTTAATCCTCCTCTTCAAAAACTCCTTGATGCAGATATTATAGTAGTTTGGGGAAGAAATTTTTCAGTTACTTCATCTCATTTATACAATCTTGTAAAAGATAAAACCTTTGTGACAATCGATCCTGTTTGTACAGATATTGCAAAAAAATCTAAAATCTATATGCAAATAAATCCAAAAACCGACCATGAATTAGCACTTCTTTTTACAAGATTTGCATATATGCAAGATTTAGAAGATAATGAATTTATTGAAGAATTTGGAAGTGGAGCTGATTGGTTTTTTGATGTTGCAAGAAATAGACCTATTGTTTCTTATGAATCAACAACAGGAGTTCCTCTTACTTTAGTAAATGATTTTTTTGATTTGATTGAAGGTAAAAGTGTTGCTATTATGTTAGGACTAGGTGTTCAAAAATATTTTGAAGGTGCTCAAATAACTAGATGTATTGATTCATTTGCTGCTTATATGGGTTATCATAAAAAAGAAGCAGGTGGAGTTTGGTACTTAAGTGATTCTGCTTTTGGATATAAAAATCAATTTGAAACAAAAGGAACAAATAAAAAAGTTTCAATTCCAACAGTTGATTTTGGCTCTTATGATTTGGTTTTTATTCAAGGCGCAAATCCTGTTGTATCAGCTCCAAATACTCAAAAAGTAATAGATGGTTTAAAAAAGAGTTTTGTAGTTTATTTTGGAACAACTTTAAATGAGACTTGTGAATATGCAGATTTAATAATTCCATCAAGTTCGTTTTTATCAAAAAAAGATGTTAGATTATCTTATGGTCATGAGTTAAAATCAATTTCACATGTGGTTAAATTAAAAGATGAAAATACAATAAGTGAATATGAAATTACAAGCTTTTTAATAGAAGAGTTTAACTTAGAGAAATTAAAAACAGAAGATGAAGTTATTTCTTATTATGAAAATCATAAACCGATTTTAAAAGATTTTGATACTTTTGAATTTATTGAAGATATAGATATAGAACCATTATATAAAGAAAAAAAAGATGATAATTTTTACTATATTACAGGGAAAAGTAAAAATTCATTAAATTCACAATTTGCAAAAGATGATTTTGTTTATTTACATTCATCTACAAATTTTAAAAATGATGATGTAGTAAGAGTATCTTCAAAATATGGAAATGCAAATTTTATTGTAAAAATAGATGATAATATAAAATCAAATTGTGCATTTTTCTTTACGGGAAATAAATATGCAAACTATCTAACTCCAGCGTTAGAAGATGAAGTTTCTAATTCTGCAATGTATCAAGAAGTGTTGGTTCAAATTGAATTATCGTAAACTTTTTTTACAGCATAAAATAATAAGAGATTTATCGTTGGTGCAATTTATTGCATATTTTGGTGCATGGTTTTCAAATGTTGCTATATATACTATGCTTGTGGATTTTGGTTCGAGTGAAATGGCAATTTCAGTTGTAACTGCAATGCACTTTTTACCAGCTATTTTAATTGCTCCATTTTCAGGTGCTATTATTGATAGAGTAAAGATAAAACCTTTGATGATTACTCTTTTGGCTACAGAATTATTAATGACAATTTTATTTTTAACAATAGATGATAAAAGCCAACTTTGGCTTTTGATGATTTTTATTTTCATTAGAATGAGTGCAGCATCTATGTTTTTTTCAACTGAAATGTCACTTTTAGCAAAGCTGTTAAGAGGAAAACCTCTTCAAATGGCAAATGAGATTCACTCAATAATTTGGTCATTTACTTATGCTTTTGGTATGGCAATTAGTGGATTTGTAGTAAATTCTTATGGAATAAAAGCAGCTTTTGTAATAGATGCTTTTATATTTTTTACTGCTTTAATGATTTTTATAAAAATAGATTTTGTAGTAAAGGCAAGTACTACAAGTGATAAAATTCTTCAACTTATAAAAGATGGATTTATTTATATTAAAAACAATAAAATTATTTTACATTTAATATTTCTGCACTCTTGTGTTGGACTTACTTCTTTTGATGCACTTATTACTATTTTAGCGAAAAATGAATATAAATATATCATTTCTGTTCCTTTGGCAATTGGATTATCAAATGCAACTAGAGCTGTTGCTTTAATGTTTGGACCTATATTTATCTCAAAATATGTTACAAAAGAGAACTTGCACTATTTAATGATTTTTCAAGGATTTGCAATAATTTTATGGGGATTTGTTCAAAATGATTTTTATATTTCTTTGATAGCTTTATTTGTTGTGGGTTTAAGTACTACGACTTTATGGTCATTTACTTATGCTTTATTACAAAATAATTGTGATGAAAAATACATAGGAAGAGTTATTTCATACAACGATATGTTATTTATGTTTTCATGTGTACTTACAACTTTGTTTATAGGATTAATGGCAAGTTTAACTTCTGTAGATATAATTACTATTCTTTTGGGAGTATGTTTTTTTGCTTTTGCTTTTTATTACACAAGGATTTTAAAATGGATATAAATGAAAAAGTTTTGTTACTTGCAATATTAAAAAAAGAAGAAAATGAGTCTTTAAATGATGTTGTATTAAAACTAGAAAATACTGGATTGTTCAGTTTAAAAGAGGGAAAAAAGCTACTAAAGAAGCTCAAAAATGAACAATTTATTGGTGACTCTTTTTTAACTTTTAAAGGTGATGTAATGGCAAAAAGTGTTGAACAAGAATTTAAGATATAAAAAGGGAAATAAATGATTTTAGATTACAAAGATATAAACGATTTAAATAGATATAAAATTATGTCAGGAACTGTAATTCCAAGACCAATTGCTTGGATTGTAACAGATGATAATGGTGTTTTAAATGCTGCACCTTTTTCTTATTTTATTCCTATTTCTTCAAACCCAGCACTTTTACTTGTAGCAATTGGGCAAAAAGATGATGGAAGTCCAAAAGATTCTTTGGCAAATATTTTAAAAACAAAAAAAGCAACTATTTGTTTTGTAAATAAAGACAATGTTGAACAAGTTCAAAAATGTGCAATACAACTAAAAAAAGATGAAAGTGAAATTGAAAAATTCGAAATTGAAGTAAAAGAAATTATGGATGGATTTCCTCCTATGATTGCTAGCTCTCAAAGTGCAATGTTTTGTGAATATTATGATACTTATGAAATAAAAGGAGATATAACGCCTATTATTTTAGAGTTAAAATACCAATATATTGATGATGATAGAATTAATGAAAGAAATCATATAAATGTAGAAAATATCGGAAGATGTGGCGTTGCTTTTAAAGCTTTAGTTGATTTATAATTAAAAGGCTAAAATAGCCTTTTAATATTTTTACTGTTTATACAGCTGTATTTCCACAATGTCCACATTTTTTTGCAGCAACTGGAATTTCCATAGCACATTCACTACAAACTTTTGTTTTAGCAACTACAATATCTTCCTTTTTTAGTTTATTATATGATTTGATAAACATAAACATAACAAAACCTAAAATTACAAATGAAATCGTATCATTTACAAATAAACCAAATTTAATAGCAGGAGCTCCAACTTTTTCTAAATCAGCTAATGTGGCATAAGAATTTCCATCTAATGATATAAATAATTGTGAAAAATCAACTCTTCCAAGTAATAATCCAATTGGAGGCATAATTATGTTTGTCACAAGTGATTTTATTAATGTTGCAAATGCAGCTCCAAAAATAAATCCAACTGCCATATCAACAACATTTCCTTTTATAAGAAAGTCTCTAAACTCTTTTAACATATTTTCTCCTAATGTTTTTTTGAATTATAATCAAAATATCTTTATTGATAATAAAATAATGAGTTGGTAACCAAATTGTAAGAAAAGGAAGATATATTGCTGAAAATTTTTAGAAGGTAAAAAATGAGTAATTTAAAACTACAAAATAAGATATTTTTAATATTGTTGCTTCCCATTGCTGCAATATTAATTTTATCTTTTAATTCGGTTTATGATAAATATCAAAAAAATTTAGAAATGAATGAGAGTTTAGAATATCTTTATTTTTTGAAAAATATTTCATCTTTAATTCATGATTTGCAAAAAGAGAGAAGTATCTCAATCCTTTTTTTGGAAAGTTACGCAAAAGAGTTTGATAGTGAATATAAAAACCAAATTATTAAAAGTGATGAATCAATCAATAAATTAAATAATTTTTTAAAAGGATACACTTTTTCAAAAAATGAAGAATTTACTAAAAGAATTTCTAATTTCGAAAAAAGTATTAAAAATATAATTGAAATAAGACAAAAAAGTATAAATTTACAAATTAGTAAACAAGATTTAGAAAAAAACTATACTTCTGAAATAGACAATTTGACATATTTTATAGATGAATTACTTAGTTATTCAAATATTGGGAATTTGTCAAAATATTCACAATCATATATTGCTTTTAATAAATTAATTGAAAAATCATTTAATGAAGAAGAATATATTAGAAATATTTTTAATGTTGGAAATATTACAGGAGATGATTTTAATAGTTTTATAAGTTCTGTTTCAAAACAAAATTTGTATTTAGAAATTATAAAAGAGAATATTTTTAAAGAAAAGTTAGAAGATTTAAAGAAAATATATTCATCAAAAGATTTTGAACAGATGGATAATATGAGAAAAGTGATATTTCTAAAAACTCAAAAAAATGATTTTATGCTTAAAATAAAAGAATTTAGTGGTTATGGTGGTTTGATTCATTTTTATAAAGATTATTTAGAAACAAAAGATGAAAACTTGGTAAATAAAATACAAGCAAAACACTCTTTGGTTTTAAAAGTAATTAAAACTTATGAGAAATTTGAATCAACAAGTAACGAAGAAAAAGAGTTATTAAAACAAATAAGAGATACTTTTGATTTAATTCTTTTAAATACAAGTGAAATTTCTTCTAAAGAAAAAATTGATAATAAAAAAGCAATAAATGCAATTGATAAATTATCAAATAGCATTTATGGAATAGATTTAAATTGGAAACAAAGCTCAAATAATAAATTAATGATGTTGATAAATCAAGAAAATAATCTATTTGATAATCTAATTTTATATGTAAATGATGAAATATCAAATTTTAGAAATCAAATAATGTATGAATTACTTTTTATAACAATCTTAATCTTAACAATAATCTTTAGTATTGTTTTGATGACTAAAAAACTAGTTTTATCAATGAATAAATTTCAAGTTAATTTAAATGAATTCTTAGCATATTCAATGAAAGAAAAAGATGATGTAATATTGCATGATATTCAAGGAAATGATGAATTTGCTATTATGACAAAAGAAATGAATAAACAAATTATAAAAATTGAACAAATACAAGAACAAGATAAAAAGGTAGTTTTAGAGATTTCAGATGTAATGGAAAAAGTTAATAATGGATTTTTTGAATATACTATAAAACAAAAAGCAGTTACAAAAGATATAGAAGATTTGAGATTTATTATAAACAAAATGTTAAATAGAACAAAACTAAAAATTGACAATATAAATCTTTTATTAAATAGTTATAGTCAATCAAACTATTTATTCAAATTAGATGAAGTCCAAAAAAGAGGAATGTATGGAGATTTTGGCACATTGTGTACAGCAACTTTACTTTTAGGACATTCATCATCTGAATTAATTGCAATGATTACAAATGCTGGAATGGAACTTGAAAATAATACAAATATTTTAACTATTTCTTCAAATGAACTTGCTTTATCTTCAAGTGAACAAGCCAGTTCTTTGGAGCAAAGTTCAGCAGCTTTAGAACAAATAACTTCAAATATAAAAAATAATAATGAAAATATGAATCGGATGATGAAAATAGCAAATGAAGTAAACGAAGCTTCAAATATTGGAAGTAACTTTGCTCTTAAAACTTCAACTTCTATGGATGAGATAAACGATAAAGTAAAAGCGATAAATGAAGCAATTACTATAATTGACCAAATAGCATTTCAAACAAATATTCTTTCATTAAATGCAGCCGTAGAAGCAGCAACGGCTGGAGAAGCAGGAAAAGGATTTGCAGTCGTAGCAGCAGAAGTGCGAAATCTTGCAAATAGAAGTGCAGATGCAGCAAAGGAAATAAAAAATTTAGTTCAAAGCGCAAGTGTTAAATCAAATGAAGGTAAACAAATAGCTCAAGATATGATAATAGGATATGAGAGCTTAACTTCAAAAATTACTCAGACAAAAGATATTATACAAAGTGTTACGCAATTTAGTAAAGAGCAAGAAATTGGAATAGTTCAAATAAATGAGACAATCTCGAGATTAGATACAGCAACTCAAAAAAATGCTTCAACTGCTTTGAATATAGATACTTTATCAAAAGAAGTTTCTAAATTATCAACTAGATTATTGCAAATTACAGCTCAAGCAAAAATAGATAAGAAATATTATGAAATGGTTGAAAATATTGATTTAATGAAAGAAATTTCAAAATATAAAAATGATCATATAAGTTTTAAAAAAAGATATTTCTCAACTTTAGATACATTTGAAAATTGTACAGTTTTAGATTGTAAATCTTGTGATATGGGAAAATGGATTACTCGTTGCGAGAATGAAAAAAAGGATTTTACAAAAGTAAAAGAGTGGGAAATACTAAAACAAAATCATGAGGATGTACATCAAAATATTCAAGTTTATATGGATAATAATGCCAAAAAGATAGAAAATAAAATTTTAAGAGAAGTATCTGCTTTTGTTGAAGATTCTACAATAAAAGTTTTTGATAGTTTAAATGATATTTTATATATTGATTCTTTAAAAGCTAAGAAAAATATATAGTTATATATATTGCTATATAATTCTATATAACTGTATATATTTAATATTCAATAAAACAAAGCAAAAAGCCTTATTTTATTGAACATATTGATGAAGTTTTGAACATTGTCCTAAATAAATATCCATTCCACACATATCATTCATAATATCTAAGAAACTGTGTGCATGGGCATTATAAACATATACAAAAATCTCATCACCTTTTTTCAGAAAGTTATGTTTTCCAAATTCTGTATAAGCTGTGGCACCAGCTGCTATTAAAATACCTTTTGCATTTTTTGCATCAAACATAAATTGAGTTAACTCTTCTAATGGTCCACAATCTTCTTGAGTATTTAATTTATGAATCATCCAATCTTTTAATTGATGAAAGAAATAACTGTATGATTTTACAGCACTTGTTGTTCCATAATCATAAACAATTCCATCTCTTTTGATAAATGAAGAGATATGATATTTACTTAAAATTCCTTTTTCAGTAAAGTTATCAATTTCGATAATATCTTGAGAAATACCTTTTGTATTTGTTCCCCAGTTTTTTTTAGTACTTAATTTTTCACCATTATTTACTCTTATAGAACAGTCATTAAAGGCTGAAAAATATTTGGGAATAATATCAACTACTTTTCCATCTTTATATTCAAAATCACAAATCAAAGCAACTTCTGCTTCAACTTGGAGATTTTCATTTTCTCTTCCATGTGTTAAAATGATTTCATCACATATTGGATAAGTTCCTAAAAAACTATTATGGTCTTTTATATAAAAAGGAAACATTCCTTTTGGGGCATCTTTTTCTTCGGTTTTAATTACTGCAAATTCATCAGCTTCACCAGCTTCACCTAAGTGATTAGCAAAATTTCCAGCAACAGCAAAACCCAAATAATCTTTTAAATCATCTAATAACATTTTATTATTTTCCTATGTATTATATTATTGCTTGAAGAATAGCATTTATTGTATTGTCTTAAAGTCAAAAATCGAATATAGTTTATTAGTATAAGAATTATTTTAGAAAAGAGATAATACAAAGTTATAATTAAGCAGAATCACAAAAGGCAAAAGCCTTTTGCAATTTAAATTAAATTGTTCTCCATTTAGCAGGACCAGTTGTATGAATTGAAACACCTTGCGTATCAACAGCTACAGTAACAGGCATATCTTTTACATCAAATTCATAAATTGCTTCCATACCAAGTTCTTCAAAAGCTAAAACTTTTGCAGATTTGATTGATTGAGAAATTAAATAAGCAGCTCCACCAGTTGCAATTAAATAAATAGATTTATACTCTTTAATTAAATCAATAGTAGGTTGTTTTCTTTCAGCTTTTCCAATCATTCCCATGATTCCAATTTCCATCATGTCTTTTGTAAATTTATCCATTCTTGTAGATGTAGTAGGACCAGCAGGTCCAACAGCTTCATCCCTTACAGGATCAACAGGTCCTACGTAATAAATAAATCTATCTTTTAATTCAACACCATTTGGAAGTGCTTTCCCAGCATTTTTGTACTCAACGATTTTTTTGTGAGCTGCATCTCTTGCTGTTAAAATTTTTCCAGAAAGTAATAAAGTATCACCTGATTTAAATTGAGATAAATTCTCTTTTGTTAAATCTGCAATATTTACTCTTTTAATAGTATCCATTGGAAGTTCAATATCTGGCCATAAATCTAAATCTGGTCTTTCAAATACAGCTGGACCATTTCCACCTTTTAATTTAAAGTGAATATGTCTAGTTGCAGCGCAATTTGGAATCATAGCAACAGGAAGTGATGCCGCATGACATGGGTAATCTAAGATTTTAACATCTAAAACAGTTGTTAATCCACCAAGTCCTTGAGCTCCAATACCAACTTTGTTAATATCTTCATAAAGTCTTAGTCTTAATTCTTCTAATGCGTTTTGAGGACCTCTAGCTTTTAGCTCATGAATATCAACATGACCCATTAAAGACTCTTTTGCTAATAACATTGCTTTTTCTGGATTTCCACCAATACCAATTCCTAAAATTCCAGGAGGACACCAACCTGCACCCATTTCTCTAACATTTGCCATAACCCAGTCATAAACTGAATCACTTGGATTTAATACTGCAAATTTAGATTTATTTTCACTTCCACCACCTTTTGCAGCAACTGTAATATCTAATTCATCAGAATTATCAACAGTAACATGAATAACAGCAGGAGTGTTATCTTTTGTATTTGTTCTTTTTCCAGCAGGATCTGAAACTACAGAGTATCTTAAAGTATTATCAGGATTAGTATAACCTTTTGCAACACCTTCGTTTAATACATCAGCTAACTCTTTTGTTAATTCAAGTTTAGCATTTAAACCAACTTTGATAAAAATATTAACACTTCCTGTATCTTGACATAAAGGTCTATGCCCCATTGCACACATTTTAGAGTTTATTAGAATTTGTCCAATAGCATTTTTAGCAGCTTCACCTTTTTCTACTTCATATGCTTCAACCATTCCTTTTACGAAATCTTCTGGGTGAAAATATGAAATATACTGACAGGCATCAGCAATACTATCTATAATATCTTGTTGTTTAATTACTTTCATTTTTTTCCTTTTACTTTAGAAATTTAATTATTATACCAATGCACAGATGAAAAAAATCTTTTTTTATTAAATAAAAGAGATTTTATTTAATATAAGTGTGAACTTTTCTCATTTAAAAAAAGTTTAAATTGTAGAAGATAACTAAAGACCATTTGGTCTTTAGTTAAAAGGATTAAGAGAAGAATCTTTTTACTACTTCATCTTGTAATTTTGTTCCAGAGAAGTTTGCTCTTTGAACTAATTCCCAAAAATATCTGTAAGTTGCTCTATCGTGTAATTCACCGTCATATTGAATTGGTCCCCACTCAGCATCTTGAGCTGCTAATAAAATATTTTGTGCAGCTTCTAATTCAGTAAAATCTGGTTTCATTGCATCAACAATAGCTTGAACTTGAGTTGGGTAAATTGACCACATTCTCATAAATCCGAACTCATTTCTTGCTTTTTCTGCATCTTTGTAAGTTTGGTACGGGTTTTTTAAATCAAGTGTAACATTATGACAAGGAATAATATGATTAGAAAGTGCCGCTTGAACAACTTTAGCTTTAGCAGCAGCAATTAATCTATGTTCAAATTGACCTGGACTTCTCATATTAGAAGCAGGAATTGCACCTTGGTAACCTGAAACAAAGTCCATTAAACCAAAATCTAAAACTTGTACCCAAGGTAAAGTTGCAGTTTTTTCAACATCTCTTAAAGCACCATGAGTTTCAATTAAAACATGGATTGGGATTTCTCTTTTAATACCAGCTTTTTTTGCAGTTTCTTGGATATATTCAACTTGAGTTTTTGCATCTTCGTAAGAAGTTGATTTTGGAATAGTAATATATGCTAATTTTTCTCCAGCACCTGGTACTAAAATATCAATATCTTGTCTCCAATCTGGATGATCAAAATCGTGAATTCTTGTCCCTGCCATTGCATAAGGGTTTGCATCTGAATTTACAACTCTTACAATCATTTGCGCATGTGCAACTTCTTTACCAGTTTCAGCTCCATCTTCACAATCACAAGTAATATCAAAAACAGGTCCTAGTTTTTTTTGCATTTCAAAACCTTTTAAGATTAGCTTTTCGCTACCTGCAAAGTGTTCGCATGATGGAATGATTGGTAAGTTGTCTCCAGAACCAAATAGTGCTTCATTAGGGTGTGTCATATTATTTCCTTTTGTTAAATTTAAATTTTATTATTTTTTTTCAGTTTTTTTCTTTGGAATTACAACTGTATAATCCAAATCAAGAACAACATTTGGTAAATATTTACCATCTTCACTTTTTGGATTTTCAATCTCTTTAGAAACTTGGTTTTTAATAGCCACGGTTCTAAGTCTTAATAATCCAATATCTTCTCTATTTACATCTATTGTTTCAATAACTTCTGTATATGCATAAATAGTATCACCTGCATATGTAGGGTTTGCATGAGCTCCACTATTAATAGCATAAACCCATTGTGCATTTTGTAAACCATTAAAAGAAAGAGCTCTTGCCATTGAAATAATGATTCCACCATACATAAGTCTTTGACCCATCGGTGAACTTTTCATCATATGGTCATTAAAATGTACTTTTGCATTGTTTTGATATAACTTTGTTGCTAATGTATGATCACTATTATCAATAGTAATTCCCTCAGGGTGATTTAATCTCTCACCAGCTTCATAATCTTCAAAGAAATATTTTCCACCACTTGCATCTGTATCTATAGTTTTGATTGTTGGAATATTTATTACATCTGCAATTGGTGTTGTTTTTGCAAAAGTTGGAACTTCGTTAATATTTGATAAAGTCTCTTTATCTTTTTTATGAACCATAACCCATCTTTTGAAATTTAAAACTTCTTCACAATTTTGATTTACACCAATAGAGTGAACATAAACAACTCCACTTTTACCATTTGAATTCTCTTTTAATCCAATTACAGTTGATGTCATAGAAACTGTGTCACCAACGTAAACTGGATTAGGAAAAGACATCTCTGCATAACCTAAGTTTGCAATTGCATTTAAAGATACATCTTGAACAGATTTTCCAAATGTTAGGTGAAACATTAACATATCATCAATTGGTTTTTT
Organism: Arcobacter caeni; assembly: GCF_003063245.1. Taxonomy (GTDB): domain Bacteria; phylum Campylobacterota; class Campylobacteria; order Campylobacterales; family Arcobacteraceae; genus Aliarcobacter; species Aliarcobacter caeni. The sequence continues at coordinate 15,941 of NZ_MUXE01000011.1, read as the reverse complement.
AGAATATCCCATTTCAATTGCAACTGTATCAGAAGAGTGCAGAGCAAATCTTGAACCAGTAAAAGCGATGTATAAAGATACATCACCATCACTTATTGTTCTAGGAAGTGGATGAACTATTTTTTGTCCGATTGAAAAATCTTCAAAAAAGTTACCAAAATTAATTTTATTGCTTATTTTTGACAAATTTACTCCCTTATTTATTAAATAGGTTTTGACCTAAAGCTTTATATGTTTCATATAAAGTGATCATTTTTTTAGCCCATTTAATTCTTGAAGAATCTACTAATTTATCATTATGTAAAATAACTTCTTTACCTTCTTTTACAGCTTCTTCATATTTTGCAATCATATTCTCATAATCTTCAACTTCTGATTGTTTAGGAGTAAAAATATCATTAATATATTCAATTTGAACAGGATGAATCAGTGATTTCCCATCAAATCCTAGATTAAAGGCATCTTTTGTTGAATCTTCACAAGCGAACTCATCATTAACATCAAAATGTGGTCCATCAATTACAGTTTTTCCATAAGCTTTTGATGCTAATGCAATTTGCGATAAGTAATTAAACATCGCTTTTGAACCTTTTTTAACATCAATATGAAGTCTATTTGCAAGTTTATTAGAACCAACAACCACAACTTCAACTTTAGGAGATGCTGCACAAATTTCATGAATATTTAAAACAGATAAAGGAGTTTCAATCATAATCATTAAAGATATATTAGGATTTACTTCTTCTGTTAATTTAACTGCTTCTAAAACATCTTCTTTTGATTGAATTTTAGAAAATAATAAACCATCAATTTCAATCTCTTTTGCAAGTTCTAAATCTTTTCTTAAATCTTCAGAACCTAAGTTATTGATTCTAAGAACTCTTTCTGATTCACCAAATTTAGAACCACTCTCTTTATAAACTTCTCTAATTACAGCTCTTCCAGCTTCTCTTTGTTCTTGTAAAATTGCTTCAAGGTCAAAAATTACAGCATCTGCAAGTACTGTTCGAGCTTTTTCAACATTATGTTTATTATATGCAGGTACAAATAACATTGATCTTCTTGCTTTATATTCAACTACTTTTGTTCCTGTTTCAATTGCATGATATTGCTCATGTAATTGTTTAACAAGTTGTTTTCTTAAAACTTTTCCATTTTTAGTTCTTGGATAATCAAGCATTGCAAAAATCTCTTTTGGAGCTTTATATTTTGCTAAGTTAGCTTGAGCAAAAGCTAAAATTTCTGCTTGTTTTTCTTTTGATAATTCTTCATGTCCAATAACTGCAATTGCTACTATTGTTTTATCTTTACCAATATCTAAACCAAAAGCAACACAATCTGCAACTGCATCATGAGTTTTTACAACTCTTTCGATTTCATGTGGAGATACTCTAAATCCAAAAGTATTGATAATATCATCTTTTCTACCAATGAACCAGATATATCCATCTTCATCTTTTTTAGCATAATCACCTGTGAAAAAATATCCATCATGTCTTGATTTTGCAGTTTCTTCTTCTAATTGCCAATACTCTAAGAATAATCCTGGATCATCTTCACCAATACAAATCATTCCTTCTTCACCATCAACTACTTCTTCCAAAGTATCTGGATCTAAAAGTTTTACAGTATGTCCTGGTTGTACGAATCCCGCACTTCCTGGTCTAATTGGATTATTCTTTGAGTGAGAAATATAATAAGAACATTCACTCATTCCAATTGCTTCATAAATATCTTGTTTGAATTTTTCTCTCCAAAGTCCAAGCATTTCATCAGATAAATGCTCCCCAGCACTCATACAATATCTTAAGCTTGGGCAATCAGCTAAAGTAAAATCTGTTTTTTGAATAATTTGTCTATAAATTGTTGGAACTCCAATAAATATAGTACATTGGTGCTTTTTAATTAAATTAATCCAAGTTGAGGCATCATTTGAACCCTCATAAGCAATAACAGTATGACCATTAAATAATGGATCCATTAATGCAGATCCTAAAACATAAGTCCAGTTAAATTTACCAGAATGCATGATTCTGTCATTTTCTTTAAAATCAAACCAAAATTTAGTTGCAGGTGTTCTTCCAACTAGTGATCTATGAGAGTGTAAAACACCTTTTGGATAACCAGTTGTTCCTGATGTATAAACTAAATATGCAGGTTCACCTGATTTAGAATTATAATGATTTGGAGTTTTGTCAGTAGATGCAAAAATTTCATTTAATGAATAAACATTAATATCTTTTGGCTTTTTGATATTTTCAACGCTGTCAATTCCAGCAATAACAATTGTTTTTAAGTTATCAAGATTTTCTAAGTATGGAAGTAAATTTTCATACATAGATGCTGATAATACAATAGCTCTTGCTTGTGAATCTTCTGCAAGATATTTAACTTCGCTACCACTTAAAAGTGTAGAAGTTGGAACGGCAATGATTCCAGCTTTCATAGTTCCAAAAAACGAAATAGGGTAAGCAAGAGAGTTTTTTAAACAAACTAAAACTCTATCTCTTGGCTCTAATCCAATTCCAGTAAAGAAATTACAAACTTGATCAGATTTAGTTGCTAAATCTTTATAAGTTATTTCATCTGTACCTAATTTATCATCTTCGATAATCATGGCAACACTATTCTCTTTAGGTGTTCCCACATGAGCAGATGTACAAGCAAACCCGATGTTTAAAAATTCAGGTATTTCTATTTTAATATTTGAACTCATAATTATAATCTCCTTACTAAATTTGACCGTATGGCCAGTTTTCTTTAAATGTGTGAATTGGCATTCTGTTTAATACAGATAATGCGAATATTTCATCTTCTTTTGCTAAAGATCTTAATGCGTAAGCTCTTAAAATATTTTGTAAAGATTTACCAAACATTGGTGGATCTAACATTTCACCCTCATATCTAATTGCACCAGATAATAATGCATCAGTTTTGATAGCTTCTTTTAAAATAGCAACATCTTTTGCAATTTCATTTGGAGATGGCGTAAACGCAACTTTACAAATATTAATATGGTTTGGAGTAATGATTTGTTTTCCTGTTAATCCCATTGCATTTTCTCTAATTGCATGAGCATAAACATGTCTACTAGCATCATCACCATGTAAATCTAACCATCTTCTAATATCTTTTTTCTCCACACAAGAATCAGGTAATGAATGTGGTGTTAACATAACTTCAACTCCACCAATAACACCTTTACCTTTAATTCTAGCTTCCATTGTAAGCATATTAAAGAAAGTTTCTAACTCATTAATCCATCCTTGAGGAGTGATTTTATAAGCCATTGCTTTAGAAAAATCGTGAATTCCAAAAACAACATGTTTAACAGTTGAATGTTCCATTAATCTATCCGCAATTTGCAGTGATTTTGGATGTTCAATAATTGGTTGAATTGTTAACTTACTTCCGATTGAAATTAACCAAGAAGATAAATCTCTAATTTCTGCAGATCCATAAACTTCTCCAGCTTTTGCAAGAACAATAACATCAATATATTGATGAATTTGTTTTAACATTTTTAAATCTTCTTCATATTCATCAGTTCTAAAAGGATTAAGTCTTACTGCTATTTGAAAAGTTCTTTCAGGAAATTTTGGTAATTCTTGAATTAATAACTCTCTTGACATAGCTTTTTGTCTACAACCATCTTCTAAGTCAAATAACACTGTATGTGCTTTTGTTTTATAAGCATGTTTTTGTAGTCTAAGTTTTGCTTGTTCCATACTTTCATATGTTCCATCAAGTGGATTAAATTTGATTGGTGGGTAGTATATTTGAATACCAGGCCAATATCCACCAAGAACTGGTGTTAAATCATCATTTGCTGTTAATTTAGATAAATCTATTGCAGAAGTCATTCTTATCTACCTTTCTTTTATATTAATTTTTATTCGTGTTTCTTTATTTTCATCATAATTATTATACTTGAAAACTAACAAGAAAGTTATACACCATTTAAAATGAATTGTTTTAATGTGTTTTGAAATAGCAAATAAATTTAAGTTTAAAATCAGGAAAGGTCAATAAAGCCCAGAAACAAGGGAGATGAAACTTAAATTCATAGTAAAAATTGTACTAAAATCTACAAAAACCACATAAAAATGAGTGTTACAAAATGGAAAAGTTAAGAAAAATTTGAGAAAATTTAGAAAATCTTACGATTTTTCCAAATCTTCTAAGAAATTTAGCTTTCCAAAGTAGTCAAGTAAAAATGGTTTTGATACTTTTTCAAAGCTATTTATATCTTCATATAAATTTATAAATAATTCAAAATCTATGTTTTTTGCTTTTAAAGCATTTACAGAAAGGAGGGTGTCATTAATACATCCAAGTTTTGATGGTGCTATTAAAATTGCATTAGCCTCAAATATTTTTATTAAATCAATAATAAATAAATCTTTTTCAATTGGAACCATTAATCCACCAGCACCCTCAATAATAAGAACATCACAAAATTGTAATAAATACTTCTTTTTCTCTTTTAAAAACTCTATATCTATAATAGTGTTTTCTTTTGCCACATAAGGAGCTGCTGGAAGTTTAAATTGATAAGGAACACAATCATTTATTGAAACATCAAAAGAGGGATTTAAAGTTTTTACTAAATTTAACATTTTAGTGCCATCAAGGGGAAAATCAATAACACCAGTTTCAAAAGGTTTAAAATATCCTACTTTGAAGCCTTTTTTTGCATAATGTTTAAGTAGTTTTTCACAAGCGTAAGTTTTACCTACATCTGTATTTGTAGCACTTACAAATAAAATCTTTTTCATATTTTCTCTTTATTTTTTGTAAAATTATAACGAATCATTTAATAGTCTTCATTAAAAATAAGTTTCCAAAATGCTTTATATGCCACAATTTCTTGTGTTTTAGATGATAAACTTTTTAAAACTTCACGAGAAGATATTGCTTTATTTTTTAATTCATCTTCTCTATCTCCACCAATATCAAAGGCAGTTAAAAAGTGATAAGGATAATCTTCTATAAGTTTCGCCCATTCAGGTTTGAGTTTTCCAGTGTTTCTATCCCAAATTCTTGATTGAAATTCATTACTTGGTTTATAAATTGAGTCTTTATCTCCAAAAGCTAAATCAAAATAAAGATTAGGATGACGCTCAATTAATCCTCTTACAAGTTTTGGGTCATATTTTTTTGCTTTTTCGCTATATCTTATTTGTGCTAGATGACACCAAATAACTTTTGCTTTTGGGTAAAGTTGAAGCATTTTTTCTAAAGGTTCGAATAATTCATCTTCTATTTCATAGTGTATTTGAAAAGGAATACCAAATTCATTGGCAAATTTAAACAAAAGATGAGATGCTGGTGAGTCTATGGGAATATTTACATCTCTATAATACTCATTTCGTTTGTATTGTCTTGGAGAAAGATAATGTCTAAATTCAAATTCACCCAAGAGCAAATAGTGTTGAAGTGTAGCTTGTTTGATGCTTTCTTTAATAAAATTTTCTGGCTCTTTAGTCCACGCAGGATATGTTCCAGCAGTTGAAGTTGGCACATAACGAGAAGGATCAGCACTCATAAGATTTCTTGGTGAATCATGCCATAACTTAGACTCTTTTTCATAAGCTTTTTCTCCAATTTGTGCAGAAAAAGCAATCATTGCAATTCCCTCATCATCCATGGTCTTAGCATAATTGATAAGATTAAAATCTTTAGGATTAAAAGAAGATTCCACATCAATCAAAGGTATGATTCCTACATTTTTTATGGCTTCAATTCGTGTTTTCCAGTTTTTCTTAAGTGTAATGTTATCAAAAGGAATAGCAACTTTTTCATAAGATGAAAGTTCATTATTTAAGGGTATTGGCGTAAAGGTTTCAGCTTTAAGACTCATAATTAAGGCAAAAAATAGTAGATATTTCATTGTTATTCCTTTTGTAATTTATTTACAAAAATTATAACGAAATAAAAATAGTGTGACTTGAATTCACACTATTTCATCTTCGAAGAAGTTCATTAACTCTTTTTTGTCAATTTTATGATTTGTTTTTTTATAAAGATTCTCTTCAAGTTTTATAAGAGTATTTTTAATAAGTTCATTTTTTTTATTATAAGGTAAAAGTAGCTCAAATAAATCTTTGTCATTTTTGGCTTTTTTGATTAATAAAACAATATCTTTTTTAGCTTTTTTGTCTGTTTTTTTATTTCTAAAAAGTAAAAGTAACACTAAAATAACAAGGAAAAGAACAAGAGCTAAAACCATATAATTTATGTTTTTATCTTCTTTTAGCTCAGAAACTTTTTCTTCATTTGAAACTTTTGTTGGAGTATTTGCGGTTTCAATTTTAACAGCATTACCATTTTGATTATTGTTTTGAACTTTTATATCTATTGGATTTGAATAAATTGTTTTAACTTGATTTGTTTTTTTATCAAAATAAGTTAAAGAGATTTTTGGAATTGTATAATCTTCAAGGGCAACAAAAGCTATTTTTTGTGAAAAATTACCTTTATACTCTTTTTCTTCAAAAGAAGAATCAATTTTTGGCTCATCTGCATAACTCACTACATTATCTATATTTAAATTAAATTTTTGAATATCATCAATATTTCCAACACCATTGATATTTATACTTAGATTTACAGGCTGATTTGCTTCCACTTGCATTTTATCAACACTTGTTTGTAAAGTATAATCTCCAAAAAGTTCAAGATTATTTGGCAGTGGTTTTACTGAAATATGCAAATTATTTGAATAAATTTTTTGCCAAGTTATTTTATTTGTTACTGAATCAAAAAATGGGTCATTAAAAAAATCATTTGCAACTTTTTGTTTAACAGCTTTTCCAATTAATGCCTCTAAAGATTTTAAGTCATACTCTCCTGATTTTTGTGGAAATAAAAGATATTTTTGTGTATAAATAATATAATCTTTTTCACTACTTTTTTCATCGTCACCAACTTTTTTTATCCAGAAATTATCAAGTTTTGGTTCATTCATTCTGATTTGGTCAATTTTAGAATCAAGTTTATATTTAAATAAAATAGTTAAATTAACTGATTCTCCAACTTTAACTTCGCTTTTATCCGCTTTAATTTGGATTATAAAATTCTCACCTTCTTTACTGGCACTTGGTTTTATAACAGAGATTTTTTGAGGAGTTGTTGTATAAACTTTTCCATCAAGTTTTATTTCAAAAGCTGGAATTACTACATCTTCTTTTGGAGCAAAACTGTATGTTTTTGATATTTCTTTTGAATAATGACCATTTATAATTGTTGTTGATTGTGAAGAATATCTATCAACTATATTATAAGTATCAATAGTATTAATTTTTGGAAATTCAATATCACCATCACTATTTGAAGTAATTGTAAAACTAGCTAATTCACCCTCATAAATTGTAGGACTTGTAACTGTTAATTTAACATCTGCAAATAATCCTGTTAGAAAAAAAATATAAATTATAAATATTTTACCAAGGTTGTTTTTCATTGTTATCTCCTTTTGTTAATGGAAGTAACAGAGTATTTATTTCTCTATCATTTAGCATTTTTTGCCATTTTCTTTCTTCCATATTACTTATTTCTTGTTCTTTTTTATCACTATTTTCATCTTGTTTTAAATCTTGCGATTTAGACTCTTTTTGTTCATCTTGAGTATTTTGTTGCTTTTCTTGTGCATTTTTATCCTCTTTATTTTTATCATCAGGAGTGTTTTTATTTTCTTCTTTTGGACTATTTTCTTGATTGTTTTCTTGTTTTTTATCTTCTTTGTTTTGTTCGTTCTTATTTTTATCTTCTTTTTTATCTTCTTTCTTTTTTTTCAAAAGTTCCAAATTATACTTAGCATCTTCATCATCTTTTATTTTCAAAGCATCTTCATAACTTTTTATTGCTTTGTCATCATCTTTTAAATTTGCATAAGAATTTCCCATATTATAAAGTTTGTCAAACTCCAAATCTTTATTTGAAATTGATGAATAAGCTTTTAAAGCTTCATCATATTTTTTTGCTTTATATAAAGAGTCTGCTTCATTAAATTTTGATTCGTCACTATTTACTTTTGAGTATGAATCTGCTGCTTTTTCATAATCTTTGCTATCATAAGCTTTTTTTGCATCATCTAAATGTTTAAAATCAAAAACCGAAGCCCAAGAAAAACATATTCCAATAAAGAATAAACTTATAAATATTCTCATTTTTGTCTCCTTGGAAGTGAAAAAATTCCCATAAAAAATAGGATAATTGCTAATATCAAAGGATAATAAAACAACTCTTTTTCATCTTTGATTACTTCTTCTTTTTCAGCATTTGCTTTGTAATTATTGTTGATTAATTCACTTAATTGTTTAATATCATTTTGATTTAAAGATTGTTCCATATATGCACCATTACTATTTAAAGCCAATTTCTTGATATTTTCATTTAATTTTACTAAAACTGCATTTCCATTATCATCTTTGATAATTCCACCTTTTGAAGTTCCTATATTGTAAACATAAACACTAATATTGTGGGTTTTTGCATAAGATATTTCATTTTCATAATTATCTTCATTTCCACCATCTGTAAAAAGAAGAAGAATTTTATTTTTTTCATCTTTTAAAAGCTCATTTGAGACTTCTAAAACAGATTGTATATTTGTGCCTTTTAGATTCAGATAATCAAATCTTAGATTTTTTACCAAAAATTTTAAAGAGTTAAAATCCTCAGTCAAAGGTGAAATCAAGAAAGTTTGAGAACTAAAGCCTACAAGGGCTACTCTAATATTTTTTAAATCATCTAAAAATGAAAAAAGTTTATTTTTTTCAAATTCAAATCTACTTGGATAAATATCATCTGCCATCATAGATTTTGAAATATCAACAGCTACTAACATATCCACAAAACTTGATTTTATTTTTATCTCACCATTTTCAATTATAGGTCTTGCAAATGCAAAAATCATAAAAATAAAAGAGAATATTAGTAATACAGCTCTTGTTTTTTTTGAGAATTTATTGTTTTTAAACTCTATTCTTTTAAATACTTCACTTGAAAACTGCCCTAAAATAAACTCTTTTTTTTGTTTTATTAAATAAATTAAAGGAATAATTAAAAGAAGTACATATAAAAACTCTATATTTTTAAAATAAAACATTTTTACTCCTTATTTAACATATAAAAATATGCCATAAAAAATAGCATTGCAAAAGCTAAAAAGTATTGAAAAAAGTATGTTTTTTTCACATATTTATCAGCTTTTATTTCACTTTTTTCTAGTTTATTAATTGTTGAATAAATATCTTTTAAACCTTGAATTGTGTCAGCATAAAAATATTTTGCATCGGTTTGATTAGCTATTTCTTGTAACACAGCTGGATTAAAATCTCCAGGAGTTCCAACACCAATTGTATAAACTTTTATTCCATATTTTTTTGCAGTTTTAATGGCAACATCCAAAGGAATCGTATCTGTGTTATCCATTCCATCTGTTAATAAAATTGCAATTTTATTTTTTGATTTACTTGTTTTAAATAAGTTTGAGCTTAAAAACAAAGCTTCATTTAAAGCTGTTCTTTGTCGCCCTGCAATTCCCACTTCGATTTTACTTAACAATCTTTTTATACTATTTTTATCATAAGTTAAAGGAATAGCAACATAAGCAAAATCTGCAAAAATACTTAAACCTAATCTGTCATGTTCTCTTTCATTTACAAAATCTGTCACTATATCTTTTACAATACCAAACTTATTTGCTTCTATCATTGAACCACTGGCATCTAAAATAAGTGAAATTTCATAACCTTTGTCATCTTTTATGATTACAGTATCTTCTTTTATAGGAGAACTCAAAGCTATAACTAAAAATAAAACAGTTAAAAACTTCAAACTATTTATCAAAAGCATAGAATTTTTTGAGGCTTTTTCTAACAAAGCGATATTTGGAAAATAAAAAGAGACACCCTTTGTTTTGCAAAATTTTAAACATACAAAAAAGAGTATTAAAATTAAAAAAGCATAAGGATATTCAAATGTATAATTTAAAAAATTCATTTAATCTCCTTTATCATGCTTTTTATTCTATTTCTTTGCTTATCTGAGAGTTTTTCTATCTCTTTTTTATATTTAAATATTTCCAACTCTTTTTGTAACTTTTCAAAAGATTCTTTATTTTTTTCATCTATAAAATATTGGAAATTTTCACAAAAAGTATAAACTGCACTTTTTGTATCATCAAAATTTATCTCTTTTAAATTTTTCATGGCAATTTGTTTTAATGTTGGTTTTTTTCTTTTTTTCCTTCTGTTTTTGAAAAAATAAATTAGAATTATTAAACAAAATACTACACAAGCAATTATGCTTAGTAAAATCCAAAGAGAATAATCAGGAACTTCAATAATTCCTTTTATATCTTTTAATTCTTCCACATTTATCCTTTTATGATTTGTGATAATCGTAGAAAAATATCATCATCTGTGTATATTTTTCCATGCTTTATTCTGTGTTTAAGAAAATGCTCTTCGAGTTGCTCATCTTGTAAATCTAAAAGCTCTTTATATTTTTTTGCCACATCTTTAGTAATATTAAATTCACTACTTTTAAGATTTATAGCATTTACAAGTTCAAATTCCCCATTTAATAAAGGATACTCTTCTAATCTATCTCGAACTATTAACGCATAAACATCATTTTTATAAGCAATTTGGCTTAAATCCACATCTCCATAAAAATCTCCAACTACAAAAATGACAGAACGCTGTTTCATTGTATTATTTACATAATCACAAAAATTTTTATAATTTACTTCTTTTTTAATACACTTAATTTCCAAAGCATCTTGTATTAATTTATAAATAATAGTTTCATCATAAGTTGGTTCATAAAATATTTCACTTTTATTACTAAAAAATATAGGAAAAAGTAAATCATGATTATAAATAGACGAAAAGCCAAGTAGGGCGATAATCTCAGCTGCAATATCTTGTTTCATATTAACAGAACCAAATTCTAAACTCCCATTTATTAAAAAAGCCACAATAATATTTAATTGTCTACTCTCATCAAATACATTTACTTTTAAAGAGTTACTTTTTGCTGTGGCTTTCCAGTTAATATTTTTAATATTATCACCATAGCTATACTCTTTAATCTCTTTAAAATCTAAACCTTCACCTTTTAGTGAAGTTAATTGTCCACCAAGATTTGAATTAAAAATATTTGTTTTAGCTTTTATTATTATCTCTTTTGCTTTATCATACATTTTAATGCTCCTTTTACTTAAGGAGTTTTTATTTTTTGAAGGATTTTTTCGATTATATAATCTGTTGTTATTCCATTTGCTCTGGCTTTGAAATTAAGAATTAATCTATGTCTTAACACACCTTTTAAAACATAAGAAATATCTAAAGGAGTTACATAATCTTTTCCTCTAATTAAGGCAGTTGCAACACTTGCTTTATATAAATCAATAGAAGCTCTAGGACTTGCACCAAATTCTATATATTCAGCAATTTCCTCTAAATCATAATCTTTTGGATTTCTTGTTGCAAAAATAAGTTTTGTCATATAATTTTTTACAGCAGTATCAACATGAATTTCTTTTAAAGATTCTTTCATATTTATAATATCATCAGCACTTGCAACGACTTGAATCGCATCAAATCCTTTTATAGCAACTCGATTTACGATTTCCATTTCTTCATCAAAAGTGTTGTATCCAACTAAAACTTTCATCATAAATCTATCAAGTTGAGCTTCTGGAAGTCTATAAGCTCCTTCTTGTTCAACTGGATTTTCTGTTGCCATTACTAAAAAAGGGCTTGGAGATTTAAAAGTTGTATCAGAAATAGTGATTTGTCTCTCTTGCATAACTTCTAAAAGTGCAGCTTGAACTTTTGCTGGTGCTCTATTTATCTCATCTACTAAAAGTAGATTTGTAAATGCAGGTCCTTTTTTGATAGAAAATTCGCCAGTTTTAGGATTATAAATTTCAGTTCCAGTTATATCACTTGGTAATAAATCAGGAGTAAACTGAATCCTTTTAAAATCAATCCCTAAAGCCTGTGCTAATGCATTAATAGCAGTTGTTTTTGCAAGTCCTGGAACCCCTTCTACTAATATATGTCCATTTGCAATAAGTCCAATAATTAAAGAGTCGATTAACTCTTCTTGCCCAACAATAACTTTTCTCATTTCATTTTTGATATTGTTTATTAGATTATTCATTTAATACCTTTTTACTTAGATTTTATCTTTATATTTAGAAGTATAATTTAGATGAGTAAATAAAGCATTAATAAGATGATAATCTTGTATTAACAATTTATTAATATAAATATGAGAAAATATTTTATTTTAATTATTGCTTTTTTATTATAATATAAGATAATTAATAATTTATTATAACAAAGGTTTGAAGTGAGTAATGAAATAGAAATAGAATTAGAAGACGATTTAGATTTACAAGAGCCAAAAAAATATAAAGTTTTTTTACTGAATGATGATTTTTCAACTATGGATTTTGTAATAGATGTTTTAGTAAGAGTATTTAGGAAATCAGTTGATGAAGCATCAACTATAATGTTGAATATTCATAATAAAGGAAAAGAGTTGTGTGGAACTTATACTTATGAAATTGCAGCAACAAAAGTTGCCCAAGTTAAAAGTATGGCAAGAGAACAAGGTTTCCCCTTAAAAGCAATAATGGAAGAAGAATAATAAAATGATAAGTAAAGAATTAAGAAGCATTTTTACACAAGCTGTAGGATATGCAAAAAGTAGTAAACATGAGTATCTAACATTAGAACATATTTTTTTAATGTTAATTCATGATGAAACAATAGAAAATTTATTTATAGATTTAGGTGTAGATACAAATCAATTATTTAATGATATAAAACAATATATAGATGAAAATACACCAAAATTACCAGTTAATATAATAGATGAACCAATGGAAACAATTTCTTTAACCTCTACAATAGAATATATGGTTTCTCATGTACAAACAAGTGGAAAAGCAAATGCAAATGTGGAAGATATGTTTGTAGCTATTTTAAGAGATGAAAAATCTTATGCTACATATATATTAAGAAAGTTAGGAATTCAAAGAGTTGATATTTTAGAAGAGATTGCCCATAAAGACAACGATGAAGATAATACTTTAGAAAATGATAATGATATAGACAATAAAGTTTTAGATAAAAATTCAACTGAATTAGTAGCTGTTGCAAAAAAAGGCGAAATAGATCCTGTAATTGGAAGAGAAAACGAAATTTCAAGAGTAATAGAAATATTAAGTAGAAGAAAAAAGAATAATCCAATTTTAGTAGGAGAACCAGGAGTTGGTAAAACGGCAATTGCTGAGGGATTAGCTTTACAAATAGCACAAGAAAAAGTTCCAGAGTTTTTACTAAAAGCAAAAGTTTTTTCACTTGATATGGGTTCAATGATTGCAGGAACAAAATACAGAGGAGATTTTGAGAAAAAATTAAAATCTCTTTTAAAAGAAGTAGCAAAAATACCAAACGCAATTTTATTTATTGATGAAATTCATACAATTGTAGGCGCTGGAAGTGTTGGTGGAAGTGCTATGGATGCTTCAAATATCTTAAAACCAATGTTAGCAAATGGAAAACTAAGATGTATAGGTGCTACAACATTTAGTGAATTTAGAAATGATTTTTCAAAAGACAAAGCGCTTAGCAGAAGATTTGCAAAAGTTGATGTAAATGAGCCATCAATTGAGGATTCTATTACTATTTTAGAGGGTTTAAAATCAAAATATGAAGAGTATCACGGTGTAAAATATTCAAAAGGTGCAATAACAAGTGCCGTTGAATTAAGTAAAAAATATATTACAGATAGATTTTTACCTGATTGTGCAATTGATGTAATTGATGAGGTTGGAGCTTCTAAAAAAATATTATTAGCAAGTGAACTAAAAACAAAAACAACAAGTAATATAACAATTACAACAAAAGATGTGGAAAGTATTATTGCTAAAATGGCACATATCCCAGAACGAAGTGCGACAAAATCTGATTTAACTCTTTTAAAATCTTTAGAAAAGAATATGCAAAAAAGAGTTTTTGGGCAAGATAGCGCAATAAAAGTAATTGTTCAATCAATAAAAAGAAACAAAGCTGGACTTGGACTTGATAAAAAACCAATTGGAAGTTTTTTATTCACAGGACCCACAGGAGTTGGAAAAACAGAAGTAGCCAAAGAGTTATCATCTCAACTAGGAATTCATTTTGAAAGATTTGATATGAGTGAATATATGGAAGCTCATACAATTTCAAGACTTATTGGCGCACCTGCTGGTTATGTAGGATTTGAACAAGGTGGACTTTTAACAGAAGCTATCCGAAAGCATCCACATACTGTTTTATTACTAGATGAAATAGAAAAAGCACATCCCGATTTAATGTCAATTTTACTTCAAGTTATGGATAATGCAGAATTAACTGATAATAGTGGAAACAAAGCAGATTTTCAAAATGTAGTTTTAATAATGACTTCAAACTTAGGTGCAACTGAAGCAAATGTAATGGGATTTGCAAAAAATGAAAAACTAAATGAAAATAAAGCAATAAATAAATTCTTTGCACCAGAGTTTAGAAATAGACTTGATGCTGTTGTTCCTTTTGATTCATTAAGTATGGATGTTGTTGCAAAAGTTGCTGGTAAATTTATGGAAGATTTAGAAACTCAATTAGTAGACAAAAAAATAAAAATTGAAATAAGTACAAAAGCAAAAAATGAACTTGCAAGATTAGGTTACGATAAAGCTATGGGAGCAAGACCACTTAATAGAGTAATATCAGATAAAATTAAAAATGTTTTAACAGATGAAATTTTATTTGGTAAGCTAAAAAAAGGTGGATTTGTGAAAATAGATTTCGAAAAAGAATTTATTTTTGAATTTAAAGCTTTGTAACACAATTTTTATACAATTCTTTAGATACAATTCGAAAATTGTTTTTTATAAAACAAACAAGTTATTATTTTATTTAACAAAGGAACAAAGAATCATGAGAAAACTTTTATTAGGTTCAGCTGTAGCGGTTGCATTATTGACAGGTTGTGGAGATGAGAAAAAAGAATCTACGCAAACTGCTGGAACAACACAAGAAATCAAGAAAGATGAAACCGTAGCTGCTGTAGAGAAAAGTTCTGTAGAAGTTAAAGAAAATAGTAAAGTTGAAGAAAGAAAAATCGAAGAAGCAAAAGAAACAGTTTCAACAATAGTAGAAGAGAATAAAGAAAATAAAGTTATTGCTCCTGAAAAAATTGAAGCAGCAATAACAGAACAAACAGCACAAGAGTCAACAGTGATTGATGCAACTGCTTTATATACAAATTGTGGTTCATGTCATGGACAAAAAGGTGAAAAATCAGCTTTAGGAAAATCTCAAGTTATTGCAGGTTGGGATAAGCAAAGAATAATTGATTCACTAAATGGATATAAAGATGGAAGTTATGGTGGAGTTATGAAAAACATTATGACAGGACAAGTAAATACTAAAACAGAATCAGAAATAGAAGCACTAGCAGATTTAATTTCTAAAATGTAAAATATCAGAAATGGAGTTATTCTCCATTTTTAATATAAAAATATTTTTTAAACATTCAAATGTATCCTAAATTTAAAAAATACTTAGAAATCTCTCAAAAGTAAACTCAAATAAATCTCAAAAGCAAACTCAAAACCCCATAGAAAGACAAACAGGAGACAAATCCAAAAATTTAAGCCAAATTTAAGCCAAAAGCTATTGACAAAGGGAAGGAAACCTATTATAATTCCCGTCCAAATTGACTGAAGCGCATCAAACGAAAGAATGATAAGAAGCGTTGCAATTGAAGCTGGATGATCTTTAAAAATAATTATAAACAATTTATAAAGTAATCTTTATAAACCGAATATAGAATTCTTGTAGAATAATCTGTTGTTTATTACAGATGTAAAATAAGAATAAATGTTA
>NZ_MUXE01000010.1 GCF_003063245.1 Arcobacter caeni | reverse complement strand
GTCTAGTGTTAGAAATTGGTTTGAAATTTACCCTCAACTTAGTATATTTTTCAGTGAAATTGTGTCAAAATATACTAAGTAATTAAAGGGTAACTGGTGGGTTTACACAGTTTATTTTACAGTCTCCAGCTTTTCTTGATATTTTTACACTCCCTTACATTCTCAAATAAGAGTATTACTTTTTTCAATAAGTTTAACAACAGCATCGATTTCTTTTTGAATCTTTTCTTTTTCAGATTCTCTTGTTGCTTCTTTTAACTCTTTTCTTAGTTTTACTTTTTTTAGAGATAATTTTTCAATTATCTCTTTTACTTTTTCCTGTTTATCTTCGTTTAAACTCTCTTTTTTTATATATTTTTTAATTTTTGAAATAATTTTATCTAGATTCATTTTTGTGTATCTCCTATTTCTTTTAGTAGATTGTTATTTAAGAATAACATACTGGCTGTTTCAACTAACTTTTTTTGAATAGAATAAACAGTAGCACTGTCATTTATTAGTGAAGTTGCCATCGTAGCTTTGATTTTATCTTCTCTAATCAAAGCATCAATTTTCCCTGTGTTTGATAAATCATTTGCCATAAGAGTCGATTTTATAACTTCCAATTGAGTTAGTTTTTCCAACTGTGTTTCACTACTATCGAGTAAATTTATATCTATTAAAATAGTAGCTAATTCTTCTCTTAATAAATTATACTCTTGTTTTATATAATCATTTTTACTTTTTAGATAAAAATTAACATTTTTTTGAATATCTCTTGTATCTTTTAATACTTCAACAATAAGTTTTGCACTTTTTTTTATGTCAGCTACTTCTTGTTGTTGAGTACTTGTCATATTTTCTTGGGCGAATGAAGCGTATTTTATGATTTCACTATAAATTATTTTTAGATTTGAATGATAAATTTCATCAATATTTGTATCTATTTTTGAAACTTCTTTAGAGATTTGTAGTTTTAAATCTTCTTTAGTTTTTAGATTACTTGTATGAAGATTTAAAGCATGAAGCATTGCTTTTTGACAGCTTTCATAAAGACTAATAGTTTCCTTTCGAATAGATGCAATTGCAGCATCAGGAAGAGCTAAATTTGAATCCATAAGATATTTTGGTTTTGATAAAGCTGATACTTTTTTCTTGATTAATATTTTTGATAATTTTTCAATTTGATGTATAAAAGGTGAAAGAAGAATGATTCCTACTAAACTAAATATTGTATGAAATAAAGAAAGTTTCATAGTATAGTTATGTTCACTTATTCCTAAATATGGAGCTAAATAATCAACTAAATCTTGAAATTGATAAATCAAAGAAGTTATTATTGTTGCTGTGATAATGTTGAAAGTAAAGTGTGCAAAAGCTACTCTTTTTCCATTTTCATTTGAAGCTAATGAAGCAAGAATTGCTGTGAATGTTGTTCCAACATTTGCACCAATTACTAAAGCTATTGCATTTATATAAATAATACTTCCAGCGCTTAAAGCTGTAATTATTATAGCTAATGTTGCAGCACTTGATTGAATAATTACCGTAGCAATCGCTCCAATTAGAATATAAATCATAATTCCTAAAGGACCTTCCATTGAATATGATGCTAAATCTAAAGAGTCTTTTAAAGTATCAAAACCATCTTTCATATAAGAAATACCAAGAAAAATAAAACCTAATCCTAAAAGAACATTCCCAATTCCTTTGTAAGTATTATTTTTTGAAAATCTAAGAATCACACCAAATAAAATCATTGGCATTGCATAAATAGAGATTTTTACATCAACTCCTAAACTTGAAACAATCCACGCTGTTGTTGTACTTCCAAGGTTTGATCCAAAAATTATTCCAATACCTTGAACTAAAGTTAATAATTCAACTGATAAAAAAGAGATAACAACCAAAGAGATGATTGATGAACTTTGAACAAGTGCCGTTGAAAAAAATCCTGTTAAAATTGCATAAAAAGTATTACTTGTAAATTTTTGAAGTAACTTTTCCAAAACACCGCCAGATAGTAGTTTGAAACCATCTTGCATAAAAAACATACCGATTAAAAAGATTGCAATTCCACTTAAAATTACTGTAAAGTTTTCAAAAGAAATTACAATATATGCAAGTATTAAAAATGCAAAGAACAAGAGCAGATTTTTCGCCATTAACCATCCTAAAAATTATTTTATTTTTTAATTGTATCAAATTAATATTAATTACACTGGAAATATCTGGAATTATCAATTATTTAACAAAAAACAAATATAATCAATGTACTAGTTATAGAAGGAAAAGATTTGTACAAAATTTTAGTTTTAGAAGATGATGAACTTTTTGCTTCAACTCTTGAAGATTTTTTAAGTGATGAGGGTTTTGAAGTTGATATTGCCTTTGATGGTGAAGAGTGTTTGGAATTAAATTATAAAAAGAACTATGATTTATATATTTTTGATATAAATGTGCCTAAGATAAATGGCTTAGAACTTCTAGAACAATTAAGAACTTCAGGAGATGATACTCCATCTATTTTTCTAACTTCATACAAAGATAAAGATACTTTACAAACAGCTTTTTTAAATGGTTGTGATGATTATTTGAAAAAACCAGCTGATTTGGATGAATTGCTTTTGCGAATAAAAGCACTTCTTAAAAGAAATAAAAAACAATTTGATATTATAAAACTTTCAAATACACTTACTTATAATCCTCTAAATAAAAGAATTTATGAAAATAATATTGATTTAAATCTTCCTATAAAAGTTTTAGAACTTATGGAACTTTTTGTTGAAAATAGAGGTGAAATAGTTACTAAAGAGATGATTATAGGAAAACTTTGGTCAACTAATCAAGAGTATAGTGAGGGTTCAATAAGAGTTTATATTAACCAAATAAAAAAAATATTTGATAAAGATACAATTTTAAATATCAAAGGAGTAGGTTATAAAATTGAATTCTAAAAAAAGAGATTTTTTAATCTCAATTTCAATAATTTTTACTTTTTCTTTGATAATTATTCTTTATTTGAATTACTTTTTTATCTCTTTGTTTGGATTAAATCAGGAAAATTTTATATATATTATTATGCCTTTGGTACTTGTTGGTTTAGGAATTTTTTTAAGTTTTTCAATGTCTGTTTTAAAACCTTTGTTTAAAAGTGATGAAAAATTAGAACAAAGTTTAAAAGAGACTATTCATGAGTTAAATATTCCTGTTTCAACTATTAAGATGAATACTCAACTTTTACAAAAAACAATAACTGATGAAAAAAGTATAAAACGACTAGATAGAATTGCTCAAGCTAGTAATAATCTTCTAAAACTATATGAAAATATGGAATATAACATTAAAAAAGAGATAGATAAAATTGATAAACAAGAGTTTTATTTAGATGAAATAATTTTCAAATCTTGTGATAAATTCGATGATATAAAAAAAGATACAAAAATAGTAGTAAAAATTCCTAATATTCTTATTTTATCTGATATAAATGGCTTTGAAAAAACAATGGATAATCTGATTTCAAATGCTATAAAATATAATATAAAAGATAATCCAATAGTAGAAATAAGCTATCAAAGCCCAATTTTATCTATTTTTAATACTGGTGAACAAATAGATACAAAAAATCTTTTTATTGTTTTTGATAAATATTTTCAAGAAGATTCTTCAAAAGATGGTTTTGGTTTAGGTTTAGCTTTAGTAAAAGAGTTTTGTGATAAAAACAAAATTGCTATAAATATTGATACTTTAGAAAAAGGAAATAGATTTAATTTAAATCTAAAAAATATAATCAAATGAATACAATAAAATTAGAATATCATCAAGAAATAGGTGGAAAAATTCAAAAAAAAGAGTTAGAGTTTTCAAAAGAGTTATTACAAACTCCATATAACCTAACTTCACTTTTTGTTACACAAGTTGATGGAAAATCAATGCAACCACTGATTAGGCATAAAGCTTTAGTTGTGGCTGATTTATCTCAAAAAGAGTTTGAAAATGAAGCTATATTTTTAGTTTATAAAGATGATAGAATGTGGATTAAAAAAGCAAAAATAATAGATGAAATGGAGTATTTCATTTCTATAAATCCAGATTTTTCTCACTTAATTTATAAAAGAAATGAAACAAGAATTATCGCAAAAGCTTTACTTACCTTTACAAATTTATAAAAAGAAAAAAAATGTCAAAAACACTACATTCAAGAAATCTTCATAATAATAGATATGATTTTACAGCACTTATAAAAACAAACTCCCAATTAGAAGAGTTTGTAAAACCAAATAAATATGGTGATTTATCAATAGATTTTGCAAATCCACAAGCCGTTATTTGTCTAAATAAAACTTTATTAGCTCATTTTTACGGTGTTTTAAATTGGGATATTCCAAATGGATATTTATGCCCACCAATTCCTGGACGAGCTGATTATATTCATCATATTGCTGATTTACTAGCAAGTTGTAATGGTGGAGTTATTCCAAAAGGAAAAGCTATAAAAGGTTTAGATATTGGAATTGGAGCAAATGGTATTTATGCAATTATTGGCTCAAGGATTTATGATTGGGATTTTTTAGGAAGTGATATTGAAATAGAATCTATACAATCTGTTGAAAATATCGTAAATTCAAATGAAATATTAAAAGAAAAAATTGAGTGTAAGCTACAAAAGAATCCAGAAAATATTTTTAAAGGAATCATCGAAAAAGATGATTTTTATCATTTTACACTTTGTAATCCACCTTTTCACAAATCTTTAAAAGATGCAATGGATGGGAATAAAAGAAAAGTTCAAAACCTTACAAAACAAAAAACTACAAAAACCTCTCTAAATTTTGGTGGCAAAAATAATGAACTTTGGTGTAAAGGTGGAGAATTAACTTTTATAAAAAATATTATAAAAGAGAGTTTTGAGTTTAAAAATAATTCTTTATGGTTTACAACATTAGTTTCAAAAAAAGAGAATTTACCCTTTATTTATAAAGCTTTAGAAGATATAAAAGCGGTTGATATAAAAACAATAAATATGTCTTGTGGACAAAAAATAACAAGAATAATCGCATGGACTTTTCTTAATAATAAAGAGCAAAAGAATATTTTAAAACTAAATAAAACTATCAGTAATAATTAATTAATAGATAATTAACAGACTCACTCTATCATTCCATAAATTTATTTTAAGGAATGAAATGAAATTAAGATACTCAATATTTGCATTAATTGCGTTAAATGCAAACTTACTAGCAAATGATGTTATTAATTTAGACAAAATGTCTGTAACTGCTACAAAAATTGCAACACCAACTAAAGAGATAAGTGAAAGTATCGCTGTTATTGATGAAAAAACAATTGAAGATAAAAATATTTTAAATATTCAAGATGCTATTCAAAATGTTCCAGGTGTAATTGCTGCATCTTCAACAAACTCTCCTAGTCCCAAATTAGTTATAAGAGGTGCTGGTTTAAAAGCATCTTATGGTGTTCGAGAAATTATGATAATGAAAGATGGAGTTCCAATGACGGATCCTGATTCATTTACAAGATTTGATTTTATTGATATGCAAGATGTTTCGAGTATTGAAGTTCAAAAAGGACCAGGTTCAATTAATGCAGTTAATTCAACTGGTGGAGTTATTCAATTAATCACAAAATCAGTTTTTAAAGAGGATAAAAATAGTATTAAAGTTGGAATTGGTAATGATGGACAAAAAAATCTAAATACAAAATTACGAGGTAAAATTTCTGATAATGATTTTGCTTCATTTACATTTAGTAAAAGAGAAATAGATAACTCATGGCGAGATAATAATGAGTTTGATACTACACAAGCAAGTTTAAAATATGGGCATATTTTTAAAGATGATTCTACAATAGAAAATGAAGTGTCTTACACAGAATCAAATTTAAATTTACCAGCTTCCATGACAAAAGCTGAGCTTGAAGAGTTTAAAAAAAGTGCTGAACAACATAATACTTCAAATGCATGGCAAAATAGTGCAAGAAATTCAAAAATAGCATCATTTAATTCGAAATATAATAAAGAAGCTGGAAATGTAACTTATAAACCAAGAGTTTATTTTACACATTGGGAACATTATCATCCTGTAACAGGAATGATAAATGATTCGAGTGATAATAATATTTTTGGAACAGATTTAGAGTTTGATTACGCACATAAATTATTTTCAAAAGATGCAAATTTAGTTGCAGGTGTTACTCTAAAACTAGATAAATCAGATGATTCTAAAAAATATGAATATAAAGATGTTCAAAAAAATGGTACAGGAAGAATCCTTAAAACACTTTCAAATGAAAAAGGTGCTTTAGCTTCAACAGAAGATAGCTCAACTTTTCTTTATGGTTCTTATATGAAAGAGAGTTTTAACCTAACTGACAAATGGGGATTTGATGCAAGTACAAGAATTGATAAATTAAATTTTGATATAAATGGAAATGAATTAAGAGCCTATAATTATAGTACAGGAAAATATGGAACTGGTAAAGGTGTTTATTCATTAGACAATTCATTTACCCTTTTATCTGCAAAACTTGGAACTACTTATGCTTTAACTGATACTACAAATATTTATGCCTCAATTGCAGGTGCAAATCAAGCACCAACTACAAGTGAATTGGAAACAAATAGTGATTTAAACAAGACTGAAAGTATTAACTATGAAGTTGGATTAAAAACAAGAACTGAAAAAAGTGATACAGATTTAGCTATTTTTGAAAATGTAGTAAAAGATGAGATTATTCAAACTCAACAAATCGGTAGTAATGCTGTTTATGCTAATGCTGGAGAAACAAATAAACAAGGTTTAGAATTTAACACAAGTTATGACTTAACTAATAATATTAAAATTGGTGGTGCATATACTTATAGTAAATTTAAATTTGATACTTTCAACGAATCTGTAAGAAATGGTGGAACAACTACTTTAGTTTCAAGAGATGGAAATTATTTACCTTTTATTCCTGAAAATCAATACTCAATTTTTGCTGCTTATAATTTAGCAAATGGCTTTAAAACAAGAGTAACTGCAAGAACTTATGGAAGTTATTTTATGGATAATGCAAATACTCAAAAATATGAAGGTTATGATTTAATAACAGATTTTATGATTGGATATGAAAGACAAAATCATAATATTCAATTAAATATAAATAATCTATTTGATAAATATTATGCCATGGAAGCTTCAAAAGATACCTCAGGTAATGAAACATATAAAGCAGCAAGTCCAAGAAGTACAATGCTTACATATACATATAAATTTTAGGAGAAATAATGGTTAATTTTGTAAAAAGAGATAAAAATGATATTTTCTCAATACCACTTCTAAATATCATATTTAAAAATAGAGTTTTTCAAAGAATTATTCAAATAATAGTTCTTTTTTTGTTTGTATATGCAATTTATTTTGGATTTATAAACCCAACAAAAGAAGAAAACTTATTTACAACAGGTCTTTTTTGGGGATTGTTTTGGCCATTTTTTATGGTTACTACACTTGCTACTTTTGGAAGAATTTTCTGTGGAATCTGTCCACATGGATTTATTGGAAAATACATAACGAAAATAGGGCTAAAAAGAAAAGTACCAAAAAATTTAGCAAATCCTTTTATTGGAGTATTTTTACTGTTTTTTGGTTGGTGGGCTACATATTACATTTATCCTGAGCTTTTTAAAACTCCATATTTTACAGCTTTGTTATTTTTTGTTATGACAATAATAGCTGTAGTTTTTTATTATATTTATGATGAAATGGCTTATTGTAAATACATTTGTCCTATTGGAACTATGACAAAAGTTTTTTCAAAAGTAAGTTTTACAAAACTTGAAACATATAAAGAACATTGTCAAGATTGTAGAACTTTTGAATGTGCAAGTGCCTGTTCTTATAATTTAAAACCTTTTACTTTTGAGAAGAAGAATTCTATGGAAGATTGTACTTTGTGTATGGATTGCAGTAGTGCTTGTGAAAGTGTAGCTTTTAAATTTAAAAAACCATCAAATACACTATTTAATAAGTTCAAAATAAACAAAGCTGAGATTTGGGCTTTGATTTTTATAACAGCATCTATTAGCATTACTATGGGATTTCATCACTCTTTAGGACGAAGTGCAATCGTCGAAGAGTTCCCTTGGACAAAAACTGCAAGATATTTTGAATCATTTATAAATTTTGGCTCAATTGATGCTGTTGGTTCTTTTGCTTTTTTATATGCTGTTATTATTTCAATAATATTAAGTGTTGGTGGCATGTTCATAGCTTCAAAAATATTAAAAGTTAGTTTTGAAACGACATTTTATACTTTAGGCTATGCATTTGCTCCACTTTTTATTATTGGTGGATTATCTCATCTTGGGGAATTTTTCTTTTATTCTTATGCTTCAAATATTGTAAATGGATTTAATCAAGCATTTTATTTAGGATTTGAAACTATGAAACCACTTGCAAGTAGAAAAGATGAATGGGTGCATATTTTTAAGATTTTTACGCATATTGGATATATTTGGGCATTTGTTTTAATGATTTTTAGATTTAAACTAATAAATAGTAAAAGATATTTGAAATTATTAGCTTTCCCCTTTGCTTCAGCACTTATAATTTTTTATATGGGATTAAATTTTTATACAGCTTATGTATTTAAAACTTACGGAGCAAATATAGGATATAATCATAAAAATCATCAAACAACAATGGAAAATAAATGAATATAGAATTTCTTAAGAATCTTATAGATTATGGAGTAATTGCGCTTTTACTTTTTATGAGTTTTATCTCTTTTTGGTTTTTTATAGAAAGAATAATCTTCTATAAAAATTTAGATGTTTCAAGTTTTAGAAATAAAAAAACACTTGATATTGCTTTGACAAAACATCTTACTATTATTGGAACTATTGCTTCAAATTCTCCATATATTGGACTTTTAGGAACAGTTTTAGCCATTATGCTTACATTTATGACTATGGGAAATGGAGACATTGATGCTGCAAAAATTATGAGTTCATTAGCACTTGCACTAAAAGCAACTGCTGTTGGGCTTGTAGTTGCAATTGCTTCTCAAGTTTTTTATAATATTTTAGGCAGATATGCAGAAGTTTTAGAGAGTAAATATGAAGCTAAAGAA
The DNA here is from genome assembly GCF_003063245.1 of Arcobacter caeni. Taxonomy (GTDB): domain Bacteria; phylum Campylobacterota; class Campylobacteria; order Campylobacterales; family Arcobacteraceae; genus Aliarcobacter; species Aliarcobacter caeni. The sequence goes on along the minus strand of NZ_MUXE01000010.1, from coordinate 83,774 downwards.
GTATGATTCAATAAATGTAATACCTTTTATTGATGTATTACTTGTGTTATTAACTATTGTTTTAATGACATCAACTTTTATAACAAAAGGGATAATTCCTATATCACTTCCAAAAGCAACAAATGCAGATAATTTAAAAGTGAATAAAGAGATTATCATAGTAATAAAAGATGATGGAACTTTTTATTGTAATAATGATATAGAGGGTTTAGACAATATCAAAGAACATATTTTACAATTCCCAAAAGATACAGCGATTCATATAAATAGTGATAAAAATGCAAAATTTGAGACTTTTGTATTGGTTTTAGATATGTTAAAACAATACGAATACTCAAATATCTCAATTGTGACTAAAAAATGAAAAGATATTTTAGTTCTTTTTTTATAGCTTTTTCTTTTTATGCTTTTTTTGCTGTTGGTATTTTTTATCTAATTGCAAATGAAACTATTTTGATAGAAAAAATAGAAGAAAATAAAACAATATCTTTAAATCATATAGAATTAATTCAAGAAATTAAAGCAGAAACAAAAGAGATTGTTGAAGAAGTACAAGAAGAAATCAAAGAGCAAATTAAGGAAACAATTGTTCCTGTCGCTACAAAAAGAATTGAAAAAAAAGAGCCTGAAAAGAAAACTGTAAAAAAAGTTCAAGAGAAAGTTATAGAAAAAAAAACAGTTGAAAATATAGAGTCACAAACTACTAAAAAAATAGAAGAAAATCTTCCAAATAAAACGATTGAAACATCAATTGAGACAGTAAAACCTATTGTTGATGAAAAAAAAGATTATTTAGATAAACATTTAGTACAAATCAGAAATCTAATAAATCAAAATGTAAAATATCCTTTAAAAGCAAAAAAATTATCTATTGAGGGAATTGTAACAGTAAGATTTAAAATCAATGAAAATGGAACAATAGAAAATATTACAATCATAGATGGTCATAAATTTTTACAAAGTGCTACAATAGAAGCTATTGAAGAAGCATCTAAAAGCTTTCCTAAAACAAATAAAAGTATAGAAATTCAAATACCAATTGAGTATAAACTAATTTAAAAAACAAAGAGTAAATTTTGAAAATACTACATTTTAGCGATACGCATTTAGGTTTTAATGACCTTGATATAATAAACAAAGAAAATATAAACCAAAGAGAAGCGGATTTTTATGATGCTTTTTCCCAAGTTGTTGAACAAATAAAAACAATCAAACCAGATTTCATAATACACACAGGAGATTTGTTCCACCGTTCAAGCCCTAGTAATAGGGCTATTACCTTTGCACTTGAGCAATTTTTGCAAATAGATTCTTTAAATATTCCATTTATTTTAATAGCTGGAAATCACTCAACTCCACGAACAAACCTCAGCTCACCAATCTTGCGTATCTTTGAGAATTTTAAAAATATTTATGTTTCATATTCTCAAGAATATAAAAAAATAGAGTTTGAAGATGTGATATTTCATACTCTTCCGCATATGAATGATGAAACAACGGCAATAGAACAAATAAACTCTTGTGAAGCAAATATAAATGAATCTAAAAAAAATATTATGATGATGCATTGTAGTGTTGGTGCTTGGTATTTAATGAGTGAATTTGGTGAATGGGTATATCCCTCTAATAAAGAGTATATCTTTGAAAAGATGGATTATGTAGCACTTGGACATTGGCATGGATTTGGAAATGTTGGTAAATATGAAAATGTTTATTACAGTGGAAGTCTTGAGCGAACCAGTTTAAACGATAAACGAAACTCAAAAGGTTTTATAGTTGCAACTCTTGAAGATAAACTAACTATTGAATATAAAGAGATAAGTATAAGAGCCATAAGACAAAAAGAGATAGATTGCAAAAATCTTGAAAGCTCAATAGAACTTTTGGATACAAGTGATTGCCAAAATGCAATAGTGGAAGTAAAACTAAAAAATCTAACACCACTTACTTCTATAGATATACAAAACAAACAAATAAAAGATTTATTCCCAAATGCTATGAGCGTAAGTATAAAAAGAGAGTTTATAAAAAATGAAAGTTCATCAAATATTGATAATTTAGAAGCTATTTCCCTTGAAGAGTATTTTTTAGAGCATATAAAACAACATAGTGATGAAAAGGAATATGAAAGACTAAAACAAAAAACACAAGAACTATTTTCTAAGTATGAAGAGGTGAGTTATGATACTAACTAAACTAAAACTAGAAAACTTCAAAAAATACAGTTCTTTAGAAATCTCTTTTGATTTGGGACTCATTGGAATCATAGGAAAAAATGGAAGTGGAAAATCAACTATTTTTGAAGCTATTTTATTTGCTTTATATGGAGAGTTAAAAAACAAAGGTGATAAAGAAGTAGTAAGAAATGCAAACGCTAGTGAAAAAGATGTTGTTAGTGTAGAACTTGATTTTGAATTAGATAATAGTGAATATAAAATAATAAGAGAGTTTAGAGGTAAAACTCTAAGTGCTAATGCAAAACTATATAAAAACACAGAACTAATAACCTCAGGTGCAAAAGAAGTAACTACAAGTATAGTAAATCTTACCAAGATGAGTAAAGATGCTTTCATGCATACTCTATTTGCTAGTCAAAAGGAACTTACAAGTTTAAGTAATAGTAAACCAGAAGATAGAAAAAAGATGATTAGAAAACTTCTAGGACTTGAAAAGATTGATTTTGTAGAAAAAGAGTTAATAGAAAAGAGTAGGGAACTAAAAAGAGAAATAGATGCTTTTAAAGAAGTGTTATTAAGTAATGAAGATGTAAGTATTAAAAAAGAGAATATAAAAGAACAATCAACTCAAAAAGAGCTAATACAAAAAGATATAGAAAAAAGAACATTAGTTTTAGAAGAGTTAAAACTTCAAGAGTTAGCTATAAAACAAGATTTAGAGATATACACAAAAACAAAAGAGCAAAAACAAAATCTAAAAGCTAGATGTGAACTTCTACAAAACACAATACTCTCTCACCAAACAAATCAAGATAAGTTAATAAAAGAGCTTGATACTTTGAATACAAGACAAGAAGAGTTAAAAGGTTTACAAAGTATCAAACAAGAGTATATAAGCCTACATGATAAACTAAAAGAGCAAGAGAAGCTAAAAGAGTACAGTTTAAAAAAAGATGGCTTACTTCTTGAACAAAAAGAGCTAAGAGAACAATACACAAAAGCAAAAGATAGTATAAAAGTTCTAGAGTTTGAAACAAAAGAGCATAATGAGTTAATACAAAAAGAAAAAGAGTTAGATAAAAACATAGAGAGCTACAAACAACTACTATTACAAAAAGAGCTAGAAGAAAAAAGAGTAATACAAGAAATAGCAGGGGAAGAGAAACTAATAGCTGATATAAAAAAGAAAATAGAAAATATCACAACACTAGGAAAGGAATCAAACTGCCCAACTTGTACAAGACCACTTCTTGATGAGTATGATAGTGTTATATTCTCTTTAGAGCAAATAGTAACAAAAACTCAAAATACAAAAATAGACACTGCAAACGAAAAGTTACTGATTATAAAAGAAGAAAAAGAGAACTTAGAGAATATTCAAAAAACTCAGGTAAAAGAGCATTTTGAAATCTCAAAAACTATAAACCTAATAGAAAACAAAAAAAGAGACTTAGAAGCCCTAACAGAGCATTTTGAAAAAGTAACACAAAAGGGAGTGAAAAACAAAGTTGAACTAGCAAAACTAGAAATCTACACTTATGACTATAACCTACATGAAAGTTTACTTTCAAAACAAAAAGAGCTAAAAACAAAATATGAATATATACTAAGCCTTGAAACTATGTTAAAAAGAGTTGATAGTATAAAAGAAGAACTACAAACTTCAATTGCAAACCAAGACAAATACAACCTAGAACTTCTACAAAAAGACCTAGAATACAAAGCCATAAACTACGATGAGGTAAAACATCAAGAAAAAATAAAACAATTTGATGAGGTACAAAAAGAAAAAGATAGTTTAATAACTGTTATAAATGAGTTAAAAGTAAAAATAGCCACAATCACAGGGCAAATCAAAACCATAGAAGAATCCCTAAAAAACAATGAAATCCAACTATCAAAAGTACAAACAAAAAAAGATGATTTGATGGACTATGAAAAAATCAAAATAAATCTAGCTGAGTTTAAAACAAAACTAAACTCAAAAGTAGCTCCCCGAATTTCAGACATAGCATCAAGTATGTACGCCCAAATCACAAAAGGCAAATATCAACACATAGAAGTATCAAACGACTTCGACTTTTTCATCTACGATGAAGGTAAAAGATACCCAATCGAAAGATTTAGTGGTGGTGAAATCGACCTAGCAAACTTGGTTTTAAGAATCGCCATATCAAAAACACTAAGCGAACTAAGTGGCGCAAGTAGCATAGAGTTCCTAGCCTTTGACGAAGTATTTGGAAGCCAAGATGAAAGTAGAAGAATGGAAATCCTAGAAGCCTTTCATACTATTAAAGAACAGTATAGACAGATATTTCTGATAAGCCATGAAATGGAGATTAAAGAGATGTTTGAGCGGGTTGTGGAGTTATAGGGAATGGAAAAATTAAAAGTAAACAAATATAAAAGGAGTAGTAGTTATGAGTGATTTTTCAAAAGGTTCAGAGTGGAGAAAATGGGATTTACATGTTCATACTCCATTATCAATTATAAACCAATATTCTGAAAATAATCAAAGAACTGATGATAAAAATGTGTGGGATAAATATGTTGATGAATTAGAAAAATTGCCAAATGATGTAAAGGTTATAGGTATTAATGATTATTATTTTTTAGATGGATATGAAAAATTAATTAAAGAATATAAATGGAATGGAAGATTAACAAATATAGAGAAGATATTTTTATTGTTAGAATTTAGAATTGATACATTTGTTCCAACAGGAAGAGCTTTTAATAAAATAAATTTACATTTATTGTTTGATATTGATGAAACTAATAAGGATGAATTTGATTCTAAAATAAATGAAATAAAAGAAAAATTCAATATAAAGCTAGATATTTCTTCAGTTAACAAATGTAAAGACAAATCTTTAACTTTAGAAAACTTTATTAATTTAAGTGATGGGAAATGCTTATCTAGTGGATTTGATACTTTAATTCCTTCTACATCTCAGGTTTTTGAAAAAATTGAATCATGGAAAAAAGATAATAATCTAATAACATTTCTAGGCTACAGTGAATGGTATGCATTAGATTATGAAAAATTAAAAGTATATAAAGAAGATTTATTTAACAAAACAGATTTAATGTTTAGTGCTTCTGAAACAGTTGAAAATGTTTTGAAAAAGAAAGATAAAGTACATGAGGAATTGACAGAAAATAAAATAATTCTACATTGTTCTGATTTACATTCATTTAACAATGGACAACTTTCTTTTGAAAATTATAAATGTTTTACTTGGATAAAAGCTAAACCTACTTTTGAAGGACTGAAACAAGTAATATTTGAGCCTAAATTTAGAGTTTATATTGGAGCTGATAAGCCAATTGAACCTATTCATAAAATAGAAAATATAAGTTTAAATTTTCCCGAAGATTGTGAGTGGGACAATGAAAAATTTTGTTTTTCAGGTAAAAATAATATTACTTTTAATCCTTATTTAACCTCAATTATTGGTGGTAGAGGTACTGGTAAAAGTACATTATTAAATTTGATTGGAAAGAAACTAGGTTTTAAGTCAGAATTTTTTGATAAATTTATTATAAATGATGAAAATTTAATAATTAATCCAATAGCTATTAATAATATAGAATTCTTACCACAAAATGAAATTGATAAATTTGCAAAAGATTCTCATGCATTTACATTGGCGATTTTTAATAGAATAGATAAATTATCGAATAATATATTAAGTAAATTTGAAAATGATAATATTGAGAATCTAAATAAATTTAATGATCAGATTTATAAAATTAAAGAACTTGAAAACATAAAACAAGAACAAGAATCTGAGAATAAAAAACTAATTATTAATAAAAATATTATTTCAACTTTTCAAGATAAAGCTTATTTAGATAATAAAAAAGAATTAGATAAATGTGTAAAAGAAATAAATGAAATAACAAATTCAAGAGAATCTTATAGAATTTTATATGAAAATCTTAAAAAGTTAAGTGAAGATTTTTTGTTGATTGAAGAAAAAAATGAATATGATAAATATTTTAATGAATTAAAAACAGATTTAGATAATACATATAATAAATTTAAAAATAAAAATTATGATGAAATAAAGTTGAAATTAAAGAATTTAGATGATGACAAGAACAAGTATAATCAAAATATAGAATTATTTCTTCTAGAAAAAGGTTTCAATAATGAAAATATTAAGGATTTATCTATTGCATCTGAAAATATCATTTCTATTGAAAATAGAATTGATAATTTTACAAATAAAATATCTATTTTAGAAAATCAAATTAATATTTTTTCATTTGAAGATAAAAATATAGAGTATAAGAATTTAGTTGATGATCAATTATTAGAAATTAACACAATATTCGAAGAAATTCAAGAAAAAAATCCTAATGATGTAAAATTAATTCAAATTAATTATAAATTTAACAATAATATAAATGAACAAGTTTTCAATAAATTAGTGAATGAATTAGAAATTAATACTAAAATCAGTTCAATAAGAAGTAATTTTTTTGAGTATTTATTTAAAGTATCCGTAGAACAAGTATTAGAGTTTCAAACTCATGAAGAATTAAAAGAAAAACTTAGTTCAGAAATTAAACAAACAAATACAAAAACTTTTGCTCTTTTAGATGAAATAATGTTTAATGAAATGTCTTTTAAAATTTATAAATTTATAATTCAACAAACTAAACAAGATTTTGCGAAAAATAAAATTTTAGAAGTTTTATATGATAATAAAACTTTGGATAAAGCGTCTTTTGGTCAAAGATGTACTTCTGCAATTGTAATTCTAATTTCATTAGGAAATAATCCAATTATAATAGATGAGCCTGAAGCTCATTTAGATAGTTCTTTGATTGCAAATTATCTTGTTGAATTAATTAAAGAAAAGAAAAAACAAAGACAAATTATATTTGCAACTCATAATGCTAATTTTGTTTTAAATGCAGATTCTGAATTAATAATTAAACTTGATAATGTTGATGGTAAAACAGTATGTACTTTATTTAGTATTGAAGATTTAGAACATAGAGATAGTTTATTAAAACTTGAAGGTGGGATTGAAGCATTTAAAAAAAGAGAAAGAAAATATAATATTAATTAGTTTTATAAAAAATAAATCATCGGGAAAATGGTTTAAAATACTTTTATCATATAAAAGTTAGGAATAAGAAAATGGATGATGTAGAAAAATACATAGAAAAAAGAAAATTACAAGATAAAGACTTTGCAGAAAATTTTGACAAAGGTTATGAAGAATTCAAAATAAATGAGTTAAAAAATTTTGATATTTCTGAATACTTAAATAACAAAGAAATAAGAGATGAATATTTAGCCCAAGTATTAAATGATGGCGATAAAGATGAAATATTAGAAGCCCTTGAAAATATCGAGAAATCTAAAACTTGAAACAAAAACTAACCCTCTACTACGACAAACAATGTCCATTTTGCTCAAAATATGCAAACTTTTTAAAACTCAAAAAGAACTTTGAAATCACTCTAAAAGATGCAAGAGAAAACCTATCTGAAATATCTCTTATTTGTCCAAACCTAAACATAAATGATGGTTTTATAGTTGTATATGAAAACAACTGTTTTCAAGGTGCAAAGGCTTTACAGTTTTTAAATACTGCTGTTGATAAAGATTCAATTTTAGGAAAACTACATTTTGTTTTTAGATATGACAATATTTTTTCAAAAATCTTGTATAAAATTCTTTTCATTTTGCGAAAAATTATACTTTTTATATTAAGAAAAGATAGCAAAATCTAATCTTTCTTAATATTTAAAATAGTTTATTTTAGGCTATATTTACATAAAGGTACAAAATGTGCCATGGTTCTTAAATATAGCTTAAATTAATATATTCTAATTCTTAAAATAGCCTAGAAATAGTTTTTCCTTATATTGATACAACTTTTAATTAAAAAATCAATCCTCGTTGAAATATAGAGTTATGTTTTAACTTATCATTGCATTTACTTTCTTATCAATTTTTGTAAAATCATATGTTCCATAATAAGTCATTTTAAAGAACACTATAATATTTTATTATATATTGAAGTGTGACCTTAATGTGACAACTTTCGGCTAAAATAATTTACAACAAAATAATACTTTTTATAAAGATTTATATATTATATTTTTAGGTACTGACTATTAATTTGAACATTTAAATAAATACCAATTTTATTATTATCTGGGATGTATAAATAGATTTTATAAAATTATTTTCTAATATCTTGACATATATAGACTAAAGTTTGTATAATTTGTAGCACTCTAATATTGGAGTTGCTAAAAAAAATAAGGATAGCCTTTTTATGGATAAATATAATATTAATGCAATATACATGCCTGCTATTTTTCTAATGATACCAATAGTTTTTGTAATTGAAGTTTTAAGAATTGATACTAATAAATTAATAGAAACGATGGGAAAAGTTAATTATGAATTTGATGGTATAACAATAACTGCAGGAATAGTTTCGTGGATTTTTTTCTTTAAAGTGATTAGATACATTGGAAAACATTTTGTTGAAAATCGTATTTTTGAAAATGGGAATAGATTTCCAACAACGTTATATTTAACGAAAGATTCAAATGAACTTTCAAGTGCTATTAAAGCAAAGATTTTTCAACATTTAGAGTCAGATTTTAAATTGGAACTTTCACATTTAGATCAATTAAATGCAGAAGAAGAGCTTAAAGAAATTAATAGTTTAGTTGGTTCAATCCGTAGAAAAGTTAAAGATGGTACTTTAACTTTGAAAAGAAATATAGATTATGGACAAGCAAGGAATTTTATTGGAGGATTATTTATTGCTTTACCTATTACATTATTATGTAATATTTATTGTATTTATTACTCGCAATATGGAATTATTGAATATACTTTATTTGGCATAAGTTTAGTATTTATTCTTATCTTGCTGTTTCATGTATCTATTATTAAAAAGTTTGCAGACGAGTATGCCCGTATGCTATTTGATGATTATATAACATTAGAAAGGAATTAATCTATGAGTTATACAAAAATTGCATTTTTACCAGTTGACAATGGTAATATGACATTTATTAAATTAAATGATGTAAATGAAACAACGATTTTATACGATATGTATATTAGAGAAAAAGCAACTGATCCTAATGATAAAACATACGATGTTTTACAATATTTAAAAGATAATTTAAAAACAGATTCGAAAGGTAGACATTTTGTTGATGTATTTATTTTATCACATCATGATGATGACCACATTAGAGGTTTTGAGAATTATTTTTATACGGGAGATATAAAAGATATTTCAGATAAGTGTGAAAAAATTTATATTAAAGAGATTTGGGGATCATCACGTTTCTTTAAAAAAGCAAATATTTTTCATACTTTACAATCGAATGCAAAAGTATTTAATACAGAAATGAGAAGAAGATATGAACTTCACAAGAAATATGATGCAATACAAGAAGAAGGTAATAGAATTATCATTTTAGGAAAATCTGATGATGATAAAACAGATCATGTTGAAAATATTGTATATGAAATTGGAGATTCTATACATTTTTTAAATAATAGAAATTTAAGTTCAAAAATTGATATTAATATATTAGGACCAATTGAACAACAAAAAGATGAAATTGATGATTTATATAAAAGAAAAAATAGAGGGAGTGTAATTTTACAATTAAATATTGAGCAAGATAGTTATATAAACCAAATATTGTTAACAGGTGATGCAGGAGCAGATGTTTTACAATATATGTATAATATATATCATCTATCAAAATTTAAGTATGATATCTTACTTGCACCACATCATTGTTCTAAATATTCAATGTTTAATAAACTAAGTGATGGTTCTTGTGAAATATCTGAAAATGCATTAGAATTACTTTCTCAAGCTAAATCTGGAGCTAAAATAATTGCTAGTTGTAGAGAATTTGGTAAAGATACGCCTCCTCACAAAGAAGCAAAAAAAGAATATGAAAACATTGTTGGAGAATCAAACTTTTTTTATACTTTAGGTTATAAAAAAGGAAGCGAACCAATTGAATTTGAACTAACTGGATTTGGACATAAAGAGATAGTAAAAACCACAAAAGCTAAAATAACTACTGCTTCTGCAATATCAGTGGGGGAAGCACGTGGGCATGGTTAATTTTAATTTTATTGAACTAGCTCATAAATATACTGAACAATCACATCACATAAGTAAAGTAACTAAGATAAAAGTGGATGAAGCAAACATAAAAGCTTCATTTACAGCTACTTTTAAATTAAATTTCCCAAGTGCAATAGTAGATAATGAAACAGAGTTAGGGGTTAGACGAGAAGAGGATGTTAAATTTGAATTCTGTGAAAAATTTCCTAGTAAAGAACCTTTTATTACATTAAGAAAAGATTTTCCAAGATATTTTGAACATATTAATCCAAATAGTAAAGTAGTTAATCCTTGTATTTATGAAGGGAATCTATCTGAACTATTACAGCAACCAAAATTTTTTGATGAAATACTTGACCAAATGGCATTTTGGTTAGACAAAACAGTTACTAATAGATTATTCGATAAGTCACAAGGATGGGAACCTATGAGAAGTGATAATTCTGATGGGGATATTGAATTTCCAATTAGTTTTGTTGAAAAAGTATTAGCTAATGGAATAGAAACTAGTACAGTAACTTATTGGATTATAGATGAAAAGAATAACTATTTTTATGTAAGAAAAAATGATGAATTACAAAAAGTTAATAATGTTAATATTTCATATCTAATTCCTTTTATGAGTGAACAAATTGCTGATAGATATTATCCTAATAATATAAGTACATATCGTGATTTAGTAGATTTTTGTAAAAAAATTCATATTACAAACTTAGATGAAGATTTAACAAAAAATTATAAATTATTAGAAAATATTTCATATGTGTTTGTATCATTATTTGTTCGACGACCTGCAAAAATAATAGGAACTAATTTAGATTATGAAATTATGAATTTTGCAATAAATGTAAAAACACTTGAAAAAACAAGAAATGGGAAAAAGATTCAGCATGGAACAAAAGTATATACTTTATCAAGTAAGGAATCTCCTTCAAAAGAATTATTTTCAAAATTTTCAGGTCTTAGCAAAAAAACAACAAATAAAGATATGGTAATTACCCAAATAGGTTGTGGTAGTTTAGGTTCAAAAATTATTTTACATTTAGCAAGAACTGGACTTACTGATAATATTAATTTAATAGATAAAGGATTCTTTAGTGCCCATAATTATGCTCGTCATGGATTAAGTAATGCAAATTTTATATATGGCAAAAAGAGTTTACTATTACATAATTCTTTAAAGGAAATGGGATTAAAAAATATAAAATATTCAGATAAAGATATAAAAGATTTAGAACAAGCTCTTCACGAGAATCAGATTTTAATTGATTCAACAGCAGATATATCTGTTAGAAACTTTTTAATTAATGACAATATCAAAAGTGAAGTAATTTATACTGTACTTCATCAATTAGGAACTATAGGTTTAGTATTTATTGAAGCTAAAAATAGAGGTGTTAGAGTTGATGATATAATGGTTGAATTTTATTATCTATGTTTTTTCAATGATGAACTATCTAAATTGATTAGAACTAATAATGTAAAATATGAAGCTATTGGACAAGGATGTGGTTCATTAACAACAATTGTATCTGATGCAACTATATCTCTTCAAGCTGCTTCAATGGCAAATATTATTCAAAATAGATTAGAGTTTGGTTCAAAAGATTTTGGAGAGCTTAATATAGGCCAGATTCAAAATAATATAAATATATCTTGGCAAAATTTAGAAGTATTTCCTCCAGTTATATTAAAAGAAGATACTTATAATATGCAAGTAAGAGTTTCATCAAGAGTAATTGATATGATTAAAGAAGAATCAAAAAAACATCTTCCAAATGAAACAGGAGGAATTTTAATTGGCCATATATCATTAGTTAATAGAACTTTTACAATTGTAGATTTTATAGATGCTCCAGAAGACAGTAAAAGAAGTTCAAGTTATTTTGAATTAGGTACAATTGGTCTTAAAGATAAAATAGAATCTTATGAAATTAAAACAAATGGCTTATTAACATATATAGGTACATGGCATAGTCATCCTCTTGGAGGTGGACCATCTGGCACTGATAAAAGAATGAAAGAAAAATTAATGAAAGACAGAGAAAATTGTCCATCGGTTTGTCTAATTTATAGTAGTGGTAATTTTTTAACTTTTTAAACTGGTTATAGACTACATTTATACATTGGTATAAAAAACTATAGCCATCTTAAATATCAACTAATTTTATCAACAAACTTAAAAAAATATTTAAATCCTAAATAAAAAATCCAATATCTCATTTTTATCATAAAAAACTTTTCTTATAAACGGTGGTTTTTAAGAATGAAAAAAAGCAAATTACTAAATTCCATAAAATCATACTTTTAAATTCTCAAAAACTATTCTCAAAACTAATTCTTAATTTGTTATAATTTATATGAGTTTTAAGAAAGTTTATTTATTATTCTTTATATTTTAGTTAGTTTATAACTATCTATAAGATATAATCTATATATAATAATTATATATAAAGGATTACTAAATGTTAATCTATGGTATTACAGATATTCAAAATAAACCTTCATTAATAAAAAGTATGGATATTGCTCAAATTGTTGATAAAAGAAAAAATATTACATTAGGATATTTCATTTCTTCTAAATATGAAAAACAAATTAAACCTTTGATTGATAAAATTGATCGTGATGAAAAATTAGCTAAACTTAAAAAATTAAAACAACATGAAGATTTTGAAAAAGAGAGTGAAAACAACTCATGAAAAATATTGATAAATTAAGTATTGAAAAAGCATATCTTCTTTTTGATAGTAAAGAGATAGATAACTTTGAAGTTGGAACATTAAAGGGCTTACAACAAATTCACAAATTTTTATTTGATGGATTATATGATTTTGCTGGAGAAATTAGAACTCTTAATATTTCAAAAGGTAATTTTAGATTTGCTAACTCTTTATATTTAAAAGAGATTTTGGACAAAATAGAAACTATGAATGAAAATACTTTTGAAGAGATAATAGCAAAATATGTTGAAATGAATATTGCTCATCCATTTATGGAAGGTAATGGAAGAACCATGCGTATTTGGCTTGATATGATGTTAAAGAAAAATCTAAAAAAGGTTGTTAATTGGCAATTTATAGATAAAGAATTATATTTACAATCAATGGAGCGAAGCCCTATTAATGATTTAGAATTAAGATTTTTATTAAGTGCTAATCTTACAGATAAAGTAGATGATAGAGAAGTAATATTCAAAGGAATAGAACAATCTTACTATTATGAAGGATATGTAGTTGAAAAATGAATTTAATTGTAAAGATATAGTTATTACAGAACAAAATACAAAAGCATTAATTATTTCAAAAGATGATGAAAATTCTATTTTAGATACAGTTATTATCTTACCATTATCATCTAATACTCTTGATGATATGTTTCCATATAGATTAAGAATAGAAAAAAGAGATAATCTAAAAGAAGATTCAGATGTTTTAATCAATCAAATTACAACATTAAATAAATTTAAGATCAAAGAAAAAATAGCTAAATTAACCCAAGAAGAATATGATTTAGTTATACAAGCTCTTTGTAAAAATTTTCAATAGGATAATCTAATGCTTATAGGATATGCAAGAGTTTCAACAACTGATCAAAATCTTTCTTTACAAAAAGATGCTTTAGAAAAAGCTGGATGTGAAAGAATTTATGAAGATGAACTAAGTGGCACAAAAGATAATCGTCCAGGTCTTTTAAAAGCTCTTGAAATGCTAAGAGAAAATGATACTTTAGTTGTATGGAAACTTGATAGATTAGGAAGAAGTGTAAAAAGTTTAATTGAACTTGTTAGCGAACTTAATTCTAAAAATATACATTTTAAAAGCTTAACTGATTCTATAGATACATCAACACCAAGTGGAAGATTCTTTTTTCATGTAATGGCAAGTTTAGCCCAAATGGAAAGAGAATTAATTGTTGAAAGAACAAAAGCTGGGCTTGAATCTGCTAAAAAACTAGGACGTGTTGGTGGAAGAAAAAGAACTATGACAGATAGTAAACTTGCAAGTGCAAAAAAACTTTTAGAATCAGGTGCTCTTCCAAAAGATGTAGCAAAAGATTTAGGTGTATCTCTTGCTACCCTTTATAGGTGGATTCCTGCAACATAAAAAAAATAAAATTTCTTTTTCTCTGCTATTTATATTTTTATTTTGCGAATCACAAACTAATATTAAATTTTTGAAGTAAAGAAATCATTATATAATAACTAATAATTGTAATAAATATTGAACCCAATAATGAGATATAGAAGTTAAAATATTTGAGAAAAATAGGCAAAATAACAAATAATACTAAAGAGGGAATAACTAACCAAAAAATTGAATATGAAAGTTTTGAGATAGTTTCTACATTTTTTGTATCAACATATATCCAAATAAAAGCCAACACGGATACAAAAGGTATAGATGCTAAGATAGCTCCAACGAATGAACTTCTTTTTGAAAGTTCTGATATACCCACAATTAAAATAGCAGAAATTAAAACTTTTATAATGTAATACATTCAAAAATGAAGGAGCTTAGTGTACTCCTATCAAAATTTATCTTGACATTCCCAATTAGTTTGCTTTATTTCCAATAAATATAATAAATGCTCCAATCATTGCTAAACTTGCACCTATAATATCCCATCTATTAAAACTCTCTCTTTCAACTAAAACAAGCCAAATTAAAGAAGCTATTATATAAATCCCACCATATATAGCATAAATTCTTCCTGCATTTTCCACATCAATTTTGGTTAAAACATAAGCAAAAAGAATTAAAGAAATAACCCCTAACACTATCCACCAAGGAGTTTTTCCAAGTCTAAAATACAACCAAAAAGCAAAACAGCCAAATATTTCAAAAAAAGCTGCTAAAAAGAATATCCCTAAATTACCTATCATTTATTTTATTTTTCTTTTATAGTATTTAGAATTCTCATAGAATTAAAAATAGCAAGTAAAGCTACACCAACATCTGCAAAAATCGCTTCTTTCATACCAATGATTGCTCCTGCACCAAGAACAAGAAAACCAATTTTAACTATCATAATAAAAACAATATTTTGATAAACAATTGTTTTAGTTTTTTTAGCAATTTTTATAGCATCAACAATAGATTGTATATTATCATTTAAAAGAATAATATCAGCAGATTTTACAGCTAAATCACTACCAATTCCACCCATAGCAATTCCAAGATCTGCGTTTGCTAAAGTTGGAGCATCATTTATTCCATCACCTACAAAAGCCGTAGGTTGATTCGTCTGTTTTTTTATCTTCTCAAAATAAGTCAATTTTTCTTGAGGTAAAAGTTCATATTTTACTTCATCTATGCCCAATACAGTAGCTACATTTAAAGCAACTTCCTTTTTATCTCCTGTTAACATATACGTTTTATTGATATTGAGTTTTTTGAGTTCACTAATGACGCTTTTTGCTTCAGTTTTGATAATATCATCTACTACAATATAACCTGCAAATACATTATCAATGGCGATTAAGATTGCACTTAAATTCTCTTTTACATCATCATATTGTATATTAAATTTTGTAAGAAGTTTTGTATTTCCTATTAAAACTTCTTTGTTATCTACAATTGCTTTTATTCCCATGCCAC
This sequence comes from Arcobacter caeni, assembly GCF_003063245.1. Lineage (GTDB taxonomy): Bacteria > Campylobacterota > Campylobacteria > Campylobacterales > Arcobacteraceae > Aliarcobacter > Aliarcobacter caeni. The sequence goes on along the minus strand of NZ_MUXE01000010.1, from coordinate 67,850 downwards.
CAAACTCTTCATGAGTTATTATATGTTTTAAGTCAATTTCTTTACCATAAGCCTTTACAATAGACAGTGCAATAGGATGCGTTGAAAAACTCTCTGAATAGGCTGCAAGTTTTAAAAGTTCATCTTCTGGTAATAGTTTGCTCTTAATATCTGTGACTTCAAATACTCCATGGGTAAGTGTACCTGTTTTATCAAATACAATATTTCTTATTTCTGTTAGTTTTTCTACATAGTTTGCACCTTTTACCAATACACCTCTTTTAGATATAGCACCAATGGCACTAAAAAAAGATAATGGAACAGAAACCACTAAAGCACAAGGGCAAGAAATTACTAAAAAAATTAATCCTCTTTCTATCCAATCTGTAAACACTGCTCCTTGGATAAATAATGGGGGAAGTGTACTTAATAAAACAGCAAGAATAACTACAATGGGTGTATAAACAGCAGCGAACTTCGAGATAAATTTCTCAGCAGATGCTTTTTTTGAAGCTGCATTTTCAATGAGTTCTACAATTTTAGCAATAGTTGAGTCTTTATAAAGGGATTTTACTTTTATATATGAAGCATTTGATATATTGATATAACCACTGATAAGTTCTTCATTTTCATTGATGGTTTTAGGTTTAAATTCACCTGTAATTGTACTTGTATCAAAAGAACATTTTTTTGAAAGAAGTATCCCATCTACAGGTACTTTTTCTCCTACTTTAACTAAAATAGTATCGCCAATTTTTACATTTTCAGGTGTTTTTTGAATAATATTTTCACCCTCTTTAACATTTGCAAATTCAGGTTTAATATCTATAAGTGCATTAATATTATCTCTTGAATTATTAACAGCAACTGCTTGGAACATCTCTCCTATTTGATAAAATAGCATAACAGCAATCCCCTCAACATATTCACCCAATGCAAAGGCTCCAATAGTTGCAATGCTCATTAAAAAATGTTCATCAAATACTTTTCCATTTTTTATATTTTTAATAGCTTGAAATATTACATCCCGACCAACTAACAAATAAGCAGTTACATATAAAATGAGTTGAAGGTTTTTATTGCTTACATAGTTGTAAGATATAAATGTTAAAATAATAGAAATAATTGTAATTAATAAAAGTTTTTTATTAAGAAGTTCCCAAAAAGTTCTCTGTTTTTTTGTTTCATCTTTTATAATTAGGACTTGTTTCTCGATTTTTTGAATCTCATTTTCAATTTTGTCTAATAAATTTTTTTCACTTTTTTGTTCAAAACTCAAAGTCGAAGTAGCAAAATTTAATTTTACATTACTAAGTTCATCGAGTTCATTTAATCTTTTTTCGATTTTTCCCGCACAATTTGCACAATCAAGATTTTGAAGTTTTACTGTTGTCATTGATATTTTTCCTTTAAAGTAAAAGATAAGAGATGTTAAATATCTCTTATCTTACTTATTTTTCGTTAATTAAATGCAAAAGAACCTTTTGAAGTTCGAGTAACTCCTCCTGTCATTATATTATATGTGATAACGTATCCATATTCACCCTTTTCTGAAAGCGTAACATTAAATGAATAGTTTTTTTTATCATTTACTTTATTACTATTATACTCAACTACTTCACCATTTGGTTTATATACTTTTAAATTTACATTTACTCCATCTAAAGATTTAGTTTTATAAAGAATTTTAACGTTAAATTCATTATCTCCTAATTTTAATTCATCGTACACTTTTACTAAAACTCTATAGTCTTTAGTAGTTTGATGTGATAAATATATCTCTTTTGCATTTAAAGAAGTAGTCCCACTTAATAAAATTCCTGATACAAGTAATATTCTGAGTAAATTTTTCATTTTTTTCCTTTTGTTTGATTTAAATTATATTATTGAGCTTTTAAGCTAACTGTGACTTTTTCTTCTCCATGATGATCGTTTTTATAAAACAAATAATATGTTGAAGGTAAAATCAGAAGGGTTAATAGTGTTGAACTTATTATTCCTCCAATTACAACGACGGATAAGGGATATTGTATTTCACTTCCTACTCCTGTAGCAAACAACAAAGGTAAAATACCAAAAAGTGTTGTAAATGCTGTCATTAAAACAGGTCTGAGTCGCAATAGTGTTGCATCTTTTAGAAGAGTTTTTAAATCCACATGGGGAAATTTTTCTCTTAATTCATCGATAAAACTAACAAGTACGATTCCATTGAGTATAGCAATAGCAAAAATTGCAATAAATCCTACAATAGCAGATACCGATAAATATACACCACTTGCTACCAACGCTAAAATAGCACCAATTAAACCAAATGGAACATTCAATAAAATCAATAAGGCTTTTTTTAATGAATTAAAGGCAGTATATAATAGCAATATTACAAGAAATACTGATAAAGGTACTAGTATCATAAGCTTTTGCGTAGCTTCCTGCATATTTTTAAAATCACCTGCCCATTCTATAAAATAACCCGTTGGCATATCCACTTTTTCTTGTATTATCTCATTTGCTTCTTTAACAAATGATGCAATATCTCTTCCATCAACTTCTATAGAAAGTACCATATAACGATTTAAATTCTCTCTTTTAATAAATGAGGGACCTTGAACAATCGATATTTTACTGATTTGTTCTAATGTTACAACAGCTCCTGAAGAAGAACGCAAGGTTAATTCTTTAATACTTTGAATATCCTTTTTAGCATTTTCTATTTTTGCGACAATACCAAATCGTTTTACACCTTCAATTTTTTCTGTAACTTCTTCTTCTCCTATACCATTTCGAATCACACTCATTACTTCATCAACATTAATTCCATATCGAGCAAGTGCCAAATAATCAGGTTCAATTTTAATTTGAGATTGTCCCAATTGTGATTCAAGACTCAATTGTTTTGCACCATCAATATCACTAATGTTTTGCTGTATTTTTGTGGCAATATCATTAAGTACTTTTTGGTCATTTCCAAATACTTTTATGGCTAATTCAGCTTTAACACCTGCTAATAACTCTTCAACTCTCATAGCAATAGGTTGTGTAGGAACAAATTGTACATATTCAAACTTTTTCTCAAGTTTTTCATTAAGTTCATTTGTCAATTGTTCTAAATCTTCAATATCATTACTAAGCGTTAATAAGACTTCCATATAGTTTGGTTGAGCAGTTTCACCTTTTTCACTTCTTCCCATCATTGATAAAACAGAAAGAACCTCTTTGGGATACTCTTTTAAGATATACTTCTCAACTTCTTGTGCCATTTCAACTGATTGACTAAGACTTGTTCCAGGAATTGCTACTACTCTGTACATGATTGATTCTTCATTTAAAGTTGGCATAAACTCTCGTCCTTGAAAAGACAATAATGCTACGCAGATAAAAAACAAAGCAGATATACCTATAAAAAGCTTTTTTGCATTATTTAAAGCAAAAACCAATATTGGACTGTATCCATGTTTAATCTTTTTCATAATTGAGTTATCAGAACTCTTTGCTGGTTTTAGCAATAAGTAAGTTAATACAGGAACTAAGATTAAAGCAACAGCTAATGAACCCAACATAACAAATACAATATTAATCGCCATAGGACTGTAGAGTTTTCCTGCTAAACCACCTAAACTTAACAATGGTATAAATACTGCTGCAATAACTAAAATAGCAAATGTTACAGGAGTAGCTACTTCTTTTGTGGATTCTGCGACAATTTCAAATTTACTCTTATCTTTTTCATCATGAAGTTTTCTAAAAGTATTTTCAACAATTACAATGGTACCATCAACAATCATACCAACTGCAATTGCTAAACCACTTAGACTCATCAAGTTTGCACTTAATCCAAAATACTCCATAAGTAAAAAGGCAATAAGTAAAGATACAGGTAATGATAATATAACAATAAATGCGGAACGAAGTTCAAATAAGAATAAAAACAGTACAATTGCAACTAAAACAACTCCTGAAGTTAATGCAGATGTCATAGTATTCACTGCTTTTAATGTGATTTCTGAACGGTCATAAATTGGGTTTATTTCTACACCATCTGGCAATGTTGAGTTAACTGTTAAAATTTTTTCTTTTAATAATTCAACTACTTTTGCCGCATTTGTTTCTGTTCTTTGTAATACCATTCCAATAACAGCTTCTTTTCCATCAATAGAGATGGCTCCAAATCTTGGCATCGAACCTATTTGTACTTTTGCAACATCTTGAATAACGATTGCTTGTCCATTTTGTGATTTAATCACACTATTTTTTATATCATCAATATTTTTATATAAACCAGCACCTCGAATAAGATACTGTTCTTTATTAAACTCTAAATATTGTCCACCTGCTGCTATATTACTTCGTTGTAGTGCTTGAACGACATCATCATAAGTAATATTTAAGCTTTGTAGCTTTTTAGTATCAATTAAGACATCATATTGTTTTTCTTTTCCTCCCCATCCAATGACTTCTTCAACACCTTTTACACTTTTAAACAAAGGACTTACAATATACTCTTGCATTTCTCTTAACTCTTGCAAAGAGTATTGATTGTTTTTATCTTTTATCTCATACCAAAATACTTGTCCTAAACCTGTTGTATTGGGTCCAAGTGTAGGTTTTCCCCAACCATTTGGAATGTCAACTGTATTTAATCGCTCACTTACAAGTTGTCTTAGAAAGTTTATATCCATATCATCTTCAAAAAATATAGAGACATACGATAATCCAAATATAGAATTGGACGTTATCATTTCAACGCCTGCCATACCAGACATTGCTGATTCAATCGGATAAGTAATTAACTTTTCAATATCTTCTGCAGAATTCCCTGGGCTTTCTGTATAAATCACTACTTGCTTAGGAGTAATATCAGGAAATGCATCAACAGGGATATTTTTATAGGCTCTAAATCCCAATGCACAAATGGATATAAAAAGAACAATGACTAAAAGTCTGTATTTTAAAGATAGGTCAATAAGTTTATCTAACATAATATCCCCTAGTGCCCATGTCCGTCACCCATTGATGATTTTAATACCAATGACTTCACATAATATGTTTTATCACTGACATACTCTTCATTAATATTTAAACCTTCAATGGCAACATAAGAGTCATCTTGATTAACAATTTTTACATCTCTTGCTTCATATTGAGGTTCTTCTTCATGAGAATCACCCTCTTTTTTATGTTCATCATTATGTTCATCATTATGTTCATCTTTATGCCCATCTTTATCTTCATGCTTATCTTCTTTATCATGCTCATCATTGTGTTCTTTACTGCTTTTTGCTTTCTCTTCATGAGCTTCCTGTTTTGGTACAAAAACAACCCATTCATTATTTAAAAAAGTCAGTGCGGTTTTTTTAACTGCCAAATATTTTTTATCAGTATTGATATATAAAGTAGAGTTAATATATGAATTGATAAATAATCCATCAATAGGTTCATTTATACTTGATAACACAATAATTCTTTGAGTGGTTTCATCCAATTCAGGCAAGATTTTATCTATATAAGTGGCAAAGGTTTTGTTATTATGTGTAATAGTAATTTTTTGTCCCACTTTTAAATCATTTGCATAGGATAAAGGAATATAAGATTTAAGATAAAAAGCTTGTTCTTTAACAACCGTAGCTATTTCTGTGTCTTTTGAAACAGTTGCATGTTTTCCTTTTAACAATGTTCCAATACGTCCTGCATTGTGTGCTCTTAAAATATATTTTGATGTAGTATTACTTATATTTTTTGTTTCTATTCCTAAGGTCTCTAACTGTGATGTTAAGGTCTCAAGTTTGGCTAACATTTCATTGTTTTCAATATTGATACGATTTAATGCTTCTAAAGATATGATACCTTTATCATAAAGCTGTTTGTTGGCTTCATACGTTTTATTCATACTCAAATATTGATTTTTTAAAGAGAGATATTCAGCACTCATTTTTGACAGTTCAATTGATTCAATCAAAGCTATTTTTTGACCTTTGTTAACTGTTTCTCCTTCTTTAACATAGTACTCTGTAATTTGACCATCCAACAAAGTCATGATGGATTGTTTTGCCGAAGAGAGCTGAACAATTTTTGAATTTAATTCAATTGATTTCCCAAATTCATGAATTTGAACTTTTTCTATGGGTATTTCAATCGCATAAAGTCCAATAATAAAAGATAAACTAATTAATAAGATTTTGTGCATTGATATCTCCTTGGATGTAATTTATGTTAATTGCATTTTGATTTAATGCAATATTGATTTTAATAAGATTCTCTTTTGTTTGAATCACTTGGTTTTTTATATTTAAAAGCTCCATTAGGGTTGTTTGAGAAACTTTATATTTTTTTAAAAACATTTCAAGAACTTCTATTTTTAATTTTAATACATTCTCATTTTTTAATTTTAACTTTTCCAGTAACTCTCTTTGTATTAAAAGTTTAGTGTGTTCTGTCTGTATGGAGTTTTTTTCATTCTCAATTAAAAAATTCATTTTTTTTGCTTCTAATTGTGCTATTCTTTTTTCTTCATACTTTGTATTAAAAAGAGGAAAAGGAAAACTTAGAGCAACACCATTGACAATTTGGTCAGGTTCTTTACTGTATGAAGCAGTCACATCAACTGTTTCAAGAATATTGGAAGTTAATTCAGCTTCAGCTTGTGCAATATCTTTTTTATGAATCAGAAGGTTTAACTCAGGGTTTTCAGAGATATCTGATTTCTTAACTTCAAAAGTATGATTCGTGTTTATCTCAATTTTTTCTTTGATACCTGCAAGTTTCAATAACTCATAATAGCTTTCAATCGAAGATATATTTAAACTATCATATTGTGTTTGTTGTTCCAAAAATATAGCTTTGGCTTGAAGCATATCTGCTCGTGAAATTGAACCAACAGCATGACGTTCTTGAGAAATATCATAAATGGTCTTTGCAATGTTCGTCGCACCTAGCATTAAGTCAAGAAGCATTTTTTCTTGTGCATAAACAGTAAAATATAAAGAGATATTTCGAATAAAATCGGATGTATTTAACATATATTCACTGTTAGCACCTTTTACAATTGCTTGTGAAAAACGCTCTTTATCACCTGATACGCCCCATAATCTAAATGGTTGGGTAAGGCTAATATTATAACCACTATCATTAGAACCATCATTGGGTTTATATTTTAAAAACTCTCCACTTAAAGTGGGGTTTTCATATCGTAATTGTTTATAACTTTCTTGTTTAGCTTGTTCAACTCCAATAGCTGAAGATTGCAAATAAGGACTTGTTTCAATTGCTTTATTTAAAAATTGATTAAAATCATCTGCAAAAAGTACTCCACTACTGCAAGAAAACAAGATAAACATAGAAATTAATCTATTTTTTATCATTTACTTTCCTTAGTATAAGTTTGCTCTATAAATATAGAGATAGAATGAATGAAAGTAAATTAAATAATAGGTGGTTTGAGTAGAAATGTGGAGAATTGAAAGATATAGCTTGTTGCTTTTAAAGTTTCATTGATATTTCTAAATTCAAATTTTGAAATATAATCATTTTGGTTAAGGACATAAGAGTGGTGGCACTTATGATGCTTTTCACAAACTTCAATATCTACTGAAGATGTATTAAACTCTGTTGCACACTGTTTGGAAGTTATAACACAGTTTTTTTCATCATTGAAAAACTCAAAAGCAAACGAGTGTACAGAAGAAAATAAGATAGAAAAAAAAACAATAGATAAAACGATATTTTTTTTCATAAATTCCTTTCGTAAGTTCAAGTGCAATTATATCAAAATTTATTTAACGAATTATTAATGAATTTTACAAAAACTTGATTTGAATAACTTTATCCAATCTATTTTGGTATTTTTCTTTTTTGAGAAAAAATATATTAAGCTTAGTTTAAATATTGTTAGTAAAAAAATACCTTTGTAGGGCCATACTCCATATTTAAGCAACTTGGAACTTTTCGTACCTTTATGCAGAAGTACCCTATTTATTATAAAAATCTATCTTTGTTTAGATTTCGTAATGGTAGCACTTTTAGAATTATAAGAGGCTAAGTTTATATTTCAACGAGAATTAATAGATTTATAGGGCTATTTTAAAACCTTTGATACTTTAGATTAAGTAATCTTTAAGACGTGTGTCGCTTTTAGTACCTTTATGTAAATGTAGCCGTGCGACAAGAAGTCGCTTAGTTTGATGTCGGGTGGCACCGATAAAATATTCTGTTGTTTTCTCCCTATTTGTTGGTGCATTGTTGGTAACGATGGTGTGCTAAGCAACAAAGAAATGATTGGATAAATTCTAAATGCAATAGAATTTATAGGTTGGGAAATTGGATATGGTTAAGAAATTGAATCATTGTTTGACGCTCCGTCAAAGCAAGACAGTGAAAGTGCATTGATACACTGTAACTAAAAAGTATAAGGTTGAGGATATGATGTTGGTTAACCATCATACACAGACAATTAAACCTTCGGAGTATAGATGAAACCTAAGTCCGAAGCTAAACAAACTAAGTGGAACTTGGTAAGCCCAATGAGTTGTTATGATAAATTTATTTTCACTTTTATTATAACAAACTTTTCAGTAATGAGAAGCGATAATTTAGTGGGTATAGGAGATAAGAGAAAGCGAATGGTTGTATGTAATATATGACATAGGGGTTCAAACTTTGCCTCATATTGAAAGATAGCAGACTTCTTATTGGTGCTGATGTCAATGACATTTGTAGTAATAAATTTTTAAAATAGAAAGGTATAAAGTGATAGAGTCTTGTAAAAAAGATATCACCCACATAAACTGGTTAGCCGTTGACTTTGATGTTGTAGAGCAATCAGTAAAGATATTACAAAATCGAATTGTAAAAGCTAAACTAACAGGTAGAACAAGAATGGTAAAGAAACTCCAATCTCTACTTGTAAAATCTTTGAATGCTAGAATATTAGCAGTAAAAAGAGTGAGTGAAAATAAAGGTAAAAAAACAGCTGGTGTTGATGGAAAACTTCTTGATACTAGTATAAAAAAGTGTAAATGTGTTGATGAACTTAAAATAAAACTGCCCGATTACAAATCTATGCCACTAAAACGTATTGAAATTCCCAAGAAAAATGGTAAATTAAGACCTTTAGGAATTCCTACTATGTTTGATAGAAGCCTTCAAGCTTTATATAAATTAGCTCTTGAACCTATTGCTGAAGTTGTTGCAGATAAAAACTCCTATGGATTTCGTCCAAAACGAAGCACTCAAGATGCTATGAAGCAAGTTTGGATTTGTACTTCTAAAAGAAATGGTGGAGAATGGATATTAGAAGCAGATATAAAAGGATGCTTTGACAACATAAGCCATCAATGGATTTATGACAATATTCCACTTGTTAATCGACTTTTAAAACAATGGCTAAAATCTGGATTTATTAAAGATGATACCTTATTTCCAACAGATAGTGGAACACCACAAGGTGGAATTATATCTCCAATACTAGCTAATATGGTTTTAGATGGAATTGAAGAAGTTGTGAAAAGGCATAAAGCTAGATTTCAAAAGATGAAAGATGGAGTTATCTTATATCGTCATACTAATCGTCTAAATTTTATAAGATACGCCGATGATTTTGTCATAACAGGGCATAGTCCAAAATATTTACGATTACTTCAAAAAGATATTGAAATTTTCTTAAATCAAAGAGGCTTAGAACTATCAAAAGAGAAAACGCATATTACACATATTAGAGATGGATTTAATTTTCTAGGCTTTAACTTTAGGAAATATCCTAATAATAAAGTGATAGTTAAACCCACTAAAGATGGGATAAAATCTTTTAAGTCTAAAATTAAAGAGATATTTAAAAAGTATAATTCATCGAGTTTATCAATGCTTATAACAAAACTCAATCCTCTTTTAAGAGGATGGGCAAACTATTACAGATTTGTAAATAGTAAAGTTGTATTTGATAAGATTGATACTTATATTTGGAGAAAGTCACTTAATTGGATGAAAAGGATTCATCAAAGAAAAGAAACTATAAAATATTACAAACAATATTTTAAACCATTCCCAAACTACAAATCAGATGTATTATCAGATGGAAAACAATTCGTTTATAAACTAAGTACACTTCCACTTAAAGAGTTTATCAAAATTAAAAGCGAAGCTAACCCATATGATAAATCTTTTGATGAATATTTTATCAAAAGATATTTTGCCCTTAAAAACCTCACAAAAGTTTAGTTCAGTGCTTGAGCCGTATGCGGGGAAAGTCGCAAGTACGGTTCTTAGGAGAGAATGTCACTGTGAAGTGATGTTCTTATCCGACATTTTATTAAAAACCTACTCATAAAAAGAGTCTATATTTTTCTTATGTCTATCCGCCCATTCTTCAAAACTCATGGCAGCTTCTTTTTGAACTTTTTCTTTGCACTCTTTATATATTTCTTCGGCTCTATCTTTTGGAATAACTGCGATTCCTTCTTCATCTGCAACTATAATATCACCTGGATTTACTTTTATTCCACCTGCTGTTATTGTGGTATTTACAGCAACTGCTTCTTTTTTTGTTCCTGGCATTGCTAAAACACCACGGGCAAACATTGGAATTTTTCCTTCTCTGATTTCTGCAATATCACGCACAACTCCATCTATTACAAAACCTACAATTCCTCGCTTAAAAGCAATGGTAGCTACATTTCCACCTATAACTGCGTAATCCATTGTATTTGATTGTGCAACGATTATAGAACCAGCTGGCGCTTCATATATTGCTCTATGAAGTGCTAAGTTTTCACCTGCAACCATATTTACTGTAAATGCAGGTCCTGAAATTCTAGGAATATTTTGCCATAGCTCTTTCATTCCTGCATCCATAAAACTTTCTCTTTTTAAAACTCCAGCATAATCACAAGGTGAAATTTCACTAAATTTTTGATAATCCATATATTTTCCTTACTATTTATAAAAATTATTATACTAAATTATAATTGAATAATAAAAAAATCAAAAATTACTCCCCAAAATTAGCAAAAGCACCTTCAATACTTGGAATATTTTTGTAGTTAGTTTTTGTTAGTCGTACATTGCTTGTTTTAAGATCACAAATTGCTATTCTAAAATTAGAACCCATAAATGGCTCAACTACACAAATAATTTTATCTTCAATCTGTCTTGTTGCATAAATAGTGCCTTGTAGAGTTCTGAAAAAATATTTTGGATAAGTTAATGGTGTTATTTCAACAATATCTATTGTTTCTTGATTTTCAAAAGTTTTCATTGTTTTCATAGCATCATCATAAGTTTCAAATTGAATACACCATTCATCAAAATATTTATTAAAATTTTCTAAATCTTCATCCAGAAATCCACCAGCTATTGATTGTAAAGCAAAAATTGACACGAAAAACACCTTCATATATACAAATTTTAGAAGTTCATTTTAACATATTTAGCTTTTAGATTCATTATTTGTTATAATGCTTTCAAAAAATCAAAGGTATGTAATGAGCGTAATTTTCGAAGCAAGAATAAAAAACAGAGGTGAAGCTCCTCACGATTGGTATATAGAATTAACAGATACTGTTAAAAATAAAAAAGAAATATGTGATGATGTAGAAGATTTTGCAAAAAAAATAGAAGAACTTGGATCTGCATACAATGGACAAATTGATGAAGTAAAATGGTTTCAAGATGATAATATAACTCAAGAACAATATTCTGAAGTAAATGCAGGTATGCGAAAACATCAAGAGGAATTAAATAAATAATTAATTATTATTTGATTACAATGCGTAAAATATTTCTTTTATAGGCAGTTATGAAACTACTCATTTTATTATTTATCATTTTTTATACTTCACTATTTTCAAGTAATTTAGATTATTTGTTACAAGAATATGACACGGTTAATCAAAAATCATTACAAACGGTAGATGAAAAACTAGGTCATGTTTTTCTTTACTCTCAAAAAGATATAAAATTAATGCAATATCAAAAGTTAAATGATATTTTAAAAGAACTTCCTCTTTTGAATCTAAATAAAAATAGATATGGTTTATCATCTCTATCTTTGGCTGGAACAAAAACTACTGTTAGTGGATTTTTTAGAGTTTTTATTAATGACCATGAAATAAGTTCTCTTTACAATCAAAGTGCTGCTGTATCTTGGGGTGATTTGCCTTTGGATTTTATTGATTATGTGGAAATTTATTATGGAGAAAGCTCTTTTTCTCTTGGAAGTGAAACCGGAATTTATTTTATTAGACTTTATACAAAAAAAGGTGTAAAAGAAAATGGAAGTGAAATAAACCTAAAAGGCTCGTCAAAAGGTTCATCAACTGAAAGCTTTACAAATGCAGGAACTTTTGAAAATGGCTGGACTTATTTATTTTATGGAAATAACCAAAAAGAAAAAGAGACAAGAAAATATAAAAATGATAAATTATTAAATGATGGAAATAGAAGATATTTATATTTAGATATTAGCAATGAAAATACAGATATAAATATGGCTTATACCGATTTAAAAAAAGATACTTATATGGGATTATCTTATGATGCAGTTCCTGAAGATGGAGAAATTGCTACAAAAGATTTTTTTATTGATGTTACTAATTATTTTTTAAATGACAAATCACTAAAAACAAATATTTCAGTTGATGTTAATAATCTTGATAATTCAGAAACAAATCAAGAAGGAATGTCGTTTTTACCCGTTCGTAGAATCAAAAGTTTTGATAAAAATTTAAAATTTACTAAAGTAAAAGCCAGTGTAAGCAAATCTTTTGAATATAAAAATAATAATTTCCTAGCAGGATTAAGTGCTTCTGAGAAAAAATATACACAAGGCAATAATGCAAATAATGATTTTGATAAAGAGGATATAACTTCAGTAGTATTTCAAGATGATTACAGTCTAACTGATAATTTAGTTTTAATAGGAAATGCAAAATTTGATAAATATAAAAGAAGTGGATTTTTAGAAGATATTTCAGAAGAACTTTATAGAATTGGCGCTATTTATACTCCTTTTGAGCATTTTGGATTAAAAACTTTTTATACAAAAACATATTTACCACCTTCATTTTTTGATGTAGATTATGCTTTTTTAGATAGAAATTTAGATGTTCAAAATTATAAAATATTTACCATAGAGGGAGTTTATACAACTCAAAAATCAAAAATAGGTGTTACTTATCATAATGTGGAAATAGATGATTTTATTTATTTAGAGCCAACTATTGGTTTTATGAATATTGACCATAGAATTAAAACATCAGGATATATATATAATTATGAGTATCTTTTAGAAAATGCAAATAAAATCCAAATAAACTACTTTACAACAACTTTAAGTGAGACTTTAAATAACTCAAATAAAGGTGGTTATGTAAAATATATGGGAGAATATGATAAGTTTGAATATTTTACTTCTGTTTTATATAGAAATTCTTATACTTATAAAAACTTAGATATAGATTCCTCTTTTGATTTATCATTAGGACTTGCATACAATATAAATAAAAATTTAAAAATTAGTTTAAAAGGTGAAAATCTTTTTAATGATTCAACTGAATCGTTATATTCTGATTCAGGAAATGATTTTGCTTTTAATGATTATGAAAGAAGTGCTACTCTTTCATTGAAATGGAAATTTTAATGAAATTTATAATATTTTTAATAACGCTTATTTCTTTTTTAAATGCTGATCAATATACTTTTTTACTTAATAAATATGACAAAGAACTAGAACTTGAAGCAAAAATAATATCAAATATTGCAACAGCTTCAATAAAAGGTGAAATAAAACTTTATATTCCTGAAATATCAAGCATTGAAAATGATGTTTATTCTAAATTTTTTACTTTAACAAATAGTTGTGAAAATGCCAATTTTGTTTTTATAAAAAGAAATGTAGATTTAGATTTTTATTGTAAAAATGATAATAATAAACTATTTTTTACAAATAATTATGAAAAACTCTTAAATAATGATAGATATTTAGGTGCATTTTTTTGGAATAAAAGTAGACCGAATATCACATTTATAAAAGCAAGGTTAGAAAAACAAAAAATTGAGTTATCAAAAGATTATGATAAATTTGTGGAAGACTTTTAATGAGAAAAATCTTATTTACTAAAAATCCAATTTATCTGATTTTTATAGTTTTATTTATATCTATTGTTTTTTCATTATTACTTTATGGAACAATTAAATTAGAAAAAAACATAACTCAAAAAATGATAGAAGTATCAACTTTTGATGTTATTTCAATAGCAAATAATAATGCTTCCTCAATTGAAAAATCTTTACAAACAAGCCAAAAAGCTTATTCAAAAGAGTTGGAGTTAAATCCTAAATTAAGAACTCAAATTGAAGAAAATCTAAGTTTATTATTGACTTCAAATATTAAATATGCCTACTTAATTTATAAAGATGCAAGAGGAATTTTTAGATTTTTAGCAGATGGTGCAAAAGAAAATGAAAAGGCTTTTTTAAATCAAAAATTTGATATTGATAATTCAAGATGGTTAGAAATTTTTGAAACAAAAAAATCACTTATTATTGAGCATGGGTTTTCTCATCAGTTATCAATTACATATTTAGTACCTATTTTAAGAAATAACGAAGTTGAACTCGTTTTGGCAATTGATTTTTCTATAAAAAAGATTGAAGAAATAAATAAAATACTTAACTGGATTCAATATACAATTATTACAATTATTTTTATAGTAATAGGATTTTTGATTCTTTTATTGATTCAAACTTTTAAATATCTAGCTATTAAAAAAAGTGCTTATACTGATAAGCTAACCGGTGTTTATAATAGAAATTATCTACAAGACACAGAAAATTTTATAAATTTAAATGAGTACATTTTAGCAACTTTAGATATAGATTATTTCAAAGCTGTAAATGACACTTATGGTCATGATATTGGAGATAAAATATTAAGCCAAACTGCTCAAATAATTACTTCAACAGTTAGAATAAACGAAGATATTATCATTAGATATGGAGGAGAAGAGTTTGTAATTTTGGCAAAAATTAATCGAAACGATAATTTAAGTGCTTTAAATGTAATAGAAAGAATTTTTAAAAATATCCAAAATACTCAGTTTTATATAAATAATCAAGAGTTCATAAATGTAACTGTTTCTATTGGTGTAAATCTTGTTCCACATAAATCAAGAAGCTTTTCAGATGCCTTTAAATTAGCTGATTTAGCCTTATATGATGCAAAAAATAAAGGTAGAAATAATATAGAAATTTATGATGAAATAAAAAATAAAAATACAGAATCAACTCTTTCAATAAATGAAATAAAAGATGCCATAGAAAAAAAACAAGTTGTTTGTTTTTATCAAGAAATAATAGATGCAAAAACTGAAGAAATTTCTTATTATGAAGCACTTCTTCGAATTATAGATAAAAATGGAAATATAGTTTTACCAGAAAAAATTCTTCCAATCATAAAAGGTACTTTTATTTTAAGAAATATTACAAAAACTATTTTAAAAATTTGTTATAAAAAACTTAGAGAAGAAAAAGATATAAAAATAAATTTAAATTTAAATCCTAAAGATATTATTGATAACTCAATTCTTCAACTTTTAAAGAATTTTGCTTTAGAAGAGAATATTTCTAGTAGATTAGGATTAGAAATAGTTGAAAGTGAAGATTTAATAAATTGTAAAGAAGCAAAAGATAATTTATTAATGTTGAAAGGTTTAGGTTATAAAATTTTTATTGATGATTTTGGAAGTGGATATTCAAATTTTATATATTTAACTGAAATAAAATCAGATTATATAAAAATTGATGGAAATATTATAAGTAAAATTTTAGAAGATAAAATATCTTTTCTTTTAGTAAAAAGTATTATAGATTTTGCAAAAGAAGCTGATATTAAAGTTATTGCTTTATATGTAAATAGTAAAGAAATTTTTGAATTAATGAAATTATTGGGTGTCGATTATGCTCAAGGTTACTATTTTTCAACTCCTCAAGAGATAAAAGTATAAAATTTACTACATTATCAAACCCAAGTTTAATTATATTTTTAGTAAAATAAAGACTTATTTTTAGAAAAACGGAGAATTATTATGAGAATGACTGGCGCAAAAATGGTTGTAGAATCATTACATCAAGAAGGGGTTGAAGTAGTATTTGGATACCCTGGAGGCGCTATTATGAACGTCTACGATGAAATATATAAACAAAATTATTTTCAACACATTCTGAATAGACATGAACAAGCTTCAATAATTGCAGCAGAGGGATATGCAAGAGCAACAGGAAAAGTTGGGGTTTCAATTGTAACTTCAGGTCCTGGATTTACAAACGCAGTAACAGGTTTAGCCGATGCTTATATGGATTCTATTCCTTTGGTTGTAATTTCAGGGCAAGTTCCAACAACGATTATTGGTTCTGATGGTTTTCAAGAAATTGATGCTGTTGGAATTTCAAGACCTTGTACAAAACACAATTATTTAGTTAATAGACTTGAAGATTTACCAAGAATCATTAAAGAGGCGTTTCATATAGCAAGCACTGGAAGACCAGGACCTGTACATGTTGATATTCCAAAAGACATTACAGCAGAAATGGGCGATTTTATTTATCCTAGTGAAGTTAATATGCCAACATATAAACCAACTGTTAATTACAATAAAAAACAGTTAAAAAGAGCGATGGAAGCTATTTCAAATGCAAAAAAACCTTTACTTTATGTTGGTGGTGGAGCTGTTTTATCAAACTGTGCATTTGAAATTAGAGAATTAGCAAAAAAATTAAATATTCCTGCTGTTGAAACATTAATGGCAAGAGGTGTAATGGGTGATGAAAATCCATTATTCTTTGGAATGTTAGGAATGCATGGAGAATTTTCTGCAAATATGGCAGCTCATGAAACAGATTTATTAATCTCATTGGGTGCAAGATTTGATGATAGAGTAACTGGAAGACTTGATGAATTTGCTTCTAAAGCAAAAGTAATTCATGTTGATATAGATCCTACATCAATTGCTAAACTTGTAGTTCCAGATTATCCAATAGTTGGAGATTTAAAAGTTACAGTAAAAGCTATGATTGAAGCAATAGAAAATGGTGAAAATGAGTTTAATGATTATACAAATTGGGTTGAATTATTAAGAGATTATAGAGAAAAAGAGCCTTTAAGATATATCGATTCAAATGAAGTTATCAAACCTCAATGGCCAATTCAAAGAGTTGGGCATCTTTTAGGAGCAAGAGCTGTTATTTCAACTGATGTTGGACAACATCAAATGTGGACAGCACAATTTTATCCATTTTCATATCCAAGACAATGGATTACAAGTGGTGGTTTAGGAACTATGGGATTTGGATTACCCGCTGCAATGGGTGTTGCACGAGCTTTAAAAGGAACAGATAAAGTTTCAATCAACTTCACAGGTGATGGTTCTATTTTGATGAATATTCAAGAACTTATGACTTGTGTTGAGTATGAATTACCTGTTATTAACATCATTTTAAATAACAACTATTTAGGAATGGTAAGACAATGGCAAACAATGTTTTATGGGAATAGATTATCTGAAACAGATTTATCAGCTCAACCAAATTTCAAAATGCTTGTGGAGGCTTTTGGAGGATTAGGTTATAGAGTTACAACAAAAGAAGAGTTTGATATTGCTTTAAAAGACGCTGTTGAGAAAAAAAGACCTGCAATGATTGAAGTTGTAGTTGCTAGAAATGAAGAGGTATTGCCAATGGTTCCAAATGGTCATGCATTAAATGAAATGACATTAATCGAAGGAGGAAAATAATGAACAATTTTAACCATTATTACGATTCAGAAATATCAAGACAAGTAATTTCAGTTATTGTTTTAAACGAACACAATGTTTTATCAAGAATTGTTGGATTATTTTCAGCACGAGGTTATAATATCGATTCTTTAACAGTTGCACCAATTACAGAGAGTCAATATTCAAGAATGACAATTGTAACAACTGGTGATAAAAGAGTAATTGATCAAATTGTTAAACAATTAAATAAATTAATTCCAGTATTAAGAGTAAATGAACATAAAAATGTAATTGAAAAAGATACAGTTTTAATGAAATTTTCAATTGATAATAACTTATCAGATATTGATGTAATTGCACGAGCATATCATGGTAGTATCCAAAATGTAACTGATGATTCTATTATTGTAAGCGCCACTGATTCAAGTGCTAGAATTATGAATTTTATAAAAGTTATGCAAAAATTCAATCCACTTGAAGTTGTAAGAAGTGGAATTGTAGCAATGGAAAGATAGAAGACTAATCTTCTATCTTTTTTATAATAAGGATAAAAAATGACTCTTAAAGAGATTGCTAATTTTATTGGTATAGATTGCCAAAACGAAAAAGAAATTACAGGTTTAAACACTTTATTAGATTCAAATGAAAATCAACTTACTTTTTTAGAAAATAAAAAATATATTAACGATTTAAAAAATACAAAAGCAGCCGCTGTTTTAGTTACACATGAAAATGTAAATGAAGTTCCAGATGGTGTAGTTGCATTAGTTTGTGATCAACCATATTTGAATTTAGCGAAAATAAGTAAACTTTTTGCTCCAAATGTTGTTGAAATATATGGCGCTGAACCTTTAATTGGTAGTGAAACAACTATTATGCCAAATGTTTATGTGGGAAAAAATTCTGTTATTGGAAATAACTGTACTATTATGGCTGGAGCTTTTATAGGCGATAATGTAAAAATAGGGAATAACACTATTATTTATCCAAATGTTACTGTTTATAGGGATTGTACAATAGGAAATGATTGTATTATTCATGCAGGAACAGTAATAGGAAGTGATGGTTTTGGATTTGCTAATACAAAAGATGGAAAATACATTAAAATCTATCAAAATGGAAATGTAACTATTGGAAATGATGTAGAAATTGGTGCAAATACGGCAATAGATAGAGCTGTATTTAAATCAACAATTATTGAAGATGGTGTACGACTTGATAATTTAGTTCATATTGCACATAATTGCAAAATTGGTCGAGGTTCAATATTAGTTGGACAAGTTGGACTTGCAGGTTCTACTATTTTAAATGCGTATGTTGTAATGGGCGGACAAAGTGCAACAGCTGGACATTTAGAAATTGCACCATTTACTACAATTGCAGCTCGTGGTGGAGTTACAAAAAGTATAACTGAGCCTAAAAAATCGTGGGCAGGTTTTCCTTTATTTGAGCATAAGCAATGGCTTAAATTACAAGCAAAAATATCAAATTTATTAAAATAAAGGCTTTATCATAGCAAAAAAAATCATATCATTAATCTTTTTATTTATAATTATTTATTTCCAATTTTCCACTTTTGAAAGTGCTCAAGATGTAGTTGGAAATGTTGGGTATGTTTTTTCAGATTATTCACATAAATATTTTGGATATTTATCTTATGTTAGTTTATTTTTATTTATCTACATTTTATATATTATAAATTTTAAAAATATAAAAGAAAGAGATTTAGTTTTAAATATATTAGTCGTATTTTTATTACTTTTTGTATCTTTGATTTTACAAGCATTACTTATTGAAAACCCTTATTTAAGGGGAGAAATTGGTAATATTTTAGTTGATAGTTTAAGTCCAATAATAGGACGAGCTGGACTTTATTTTTTCGTTTTAGTTGGATTTATAATTTCTGTTATAGTGTTGTTTGAGAATTCAGATTTTGAATTAGAAGATTTGCATAAACTTAAAAATAAAATAAAACTGAGAAATAGTCTAAATATTAAAAAAATAGAAAATAAAAATAGAGAAAAAAGAAATGAAGAGATTAATCAAACTGTTTATAAAAATATAGAAAAAAAATTAGATAAAAATATTTTAGAAATAAAAGCAATAGAATCTAATGCTAAAAAAATTGTTCCTTTGGTTTTAAGAAAAGAAGAAACAAAAAAAGAAGAAGAATCTTTTGACAACTCGTTATTTGATGAAAAATATGTAGAAAAAACAAATGCTGAATCACACAATTTAATAGTTGAAGAGTTAGAAGAAAATAAAAAACTATTAGACCAAATAGAATTAGGAAAAACTGAAAAACCAAAAAACTTTAAATTACCTCCAAGTTCATTTTTTCAAGATTCACCAAAAGACAATAAATCAAAGGTTTCAGAAGCTTTTATTGACCAAAAAATCGCAGATTTACTTGATAAATTAGCGATGTTTAAAATCGATGGAGATGTTGTACGAACTTATACAGGTCCCGTTGTTACAACTTTTGAGTTTAAACCAGCACCAAATGTAAAAGTTTCAAAAATTTTAGGTCTTCAAGATGACTTAGCAATGGCGCTTAAGGCTCAAACAATTAGGATTCAAGCTCCAATTCCTGGAAAAGATGTTGTAGGAATTGAAGTTCCAAATGAAGATACGCAAACGATTTATCTAAAAGAATTACTTGATAGTGAGATTTTCCAGAATTCAAAATCTCCACTTACAATGATTTTAGGAAAAGATATTGTTGGTAAACCATTTATTACAGACCTTAAAAAACTTCCTCACTTATTAATTGCAGGAACAACGGGTTCTGGAAAATCAGTTGGAATAAATTCAATGATTTTATCATTGCTTTATAAAAATTCACCAGATAATTTAAGACTGGTAATGATTGATCCAAAAATGCTTGAGTTTTCAATGTATAACGATATTCCTCATCTTTTAACTCCTGTTATTACAAAAGCAGGTGATGCGATAAATGCCTTAGCAAATATGGTTTCAGAAATGGAGAGACGATACACTTTAATGTCAAAAACTAAAACTAAAAATATTGAAAACTACAATGACAAAGCAAAAGTAGAGGGGTATGATACTATGCCTTATATTGTGGTTGTAATTGATGAGTTAGCCGATTTAATGATGACAAGTGGAAAAGATGTTGAGTATTCAATTGCAAGACTTGCACAAATGGCAAGAGCATCGGGAATTCACTTAATAGTAGCAACTCAAAGACCATCTGTTGATGTTGTAACGGGACTTATAAAAGCCAATTTACCAAGTAGATTATCTTATAAAGTAGGGCAAAGAATAGATTCTAAAATCATTTTGGATTCTATGGGAGCTGAGTCTTTATTAGGAAAAGGAGATATGTTATTTACACCTCCTGGAATGTCTGGACTTGTGCGAATTCACGCACCCTGGTCGACAGAAACAGAAATTGAAAAAGTTGTAGATTTCTTAAAAGAACAAAGAGTTGTTGAGTATGATATGAATTTTATAAAAGATAGGACTTCAAGTGTAAATTCAAGTAGTTCAAATACAACTACAAATATTGAATTTGATGAGTTATACGAAGATGCGAAAGAGATTGTTTTAACTGAGAAAAAAACTTCTATTTCATATATTCAAAGAAGACTGAGAATTGGTTATAACCGAGCAGCAACAAT
Source organism: Arcobacter caeni (assembly GCF_003063245.1). Taxonomy (GTDB): domain Bacteria; phylum Campylobacterota; class Campylobacteria; order Campylobacterales; family Arcobacteraceae; genus Aliarcobacter; species Aliarcobacter caeni. Next base: position 46,471 of record NZ_MUXE01000010.1, on the reverse strand, counting down.
AGTAGAACAGCTAGAACAATCAGGTATTTTATCAGAAGTTAATGCCAAAGGAAATAGAGAAATTCTTATTTAAGTAGGATGTTACTTTTTATTTACACTAAGTATTTATTTTTGTTGAAGAGATTATGAAATAACTTTATTTCATAATCTCAGAATACAAAATTAATTTCTTTTAAATTTACCATTTAAAATAAGATAAGAAATTAATCCTAAAACAAGTCCCCAAAATGCTCCACCAATCCCAAATAAATTAATATTTGCAGCAGTTGCAAGAAAAGTAATTAAAGCAGCCTCTCTTGTATTACTATCACTTATTGCATTTGCAAGGCTTCCAGCAATAGTACTTAACAAAGCAAGACCTGCTAATGTACTAATAAATGCTGTTGGAAAAGCTGTAAATAAAGCTGCAAGTGTAACACCAAAAATACCCACCAAAATATAAAATACACCTGCTGCAACACCTGCAATCCATCTTTTTGATGGATCTTCATGAGATTCTTTACCAGTACAAATTGCAGCAGTGATTGCTGCTAGATTAAAAGCATGAGAACCAAAAGGTGCCATTAAAAATGAACCTAAACCAGTAATTGCAAGAATAGGTTTTGCACTTGTTTTAAAACCATCATTTTTAAGTATCAATAAACCAGGCATATATTGTCCTGTTAAAGTAATTAAAAATAAAGGCAAGGCAACACTTAATGTTGCATTTATTGAAAAAGCAGGTTCAGTAAAAATTGGATATGCTAATTTAAGTTCAAATCCAGAAAAATCAATCTGTGATTGAAGCACTAAGAAAATAAATCCAAAGGTTAAAACACTTACAATTGCGTATCTTGCAGAAAATCGTTTAGCAAAAAGATAAACAAAAAACATTGATATTGCCAAACTTGGATCAATGGTCATATTTGAAAAAGCAGAAATACCAAATTGTAATAAAATACCTGCTAATAAACCAGAAGCGATACTAACAGGAATTAAACGAATTAATTTTCCAAAATAACCTGTGATTCCTAATATTACGAATGCTAATGCTGAAAGTAAATATGCACCAATGGCTTCAGCATAAGGAACAGCTACAAGAGCAGTAATCAAAAATGCAGCAGCAGGTGTAGACCATGCAGTAATAATTGGTTCTTTTGTATACCAACTTAGTAGTATCCCTGTAATTCCAACACCTATAGAAATAGACCAAACCCATGAAGCGGTTAGTTCAGGACTAAGTCCAGCCATTTGTGCAGCTTGAAAAATTAAAATAAAAGTTCCACCATAATTAACAATAACTGATATTAATCCAGCGATTATTGGAGGTAAAATATTTGAATAATTATTAAAAAAAGATTTATGCAACTTTTCTTTTGTTTGATTTTCTTGAACAGTTGATATTTTATTCATTTAAATACTCCTAGATTTTATATTCTGAAAGTATAAAAGAATAAGATTATTTTTACAATCCATTAATTGCTACTTTAAAATTATACTTTTGATATTGTTTCTATACAAAAAAACCGATTTAGCGGAGCTTCTTGTATTTTATCTTTTTTATGGTAGAATTATAAATAACAATTAAGGAGTACACTATGAATACAGGTATTGTAGGAAGACACGTAGATTTAACAGATTCAATTAAAGATTACATTAATAGCTCAGTAGAAGTTTTTAAAAAATATAACCTAGACATTATTTCTGTGAATGCAATTATTTCTCAAGATGAAAAACATGGTAAAAAAGCTTTCTCTTTTGAATTCACATTAAATATAGCTCATTTAGATACTATTGTTGTAAAACAAAAAGATAAAGATTTATATGCAGCTATCGACATTGCAGTTGATAGAGTATCAAAAGTATTAAGAAGACATCATGATAAAATTGCAGCTCATAAAGCTACAAAATTAACTGAAATTGAATCTTCTGAAATTCAAGATAATATCGCTCTTGAACTAGAAAAATTTGAGGATGAAATTGCTCCTGTAAGATTAACATCTTATAAACCAATGGATATTGAAGAAGCATTAGAAGAATTAAAAGCATCTGATGCTTTATTCAAAGTTTTCTATGACAAAGATGATGTTATGAGAGTTCTTTATAAAAGTTCAGTTCAAGGTAAATTTGGATTATATTAAAAAAAGCTTTTGTTAGTGAAAAGGTATTAGCCATTTATGCTAATACCTTTTTTAGTTTATGATAAAAAATTAGGATTAAAAAAATTTATGGATAAAACATTAAAAAAAATTGCTCTAATAGGGCAACCAAATGTAGGAAAATCTTCACTTTTTAATAGAATTGCAAATAAAAGAATTGCAATTGTATCAGATATAGCAGGAACTACAAGAGATATTAGAAAACATGAAATAGAAATATTAGATAGAAAAGCATTAATGTTAGATACAGGTGGTATTGATGAAACAAATGATGCAATATTTTCAAATGTAAAAAGAAAAGCTATTGAGACGGCAAAAGAGGCTGATATAATACTTTTTATGGTTGATGGTAAAAATATACCTGATGATAAGGATAAAGAATTATTTTATGAGCTTCAAAGATTAGGAAAAGAATTAGCTTTAGTTGTAAATAAAATTGATAATGATAAAGAATTAGAAAGATTATGGGAATTTTTTGAGTTTGGAATAGGTGAAGAGAATCTTTTTGGAGTTTCTGTTTCTCATAATAGAGGAACAAAAAATCTATTTGATTGGATTTATCAACATCTTCCAGTTAATCTTGAAACTGTAGCTTTAGAAGAAGCTGAAGCTATTAAAAAAGAAAAAGAAGCTAACTTTGATTTTGATGATGAAGATTATTCAAGTGAAGAAGAGGGTGATTTTGTACCAAATTTAGAAAATCCACTTGAAAATCTAATAATTGATAATAATATTAGAGTTGCTATCATTGGAAAAGTGAATGTAGGAAAATCTTCTATTTTAAATGCTATTGTTGGTATGGAAAGATCAGTGGTTTCTCCCGTTGCCGGTACTACAATTGATCCAGTTGATGAATCTTTTGAATATCAAGATAAAAATGTAACATTTGTTGATACAGCTGGGTTAAGAAGAAGAGGAAGCATTGAGGGAATTGAAAAATTTGCCTTAATGAGAACAAAAGAGATGTTAGAAAAAGCAAATATGGCTTTGGTTATTTTAGATGCATCAAAAGAACTTTCTGATTTAGATGAAAAAATTGCAGGACTTGTTGATGAATATGGACTTGCTACTATTATTGTTCTAAATAAATGGGACGAAAATATGGAAACTTTTGAGAAAATGCAAGAGGAAATCAGAAGAAGATTTAGATTTTTATCTTATGCTCCAATTATGGCAGTTTCTGCAAAAACGGGAAGAAGTATTGAAAGATTAAAAGATAAAATTATAGAAATTTTCAATAATTATACACAAAGAATTCCAACTTCAAAATTACATAGAGTAATAGAAGAAGCTGTAATGAGACACTCACTTCCAAGTCCAAATGGTGCATATTTAAGAATTTATTATACAACTCAATTTGATATAAAACCACCAAGAATTGCGTTAGTTATGAATAAACCAAATCTTTTACACTTTACATATAAAAGATATTTAATTAATTATTTAAGAGATAATTTCAATTTTGAGGGAACTCCAATTCATGTTATTGCTCGTGGGAAACATGATAAAATGGGTGATGAAGAATATTTAGAAAGAGATACTAAATAACCTTAACTTTTTAGGAGTTTTCCTTGACTAGAGTAAAAAATGATATATTTGCAGGTGTAACAGCTGCTGTTGTTGCTCTTCCTTTAGCCTTAGCTTTTGGAGTTGCCAGTGGAGCTGGAGCAATTGCAGGTTTATATGGTGCAATTATATTAGGTTTTTTTGCTGCTGCTTTTGGTGGAACTCCTACTCAAATTTCAGGACCAACAGGTCCTATGACAGTTATTGTAGCTACTACAATAGCCACATTCCCAAATGATTTTTCTACAGTGATGACAGTTGTTTTTTTAGCAGGAATTATGCAAATATCTTTTGGAATAGTTGGAATTGGAAAATGGATAAAATATATTCCATATCCTGTAATTTCAGGTTTTATGTGTGGTATTGGTGTAATTATAATAATTTTACAAATAAACCATTTTTTAGGTGTTGAGGGTTATAGTTCTATTGTTTATACATTAACTCATCTTTTAGATACGATAAATAAACTAAATTATGAAGCAATTATTATTGCAACTATTACTTTATCAATAATGTTTTTAACTCCTAAAAAAATATCAGAAATCGTGCCTTCTGCATTAATCTCTTTAGTTTTCATGACTTATTTTTCAATTTTTATGGATTTTAAAATCACAACAATAGGAGCAATTCCTATGGGATTGCCTGAATTTATTTTTCCTATTTCTTTTGATATTTTAAAATTAAGCACGATTTTAACTCTTGCAATTACTTTAGCTCTTTTAGGAACTATTGATTCACTGTTAACATCAGTTGTTGCAGATTCTAAAACAAAAACAAAACATGATTCTAAAAAAGAGTTAATAGGTCAGGGTTTAGGAAATATGGTTTGTTCATTTTTTGGAGCAATTCCAGGAGCAGGGGCAACCATGAGAACGGTTATAAATATAAATAGTGGCGCAACTACAAAACTATCTGGAATAGTACATTCTATTACACTTTTGATAATTGTACTTTTTTTAGCGCCACTTGCTTCAAAAATTCCACTTGCTGTTTTATCAGGAATTTTAATAAAAGTTGGTTTTGATATTTTAGATTATAAGTTTTTAAAAGTGTTAAATAAAGTATCAAAACAAGATTTGATTATTATGTTAACTGTATTTTTACTTACTATATTTGTTGATTTAATTATGGCTGTTGGTGTTGGTATTACAATTTCTTCAATAATAGCTGTTTATCAAATTTCTAAAAATACTCAAATAAAAATAAGACGCTCAAAAGTAGCTTTTGATATAGATATTGAAAACCATGATGTTGAAATTATAAAAGTAACTGGTTCTTTATTTTTTGGAACAGCATCTGCTTTAGATATTAGATTAGAAAAAGTAAAAAATAGTAAAAAAATAATAATAGATTGTTTAGATGTCTCTTTTTTAGATATATCTGCAATTTTTACACTGGAAGAGATAATCGAAAAATTTAAAAGTAAAGATTTAGAAATAATATTAGTTTTAAAATATAGACATAAAAGAAAAGTTTTAACAGTTGATACAGATAATGTATTTAAAAATATAAAAATTTATAATGATCTTGATGACGCAATAAATTACACCCAAAAGTATGAGTTAAATAATGGCTAAAATATATCTTTTAAGTAATCAAAAATATCCAGATGTGGAAAATTTAGAAGTTTTTCAAATAGAGTATATTAAATCAAATATAGATTTATCAAAATATGATGCATTAGTTTTTACTTCAAAAAATGCTGTTTATTCTTTAGAAACATTTAATAAAGAATGGAAAAATAAAGATTGTTATGTAATAGCTCCTAAAACATCTCAAATAATAGAGAGTTTAGGTGGAAAAGTTGTTTTTACAGGTATTACTTCCCATGGAAACGAATTTGCACAAGAATTAATATCAGTATTAAAAAATAAAAAAGTTCTTTATATAAAAGCTTCAAAAACTGTATCAAATTTAGTAGAAATATTAAAAGAAAATGGAATTATTTTAGATGAATTGATAGCTTACGAAACATCTTGTAAAAAATCAACTAAAGTCTTAGAAGATAATTCTATATTTATTTTTACATCACCCTCAAGCGTAGAATGTTTTTTTAATCAATACTCTTGGAAAGATTCTTATAAAGCAATTGTTATTGGAAAAACTACAGCTTTATATTTGCCAAAAGAAGTCGAATATATAATTAGTTCTACTACATCAATAGATGAGTGTGTAAATCTAGCAATGCAATCTTTTTTTTAAACTCAAATTTAAACATCTTTAGATAAAATAAGATAATCTAAGTAGTTCGGGATTTCCATTGTTGTGGGTCCGATAATATATTTTAGTGCGTGGTTGTAGATTTACGGTGTGTAGCGATTCATTGCGTTTTTGCTCCTAAAATATTTCTCCCGTGTGCGAATTGTGGCTTTTAGGGCCATTTTAATGGTTAACGGCTACTCGGATTTTTTAAATTTTAAACAAGGAATTATCGTGAATATATTGATACTTGGTAATGGTGGTAGAGAATACTCTATTGGATTAGCAATATACAAAGAAAATGCTCATAATCTATTTTTTATGCCAGGAAATGGTGCAACTGACAGATTGGGAACAAATATAAATATTAAAGATTATAATCAATTAGCTCTTTGGGCAAAAGATAATTCTATTGATTTAACAATTGTAGGACCAGAAGCTCCATTAGTAGATGGTGTTGTTGATATATTTAAAGCAAATAGCTTAACTATTTTTGGACCAAGTGCCGCAGCAGCTGCTCTTGAGGGTTCAAAAGTTTATATGAAAAATATATTAAAAAGATATAACATACCAACAGCAGCGTTTATAGAGACTTCAAATGAAAAAGAAGCACATGAATTTATAGATACAATGAATTTACCAATAGTTGTAAAAGCAGATGGTTTATGTGGTGGGAAAGGTGTAATTATTGCCCAATCTAAACAAGAAGCAAAAGAAGCAGCATCTGATATGTTATCAGGTACTTCTTTTGGTGATGCTGGAACTTCAATAGTAGTTGAAGAGTATTTAGATGGTTATGAATTATCAGTTTTTGCTATTTGTGATGGTGAAAATTATAAAGTATTACCAGCTGCTCAAGATCATAAAAGAATAGGTGATGGTGATACTGGACCAAATACTGGTGGAATGGGTGCGTATGCTCCAACACCTTTAGTAAATGATGATATTTATAAAAAAATAGAAGAAAGAGTAATAATTCCAACACTTGAGGGAATGAAAAAAGAGGGTGCTCCTTTTGAGGGTGTTTTATTTATTGGAGTGATGGTTGTAAAAGGTGAACCAATTATTTTAGAATATAATGTAAGATTTGGAGATCCTGAGTGTGAAATTTTAATGCCTTTATTAGAAACTCCTGTTTCTGAACTATTTTATAAGGGTGCAACTAAACAACTTGATAAATTAGATATTAAAATCAAAAATGAGTTTAGTGTTGGTGTTGTGATGGCAAGTGGAAATTATCCTTATGGTTCTAGTACTCCTGCTGAAATTATAGTTGATAAAATAGTGGATGAAGATTTATTAAATAACTCTCATATTTCTTATGCTGGTGTTGAAAAGATTGATGGTAAATTAATGGCAACGGGTGGAAGAGTTTTAGTTTGTGTTGGATTTGGGAAAAGTATAAAAGAAGCAAGAGATAGAGCTTATGCTTTATGTGGACAAGTTCATTTTGCTGGTAAAAAATGTAGATCTGATATTGCATATCAAGCTTTAAAGTAGAAATTAATGCAAAATAACAGCGATAATCTTCAGTTAGCTTCAATGCGTTCACGAGCATTGGCTTATGTAATTGATGATTTTTTAGTAACTATAATTATTATGATGATTTTTTGGGGAGATATTCTTTCTGTAAGTCATGATATGGATGCTTTAATGTATTTATTAAAAGCAGAATTGGCATTTCCGTTGATTATGTTGAAAATTATATATCAAACTTTTTTTGTTTGGTATTATGGAGCAACAATTGGAAAAATAGTTGTAAAAATAAGAGTTATAGATGCAAATGAATGGGGAAGAGTTTCTATGTTTTCATCTTTTTTAAGAGCAGTCGGAAGAATTTTCTCAGAAATGTTTTTTTATATAGGTTTTCTAATAGGATTTTTTAATAATGGAAGAAAAACTTTTCATGATATTACAGGTAGATCGTTGGTTGTAAATGCATAGAAAAATAATATCTTCATTACTTATTACTTCAAGTCTAATTTACGCTCAAGAATTAAAAAACGAAAAATTTCAATTAGTTGCTAAAACTGTTGATGCTATTGAAAATATAATTACTGCAAGTGGTGATGTTGTTATTTATTCACCAACTTATTATTTAAGTGCAAATAAAGTTATTTATAATAAAGAAAATGAAACTTTTGAACTTTTTGATAATGTTTTAGTAATCAAAGATAATAATATTCAAACACAAAGTGATTATGCTTTTGTTGATTTAAAGAAAGATTCTTCTACTCAAAATCCAATGTTTTTACAAGAACAAAGTAGTAAAATTTGGATAAATTCAAAAACTTCAAATAAAGAAAAAGAAGAGATAGATCTTGATAGTTCGATTATTTCGTCATGTGATTGTTTAGACCCTGTTTGGAGTATTAGAGCTTCAAGTGCAAATTATGATACAGAAGCAAAATGGATAAATGCTTATAATACAAGAATTTATGTAAAAGATGTTCCTGTATTTTATAGCCCTTATTTAGGATTTCCAACAGATACGACAAGAAGAACAGGTCTTTTACTTCCTACTATTGGTTATTCAGGTGGAGAAGGATTATTTTATTCTCAACCTATATATTTTGCTCCTGCATATAATTATGATATAGAAGTAATACCTCAAGTTCGAACAAATAGAGGATATGGAGCATATACATATTATAGATATGCTGATTCTCCTAATTCTTTATTAGAGATGAAAGTAGGTACCTTTAGAGAAAATGAAGATTATTTTGTAAAAAATAATTTAGAAAACCAACAGCATTATGGTTTTGATTTAGATTATAAAAGAAGAGATATTTTCTCAGATAACAATTCTCAAGATGGATTATATACTTCACTTACTTATTTTAATGATATAGAATATATTACTATAGAAGATAATGATGAATTGACTTCTACGGATAAAAAAGTAGAATCTAAAATTAATTATTTCTATGATAATTCTGAATATTATAGTGGTGTTTATGGTAGATATTATATTGATGGTTCAAAAAAATCAAATGATGAAACTTTACAAGAATTACCTCAATTACAATTTCACTCTTACAATAAAGAATTATTTATTGATAAATTAATTTATTCATTAGATACAAAAGTTATGAATTATACGAGAAAAGAAGGTCTAACTGCAAATGTATATGAAATAAGTTTACCTTTAAGTTATAGTGAACATTTAATTGATGATTATATATATGCTTTTATAGAAAATAAAACAATTATAGATAAATATGATTATGATAACTTTAATAGTCCAAGATATAAAGATGGAACTTTAGTTCAAAATAGAACTTCAGTAGGAATTGGAAGTGATTTAATTAAGCCTTATGAAAATTATTTACATACACTTAATTTAAAAGCAGAATATATTGTTCCAAAAAACCTTGAAGAAGATGGTGATTTATATAAAATTACTACACAAACAGGTTCTTTAAAAGAGCAAGAACTTAAAGCTTTTCCTATTACACAAGAAGAAAAGAATATCAAATTATCAGCTAATCAATCTTTATATGATAACAATACTTTAAAACAATGGATTAATCATAAAATTTCACAATCAATTTTATATGATTCGCTAAATGAACCAAAATTAGAAGATTTAGAGAATTATATTAGACTTAATCATGATTATGGAAGTATCAGTGGAAAAGTTATTTACAATGTTGAAGACCAAGAAGTTGTTGAAAATAATGCAGATTCAAATTTTATTTATAATGATTTATCTTTAACTCTTGGTTATTACAAAACGAAAAAAACAGAAAATATTTTTAATGATAGAGAAGATTTAGAATCATATAGAGTTGTAACTTCATATAAAATTGCTAAAGATTATAAACTTTCATATTATGAAAATTATAATTTACTTGATAATATTAGAAGTAAACAAGGTATTAGTTTTAATATAAATGACACTTGTTGGAATATGGATATAAGATATGAAAATGAAGTTGTACCTTCTTCTAGACTAAATTATGAAGCAATAGATCAAAAAATTATATTTGTAAATGTTTTATTAAAACCACTAGGTGGAATTAAACAAAAATATAAAATGGAAGACAATAATTAATGAATCCAGATAGAATATATTTTAAAAATAGAGAAGTTGCTGCTTATAGATTATTAGATGTTTTACCAATTGATAGTATGAGATTGGAAGATTGGACTGTAATATCAAGTTCATATGGTGGATTTGAAATAGCAAAAATTATAGCAAATGCACTTAATAGTAAATATGATATGATGTTTTCAGGAAAAATTTATGCTCCAAATAATGAAGATTGTGAAATAGCCGTTGTAACAGAGCATGAAGAGGTTTTAATTCACGAAGAATTAATAAAAGCCTTTGATATTAGTTTGGATTATGTTTATTCAAAATCTAAACAAGTGTATGAAGAATCTATTGTTAAAACTGTAAATAAGTTTAGACATGGAGAAAAGATTCAAGAGTTTGAGAATAAAAATGTATTGATTGTTGATGAGGGAATTAATACAGGTTTAACAATGATGGCTTGTATAAAAACAGCTATTAATTTAAAAGCTAAGTCTATTTCAGTAGCAACTCCAATTTTACCAACAGCTAGTATTCCTACCATAGAATCAATTGCAGATGATTTATATTTTATTAAAAAATTAGATCATTTCGTAGAAATTGATTTTTATTATGATAGTTTAGAAGATGTTAGTTTTGAAGATTTAGAGAAAATAATTAAAGGATAAAAAGTATGTCAACAGTTTGTGAATTTGAATTAAATGGAAAACAAGAGGTTTTTGAATTTGGAAAAGTAGCTAAACAAGCTAATGGTTCAGTGTTAGCAAGAATAGGAAATGCAGTTGTATTAGCTACGGTTGTTAGTGAATTTGATAATCCAGTAAGTGAAGATTTCACTCCATTAACTGTTCAATATATAGAAAAAACTTATGCAGCTGCAAAATTACCAGGTGGTTTTATCAAAAGAGAAGGAAAACCTAGTGATTTTGAAACTTTAACTTCAAGAGTTATTGATAGAAGTTTAAGACCATTATTTCCAAAAGGTTATGTTTATCCTACAACTATTACAGTTATGGTTTTAAGTGCTGATAAAAATGTTGATTTACAAGCTTTGGCTTTAAATGCTGCAAATGCTGCTTTATATACTTCAAATATTCCTATTAAAAAGTCTGTTTGTGGTGTAAGAGTTGGAAGAATTGAAAATAATTATGTTATTAATCCAACACCTGAACAAATGGAAAATTCTACTTTAGATTTATATGTAGCTGGTTCAAAAGATGAATTATTAATGATTGAAATGAAAACTATTTCTTCAAGCCAAATGGTTGAAGTTGATATTGAAGCATTTACTAAAATTCATAATGCAAACGAAATGAATGAAGATACTTTAGTTGAAGCTATTGCTTTTGCTCAAGATGCTTTAAAAGAAGCAAATTTAACTTATGAAAAAGGTTTTGAAACTTCTTGTAAAGAAAAAACAGAAGTTGAATTAATTCAATTTACAATTGAAGAATCAGTTATAAATTATGTAAGAGATACTTTCTCAAACGAAATCAAAGAAGCTATAAAAAAATTAGCAAAAAGTGAAAGAGCAACTCAATTAAAAGATGTTGCAAAAATGATTTCTAAAAATGATTATTGTGCTACAAATGAGTTAACTTTATCTACAATTTATGAAGCAGTTTCAGTTGTAAAAAGAGAAATCGTAAGAAATATGATTGTAAATGATAAAATCAGAGCTGATGGAAGAGGTCTTAAAGATGTGAGACCAATTGATATTGAAATCAATATTTTACCATCTGCACACTCTTCTTGTTTATTTACAAGAGGTGAAACTCAAGCATTAGTTGTGGGAACAATTGCAGGTCCAAAAGATGGACAAATGTACGAGATTTTGGCTGATAAAGGAACTTCTGTAGATAGATTTATGGTTCATTATAATTTTCCAGGTTTCTCAGTTGGTGAAGCAAAACCTATGTTTGGAGTAGGGAGAAGAGAATTAGGTCATGGAAATTTAGGTAAAAAAGCATTAGAGCCTACAATTGATGATGATTATAGTGATACAGTAAGATTAGTTTCTGAAATTCTTGAATCAAATGGTTCTTCATCAATGGCAACTGTTTGTGGTGGTTCTTTAGCACTAAAAGCAGCAGGTGTTCCTATTTCTGATTTAGTAGCAGGTGTTGCTATGGGTATGGTTGTTGAAGGAAATAATTATTCAGTTTTAACTGATATTATGGGATTAGAAGACCATGATGGTGATATGGATTTTAAAGTTGCAGGTACTACAAAAGGAATCACAGCTTTACAAATGGATATTAAATTAGGTGGAATTGAATTATCTGTTTTAAAAGAAGCATTACTTCAAGCAAAAGATGGAAGAATTCATATTTTAGCTTTAATGGAAGAATCAGCACTTGATATTGTTCCAAGTAGTGCATTACCTTTAGTTGAGCAATTTGCAATTGATCCTAGCAAAATAATGGTAATTATTGGAAAAGCAGGGGCAACTATAAAAGAAATTATTGAGAAATTCACAGTTTCAATTGATTTAGACAGAGATAGTGGAACTGTAAAAGTAAGTGGTGGAAATAAACAAAATGTTATAGATGCTTGTGAACATATCAAAACTATTTCAAATAATGCACCAGCAAGAAAAGAGTTTGTTAAAAATATAGATTTCGAAAAATTATATGCTATTGATGAAGTAGTTTTAGGAAAAGTTGAAAGAGTTGTTGATTTTGGTGCATTTATTTTGTTGCCAAAAGGCGGTGAAGGACTTTTACATATTTCTAAAATTTCAAAAGAAAGAGTAACTAATGTATCTGATATATTATCAGTTGGTCAAGAAATTGATGTAAAAGTTTTAAAAGTTACAAAAGACAGAATAGAATTATCTTCAAACTAATACTATAATTTTTTCTAATGTAAAGAAATTTTATCTTTACATTAGAACTTTCCTTAAATAACAAATTAACTACGAATTCCCTATATAATCTATAAACTTACGAACTTTTCATCTACTCTAATCCTAAATTAATATTTTTTTCGTTAGTATAGTAAAAATAATTTTTTTAAGAAAACTAAGGGGTTTTAATATGGCTAAGCTTTTAATAGTAGATGATTCTACAATGCTAAGAGATATGCTAAACTATGCACTAAACGAGGGTGGTTATACTGATGTAACTGAAGCCGTTGATGGTGTTGATGGTTTAGCAAAAGCTAAGGCTGCAGATTTTGATTTAATAATTACTGATGTTAATATGCCAAATATGGATGGATTAACACTAATCGGTGAACTAAGAAAAATATCACAATATTCAAAAAAGCCAATTTTAGTATTAACTACTGAAAGAAGTGATGAAATGAAAGCAAGAGGAAAAGCAGCCGGTGCTACTGGTTGGATTGTAAAACCATTTGTACCAGATCAATTGTTAAAAGCAGTAAATATAGTTTTAAGTAGATAAATTAAGGAGTTTTCATGTCGTTTGATATTTCCAAATATAGAGAAATGTTTCTTGAAGAGGCTGAAGAGCTCTTTGAATCAGCAGATAATGTTTTATTAGTAGCTGAAAATAATGGTTCATTAACAGATGAGGAGATGGGACAACTTTTTAGAGATGTTCATACTCTAAAAGGAAGTGGTGCATCTGTTGAATTGGCATTATTTGCTGAGTTTACCCATGATGTTGAAAATCTAATGGATAAATTAAGAAATCATAAAATTGAGTTTATTCCTGAAATGGCTGAAACACTTATTGATGGACTTGATGTTATGAAAGAGCTTTTAGACCTTGAAGTGGCAAATAAATTAGATAGAGAAACTTTTACAAAAATGACTACTTCATTACTGGAAGAACTTCGAGCTTATTCAAATGGAACTGTAGTTAAAAATGTCGAGACTAAAGTTGAAGTTGTAAAACCAGCTGAAACTCCAAAAATTGAAGTTAAAAAAGAAGCACCAGTAGTTTTAGATAGTGATAATTATGGTTTTTTTGATGATGATTTAAATGAGCAAAGAGATAATAAAAATAAAGCTTATGGAATATTTGCTGATGATGAAATCGATGAAGTTCATAAAAACTATGGCTTTTATGATGATGAATTGGAAACTATTTCTAATAATACAAAGGACAGTGATTTTAAAATTGAAGAAAAAGAAAATTTTGGTTTTTTTGATGAAATGCCAGAAATCAATGCAAATTCAGTAATGGAAAGTAATGATATTAAAGAAGAAAAAGCTATATCTAAAATAGAAGTAGAGGATACTGTTAGTGAAGAAAAAGTAATAGTTAGAAAACCTAGACAAAAAGAAGAAGATGAAGCAGGTGATCCTTCTAAAAAATCTATTCCTAATAATAACAACAGTATTAGAGTAAATCTAGATAAAATTGATTTATTAATGAATAATGTTGGTGATTTAGTAATTACTAATGCCATGTTAACTCAATTTTCATCTACTATTGAAGAAACAAAAACTAGAAATTCAGTACTTGAAAGATTAGAATTATTAGAAAGACATATTAGAGATATGCAAGATTCAATTATGAGTATTAGAATGGTTCCTATGGATTCTATTTATTCTAAATTTCCAAAAGTTGTAAGAGATATATCAAAAAAACTTGGGAAAAAAGTTGAATTTAAACACTATGGAGATAATGTTGAAATTGATAAAGCAATGATTGAAGGATTAACAGATCCATTAATGCATATTATCAGAAATTCACTTGACCATGGAATTGAAACAGCAGCTGAAAGAGAGCTTACAAAAAAACCTGAAGTTGGTTCTATTAGTATCTCAGCTGAACAAGCAAATGGTCAAATGATTATTACAATTGAAGATGATGGAAAAGGTATTAATTTTGAAAAAGTAGCACAAAAAGCTCTTGAACAAGGTCAAATTGATGAAAATCAATATAATACAATGACTGATAATGAAAAAGCTTTATTAATTTTTGGAGCAGGTGTTTCAACAGCAGACCAAATTACTGATATTTCAGGACGAGGTGTTGGAATGGATGTTGTTAAAACTAATATTCATAAATTAGGTGGAGCTATTAAATTAGATACTCATGAAGGAATTGGAACAACTATTACTATCATGCTACCTCTTACTCTTGCTATTTTAGATGGATTAGATATAAAAGTTGGAAATCAAAAATATATTTTACCTTTAAGTTCAATTGTTGAATCATTGCAACCAACTTCTGAAATGATTAAGAAAATTGGAGATGGAACTCAAGATTTATTAATGTTAAGAGAAGAGTTTATTCCGGTTGTTAAATTACATCAATTATTTGGTCTTGAAAAAAGTTTTGCAAAACTTGAAGATGGTATGTTAATTGTTGTAAAATCTGGTAATACAAAAGTTGCATTATCAATAGATGAGTTTTTAAATCAACATCAAGTTGTAGTAAAACCTTTAGATAAAAACTTTAGAAGTGTTCAAGGAATTGGAGCTGCAACAGTAAGAGGTGATGGAAGCATTGGTCTTATTTTGGATGTTGTTGGTATTATTAATGCTCAATTAAAAGTTGAGAGAGATATGAGTATAGCTAAAAAAGCATCTTAACATATGAAATATACGACTCAAGATGTACATAATAAAGTAAAAAAACTTCTTTATTCTCTAACAGGAATTACCCTTTCAGAGAATAAAGATATTATGATTTCAAATAGAATTGATAAACTGAAAAGAAATTGTGGTTTTTCAGGTGATATTATGGAGCTTTTAAACTCTATAGAACAAGGAAATAATGTAACAGAATTTATAAATTCTTTTACAACTAATAAAACGCATTTTTTCAGAGAAGATTTTCATTTTATTGATTTAAAAGATAGAGTTTTACCCATGTTTGCTGCTAGTGGAGAAAAGATAAATATGTATTGTTCAGCTTCTTCAACAGGAGAAGAACCTTATTCTATGGCAATGACTGTATTAAAAGCAAAAGAAGATTTAAATAAAAATATTAATGCTTCTATAATAGCAACTGATATTGATACAAATGTCTTACAATACGGTGCAAATGGTATTTATAGATATTCTAAATCTTCAAAAGAGTTTCCTGAATGGATAAAACCACAAAAATATTTTAAACGAAGAGTTCAAAAGAATCTTGCTGGTGAAGAAGTATTAATAAAAGTTAATGATGATTTGAAAAAGATGATTAATTTTCAAGTTATGAATTTAAATGATAGTTCATATCCATTTTCAAAAAATCAGTTTGATGTGATTTTTTGTAGAAATGTATTAATATATTTTTCAGTTGAAGATCAAAACGAAATTTTAAAAAAATTGTTTAAATATCTTAAAATCGGTGGAACACTTTATCTTGGACATTCAGAAAATCCTCAAGATTTAGTTAATTATGTTAAAAGAGTAGGTCAAAATATTTTTCTAAAAGAAAAGGAAATCATATGATTGTAATAGGTCATAAAGATGGAAGCATAGAAAAAACTTCAGCTGTAAGATTTACTCAAAAAACAAAAGGTTTTCCAACACATACGATAATAGGTGGGGAATTTGCAGTTGGTAATGATGTTGAGCAAATTGCTTTTAAAACATTATTAGGTTCATGTGTAGCTATTATGTTTTATGACAAAGTTACAAAAATAAAAGGAATGAATCATTTTTTATTACCAAAAACAAATAATACAAACGATGATATGAAATATGGATTGTATTCTGTGGAAGCAATGCTTAATGAAATGTATAAATTAGGTTGTAGTAAAGGGAATATGGTAGCTAAAATATCAGGTGGCGCTGATATTATGCAAATAAATTTATCTTCTCAATCTATTGGGTTTAGAAATGTTGAATTTGCTAAGGATTTTTGTAAATCAGAAGGATTTAAATTAATTAGTGAACACACTCGTGGCGAACATGGAAGATTAATTTTATTAGCTAATGAATTTGAAACATTTATTAAAGTTACACAAAAATCTGAAACTGATAGTAAAATTTTAACAGATGAGAAATTTTTACAACAAGAAATTACAAAAGCACCTGTTATCAAAGAATACTCAGGAGCTGTGGAATTATTTGGTATTGATAATAAAGAGGCAGAGCCTCAAATGGAAATTGAACTTTTCTAAAAAATTAAGTAGGGTGGTAAGATAAGTGTATACTGTTTTAGTAATAGATGATTCGCCATCAATGCGAAGAATCATCAAAGATATGATAAATTCTATTGATGAATTTGAAGTTGTTTGCGTGGCAACTGATGCTTATGATGCAAGAGAAAAGATCAAAGAATATGAACCTGACTTAGTTACAATTGATATAAATATGCCAAAAATGGATGGAGTTACTTTTTTAAGAAACTTAATGCGACTTCATCCAATGCCAGCTGTTGTAATTTCAGGTGAGGGTGTTAGAGGAAATGATATTTTTGATGATGGTGCAGTTGGATTCATTCCTAAGCCTGAAAATGGTGAAACAATGCAATCTTTTCAAGAAAGAATAAAAGATACTTTACTTAATTTAACATTTTTATTAAAAAGGTATACTTTAAAAAAACCTCAAGCATCAAGAAAAACTTCAACGCAATCTCTAAATATTGAGTATAAAATACATCCAGATGAAGTTATTCCATTAAAAGCAGCAACATTTCCTGGAATGAAATTAATTGCAATTGGTTCATCAACTGGTGGTGTTGAGTCACTTTTGCGAGTTTTTAAAAGATTACCAGGAAACTTACCTCCAATTTTAATCACGCAACATATTCCTTATGGGTTTTCAAGTTCTTTTGCTCAAAGATTAAATGATCATTCGGAAGTTGAAGTTTGTGAAGCAAAAGATGGAATGATTTTAGAAAAAGGTCATGGATATTTAGCTCCTGGAAATATGCATTTAACTATCGAAAAATTTGGAAATGAGTACAAAACAAAACTTTTAGATACAAAAAAAGTAAGTCAACATAAACCAAGTGTTGATGTTTTATTCAGATCTGTTAATAATACTGTTGGAAGTGCTGCAATGGCTGTGATGATGACAGGTATGGGAGATGATGGGACAATTGCCATGAAAGAACTTTTTGATAATGGCGCATATACTGTTGCTCAAAATGAAGAAAGCTGCGTTGTTTTTGGTATGCCTATGAAAGCTATACAAGCAGGAGCTGTAAAAGATATAATTCATTTAGATGAAATAGCTGATTATATCATTGAATTTTCAAAAGGGAAAAAGAGATAATGTTATATTCTCTTTTTTTATAATACTTAGTATTGAAAACTATAATTTTCAAACTAATATAAATATATCTTTTGCTATAATCTACTTTGTAATAAGTTCTTAAATAGGAATAAATATGAGATATGAATTGGATTTTAATAATACCTTTGAGAAAACCCTTCTTTTTTGGATTGAAAGATTTATAAGAAATAAATTAACAACTCTTTCAAATAGACAAGTTAATGATAAACAAAAACTAGCTGCAATAATTCAATCATTAGTAAAAGGAACAAAATCTATTGATGAATTAAGTATTATCGTAAAAGAGGCTAGAAATATAGGTTTAGCTGGAGTTAATACATATTTTAATCCCCTATTTAAGCTATACAATTTTACTTTAAATTTGGGATTAGCTTCTATGAAAGAAATAGATGAAGAGTTATTGAGTGATTTTTTAGCCAGTGAAACAAGTGCTTTGTCTGATGCTTCAAAAAAGAATCATAGAATTGCATTATTAGCCCTATTTTCTTATATAGATAAACAAAATGAAAATGAAGATGGAACTTCTTATTTATTTAAAATAGAGCTAAAAAATTGGGGTGGATTAAGTGGTAAAAGTGGTACAAAACTCCCCTCTTTTATGAATAAAGTTGAAATTGATAAATTTTTAAATGCTATTGATACTTTTGAATTTACTGAAAATATTGCATATAGAAATAGACTTATTTTAAAAATCATTATTTATACAGGTATTAGGGTTAGTGAAATACTAAATCTTAAAATAAAAGATATGTTTAAAGAAGAAAATGTTTATTTATTACAAATAAAAGGAAAAGGAAATAAACCAAGAGTTGTGATGATTAAAAGCTCTATTATTGAAAATGATTTGCAACATTGGTTAGATATGAGAGTTTGTAATAGTGATTTATTAGTTTGTAATCAAAAAGGTGAGAGATTAACTCAAGCTTATGTTAGCAGAATTGTTGAAAATATTTTAATAAGTGCTGGTATTAGAAAAGAAAAAAATGGAGCACATATGTTAAGACATAGTTTTGCAACTTTACTTTATGCAAAACATCATGATTTGATTTTAGTTCAAGAAGCGCTAGGACATGCAGATATTAATACTTCAAGAATTTATACGCACTTTGATAAAGATAGATTATATAAAACAACTGAAATTTTTTAATTATTATGAAAAAGTAAAAGTAAAATAAAAAAGAAAAATTGTAAAATAAAATAAAAAGGATTTTAATAAGTGGAAGCTTTAGTTATTATAGCTCATGGGAGCAAAGTTAAAAGTTCAAATGATGAAATTGTTGATATTGTTTCAAAAATAAAGAGTAACATAACTACTGAATTATTAGTTTCTCATGCATTTTTAGAGCTTTGTGAACCATCAATTTCTGTGGCAATAAACGAAGCAATTAAACAGAATTGCAAAAAAATAAAAATATTTCCATACTTTTTAGCTGCTGGAAAACATGTTCAAGAAGATATTCCTTCTGAAATTCAAAGATTTAAAGATTTATATCCTGAAATAGATTTTATTCTTTTACCACACATTGGAAAATGTAATGGTATTGAAAATTTGATAATATCAAATTTATAATTTTTATAAAATTGCTACCAAAAAGATTCTGTACTCTCTTTGGTAGTAGAATTTAATTCTAAATATATATTTTTAGTATAATCTATGTATAAGTTATAATCCCCTATAGAAATAGACTCTTCAATATCTCTTTTATTAAAATATAATTCATCATCACTTCTAAAACTTGATAAATAATATTCAACTAAAGAAGGTGCCATATTATCTATGGCACTATGTAATAATTCGAAGTTTTTAACTCCAAAGGTATTAAATAAAGAGTCTTTATCTACTTGTGTAATCATAAATACTATTTATCTTTTAGTGATTAAAACCATTTAATAAAGAAGCCATTCTATTTAAATCAATTTTATTACTATTGCTCTCTTCTTTAGGTTCTTCTTTTTTCAAATTATCTAACAAACTATTTGGACTTGTTGAATTACTTGTATTATTACTAAAAATATCATCTTTTTTCTCTTCTATTTTTGAAGTTTCAGGAGTAACTGAAGTCGAAGAATTTACACTTGGAGTAGTTGAAGATTTTTTATTTAAAATACTTTCAATTTTACCTAACATTGTGCTTATATTTGATTTATCTTTTTGAGTATGATCTTTTAACTCATCAACATTTTTTTCTAAATCTTCTTTTGTTGATTCTAATTCAAGCACTTCATCTTCTAATTCATTAATTCTATTTTTTAAACTTGTATTATCACCTTGAAGTTCTTCATATGCCTTAATTAATGTACTTAAAGCTTCATTTAGTTTTAAAATTGTTTCTGCGTTTGTCATGTTATTAAATCCTTGTTGATATAATTATTAAGAGCAGTATTATTACAAAAGTTAGCTAATAATTCCATCAATTTTTAGTAAAGAATCTATATTTGGTTCTCTTTGTGTAAAATTGAAAAATAATTTGTCCATATCATAAGAACCACCTTGGCTTAAAATCGTATCTCTGTATTTAATTCCAAGCTCTTTATTAAAAATATTTCCTGAATCTATAAACATATAAAAAGCATCCGCACTTAAAACTTCAGCCCATTTATATGAATAATATCCAGCCGCATATCCACCTGAAAAAATATGTGAAAATCCATTTTGAAATTTGTTATATTTTGGAGGAATCATTACAGCAAATTCATCTCTAATTGTATTTAATAAATCTTGTATTTCATCTTCTGTTTTGTATAACTTTTGATATAGTTTAAAATCAAACAAAGCAAATTCAACTTGTCTAAGAGTTGCTAATGATGACTGGAAATTTTTAGCTTTTATAATTTTATCTATTGCCTCATCATCTAATACTTCTTTTGTTTTATAATGTTTAGCAAAAAGTTTTAAAACATCTTTATCGTAAGAAAAATATTCTAAAAACTGCGATGGAAACTCAACTGTATCCCAAGCAACACCTGAAATTCCACTTACAAATGGTTCTTCAATTTTACTTAATAAATGATGTAAAGCATGACCCATTTCATGAAATAGTGTTACTACATCTGAATGTCTTAAAAGAGATGGAGTTTCATTTGTAGATTGAGGGAAATTTCCTACAATAAAAGCTGTTGGCAGTTTTATTTCACCATTTGAAGTTCTATAGTGTGAATGCCAGTTATTCATCCATGCGCCACCTCTTTTGTCTTTTCTTGCTTCTAAATCAATATAAATTCTTGCAATTGTTTTATCATTTTCACTTAAATCATAAACTTTAACTTTTTCATCCCAAGCAGTCGTATTTGCTTTTGTAAATTTGATATTAAACATTTGATGTAAGAAATCAAAAAAACCATTTAAAACTGATTGTTGTTCAAAATATGGTCTAAAATACTCTTCATCAAAATCATATTGAGCAATTTTAAGTTTTTCAGAATAATATGACATATCATAAGATTGAAAATCTATAATTCCATCTTTTGCAGCTATTTGTTTTATTTCTTCTAACTCTTCTTTTGCTCTATTTTTAGCTTTATGTCCTAATTCTTCTAAAAATGAAATAACATCTTCTTCTTTTGAAGCCATTTTTGTAGCTAATGAATAGTGTGAATAAGAATCAAAACCTAAAATTTTAACTTTTTCATTTTTCAAAGCCAAAATTTCTTCAATAATTTTTCCATTTTGTGGAGCTTTTGTACAATAAGCTTTATAAATTTCTTCTCTTTTTTCTCTTGAAGTTCCATAAGTTATATAAGCTAAATATGATGGCATTTGAAGTGTAAATTTATATTTAGTAATTCCATTTTCTTCAAACTTTGCTAATTCCAAATCAGAAGCTGGAATCTCTTTTACATCTTCAAAATTATCAATAACCATTTCAAACTCATTTGTTGCATTTAAAAGGTTTTGTGAAAATTTGTGTGATAGTTCACTAAGTCTTAAACTTATCTCTTCTAGTCTTTTCTTTTTGTTATTTTCTAGGTGACAACCTGATAATTTAAAGTCTCTTATTTCGTTTTCTAAAACTTTATTTTGTATATTACTTAAAGTGCTTTGTTTTTTAGACTGTATATCTTTTAAAGCCATATAAATATTCTCATTTTGAGAAATATCTGTTTCGTATTTTGAGATTACAGGGATACATTCTTCATATACTTTTGTAGTTATTTCTGAATTTTTTACAGAATCAATATGAAATATTGGAGTTAAAAAATCGTTAGTATTCTCCCCTATTTCTTGAAATGGTAAAACAAAATTTTTATAAGTTTTATTTTCTATTTTTAATAAATCATCTATTTTTTTTCTATTTTCATCTAATAAATTTTCTAATATTTCTTTTGAGTTTTCTAAATTTTCTAAGTTAAATTCTGTAAACATTTTTCTTCCTTTTTTTATTTTTTAAATTTTAGAGTAAATCCTCTATCAAAACTTTCATAATCTTTATAAAAACTATAGTTATCTACACTAAACTCTTTGAAATAGTTTTCCAAAGGAGCTTTTTGATCAAATCCCATTTCACAAAGTAAATAAGGAATTTTTTTTTCAGCAGTTTGTTTTATAATATCTTTTAAAAGTTCATCTCCCACAACCCCTCCAAATAAAGCATTTGATGGTTCATATTTTACATTTGTTGGAAGTTTATAATTATTTGCGATATATGGAGGATTTGATATTGTCATAAAAATATCATCTTCATCTATATTTTCATATAAATTACTTAATCTAAATTCTATTTTTTCTTCAACTCCATGTTTTATAGCATTTTCTTTTGCTAAAGCTAATGCTTTAGGATTTATATCAACTGCAATAATTCTTATATTTTTAACCAATAATGCCAACATTATAGATATTATTCCACTTCCTGTTCCTATTTCTAAAACTTTTAATGGCTCTTTTTTATCTTTTAAAAGCTCAACAGCATTTTCAACTAAAATCTCAGTTTCAGGTCGAGGAATCAAAACACCATCTTTTACAATAAACATCTCTCCATAAAATGAAGCTTTATTTATAATGTATTCTAGTGGATAATTTGTAGCTCTTTTTTTTACTAAAACAGCAAGTTCTTTCTCTTTTTCAAATTCTACATTGTAGTTTAAATGCAGCCAAATTGTATTTTTACCCAAAAGATGTAACATCAAAATTTCAACTTCTTTTGCTGGAATATGAGTTACAAGTTTTAGTTCATTTGTATATTTTCTTATCGTATCTTTTATTGTCATTTAGTTTTTACCTTTTAAAAGTTTGGATTATATTATAAGTTTAATATAAACTACGAATTTATGGAGCAGTATAAAACTATGTGTCGATTTTGTGCTTAAAAATCTAAAATAATTTATTGGGTATATATTTATAATAAACTATTTGTGTAAAAGCAGAAGATTTATTCCTAAGGATATAGTTCCCTTTAATATTAATGCAACATATAAGATTTCAGACAACTACTTTCAAATTCCAAATGTGTGATATTACAAATTTTACGCATAATATATTGTGCGATAATATTGCCTTTAAGCACAAAATCTATTATAATAAAGTAAAAAAAGGTATTTTAAATGAAAAAAAAATGGATATGGGAATTTGATAATTATCCTAATTTTACATATGATAAAGAAGAACTAGATTCTTTGATACAAGATATTGTGTTCCTACAAGGTTCTTTATCAAGTACTGTATCTTTTGTATCAAAAGAAATACTAGAAGAAAAGCTCAAAGATTCTTATGCTGATGAAGTAATAAATAGTTCTGCTATTGAAGGTGAGTTTCTAAATAGAGATAGTGTAAGAAAATCTATCGCTAAAAAGCTAGGCTTTGATAGATATGCAAATACTGATTATGTAACTGATGGATTAGTTAATATATTAATTGACGCATGTACAAACTATGAAAAAGATTTAGATATTGAAAGAATTTTTGCATGGCATGCATCTGTATTTCCAACAGGTCGAAATAATAAAGGTGAAATAATTAATATAGGTCTTACTAGAGGTCATTATGAAATGATAATTGGTGGTGGAGGTCCTAAAGAAGTTATATATTATCAAGCTCCACCACATGATGAACTTTTTGATTATTTAGTTGAATTCTTTGATTGGTTTAATAAAACAGAAGACTCAATAATAAAAGCAGCAATCGCTCACCTATGGTTTTTAATAATACATCCCTTAGATGATGGTAATGGAAGAATTTCAAGAACTATATGTAAATATGTACTAGCCCGTGTTGAAAAATCATATTATTCAAAAATATACTCTATTTCAAAAACTATATATGAAAATAAAAAAACTTACTACGAAGTTCTTGAACAAACAACAGGATTTAGAATAAAAGAAAATCCACTTGATATTACAGCTTGGTTAAAATTCTTTTTACAAACATTACTAAAATCATTGCAAGAAGCCCAAATAGGACTTCAATATATTAAAGAGAAAACTAGTTTTTGGGATAAGCATAGAGATAAAGAATTAAATTCAAGACAAATAAAAGTATTAAATAAAATCCTTGATTCAGGATTTAAAAACTTTGAAGGTGGATTAACTAAGAAAAAATATGTTGCAATTTCAAAAGCTTCACCTTCAACAGCGACTAATGATTTAAAACAATTACTTGAACTAGGATGTATAAAACAAACTCCTGCAACAACAGGACGAGGAACTAGTTATTTTGTAGATATCGATTGCTAGAGATGAAATTAATAGCAATTATTGAAGATATTAATTTGAATCCAAGCTAAGTAATTTGCAAAAAATGCTCACACTTGAACACTTTTTAAATAAAACTGGAAAAACAGTTTTATTTAAGTTAAGGATATTTTTTAAATTTAATATACTTCAGGAAAAACAATTCTGGAGTAATAATGGAAAGGGTATCCATGAGAAATTATCTAAATATCTTTCACAGATAAAAGCTTATATTCAATCTCATGACCTTTATATTCTTGAACTAATTTTTGAGATTTTAAAACTAAATCATTATAACTTAGTCGTTTTTCATTCAGTTTTACTTCACAAATTAAAAGTTTTTTATCAATATTATCAATAGCAACTATATCTATTTCGTTTTGATTATTTCGCTCCCAATATGAACCAATAGTTGTAAAAGTTTGTTTCTCTTTTAAAAGTTCAACAAATAGTTTTTCAAGGAATTTTCCTTTAAAAGTTGAAATATCTCTATAAATAATCTCTTTTAATCTATCAAAATTTTCAGCTTCAATAAGTGATTGATATTTAAAAATAAACCTAAACCAAAAAGCTAAAAAGTTATCTACTATTTCATATTTTTGAACTTTTGAGTTTGGTTTTGCATTTATCGGTTTAATTGATTTTATGATGTTATAGTCATTTTCAAGTCGTGATAAATGTCCTGAAATGTTTTTTTCTAAAATAGATTCTATTTCACTTCTTGAAGTTTTAGAATCAGAGATAAGTGCAAGAATTGAAAAATATGTTCCATATTCTTTTCCAAACTCTTCAATAAGTCTATTTTTACCCTCTTCTAAAAACATTGAGTTTGGGTCAATTATTGTATCTATCATTGATTTTAAATCAAAACTACTGTTTAAAATAAATAGTTCGATATATTTTGCAACACCACCAGTTAATAAATAAAAATCAAGTAAATTCTCATTTGAATATGAATTATAATCTTTTAAAATCTCTTTTAAAACACTAACTTTCAAAGGTTTTAAATCTATTTTAAAATCACATCTTCCGAATAACGGTTCTTTATTATCTTCATAGATTTTTTTCATTAGTGAGTAAACAGAACCACAAGTTATAAGATGAATATTTGTTTTATCTTTATTTAAATCCCAAAGTTTTTGCATAGATGAATAAATTGATTCATTTATTCTAAAAAACTCTTGAAACTCATCAATTATAAGTGTAAATGATTTTGTTTTACCAAGCTCTAAAATATATTCAAAAAGTTCTTCAAATTTTGTAAGTTTTCCAAAAATCTTAACTTCTAATTTATCAACTATTTCGTTGCAGAACTCTTCACAAAGTAGTTGTTCATTTTTTTTAGAAACAAAAAAATATAAAACCTTTTCATTTGAATAGTTTTGTAAAGCAAGAGTCGTTTTTCCAACTCTTCTTCTACCTATTAACATTGTCATTATTGATTTTTGTGATTTTAAACCATCTGCTTTTTTTAGAACTTCTAATTCTTTTTCTCTATTGTAAAACTTCATTATAAAAACCTTTGTTATGATAACCTGTGTTATTATAACAAAATTAGCTTATTATATCTCTTTCAAATACCCTTGAACTCTTTCTTTTACCATATCAGCTAACCATTGAGGCTCAAGAACTTTTATATATGGTATATACCAAAAGATTAAAGGTATTATTTCCATTTCATTTGTAATATTTATTTCTATTTCTATTGAGCCATCTCTATCTTCACCCATAATAGTTTGACCTCTTAGTGGCTTTCTTTCAAAGTATTTTCTAATACTTTTATCTACAAACAATCTTACAACAAATTGTTCATCAAGATTAAACCAAACAGAGTTAGCGTATCTTAATCTATCTTCTACAATTTGAGGTATCTCAAAGTTTGCTTCCAAATTTTGTATATTTTTAATACTTTTAAGATGATACTTTTTGAATACTTCTTTTACCCCTATATAAAGAGCCAATAAATACCAAAAACCATCAAAGAAAGCTAGTTTTAGAGGTTTTACATGAAAGTTATGTTTTTCATAATCAAAAGTTATTTCAACTTTTTCTTTAATTGCTTTTTCTATTTGTTCAAATAAAGCAATATTTTTTTCTTCTAAATATTCACCATTGATATTTGTAAAAATTGGATGTTCAAGCTGTTGAGAAACTTGTGATAAAAGTGAGTGAGCTTTTGAATAAAATATTCCTCCAGCACCCTTTGCCATTTCATCTAAAATACCAAGAATTAATTTTTCATTTGAAGCTAGATTATCTTCTTGTAGTTTTGGGTCTATTTTCTAAGTTCGCCCCTCTTTTATAGCTCCAAAACTATTTAATACTTCATACAAATCTCTTTGAATTGTTTTTGTACTAACATCTAACTCTTTTGATAATTCAGTTATTGTCATACCATGAACATTGTTTTTTAACATTTCATAAATTTGATTTATTCTATTGGAGTGGCAACATAAATTCATACTCAGAATTAAAAGATTCTGAGATAAAATAATCTATCATTAAGAGATAGGACAAAAAGATCTGAACATTCTCTTCCAAAACCTCTTACTTTTGGAACACGAAGTATTTATATTAATTTTCCCTGTTCCACAAAGTGTTCAAAAAGTAAAAACTACAAAGTTTCACAAATATTAAGGGATTATGGAACAAATAAAGAGACCTATCAAATCAGATATTTAAAGCTTTATTTAATCTACCTTCAAAAAATATAATCAATTTCAAATAGACACTACAGGTGGCTTGAAAATAAATAGATAATATTTATAGCCTTATTTTTAAACTTTTCCAAACCTTAATATAGGCTTGAAAAAACCCAAAAGGGAAAACCTCTCTAGGAGGTTTTTTTGATTTAATGCAAAAATCGGTCGAAACCGGACAGTAATGTCGGAGTAAGGCCCGACGCAAAAACGGAGTCCAGCCAATTCACTAATTTTCGTTATGTTTTACATGAAAGAATTATATATAAATAGTTTTCACTTATCAATACATACCTAATAAATCCATAATTTTGTTATTGTATAAGTATAACAGAATAAATTTTAGTGTGTCGATTTTATGTCAAATACTTTTTGTAAAAAGTGCGACTTTTTAAGCTTATTTAAAAATAAACCAACAAATCAAACTTATATTTTCAAATTATAAGTTTGATTAATAGATTAATCCAAAATATATAAGGCTAATTCATCTGAAAGTAGAAAATTTTTATTAAAAATCCTATTTTCTTTTATATAAACTTTGTCATATTGAATCAAATCATCTATTTTTTTCATTTCTTCTTCATTAAAAAGTGATATTTCAACTCCATTTAAACTTCTAAATCCAAGTAAGATTTTTTCTGTTTTAACATCATTTTCATCTATCTTTTCCAACTCATATTCTAATGGATTTTTTATATATTCCTCTAAACTTTTAGATGGATAATATCTATGTTGATTCACATATCCAACAGCACCAGCTCCTACTCCTAAATACTCTTTATGTTGCCAATATCCATAGTTGTGTTTTGATTCTGATTCTTTATTTTTTGCGAAATTTGAAATCTCATATTGATGAAAACCTTGTTTATTTATATAATCAAAAATCTCATAAGATAACTCTTCATCATCAATTTTTACGCTAGATCTATCAAAGAATTTTGTACCTTCTTCAATGGTTAAAGAATACGCGCTAAGATGAGTAATTGGTAACGAAAAAGCTGTATCGAAATCCTTCTTTAAGCTTTCCATAGTATCATTTTGTACACCATATATTATATCGCAGTTAATACCTTTATAACCTATACTATTTGCATTTTGTATAGCTTTTATAGCACTATTACTATTATGAGCTCGACCAAGAAATTTCAGCTTATCATTATCAAAACTTTGAACTCCAAAACTTACTCTATTTACGCCTAGTTTTTTCATGTTTTCAAGCCATTCATAGGATGCTGAATTTGGATTTGCTTCGCTTGTAATTTCTGTAAATTCTTCTAAATGTGGTTTTATCATTTCAAATATTTCTTCATATTCAGAAGGCTTAATTGTTGAGGGAGTTCCTCCACCTATGAAAACAGTTTCTATTTTTTTATTATGTTTAATTACATAATTTTCAAGGTCATTTTTTAGTTGTTTTTTTAATGCATTCATATATTCATGTTTTAGGTGAAATCTATCTGTGTATGAATTAAAAGCGCAGTAAAAACATTTACTATCGCAAAAGGGAATGTGTATATATAAAAGCAATTTTTAATCCTAGTTTTTGTAAAATATCTGGCTAATTATAAGGGAATATATATTTATGACTGATAAAAATGAAATCACAATTAACAACGAGAAAAAAAAATTTAGACCTAATGTAGCAGCAATTGTACTATCAGCAAAATATCCTCATATATGCGAAATATTTATAGCTTCAAGAACTGATGTGGAGAATGCTTGGCAATTTCCTCAAGGTGGTATTGATGAGGGAGAATCATCAAAAGAAGCATTATTTAGAGAATTAGAAGAAGAAATCGGAACAAGAGATGTTGAAATTATAGCTGAATACCCAAGTTGGGTATCTTATGAATTTCCAGCAGCTATTGCAAAAAGGATGTATCCTTACGATGGACAAAGACAAAAATATTATTTAGTGAAACTGAAAAAAGGCGCTAAAATAAATATTAATACAGAAATTCCTGAATTTAGCGAATATAAATTCGTGCCTACTAAAAATATTTATGATTATATAACTTTTTTTAAAAGAACTGTTTATAAACAAGTTCTACATTATTTTAAAACTGAGGGTTATATTTAAAAAGGATAAAAATTAGATGTTAAAAGTACTTAAGTTTGGTGGAACAAGTGTTGGTACACTTGATAGAATTCAAAATGTTGCAAATATCATTAAAAAAATAAAAGACGAAGGTCATGATGTTATTGCTGTTGTATCTGCGATGAGTGGAGAAACTAATAAATTAATAGAATATGCTGAATATTATTCAAAAACTCCTAAAGCAGATGAAATTGATATGCTTTTAAGTTCTGGTGAGAGAGTAACTTCTGCACTTTTATCAATTGCTTTAAATGAAATGGGTTATAAAGCCATGTCAATGAGTGGAAGACAAGCTGGAATCATTACAGATAATGCTCACACAAAAGCAAGAATTGAATCAATTGATACAACACAAATGAAAGAAGCAATAAAAGAAGGAAATATTATTGTTGTTGCTGGTTTTCAAGGCGTGGCACAAGATACATTAAGAGTTTCAACTCTTGGTCGTGGTGGAAGTGATTTAACAGCTGTTGCAATTGCAGGTGCTATTGAAGCAGATGTTTGTGAGATTTATACAGATGTTGATGGTATTTATACAACAGACCCTAGAATTGAACCAAAAGCAAAAAAATTAGAAATGATTTCTTATGATGAAATGTTAGAATTAGCATCTTTAGGTGCAAAAGTTTTACAAAATAGATCAGTAGAAATGGCAAAAAAATTAAATGTAAATTTAGTATCAAGAAGCAGCTTTACGCCAGAAGTTGAAGGTACATTAATAACAAAGGAAGAAAATATTATGGAAAAACCAATTGTAAGTGGAATTGCTTTAGATAAAAATCAAATCAGAGTTGGAATGTATGGAGTTACTGATAAACCAGGAATTGCAGCTTCAATTTTTACTTCACTTGCAGATGCAAATATAAATGTTGATATGATTGTTCAAACAGTTGGTGTTGATGGTAAAACAGATTTAGATTTTACTATTCCAACAACAGATTTGTTAATTTGTAAAAATGTTATGGAAAAGTTTAAAACTCAAGCTGAAAAAATTGATTATAATGAAGCTATTTGTAAAGTATCAATTGTTGGTGTTGGTATGAAGTCTCATACAGGAGTTGCATCAAAAGCTTTCACAGCACTTGCTAATGAAAATATTAATATTAGAATTATTTCAACAAGTGAAATCAAAATTTCTATGATTATTGATTTAAAATACGCAGAATTAGCCGTACGAGCATTACATGATGCTTATAATTTGGATAAATAGTAGTGCAAGAATTTTTAAATTGGACTGTCGACACAATTAGGGAAGATAGATTAATATCTCCTTGGTTGGAAGAAAAAAAATATGAATGGACACCGTTGGTGTCTAAAAATATTCATAATCTTCTAGAAAGAGGTTTTTCAATAATTGTAGTAACTGACAAAGAAAGAGAATGGTTCTTAGAATATATTTTGGGAAATATAAATTCTACAAAATTAAATAGACCTTTTTTACCATATTATGATTTTAAATCATTTTATAGATATATTGATACTATTAAATCTGATGAAGATATTTCATATATAAAAGATATGTTAAGTATTTCTTTTCCAAATGGATATTGTTTTTGGTATATTGGAAGAAGTCAAGATGTAAGAGCAGTTATCCCAAAAGTATCTAAAAACTCTTTTTTATGGCTATTTGATGAAGAAAAACAAGATGCTTTTAATCTAAAATCAAGTGATGAAGCTTTAGATATGAAACTTTTACAAATGTTTAGATTATATAATAAATCAGTAAGTGCTTCTTTATTTGCTGAAATAAATGTAGAAAATTAATTTGATGAATTTTATAGATTATTCAACTATTTTAATAGTTAATGATATTGAAACAACTTTAAGTGAGTTATTACCAAATTATCCTGCGCACTCGACAAGAATTATTAAAAATGAAGAAAAAGAAGAGTTTTTATTACTTCAAGCAACTTTAGCTATTAAAGAAGCTTATATTGCAACAAGTGAAAAGAAATATATTTTTTTATGTGGAACAACTTTTAGAAAAGAGGCTCAAAACTCTTTATTAAAAATATTAGAAGAACCTCCTA
Source organism: Arcobacter caeni (assembly GCF_003063245.1). Lineage (GTDB taxonomy): Bacteria > Campylobacterota > Campylobacteria > Campylobacterales > Arcobacteraceae > Aliarcobacter > Aliarcobacter caeni. The sequence goes on along the minus strand of NZ_MUXE01000010.1, from coordinate 14,884 downwards.
AAAATGTTATATTTATAATTATTACAAATTCAAAATCATCTTTACTTCCAACAATTTATTCAAGATTGGCATACAAAAATCTTAAAAAATCTATCTTAAAAAAAGAATCAATATTAGATTTAAATAAATTAGATTTAAAAGATATTTATAATTTTTTAAAAGAGAATCAGAAAATTTCTAAAAGTGAAGCAAAAGAGATTGTTGAAACAATTTTAATAAAAGTAAATAAACAAAAAATCAAATTATCTCACAAAGAACTTGATTTCTTTTCAAAATCAATAAAACTAATTGAATTAAATTCAAGACCAATAAATGTAATAACTACCCTACTTTTATCAATTGCAAATCAAAAAAATAAACATTAAAAAGGTTTTATATGCAAACATATAAAATATCAATAAGTGACACAAAGAAGTTTTATGAGAGTTTAGGTTGTGATAGTGGAGGAATTTCAATTCTTTCAAAAAAATCAAAACTTCATACTTTATATATAAAAAATATGCATGTTGGTGCTGCAAATATTTTAAAACAAGATGCCTTATCAATTGGAGCTGAGTTAGCAGTTCCAAGTGGTGTAATAATTGCTCAAGATAAATATGTAGATGCTGTATTAATAGGAACTACAAAACATTTTGAAACATTAGCTAGAAAAGAGTTAGCTCAGCCTTTTGGTTTAAAAGAGTTGGCTAAATCTTTAAAAGATTATGTAAAAGAGCAAAACTACAAAACAAAAATTATGGGTGTTTTAAATGCAAATGAAGACTCATTTTTTAAAAATAGTAGATTTGATAATTCTCAAGCTTCTTTTCTAATTGAAAAAATGATTGAAGATGGTGCAAACATTATTGATATTGGTGCTGTTTCTTCAAAACCTGGAAGTATTGCAGTTGATGAAAATATTGAGTTATTAAGAATAAAAGATATAGTTGACACTATTTATAAAAACAAATACTATGAAAAAGTTGATTTTTCAATAGATTCTTATTCTCCAAAAGTAATTGATTATGTTTTAAATAAAGGTTTTAAAATTATAAATGATATTACAGGATTACAAAATGATGAAGTTTGCAAAATAGCTTCAAAATATAATGCACAAGTTGTGATAATGCATATGCAAAATAATCCACAAACCATGCAAAAAGAACCTTTTTATGAAAATGTGATTTTAGAAATAAATGAATATTTTAAGAACCAAATACAAAAAGCTCAAAGTTTTGGAATAAAAGATATTGTTTTAGATGTTGGAATTGGATTTGGAAAAACTTTGGAACATAATCTTTTATTATTAAAAAATCTAGAACATTTTAAACATTTTGGATATGAATTATTAATAGGTGCAAGTAGAAAATCAATGATAAATGAAATAATCCCAACTTCAATAGAAGATAGACTTTCTGGAACTTTAGCTATTCATTTGCAATCAATAAAAAATGGTGCTTCAATTATTAGATGCCATGATGTAAAAGAACACTATCAAGCAATAAAAGTTTTTGAAGCAATTAACAGTATAAACTAAAAGAGATACTATATTTATAGTATCTCATGAAGAGTGTTTGCTTTTTTCATCCACTCTTCTAATAATTCGTAATTATCTTCTTCAAGCATTTTTTTTGCATTTTGAAGTTGATTCTCAAATAAATCAATAGAAGCTAAAAGATTTTTTTTATTTTGTTTAAAAATATCTCCCCACATTCTAGGGCTTGATTTTGCAATTCTACTCATATCTTTAAATCCACCAGCAGCAAGGGCTATAATTGATTTTGGATCTTCATGACTCATAACTGTATTTGCCAAAGAAAAAGATAAAATATGAGGTAAATGTGACATAAAACATGCATGAATATCATGTTGATTACTATCCATTACAACTATTCTCATTCCAATTGCTTGGAAAATTTTAAAAGCTTTATTTACATGTAAATTGCCATTGTCTTCTAAATCACAAAAAACAACTGTTTTTCCCTCATATAAATCATCAATAGCAGCTTTTGGACCTGATTTTTCAGTTCCAGTCATTGGATGAGCAGCTATAAAATTTTGTCTAATTTTTTTTGGAATACTTTTTACAATATATTCTTTTGTAGAACCCATATCAATTATAGTTGTATTTTCGTTTATATCTAAAAAATCTGGAAACATTCCAATTATTGCATCAACAGGAATTGCCAATATAATAACATCTGAAACTTTTTTTAGTGTTTCTAAATCTACCAATTCATCAACTAAATTTAAATCTAAAATATCTTTTTTATTTTTTTCACTATTTGTAAAACCATAAACTTTGTTAGCAATTCCATATCTTTTTACAGCTTTTGCTAAAGAACCACCCATTAGTCCTAAACCAATAATTCCTATATTCAAAATATAACCCTTCTAATAATTTGAAATAAAATTATATCTTAATATTTATATAAACTATATTTAGCTATATTATTGACCTATAATGAAATTAAGGACAGTTGTGAAAAATAAAGTCGTACTATTTTCTTTAGCTTGTGCAGCAGCACTAAGCGCAGATACAATAAAATCAATAGAATATAAAGATGTAAATAAGTTATCTCCGGAAATTTTAAATGAAACTTTGTCAATGAAAGTTGGTGAAGAACTAAATAAAGATAAGTTAAATGATGCTGTACTTAAGTTTTATAAGTATGGTTATTTTGATGATATTGCAGTTTCAAGTGAAAATGGTATTTTGAAATTTATATTTAAAGAAAAACCTTCTATTTCAAATGTTGATATAAAAGGTTATAAATCAAGACCTGAAGATTTGGATGCTGTTAGAAGTGCCATAAATTTAAAAAAAGGTGCTATGTATACTGAAAAAAGAGTAAAAGAAGCAAAAGAAAAGCTTCTTAGTATGCTAGCTAGTGAAGGATTTATAAATTCTGTTGTAGAAACTGAAATTGAAAGAATCAATGACCAATCTTTAAAAGTTACTTTTAATGTAAATAAAGGTGATGAAATAATCATTAAAAAAGCAAATTATCATGGTGCAAATAAATTAGAACAAGATGATTTTGATCATGTAACTGCTAATAAAGAAATAGAGTTTGCTTCTTGGTGGTTTGGGCAAAATGATGGTGAAGTAAAAATTGATCAATTAAAATATGATGCAAAAAGAATTAATGAATTATATTATGAAAAAGGTTATTTAGATGCACAAGTAAAAGAACCCTTTTTAGATATAGATTTTGCATCAAATCAAGCAAAATTAGATTTTTTTATAGCTGAGGGTGAAAAATATACTACTAGTGGTATAAAAATATATTTAGATTCTTCTATTGTTGATCCACAAACTATTTATCCTAAATTAAAATTAATTGTTGGAAATACATTTAATATAAAAAAACTAAGACAAGATCAAGAGTACATAAGAACTCAAGTAGCTGATAAAGGTTATGCTTTTGTTGATGTTAAATTTGATTTAATAAAAGATGAAAAAAATCAAAAAGTTGATGTTGTTTATAATGTAATTCCAGGTAAAAAAGTTTATATAAATGATGTAAAAATATCTGGAAATACAAAAACTCTTGATAGAGTTGTAAGAAGAGATGTTTATTTAGCTCCTGGAGATTTATATAATCTAACTGATTTCAAAAGTTCAACTAATAAATTAAAAAGATCAAGATTCTTTGAAAGTGTTAATATTGAAGAAAAAAGAGTTAGTGACGAAAAACTTGATATTGTTGTAAAAGTTACAGAAGCAGCAACTGGTTCATTAATGTTAGGTGGAGGATATGGTTCTTACGATAAAATGATGGTAAATGGATCTATTACTGAAGTTAACATGTTTGGTTCAGGTCTAGGATTAGGTTTAAGTGCTGATTTATCTGCAAGAAGTAATAGATTTGAGTTAAGTTTAAAAAATCCAGCTATTAATGATAGTGATTATAATGGTGAAGTTGAAGTTCATAGTACAAAAGCTGAAATTAATAGAGATAAATATGATTCAAATATAGATACAAAAGGTTTCTCTGTTGCTATTGGAAAACAATTAGTTAGAGATTTATATGCAGGAGCTAGATATAGACTAGATTTTGTAAGTGAAGATTATGATTATTCTTCAGATTTTTTAGCAACAAGAGATAGAACAAAAGAAATTTATGAATCTCAAGATTATATTTCAAGTTCAATTACTCCATATTTAAATTTTGATAATACAGATGATTTCTACTTTCCAAGAGAAGGTATGAAACTTGGAACATCACTTGAATATGCAGGTGTTGGTGGAGATTCTAAATATTTAAAATCAACTACTTATGGAAAATATTTCTATTCACTTGAAGATTTAGCAGAATTAGATTGGGTTTTAAGACTTAAAACACAAATGAAAATTTTAGTTGATAATGGACAAATTAATCAAGGAGATTCTTTATATCTTGGAGGTGCAAAAACTCTAAGAGGATATAAATCTTATGCATTCCCTCAAAATGAAACAGGTTATAAAACAGATCCATATAAAAATTTATGGGCAAATTCAGCTGAAATGAGTTTTCCTTTAATTCCAAGTGCAAAAATGAGATGGGGAGTATTCTATGATTATGGAATGATTGGTCAAGACTCTTTTGGTGATATTAAAAGATCTGGAACAGGAGCTTTACTTGAGTGGATTTCACCTATGGGACCTTTACAGTTAATATTTGCAAAAGCTCTTGATAATGAACCAGGTGATCAAACATCTTCATTTGAGTTCTCTTTAGGTTCTAGTTTTTAATGGTTAAAAGAATGAATATTGATAAAAGTAAGAGATTAACAAATAGTGATGCACTTAATTTAATAAAAAATGCTTCATTATTAGAACTTGGGATATTAGCAAGTGAAAAAAAATCCGAACTTCATCCTGATAAAACAACATCTTTTATTGTTGATAGAAATATCAATTATACAAATGTTTGTTGGGTTGATTGTAAGTTTTGTGCCTTTTTTAGACATGGGAAAGATGAAGATTCTTATGTTTTAAAATTTGATGAAATTGATCAAAAAATAGATGAACTTTTGGAAATTGGTGGAACTCAAATTCTTTTTCAAGGTGGAGTTCATCCAAAGTTAAAAATTGAATATTATGAAGAATTAGTTGAACATATTCATAATAAATATCCTCAAATAACTATTCATGGATTTTCTGCAATTGAAATAAAGTATATTTCAAAAATTTCAAAAATTTCTATTTTAGAAGTTTTAAAAAGACTTCAAGCAAAAGGTCTAAGTTCAGTTCCAGGAGCTGGTGCTGAAATTTTAAGTGATAGAGTAAGAGATATTATTGCACCAAATAAAATGGATAGTGCTGAATGGATTGAAGTTCATGAATTAGCTCATTCAATTGGTATGAAAACGACAGCCACAATGATGTTTGGAACAGTTGAAACTGATGAAGAAATTATCGAGCATTGGGAATTACTTAGAAATCTTCAAGATAAAACAGGTGGATTTAGAGCCTTTATTATGTGGTCTTTTCAAGGAAACAATACTTTATTAAAAGCAGAAATTCCAGATATTAAACCACAATCTTCAAATAGATATTTAAGATTATTAGCAGTTGCAAGACTTTATTTGGATAATTTTAAAAATATGCAAAGTTCATGGGTAACTCAAGGTTCTTATGTTGGACAATTAGCTTTAAAATTTGGAGCAAATGATTTAGGAAGTACAATGATGGAAGAAAATGTTGTAAAAGCAGCAGGTGCATCAAACAGAATGAATCAAGATGAAATGATTAGACTTATAAAAGATATAGGCGAAAATCCTGCAAAAAGAAATACAGCTTATGAGATTTTAGAAAGGTTCTAAATCTAATGAAAATAAAATATTATTTTTTAATTATTCTCTTAATATTACAAGGAAGTTTAATGAGTGCTACAATAAAGCATATTGATATAAAAGGTGTTCAAATACCTGTAATTTTTGAAGAACAAAAAGCTTTACCGATTTTAAATCTTCAGTTAGTTTTTCAAAATTCAGGATATATTCAAGATAAAAATAAAAGTGGTTTAGTAAGTCTTTCTTCAAAACTTTTAAATGAAGGAACAAAAGAATTAGGAGCTACTAAATTTGCTCAAGAATTAGAAGAAAATGCTATTTCTTTGGCTACTTCAAATGGTTTTGAAACTTTTGTTATTGAGTTATCAAATTTAAAAGAGCAATCAAAAAAAGGAATTGAACTTTTAACAACACTTTTAAAATCTCCAAATTATACACAAGATACTTTAGATAAATTAAAAACTATGCAAACAGGTTCATTAAAAAGAAAAGAAAATGATTTTGATTATGTTGCTAATAATCAACTAAAATCAGTACTTTTTAAAGGAACAGCTCTTGAAAATTCAGCTTCTGGAACGATTGAATCTATTTCTAAAATAGAATTAAAGGACATAGAAAACTTTATAACTCAAACTATTTGTTTAGAAAATTTAATTATTGTTGCAGGCGGAGATTTTGAATTAAAAGAGTTTGAAAAATTAGTAAAACCTCTTTTAGAAACACTAAATGTTGGTAAAAAAGCTCAATTAGAAGAAGTAAATTTTACTTCTAAAAAAGAAGAAAAAGTATTAATAAAAGATACTCAACAAGCTTATATTTATTTTGGAAGTTCATTTAATATTAGTTCTAAAGATGAAGAAAATTATAAAGCAAAAGTTGCTTCATTTATTTTAGGTGGTTCTGGTTTTGGTTCAAGACTTATGGAAGAAATACGAGTTAAAAGAGGATTAGCTTATAGTGCTTATGGTTCAATTTCTATAAATAAATCTCATTCTTATTTTAACGGTTATTTACAAACAAAAAATGAAACCGCAGATGAAGCTAAAAAATTAGTTGGTGAATTAATTGAAGATTTTGTTAAAAATGGTGTAACGAATGACGAATTAATAGCAGCAAAAAACTTTTTAACTGGAAGTGAACCATTAAGAAGTGAAATATTGTCTCAAAGACTAAATAGTGCTTTTACTTTATATTATAGAGGATTAGAGCCTAATTATTCACAAAAAGAATTAGAAAAAATTCAAAATTTAGAATTAGCTGATTTAAATAATTATATAAAATCTCACAATGAGATTAACAATTTAACATTCTCAATAGTAAGGAAATAATTTTGTTAAGATTTGCCCCAAGTCCAACAGGAGATATGCATATTGGTAACTTACGAGTTGCTATTTTTAATTATATTGTATCAAAACAATTAAATGAAGATTTGATTATTAGAATTGAAGATACAGATGTTGAACGAAATATTGAGGGAAAAGATAAAGAAATTTTAGAAATTCTTAATCTTTTTTCAATTGAATATAAAAGTGTTGTTCATCAAAGTGATTCTTTAAAATATCACCAAAAAATGGCGCTTCAACTGATGACTCAAAAAAAAGCTTTTGCTTGTTTTTGCTCTGATTCAAAATTAGATGAATTAAGAGAACAATCTATAAAAGATGGAAAACCATTTAGATATGATGGTTTTTGTGAAACTTTATCTGACGAAACAGTTTTAAATACAAATGCACCTTTTACAGTTAGAATAAAAAAACCAGAATCAAATATTAAATTTACTGATTTATTAAAAGGAAATTTTGATTATGCACCTTTTGATGTTGATTCATTTATTATTTTAAGACAAGATAAAACGCCTACTTATAACTATGCTTGTTCAGTTGATGATATGATTATGGATATTTCAATTGTAATTCGTGGTGAAGATCATGTTTCGAATACTCCAAAACAAATTCATATAAGAAACTCTTTAGGTTATACAAAAGAGATTAAATATGTTCATCTTCCAATTATCTTAAATGCTCAAACTGGTAAAAAAATGTCAAAAAGAGATGATGCTAGTTCAGTAAAATGGCTAATTGAAGAAGGTTTTTTACCAAGTGCTATTGCAAATTATTTAGTTTTAATGGGAAATAAAACTCCAACTGAAATATTTAGCTTAGAAGAAGCAATTGAGTGGTTTAAAATTGAAAATATTTCAAGAAGTTCTGCAAAGTTTGATATTGATAAATTAAGATTTATAAATAGAAAACATCTTCAAACTATTGATGAATTAAGACTTTCTAAAATCCTAGGGTTTGTTGATGCTGATATTGGGAAACTTGGAAAATTATTTTTAGAAGAAGCTAGTACGATAAAAGAGATAAAAGAAAAAATTGCTCCAATTTTTGCACCTAAAACTTCTTGTGAAGGTTTTGAAGAAGAATTTTCTAAATTAAAAAATTGTTTAGAAAAAGCGCCATTTTTTGATGATTTTGAAGAATTAAAAAAGTATGTTTCAGAGCAAACAGAGTTAAAAGGTAAAAATTTATTTAAGCCATTAAGATATATTTTAACAGGTGCTGATAATGGACCTAATATTTCTGATATTTATCCTTTAGTTAAAAATTATTTAGGAGAAATTATAAAATGATAGATGCACTTTTAAGTTCGATATTTACTGTTGTTTTAAGTGTTATATTTTTATATAAATGGGTTATTATTATTTCAGCAATTTTATCATGGGTTAGACCAGATCCTTATAATCCTATAGTTCAAATGCTTTATAGATTAACAGAACCAGCTTATGCACTTATTAGAAAATATATTCCAACTGTTTTTGGTGGAATGGATTTAGCACCTATTATTTTGATTTTTGCTTTAATATTTTTAGAAACTTTCTTAAAAAATATCCTATTTTAAAATCATTCTTAGTATATGAAAAAACTCGTATTTAGTATTTATTTAATTTTTTTATTTAATATATCTGTTAGTGCTTCAACAAACACTACAGATATGTTTAAAAAAGATTTTAAAGTTACAATAGAATGGCTTGAACAAAAACCTAAATCTACTGCTAAAGATTTCTTTATTCTTCAATATTTAGAACAAGATGATACTTCAATTGAAGATGCAAAAGTAGCTTATGATATGGCAAATGAATCAAATTCTAATGTTAAGAAAGCTTATAATAAAAAATTTAAAACTTTACCACCAGAAGAATTAAGATGTTATCGTGCGACAATTGAACAACTAAAAAAAGAAGATTCTAAATGTATTGCATTAGGATTATCTTTAAATGAAGCTACTGAAATTTCAAAAAATGATTTACATTTTTTTATTACTAAACTTGATGCCTACCCTACTTTAAAAAAAGATTTACAAATAATTGCATCAGATAATCCTTTTAATTCTTTGATAAATTCAGATATGGATAGATTTTCTCGACTATTTTTTGATTTAAATAAAGAGTATAGAAATAAGTTTTTTAATAAATCTTTAAATCAAGAATTAATAAATAAAATTATTAAAAGTAAAAACTTTGAGAGATTTCTTAGATATGTGATTTATGATAAAAGCTTAGTTAATTTACAAAAATCTTTATTATCAGTGGAAAATAATCCTCAAATGAATTCTGAAAATTTGTTTTCATTAGGAATTAATGCAGTAAATAATGACAATTTAAATGTTGCATTAAAATTTTTCAATGAAGCAAATCAAAAAACATATTTAAGAACATCAAAAGACAAATGCTTATTTTGGATTTATTTATTAACTCAAAACCAACTATATCTTGAAGAATTAGCTCTAAGTTGGGATAATAATATTTATTCATTATATGCAAAAGAATTACTCAATTTAGAAATCGATAATATTGAGTATTCTATTCCATTAAAAAATACAAAATCATCATTTAATATATATGATCCTTTTGAATGGATGAAAGTTTTAGATGATACAAAAAAGAATTTTGATGAATCTAAACTTCAAAAATATGAAGATTTATTTTCAGATGAAAATACTCTAGCTCATCATGCCTTTGTTTTAGAAAGATTTAATAAATATAAAAAACAATATTTCATTACACCTTATAGGAATATAGTAAAAAATTATGATGTAGACAAACAAGTATTAATTTATTCAATAGCCAGACAAGAAAGTCATTTTATACCTTCATCTATCTCATTTTCATCTGCTCAAGGCGTAATGCAAATCATGCCATTTTTATCATCTGATATAGCCAAAAAACTAAATGAAGATTATAATATTTATGAACAATTTATTCCAAGTATGAATATAAGATATGGAAGTTTTCATTTAGATGATTTAGTGAAACAATTTAATAACAATCCTTTATTTATTGCTTATGCATACAATGGTGGAGCAGGATATACAAGGTCTCAATTAAAAAAAGGTTTATTTAAAACAAGAGCTAAATATGAACCTTTTTTAAGTATGGAATTAATTTCTTTTGCTGAAACACGAGAATATGGGAAGAAAGTATTAGCTAATTATTATATTTATAATAATTATCTAAATAATGAAAATAAAATAGATTTCTCAACTATTTTTCAAAGCTTAATTGAGCTGAACTAGAAGCTTCATTTTTTAATTTAATAGTTAAATTATAAACATCTTGGCTTTTAAATTTTACTAAATAATATTTTCCCCAATTATTTTTTAACATTAAACTTTTGAAGTTTTCATTATCTTTATCAACTTTCTCAAATGAAGTTGGTTCTATTTCATTTAGTAAAAATGAGTAATTATTTTCAAAAATATCTTGTGATTCTTTATTTGTAAAATAAACTGAAACTAGAAATAATTCTTCATTTGTATCAGAAATTTTCTTATCTACTTTGTTTAAATAAGTTGCCCAAAATATAACATCAACTTCATTATCTTTTAATATATCTGTTTTTTTAGTGTATTGAACACCTTTTGTTTCGATTTCATCTTTTTCAAAATACTTAAATGCATTATTTTTTGAACTACAAGAAACAAAAAAAAGTGAAATAAACATAAGCAACAATATTTTATACATAAACTCTCCAAGGCTTTAAATAGTAATTATTGTACATTAAAATAACTTTAACACTAATTTACCAAGCCATCGAATTTAGCTAGTTAATGTGCCGTTTTTGTGTCACCATATTTTTAAGGTCAAATATTACCTGGAGTGGTAACCTTATTTCAGACAAAGAATTTAAATAATTCTACATTAAAATAAAATGAATAAGTTTTACAACAGTAAAGAAATATTTGGATGCAGATACTTTAAAATCATTAAATGAAGTGGAATTAAAATTACTAGATAAATAAACTTTAATAAAAAAATTTATATACTAAAATTATGTATATTTTACTATAAAAGTACTATAATATACAAATATATAGTATATTAAGGAAGCTAAATGATTTATGTTAAAGCATGGGGAAATGATGTTGGACAGCTTGTAGAACACAAAGGTATTGTTAAATTTAAATATTTACAAACTAACAACCTTGATTTCTCCCCTGTCAAGATGCCAGTAACAAGTCAAAATGTATACAATTTTTCTCACCTTAAATATCAATATGGATTACCTGGTTTAATTAGTGATCATCTACCTGGTAGCTATGGTATGAATTACATGGATCGCTTTATTTATGAGCATCTAAAAAGAAGGCCTACGACTATGGAAAGATTACAGTTTTTGGGTAGCCATACATTAGGTGCTTTAGAATTTCATCCATCTTTATACGAAACAGATAATTATAAAGAAATATTAAATGTCTCACAATTATATGCTGAGTCAAAAAAGCTTTTAATTGAAGATTATGAAAACAATCATAATTCTAAGCTAACATTAAAAACACTTATTGCTGTTTCAAATTCTGCTGGTGGTGGAGCAAGAGCAAAAGCGATGGTAGGTTTTAATCCCAAAGATAAAACTATAAGTTTAACAAGAAAACAAGGAAATTTTCCTAAAGGATATTATCCTGTTATCATTAAATATGATGATCGCGATATATCAATGTACCCAACATTAGGGAAAAAGTATAAAGAAGCTTCTATTCCTACTAAATTAGAGTATTTGTATCATTTATTTGCAAAAGAATCTGGTATTACTATGAGTACTTGTGAGTTATTAGAACACGATGGCCGTTCTCATTTTGTAACATATAGATTCGATAGACGGAATAATGAAAGATTTCATATGCACTCCTTATCAGGTATGATGCATCAAAATCCTCAGGAGACATATAATGATTATATGGATATGTTTAGAATTGCTCAGAAACTCAATTTACATCAAGTTCATAAAGAACAAATGGTAAAGATTATTCTATTCAATGCAATTTTTGGAAACAGAGATGATCATTCCCGTAACTTTTCATTTTTAATGAATAGCGAAGGGAAATGGGCCTTTGCCCCAGCGTATGACCTAACATATACGAGCAATGGATATCATCAAATGCTATTAGGTAACTATTCCCTTAATCGTGCTACATTTGAGCAATTAAAAGATGTTTTTAAACCATATAATATTAGTGAATCATTTTTGAAAGAGAATATTCAAATGATGATAGAGATTAAGCACACAAAATTAGTAAAAGACTGCCTTAGTTATGGCATTCCTGAGGCATTTGCAAATCAAATATTGGATGAGACAAATATTGTAGATGAATTGTTCAGTAAAGGAGATAAACTATGAAAGAATTAGATTTCAGTTTAGCATCAACAGAAGAAATTATCAAAGAATTGGCACGAAGAGCAAAACAAAAGCGTAAGCAAAATATGCATCATTATGGGGACCAAAAATCTTTTGCAAAACACATAGGAATGAGCTATCGTAGCTATCAACAGTTTGAAATAAATGGAAAGATTACACTAGAAAAGTTTATTGATGTATTAAGAGGATTAGATGCCTTAGAAGAGAGTGAAGAGCTTTTAAAAATTAACGATGAGACCTTATTTGATAAGAAGAGTCCTCAAGAAAAGACATACTCGTCTCTCCTCTTTAAAAAAGAGATAAGTAAAAAAGAATTTGATGGGAATGATGACAATAATATGGTGAATATCCCTTATGTTTTTAATCAGAAGTGAAGAGACATATCAAGGTCGGATAAGAAACACTAAAGAGACTCCATTAATACTATTTAGTTTATATTCAAGAACTTTTCTGAGGGGACTGTTCAAACTGTGTCTGCATCTAGTATTTCCTAAAATTCTATCATAAATTTAATGTTATAATAAGCTATTATCGATTGGTGCAAAAGCCACTCCTTTGATTTCCTATAAAAACAAAATTGCACATATATTTAAAGATACATTTAAAAAGGTGTGTTAAAATACAGTTAATAATACATTGAAAAGGATATACAATGGTTTCATATACAGAAAAAGAGATGATTGGTATAACAGAACTAGGAAGAACGCTTAATAGTGTTGTTGAAAGTGTAGCATCTAATACTATTGAAAAGATTGCTATATTTAAAAGTAATAAACCAAAAGTTGTTATGATAGCTTTTGATGAATACCAAAGAATAAAAGAGTTGGCTGATAATTCTCTTGAATACCATGCAATAGCAGATATTATAGATGAAAGAATGCCAAATGGTAAACTTGAACATTCAATTTCTCATGATGAGTTAATAAAAGAACTTAGACAAAGAGGTAAAAATGTATGAGATTTTATATGATAAGAATATTCCAAATGATTTGATGCTGCTTTCTGATGAAGTGTTAGCAGAAGCTAGTTAGGTTTGCAACTATAATTACAAAAACAGGTCTTGATATTAGTCCATCAAGTAAAGAGGTGTATAGAGTTAGAAGTTGGAAGTATGGAATGTCATCACATTAAACCAAGAAGTCAAGGTGGATTAGATAACTATAACAATTTAGTATTAATTACTAAAGAAGTTCATAAGCTCATCCACTCCACGCAAATGGAAACAATTAACAAATATCTGAAATATGTACCTACTGATAAAGTTATCCTTGAAAATCTAAATAAACTTAGAATTTAATGGAAATAATCATTATAGAAATTGTTTTTATCTTTTTGTTATTCTTTTTGGAAATATTAAAAGAAAAAATAGATTATGTATATATGGAAATAATCACTCATCCAAAATTAGATAACAAATTGCATATATTTGGTGATTCGTTGTATATGATTGGAGGAAGTGTAACTGGTGCAGGAATTTATGAATATATTTTAAAAGAAAACTTCCTATTTTTTGTTTTATCTTATGGTATAATGTTTATACTAATTGGAGCATCTATAAGAAGTCACTATCAAAAGGAAAAAAAATGATACTAGAAATTTTAGGAACAATTTTACTTTTTATTGGTGGAATATTTGTGGTTGCACAAAATCGTTATAATAACGGTCAATCAAAATATTCTCAGAAAAAACACGGTTCAAACTAAAAAAAATAGCAAGACTTAGAGTTATAAGTTCTGTATATTCATATAAAATAACTTAACACACAAATAAAAATCCAATAATATAACTTACTGTTATTTTGAAATCCAATTAATTTTGGAGGATTTTTTATTGTCTAATTTAATATAAAAATAAAACTGTTGCCATAGAGGGTAAAACTTTATCCTCTATGGATAATAGTGCTTACTCTCTTGGTTAATCAATAGCACATAGTGCTTTTATACTAAGAAAGAGTAAAAAATAATGAAAAAATTAATAATAAATACAAAAAATGTTGGATATGTAAAAATATTCAAAGATGAAGTTAAAAACTCTCAAGTTTTTGAAGATTATAAAAATCTCACAAATGCAATAGTTGAAAGAGAAGGTACAAATGATGAGTTTGTGACTTTTAAAACTTTCAGAAATCCACAAGATTTTAGTACTACTTATTACAAAATAAGCCAATATAACAAATATTTCAATGACCATTGTGTAGATTTCGGTACATTTGATGACTTTGATGCAGCAGTAGAAGCTATGAAAATAGGTTTTGAAGAGCTATATCCAGGATTCACTGATGATGTATATGAAAATGGTTCTATGGAGAGGTAACATAAATTCATACTCAGAATTAAAAGATTCTGAGATAAAATAAATGAATAAAGGTTGCAAATGAGACAAAGTAAATATAGTCAAGAGTTTAAGGATTCAACAGTACAGTTGATTAT